>NZ_DATJDZ010000001.1:0-1644 GCF_035497195.1 Asticcacaulis sp.
GGCCATATCGCCGCCAAGATCACCGCGACGCTGGCCTCCACCGGCACGCCGGCGCAGTTCGTCCACCCGGCCGAAGCCTCGCACGGCGACCTCGGCATGATCACGCCCGATGATGTGGTGATCGTGCTGTCGAACTCCGGCGAGACCTCGGAACTGAGCGACATCATTCACCACACGCGCCGCTTCCAGATCCCGCTGATCGGCGTGGCCTCGCGTCCGGACTCGACCCTGCTCAAGGCCGCCGATATCGCGCTGGTGCTGCCCAATGCGCCGGAAGCCTGCGCCATCGGCATGGCGCCGACGACCTCCACCACCATGACCCTGGCGCTCGGCGATGCTTTGGCCGTCGCCATCATGGAAAAGCGCGGCTTCCAGCCGACCGATTTCAAGACCTTCCATCCCGGCGGCAAGCTGGGCGCGCAATTGCTGCCAGTCTCGGCCCTGATGCACACCGGCGCGGCCCTGCCGCTGGTGCCTGAACAGACGCCGATGGGCGAGACCCTGCTGGAAATGACCGCCAGGAGCTTCGGTGTCGTCGGCATCACCGACGCCAATGGCAAGCTTTCCGGCATCATTACCGATGGCGACCTGCGCCGCCACATGACCGGCCTGATGGACAAGACCGCCAGGCAGGTCATGCACGCTTCGCCGCGCACCATCCGTCCGGACGCCCTGGCCGCCGAGGCGCTCGGCATCATGAACGACAAAAAGATCACCTGCCTGTTCGCGGTCGATGACCACAACAAGCCGGTCGGTCTGATCCATATCCACGATTGCCTGCGCGCCGGAGTCGCCTAAGTGAAAACCATCATCCTTATCCCCGCGCGCTATGCTTCCAGCCGCTATCCGGGCAAGCCGCTGGTCATGCTGACCGGCAGGGATGGCGTGCCGAAGTCGCTGATCCAGCGCAGTTACGAAGCCGCCAGCGCGGTCGAGGGCGTGTCGTCGGTCTATGTCTGCACCGATGACGACCGCATCAAATCCGCCGCCGAAGCCTTCGGCGCGCAGGTCATCATGACCTCGGAATTCTGCGCCAACGGCACCGAACGCTGCGCCGATGCGCTCCAGCACCTGACCGAATCCGCCGATCTCTATGTCAATCTGCAGGGTGATGCGCCGCTGACGCCGGCCTGGTTTGTCGAAGACCTGATCCGCGAAATGAAGGCCGATCCGTCGGTGCAGATGGCCACGCCGGTCCTGCGCTGCGACGCCCAGACTCACGCCAATTTCGTCGAGGATCGCCTGAATGGCCGCGTCGGCGGCACCACGGCGGTGTTCGATAAAAACCTGAACGCTCTGTACTTCTCCAAGGAAGTCATTCCGTATACGGGCAAGACGTTTGGTGAAGGCGACACCATTCCTGTCTTCCACCATGTCGGTGTCTATGGCTACCGCGAACAGGCCTTGCGGTCCTATTCGAGCTGGCCGGTCGGGCCGCTGGAAACCTGGGAAGGCCTCGAACAACTGCGTTTCCTGGAAAACGGTATGCCGATCCGCTGCGTCGAGGTCGATGGCCGCGGCCGTGTGTTCTGGGAGCTGAACAACCCTGTCGATGTCGCCCGCATCGAACAAGTGATTTAGGAGTACACCATGTCGATCCAGCCGCAGCACGTCAAAACCAAGGTTTTCGAGATCGGTGATTTC
>NZ_DATJDZ010000002.1:0-178871 GCF_035497195.1 Asticcacaulis sp.
TGAAATGATCATGCCTGGCGACAACGCCGAGCTGGACGTCGAGCTGATCACCCCGATCGCCATGGAAGAGAAGCTGCGCTTCGCTATCCGTGAAGGCGGCCGCACCGTCGGCGCCGGCGTCGTCTCCAAGATCGTCGAGTAAGGGGGTAAGCCCCCTTAACCCGGAATCGCTATAGTGGGAGGTGGCAGCATCTCCATCAAGCGGAACGGTACGATTGAATATCTAAACCCTGTCGGTGAAAACCGGCGGGGTTTTTGTTTGTTTTCATGATCAAGTCGACATAGATTTAATGCTGAACTTAAGGGGAAATAATGAACACAGAAAATTCTGCTCGTTGCGTGTACACAACGGAAGAGCGTCTGGAACGCGCCTGTCAGCGTGTCGCCATGCACATTCGTGGTCTATGGGAAGAAAAGGGAAGTTCAGATACACGGTTGCTGGATGGCCTGTTTATGCCCGACGAATTTACTGTGGTCGGAAAATCTCACAATTATGATGGCAAAGGTCGTCGTGAACATGTTGTTCCGCGTCTGGTAATTATCAAAGAGTGCCACGCGATGCTTGAGCGCGGCGAGAGTGATCTGGCAATTGCCAAATTCATCCGTGATCATGTCAGAATCGTATTGATCTCCAAGGAAGAACAAGAACGGCTCGATCAAAGCGAACAATTGGCCTTGCGGCAAACCATGCCTCTTGGCTGGACATTTGGCGGCGACGTTTATGCGCGCTTGACCAAAGCCAATATTCAATGGAATTGGACTCATTCCGAGATGAAAGACGAAACAGGCAGCACTTTGCCGTAGAAATTTTCACGTTTCAGCCTATTCAAGATCGGCATCCATATCCGTAAAATGTGCATCTAGGCGAAGGACATATTTGCCGCTACGGTCTGCACATGAGAATAATTTTTATGCTGGCGGGTTTGTTTTTTGTCGGGCTGGGTATTATCGGCATATTCCTGCCGGTGATGCCGAGCACGGTGTTTTTCATCATCGCCGCCGTCTTCTTCGCCCGGTCGAATCCGGTCTGGGAGGCGGAAATCATGAATCATCCCAAGATCGGTCCGCCCATCCGCGCCTTTCGTCAACGTGGCGCCATAGCCAAAAGCGCCAAGATCGCCGCAATCACCGCCATGACGATCAGTTCCGTCGCATCCGCTTTCCTGTTACATGGCTGGTGGCGCTTCGCCCCGGCCTGCGTCTGCGTCCTGTGCGCCATCTTTATCCTGACGAGACCGAACGAATGAAAGAACTTGTCCGCGCCAATAATCCGGCCCTGATTTCCTTCGTGGAATCGTTGCTCAAGGAACTGGACATTAACTACTTCGTCGCGGATCAGGCGATCAGCGCCGCCGAAGGGTCTATTGGCATGTTTCCCAAGCGCATACTGGTCCACCCAGAGCATTTCGATAAGGCGCGCGATCTGCTGATCGATGCCGGTCTCGAAGATGAATTGCGGCCGCTCAAACCGTAAAAGGTTTCTCTTGCAACGGGCTTGACGATGCCTGGGGGCGAGGATAGCGTCGGCGCCTTCAATTGTGGGGAGTAGCCTGAATGAAATCCGCTCGTCTTTCGTTGATCCTGCCAATACTATTTTGGGGATCGTTCCTGATGACCACCACGACGATGACGGGAGTCGCCATGGCAGACACCTCCGCCGCCATAAGCCAACAGACAGCCCTGACGCCGGAACGTGTTTTCGCTGACCCGGCGATTTCCGGCCCTGCCGCAGTCGGCGTCAAGCTGTCACCTGACGGCACGCTGTTGACCTGGCTCAAGCCCAAGGAAACCAATGCCCAGGTCCAGGATCTGTGGGCGGTGCCGGTCAAGGGCGGCGAACCCTATGTGCTGGTCGATGCCGATAGCCTGACCTCATCCGACAAGGCGCTCTCCGAAGCCGAGAAGTCTCGCCGTGAACGAATGCGCGTCTCGGCGCGTGGCGTCGTCGCTTATGAATGGTCGGAAAACAGCCAGTCGATCCTGCTGCCGCTCGATGGTGATGTCTACATGGTTGATCGCACCACGAAAAAGGTGACGCGCCTGACCGAAACCGCCGGCGATGAAGTCGATGCCAAGCTGTCGCCCGATGGCAAGTCGGTCTCCTATGTGCGCGACCAGACGCTTTATCTCAAGGACATCAAGACCGGCACGGAAACACAACTGACGCCAAAAGGCGAGGGGACGACGACCTACGCCACGGCCGAATTTATCGCCGAGGAAGAGTTGGACCGTCACACAGGCTACTGGTGGAGTCCGAAAGCGACGCAGGTCGTCTACCAGAAGACCGACGAAAGCGGCGTCGATATCGCCCAGCGCGTCGAGATCGGTGGCGAGGGCGTCAAGATCGTCGACCAGCGCTATCCCTTCGCCGGCCAGCCCAATGCGGTGGTCGAACTGTATGTCAAGACGATCGGCGGCGGCGATGTGAAGGTCGATCTTGGCGGCAATGCGGATATCTATCTGGCGCGTGTCAACTGGGCGAAAGACGGCAAGTCTTTCTACGTCCAGCGTCTTAGCCGTGACCAGCACGCCCTTGACCTGCTTCAGGTCGATCCGGCCACTGGCGTTTCAAAAGTGATCCTGTCGGAACATTCGGACACCTGGGTCGAACTGCATGACGATTTCCGCCTGCTGGCCGACGGCAGCTTTATCTGGTCGTCCGAGCGCGATGGCAACAAGCATTTCTATTACTATGGTTCTGATGGAAAACTGATCCGCCAGGTGACGCACGGCGACTGGCCGGTCGACAAGCTGGCCGATCTCAATGAAAAGACCGGCGAGCTTTATTTCACCGCCTCGAAAGATACGCCGATCGAGCATGGCCTCTACAAGGTCAGCTACAAGACTCCCGGCGATCCGATAGCCCTGACCAAGGCTGGCGGCTGGTGGACGGCGGATGTCTCCGGCGGCGGCGCGGCCTTTATCGGTAGCTATTCCGATCCGCAGACCCCGCCGCAAAGCGCGCTCTATGATGGCACGGGTAAGCGCCTGCGCTGGATCGAGGAAAACAGGCTCGACGCCAGCCATCCCTATGCGCCGTACAAGGGTGAATACAGCCCGCCGGAATTCGGTGAGTTGACCGCCGTTGATGGCGAAAAGCTGGAATATTTCATCCTCAAGCCGAAGGGGTTCGACCCGGCGAAAAAATACCCCGTGATCGTCTCCATCTATGGTGGTCCGGCCGCCAAGACCGTGAAAAAGACCTGGGTGACGCCCGCTACGCGCCTGTGGCAGGAAGCCGGATATGTCGTCTTCTCGCTCGATAACCGCGGCACGCCCGGCCGTTCGGTCAAGTTCGGTCGCTCGATCTATAAGTCATTCGGCGGACCGGATATCGATGACCAGATCATGGGCGCCAACTGGCTCAAGACCTTGCCCTATGTCGATGGCGAGCATATCGGCATCATGGGCTGGTCGCAGGGCGGTTTCGTGACCCTGATGGCCCTGACGGCGAAGAATACGCCTTTCGCTGCTGGTAATGCCGGTGCGCCGCCGTCGCAATGGGAACTGTATGATACGGCCTATACCGAACGCTATATGTCGACGCCGCAGGCCAACCCGCAGGGCTATGCCGGCGGTGACGTGCTGAACCGTATTGATAATCTCAAGCCCGGTTCGCTGTTGCTGATGCAGGGCATGGCGGACGACAATGTGCAACTGACCAATTCAACGCGGGTAATGGCCGCCCTGCAAAAGAAGGGCGTGCCGTTTGAACTGATGCTCTATCCGGGCGAGCGTCACGGCCTCAAAGGCAATGAGCGCAATCTGCAAAAGTTCCGTCTCCAGCTTGATTTCTTCAATCGCAAGCTCAAGCCGAATGGGTAATCTCACATCGTTACAAACGCTTCATGACAGCTAATTAAGTTGTAACCGGCGTTACCTGTGTCCAAAATGTGTTCAACATATTATTCCAAAGGACATTCGATCATGAAGACCTTCGCCCTGATCTCCGCCGTATCCGTTCTCGCTATGATGGCTGGCGCCGCCTCCGCCCATACCGAAGTCGAACTGAAGAACATCGCCGCGCGCGTTGTCGTGTTGCCGGAAAACCGTGCTGACGTCGATCTCAAGGTGGTCTATGGCACGGCCAAGGTGCCGGTCATCATGGTCTCGACCAAGGGCAGCACCCTGGTGGCTGACGGCAAGCTTAAGAACCGCCACCTGAACTGCAAGGCCGGCGGCGTCGATATCGGTGGTCTGGGAACGGTCGCCAGCGCCGACCTGCCGACCGTCTATATCAAGGTGCCGATGGATGCGAAGGTTTCCGCCGGCGGCGCGACTTACGGCACGGTTGGCGCCAGCCAGTCCCTCGAATTCAGCGAAGGCGGCTGCGGCAACTGGCAGATCGGTAATGTCGCCGGCAAAGCGGAAATAAATATTGGCGGTTCCGGTGATGTGGCCCTGGCCAGCAGCGCCGACGCCGAGGTCAATATTGGCGGCTCAGGTAATTTTACCGCCACTTCGGTCAATGCGCTGGAAGCGAATATCGGCGGCAATGGCGATATCGTCGTGGATAAGGTCAATGGACCGGTCGATGTCAATATCGGTGGATCGGGCAATGTGAAACTCAACAACGGCGTGGCCTCCAAACTCGAAGTCAATATAGCCGGTTCGGGTGATGTCCGTTTCGGCGGCGAGGCAAAGTCGCTGGAAGTGAATATTGTCGGCTCCGGTGATGTTCGCGTCAAAACCGTGACGGGCAGTATCAGCAAGTCCGTCATGGGGTCCGGCAATGTCATTGTCGGCCAATGGTAAAGGGCTTCTTTCAACCCCTGCGGTTTAGCTCTTTACAGGGTTAACGCCTGTGTTAACGATTAGGGGCTGGCCAGTGAAAGTACTGACCAGGCCTAAATTTTATCGACGTTTGTTGGGGGGGAAACGTGTTCGAGGAAGAGGTCAGGCGGCATATCCGTTTCGCGCCCGAACCCGATTGGGTGAAGGTGCAGGCGTTCAAACGACCGGCCACGCTCGATCAATCGAAAGCGCCCTACGGCTTCTATACCTGGCTGGTCGATGACCAGTCGAAGCTAGATATCCGCCCGTCACGCTATAACCGGACGATCGAAGAGGTGGTGAACCTGTCGGCCATGAGTTACCTGGCCAATGTCACCTTGCCGTTCAATCCCTATTATGACGACCTGACCATCCACCATATCCGCATCCTGCGCGGGGATGAGGTGATCGAGGTCGATGTCCAGTCGCGCTACATCGTCATGCGCCGGGAACGCAGTTTTGAGCGGCTGGTGCTCGATGGCCGCTGGACCCTGGCCATCACCTTGCCGGACGTGCGCGTGGGCGATATCATCGATACCGCCATGACCCTTTCCGGCGATCCGGCCTGCTTCCAGGGCGAGTTCTCGGTGCCGGTGATGCTGCAAAATGTTATCTACTGGGACAAGCGTTATGCGCGCCTGCTGGTGCCACCCGAACGCCAGATCTACATGCAGCCTTTCCCTCTGGGCTGGACCGAACCCAAGGTCAGCAAGCTGGACGATGGTTACAGTGAAATCCTGTTCGAGGCCGATCATATCGGTGAATGCGACTTTGAGGACGATACGCCGGGCTGGGTGATGCCGATGCGCGGCGCCTATGCCTCCAGCATCGATGACTGGCCGCGGGTCAGCGATATTATGCGCGCCGGTTTTGAAGGCGATGAGGACTATCCGGAAGGCCTGGTTGAGGTCATCCGGCAGATCGAGACGGATCACGAAGATACGAAGGACCGTATTGTCGCTGCCGTGCGCTGGGTGCAGGAAAACATTCGTTACTTCGCCTTTTCGTTCGGGGAGGGCGGTTTCGTGCCGCGCAGCCTGAAAGAAATTTTCGCGGACCGTATTGGTGACTGCAAGGATGTCTCCAAGATGATCGCCGCTATGCTGACGAAGATGGGCGTAGAAAGCTGGCCAGTTTTGGTCGATACCAAGCGCGGTTTCGACCTGATCAATACCCACCCACGTCTCGGTTCTTTCAATCACTGCATCTCGATGTGCGTCCATGACGGGCGTATGTATTGGTTTGAGGGTACGTCCGACGTGGCGCAGGGCGGCGATCTCGATCACATGGCTCAGAACGATCTTGGCTACGCCCTGATCCTCAAGCCGGACGGCGACCTGATCCGTATGATGGATAAGGCGCCAGGGCTTGATTATGAGGTACGGGAGGTTATCCACCTGCCGGAGAAAAAAGACACCGAAACCCTGATCGAGATCGACTACATCTATCGCGGCGCGCGGGCCGATGGTGTGCGGCGGGAACTGCGGCATCAAAGTTTGACGAGCTACGTCGAGGATCGCTGCGCCCTGTTCAGCTACATCTACGGTATGAATATGTGCGCCATACCGCAAATGGTCGATGACCGCCGGCTCAATGAGATTACCATCACCACCCTGGTGACGACCGATAATCCCTGGCACACGAACGGTGAGTCCAAGGTGTTCTTCAGTCCGGAGTCGGGCTTCGATTACGTGCTGGAAGAGCCGGAAGGCCGCCGGCGTTTTCCGTTCGATATCGGCGATGTGCGCGAAGGGCGGATCACCACCCTGATCAAGACGGCCCTGCCTTTGACGTGGCCGGACAAGGCGAAGGTCTGGGATTTCGGCGGCCTGCGGCTCAGCTTCACGCCGCGCCAGACGGCGCAGGGATATGAGGCTGTGCGTGATTACACTGTCCTGCGCCCCTGGCTTTCGGCTGATGAGAAGATGGCGCTGGACCGCGCTTATGGCGAGATCGGCGCCTATGACCGCATGAGCATCTGCGTGCCACCGAAACCTGTGGTGACGTGGCGGGCCGGACTTCTGACACGAGCGGCGGTGTGGATCGGTGTGCCGGCCCTGGGTGTTCTGGTCTGGCTGACCGCACGGTTCATGATCTCGTAAAAACAGGGAAAAGATTGATGGAGCCAACGAACCAACCGAGCCGCCGCGGGCTATTGTTCAGTGTCGCAGCCTCCACGCTTGTCGCTGCCTGTGGTGGCGGGGGAGGCGGTGGCAGCAGCAGCGGAGGCGGCGGCAGTTCATCCTCCAGTTCCTCAAGCGCGTCCTCTTCGTTTTCACCGACCTTGCCTGATCCGGCCACGGCGCCGGCGCTGAAAGTCCATTTCGCCAGTCACTTCAAAATTGGTTTTGCCGTCGATCCCGGCTTGACGTCTCAATCATCCACCAATGCGATCCTGCTGAAACATGCCAGCACCCTGACCGCCGAAAGTGTGATGAAGGCGAACCCAATCGGCGTCAGTGCCGGCGTGTATAACTTCACCGAAGCCGACGCCCTGATTACCTTTGCGGAGGCCAACGGCATTTCGGTACGCGGTCATGCGCTGGTCTGGCACCAGACTTCACCGTCCTGGTTTTTCGATGGCGACCGCAGCGATATGGCAACCTACAGGGCGCTGGTGCGTGGCCGGCTGGAAACCTACATCACTGACGTGGTTACGCACTTCAGGGGCAAGGTCTATGGCTGGGATGTGGTCAATGAGGTGACCAGCGACGATGCCTCGGCCACCTACCGCAATTCCGAGTGGTATCAGATATTCGGCGCCGACTTCATCGATTACGCCTTCCGTGCCGCACGGGTGGCCGATCCGGGCGTCAAGCTGTTCATCAACGAATACTCGACCGAAGACGCCGGCAAGCGCGGACGACTGATGACCATCGTCCAGGGGCTGATCGACCGGGGCGTGCCGATCGATGGCGTCGGTCACCAGATGCACATCAACACGGGTTATCCGTCCGCCGCACAGGTTACGGCGGCGCTGACCGATGTCGAAGCCAAGGGGCTGATCAATCACATCACCGAAATGGATATGTCGGTCTATAATGATCCCGGCAGTTGCTACTCAGGTACGGGCTGCCAGGCGGTGCTCACGCCCGGCACGACGGCTTTCAACACCGCCATGACGACGCAGGCGCTGAAATACCGTGAGCTGTTCAATGTATTCACTGCTCATGCCAGTGTTGAATCGGTGACACTGTGGGGCGTGGCGGATAACCACACCTGGCTCGACGCCTATCCGATCACGCGCAAGAACTATCCCCTGTTGTTTGATCAGATGGGCGATCCGAAAGCGGCCTTCTGGGCCATTGTCGATCCGGCGTTCGTCCCCTAAGTCATTTAACTTGTGAAAAATCCTCAGATTGCCTGTTGCGCGCCGGACGATCCACTGATAAACCGCACGCCTCCCATGAATATGTACGGATTCTTGTCCGGACTATTCTTGAGAACTGCAGGGGTGTAGTTCAGCTGGTAGAGCGTCGGTCTCCAAAACCGGATGTCGTGGGTTCGAATCCCTCCGCCCCTGCCAATCTCTTTTCAAAGGCTTGAAACTTGGGTTTTGAGCCTCATTTCTGTTGTTCGGAAGCCGCGATCCGCGGCGCTAACATTGAATAGGCGTTTTGACGGTGAAGAAACCTGATACCAAGACGAAGACCGTTGAGCCGGGCCGCAAGGTCGCCATTGGCAAGATAAACGTCGCGCAGGCGCCCGCAGGCGCCGCCGCCGTTGAAAAGGCGCCGAAGAAGCCCTTCAATCCGGCGAAATTCTTCAAGGAAGTTCAGGTCGAAGCCAAACGCATCACCTGGACAAGCCGCAAGGAAGTCTGGATCACCACGGTCATGGTGCTGCTCATGGTCATTCTGGCCGGCGTTTTCTTCTTTGTCGTTGACGGCGCCCTCGGTTTCCTGACCAACTATGTCACCAAAATCGGCCTGCAAGGATAAATTGATATGGCAACCGCTGCACATTCCGAAACGCCGGTCCTCTCCAACCCGAACCACAAGTGGTACATCGTCCACGCCTATTCCAATTTCGAGAAGAAGGTGGCCGAAGCGCTTCGTGACCAGGCCCGCTCGCAGGGGCTGGAAGACAAGTTCTCGGAAATTCTCGTCCCGACCGAAGAAGTGGTTGAGGTCCGTCGTGGCCGCAAGTTCAATTCGGAACGCAAGTTCTTCCCCGGCTATGTGCTGGTGAAAATGGAACTTTCCGACGAGGCCTACCATCTGGTCAAGAACACGCCAAAGGTCACTGGCTTCCTCGGTTCGGCTTCCAAGCCCATGCCGGTGTCGCAAAAGGAAGTCGATCGTATTGTCGGCAATTCCGCCGCCGCCGTCGAGCGTCCGATGCCCGTCCTGTCGTTCGATATCGGCGAGAAGGTCAAGATCGTTTCCGGCCACTTCGCTTCGTTTGATGGCGTCGTTGAATCGGTCGATCAGGAACACGCCCGTCTGCGCGTTTCTGTGTCGATCTTCGGCCGCGCCACGCCGGTCGAACTGGAATACGCTCAGGTTGAAAAGAGCGCGTAATTTCCCGAACTGTTGAATATCGAAAGCGCTTCGGTTAACCGGAGCGCTTTTTTGTGCCTGTGGGCTGAGTTATGTCGCGTAAAATCAAACGGGGAGGGGGGCATGAAGGCTACGATTGCGGCATCTCTGGCTACAATGGCGGCGGTCATGGCCGCTGGCGCTTCGGCGCAAGTACCGGTTACGCCTGCGAGCGAAATCGTCGTGATCGGCCAGTCTCATGCACCCATCGAGAAAATTGACCGCCAGACCTATGATATCAAAGACGATCCGGAAGCCAGCGGCGGGATCATCACTGATATTTTGCGCAAACTGCCGTCGGTTATGGTGTCGGCGGATAGTCAGGTGGCCTTGCGCGGCGCCAGCGTCACCATACTCATAGACGGCAAGGCGCCGCCCGAAGGCAATGCGGTCATCAAATCGCTGCCGTCGAGCGATGTCGAACGCATCGAGATAATGACGCACCCGTCGGCGCAATACACGCCGGACGGCGCTGGTGGGATCATCAATATTATCACCCGTAAACGCCGTGCGTTGAAAATCTCCGGTGATCTCAGCAGCCAGGTAAATACGCGCGGGCAGGGTAATGCGTCGCTTTCCGCCACACTGGTCACAGGCCGGTGGACACTCGGTGGCCAACTCTTCATCGACCACTATCAGGATCGCAATACCCTTTATTTTCATCAGGCAACCTATGGTCTGACCGACGGTTTTGAAGTCAGTGACCGCGAAGACCGAACGCAATCGACAGCTGACAATGCCAGCAGCGGACTGAGCGCGGCTTATAGACTCTCAGATACCGCGACCCTGACCTTCAAGGGCGAATACAGCAATTACGATTCTCTCACGAAGGGCGTTTCCGTTTATCATGGCATCGATAATTTCGATGAACTATCCTGGGTCAAGACTGGAAATCAGCGCAGCGATTTTCAGGCGCTGTATGAATTTGTCGGCAACAGCAACGGCGAATACCTCGCGCTGACCGCAGAGCGCTCACAATACGCCAACCGCAGCATCTCTGATTATGATCAGGGCGACGGCCACACCTATGGCGCATGGTTTGATAATTCAGGCGCCACCAACCGGCTTCAGGGCGATTACGAGCGCCGCTTTGGCCGCAACCGGCTCTCGGCTGGCGTCTCCGTGGAGTGGACCACCAGTCGCGTCACCTCCGTACAGGACAGGGGGGCTTTGCATATCGGCCTGGCGGATTATGACCATCTGTTCGCAGGCGCTCAGGCCCTTGCCACGGCATATGCCACCTGGCAGATGCCGATGGGGAAGTGGATCGTGCAGCCGGGGATGCGCGCGGAACGGCTGGAGCTGGAGCTTACTGACGAAGGACGCAGCGCTGATTTCGACTGGTATCCCTCCCTGCATGTCAGCCGTGATCTGACGGATAAAGCGCGGTTGAAGCTGAATTACAGCAAGCGCGTCTTCCGCCCGGCGCTGAGCGACTACGACCCGAGCATACGCTATTACGGTGGTCGCAACGCCTTCAGCGGCAATCCGGACCTTGAACCGCAAACGACCGATTCCTACGAGACAGCCTATAGTTACGCCGACAAGGATTTTGGTCTCGACGCCACACTTTATTATCGGGATACACGCGACAATTTCTCGCCCTACAGCGAACTGACGGCGACGGGGCTCCTGCTCCAGACTACCATCAATTCCGGACATAGCCGATCGGGCGGCGTAGAACTGAACCTGCGCGGGCCGCTCACCAAGCGCCTGAGCTATTCGCTCAACGGCAATGCGTTCCGTGCTGAGGTCCCCTTTATCGATGGCGGCTCGCGC
Source organism: Asticcacaulis sp. (assembly GCF_035497195.1). Classification (GTDB taxonomy): domain Bacteria; phylum Pseudomonadota; class Alphaproteobacteria; order Caulobacterales; family Caulobacteraceae; genus Asticcacaulis. Next base: position 11,094 of record NZ_DATJDZ010000002.1, read on the forward strand.
GACCAGTTCGGCTGGTCCGGCAATGTCTTGCTGGACTATGACGCCGATAATGGCGACCGGTTCCAGCTTAACGCGACAGCTTTCAGTCAGTCACTGACCTGGCAAGGTTATACGCGCGGGTTTTACCGACTGGACGCCAGTTACCGGCATGGTTTGACGGATAAACTGTCCTTGGTGGTGAGCGCGACGGATATTCTCAACAGTTCCGAATTCAGCACCGTGGTCGATACCGCGCAGTTGAAGACGGTCGCCTCCGGGCGCCCCAACCTGCGGGCCATCAAGATAGCCCTGGCCTATACCTTTGGCGATGCGCGTTGACAGGGGTACTTTTTCCCTTCTGACGCTTGCCTTTGCGGGCTTTGTAAGTTATAGCGCCCGCTCTTCGTGTAAAACGAGGACAAATCCGTGGGAGAGGTGACTCACACCACGGCTCACATTGTCCCCATCGTGGGGACTACAGGAGATATCTAATGGCTAAGAAAATCCTGGGCTATATCAAGCTCCAGGTGAAGGCCGGCTCTGCCACGCCTTCGCCCCCCATCGGCCCTGCACTGGGTCAACGCGGCGTCAATATCATGGGTTTCTGTAAGGAATTCAACGCCCGTACTGAAAACGTCGAAAAAGGCACGCCGCTCCCGACCATCATCACGGTATATCAGGACAAGTCGTTCACCTTCGTCACCAAGACGCCGCCGGCAACCTTCTTCATCAAGCAAGCTCTGAACCTGAAATCCGGTTCGAAGCTGCCGGGTCGTGAGTCTGCCGGTTCGATCACGCGCGGCCAACTGCGCGATATCGCCGAAAAGAAGATGAAGGATTTGAGCGCAATCGACCTGGACGCCGCGACCTTGATTATCGAGGGTTCGGCACGTTCCATGGGCCTGAAGGTGGTGGATTAATATGACCAAAACTGCAAAACGCATTAAGGCCTGGGATGCCGACGTCAACAAGACCTACGGTCTGACCGAAGCCCTCGGTGTGGTTAAGGCCAACGCCAAGGCCAAGTTCGACGAAACCGTCGAAATCGCCATCAATCTGGGCGTTGACCCGCGTCACGCCGACCAGCAGGTCCGTGGCGTTGTCAACCTGCCGTCTGGCACCGGCAAAGACGTTCGCGTCGCTGTCTTCGCCAAGGATAAGAAGGCTGAAGAAGCTCTCGCTGCTGGCGCCGAAGTTGTCGGCGCTGAAGACCTGGTCGAAAAGATCATGGGCGGCTTCATGGATTTCGACCGCGTCATCGCGTCTCCGGACATGATGGCCCTGGTCGGTCGCCTTGGTAAGGTGCTTGGCCCCCGTGGCCTGATGCCGAACCCGAAGGTCGGCACCGTCACCCCGAACGTCGCTCAGGCCGTCAAGGACGCCAAGGGCGGCGCGGTCGAGTTCCGCGTCGAAAAGGCCGGTATCGTCCACGTCGGCGTTGGCAAGATCTCGTTCACGACCGAAGCCCTCGAACTTAACGTCAAGGCTCTGGTCGATGCGCTGGTGAAGGCCCGTCCGTCCGGCGCCAAGGGACTCTATGTCAAGAAGATCGCTTTGTCTTCGACCATGGGGCCTGGCGTGAAGGTCGATACGGCTTCCGCTCAAGGCTAAAACCCACTGTGGCCCAGCTACAGCGCGTTTTATGAGTTACAGAAAGCCGCTCCGGTGACGGGGCGGCTTTTTTCATGCCGTCGGGCCGGAGTGAAAACGAAACTCGGTATCCGGATCGGCGATCAGCGCCTGCTCCACGGGGCGGATAACGGCAATGCGCTCAGCTATATCGCCAGCATCGCCATACAGGTGCGCCAGCTTGAGATAGCCCTGATAGTGGCGCCTCTCGCTTTTCAGCAAGCCATTGTAGAATTTGCCCAATTCGTCATCTAGATGCGGGGCGAGGGCACCGAAGCGTTCGCATGAGCGGGCCTCGATAAAGGCGCTGATCAGCAGAATGTCGATCATCATGCCTGGCGCCGTCCGGCGAACCAGCTTGCGCAGGCCTGTCGCGTAGCGTGACGCAGTGAGGGGGCGAAGCTCAACGCCGCGCCGTTTGATGATCTTCATGACCTGTTCGTAGTGCGCCAGTTCTTCACGCGCCAGTCGTGCCAGGGCGAAAACCAGCGCCTCCTTCTCCTGATATTTGGCCATCAGGTTTATGGCGTTGCTGGCGGCCTTGTATTCGCAGTTCTTGTGATCGAGCAGCAGAATATCCGGATGCGAAAGGGCGGCATCGATCCAGCTTTGCGGCGTGGCCGTACCCAAAAAGGCGTGAATATCACTCAGCATGAAGTCTCTCTGGCAGATATTTTGCAGGGATGCGCGTCGAAAATCAATCCGCCCTGCAGGAACAGGACGCTTTCAGGTCGTCATAAGGTGGTATCAAGTAAATGGTAACGCGTGAAATGATTTCACGTGCTGTAAAATTTTCTCAATAAAAACATTACCTATAATTCACTCGACTTGATATGGCTTTCCGGTATTTTTATGCTTGTAAAGTTTGACATATTGACGTTATGCAAAAAGTGGCATAGTTAAAATGCTCTCCCATTGTTTATGCATTGTCAGTATTGCTCGTTATTCTTTAACGGGCCGCAGGTTTATCTGAGTGAACTTCCTCTCCGGGTTGCCGCAGCTCAGATAATAGTGGGGGGAGATGTTGGCGCATCTCCCCTTTTTATATATCCGGCATGAAATCGGCATCATATTCAGGCTGAAATGCGGCCAAAGGTTTGCCGGTAGGCGGTGGGCGTGGTGCCCATCTGTTCGCGGAAATGGTGGCGCAGATTGGTCGGCGTGCCAAAGCCCGTATGTTCGGCGATGCGCTCGATACTGATATCGCTGGTTTCCAGGTGATCGCGCGCCTCGCACAGCCGCACATTCAAAAGCCATTTAGCGGGCGTTTTGCCCGTCGCTTCACTGAAGCGGCGCAGGAAGGTGCGTTCGCTCATGCCGGCGCGCCGGGCGAGGTCGGGAATGCGATGCTCCTGGTGCAGATGCTTACGCATATGATCTAGCAGGGGGCCAAGCCGGTCGCTTTCGTAATCGGTCGGCACGCTGCGCTCGATGAATTGCGCCTGGCCGCCATCGCGGTGCGGCGGCACGACGAGGCGGCGGGCGACCATATTGGCAGCCGCAGGCCCGAAATCGCGGCGGATCAGGTGCAGACCAAGATCAATACCGGCGGCGCTGCCGGCCGAGGTCAGGATCTGGCCCTCATCGACGTAAAGCACATCGGGGATGACATCGATCTGCGGATAGGCGGCCCTGAGGTGATCGGTATATTTCCAGTGTGTCGTGGCGCGAAGGCCTGTCAGCAAACCACTAGCCGCCAGCACAAAAACGCCGGAACAGATGGTCAGGATGCGCGCGCCGCGTTTGTGGGCGGCTAATAAAACGCATGTCAATTCCGTTGGCACGGGGCGATCCGCCGGCCAGCCGGGAATGATGACTGTGCCGGCATCGGCGAAAGCTTCCAGTCCGGCATCGGCCGTCACACGAAGGCCGGCTGTCGTTCGTACCGGCCCGCCCTCAAGACTTGCAATTTGAAAGCTGTACCAGTCCGGCCCCATTTCCGGACGGTCCAGGCCAAACAGTTCAACGGCGATGCTGAATTCAAACAGTGGCATTCCGTCAAAGGCGAGGAGGGCGACTTTACGGTTGAAGGATGATGGCTTTGGCATGATACTTATTGTAATGGTCATTTCCGCCATATTCAAGCGCCGTGATTTCGGGTAGGCTCTGATAAATCACTTAACGCCCCTTGATCTTTCGCGACTTTGCCTGTAACAGGCGCGCCTCGGCTTGGAGAACTCATGTTCTCTATGTCGTTCTGTCCGAGACTTTCGACGATCAGGGGCCGCCTGATCATAATATCTGAGAGCCCTCAGGTTTCGAAATTAGACGGGACGCGAAACGCCATCGAAGTTTACCTGTCTTTCCTTAAGTGTGGAAGCCTGGTGTCTTTGGGTGATCAGCATCTCATCTCGACAGCGACCGCACCGTTTGGGGCTTTCCCAGGCGCTAAAGTCATTTGTTAGTTTTGAACGGATTGTCCGTTTGAAGCATCACCCATGGAGGCCAGCAATGGACCGCGCAAAAAAGGCTGAATCGATCGAGGAGCTTAAGAGCGTCTTCGCCGATAACGCCACCGTGGTTGTTACCCAGTATACGGGTATGACCTTTGTGGAAATGTCTGATCTTCGTACCCGTCTTCGTAAAGAAGGCGCCGTGCTGAAGGTGTTTAAGAACCGTCTGGCTCAAAAGGCCCTGAATGGCTCGGTTGGCGAAAAGGGCGATGCCCTCTTCAAAGGCCCGGTCGCTCTGGTCTATTCGGCCGATCCGGTTACCGCTGCGAAAATCTCTGCCCAATACGCCAAGGAAAATGACAAGCTCAAGATCATTGGCGCTCTGATGGGTACGGACGTTCTCAACGAAGCAGGTGTCAAGGCTCTGGCCACCCTGCCTTCGCTCGACGAACTGCGCGGCAAGCTTGTCGGCCTGCTTCAGGCGCCTGCGACCAAGATCGCTGGTATCCTGGTGGCGCCGGCTGGTCAATTGGCCCGCGTGGTCAAGGCCTATTCCGACAAAGCCGCTTAAACAACCTCATTCATTACACATATCCAACTCTAAACTTTTTAAGGAAATCACATGTCCAAGTTAGATCAATTGGTTGCCGACCTGTCGGCCCTGTCGGTTCTCGAAGCCGCCGAACTGTCCAAGTTGCTTGAAGAAAAGTGGGGCGTCTCCGCCGCTGCTCCGGTCGCTGTTGCCGCTGCCGGTGGCGCTGCTGCCGCGCCTGCCGAAGCTGCTGAAGAGCAAACCGAATTCACCGTTGTCATCGTTGACGGCGGCGACAAGAAGATCAACGTGATCAAGGAAATCCGTGGCATCCGCGCCGATCTCGGCCTGAAAGAAGCCAAGGACCTCGTTGAAGGCGCCCCGCAAAACGTGAAGGAAAACATTTCGAAGCAAGAAGCTGCCGACATCAAGAAGAAGCTTGAAGACGCCGGCGCCAAGGTCGAAGTGAAGTAAGCAGGCTTAAGCCTGCACGGAGCACGTTCTTTGCGTGTCACCGTCTTACAAAATGACAGGCCCGGAAGTTCGCTTCCGGGCCTGTTTTGTTGGATTTCTATTCCCGTAAATGGGGGTCTCGAAATTCTCGCTTGACTCTTTCAAAATAATTCAAGTTTACCCCTTTACGGATGGGAATAAACGGGGTATGTGACGCTCCCCCTTAAGGCGTATTGCGCTTTGAAGGTGGCCCGAATGCCGGTCTTATGCTCTTTCTGCCGGCGAAGGGACTGATCCGAAATGATGGATCACATCACAGCGTCTTTGGCGGTCCCCCCGCTAAAAAAGAGCGGGCGCAAGGCAGACTTTTCGTCCCCGGAAATGGGACAAAACCCAAACCTTGAATTCCCCGCAGTTCAATCTGCACATCGACAACAAATTTTAGCGTTTATAACGCCCAAACACTTAACTCGTGTCAGGAAAAACGATGGCCTTATCGTTCACCCAGAAAAAGCGGATCCGTAAGTCATTCGGCCGTATCCCCGAAGCTATCCAGATGCCCAACCTCATCGAGGTGCAGCGCTCGTCGTATGAGCAGTTCCTGCAACGCGATGTTCGTCCGGCCAACCGTATCGATGACGGCCTGGAAGCGGTGTTCAAATCGGTCTTCCCGGTAAAGGACTTCAACGAACGCGCCACGCTCGAATATGTGTCGTATGAGTTTGAAGAGCCGAAGTACGATGTGGAAGAGTGCATCCAGCGCGACATCACCTACGCCGCGCCGCTGAAGGTCAAGCTGCGCCTGATCGTCTTTGAAATGGACGAAGAGACCGGCGCCCGTTCGGTGAAGGACATCAAGGAACAAGACGTCTATATGGGCGATATCCCGCTCATGACCGACAAGGGCACCTTTGTCGTCAATGGCACCGAGCGTGTTATCGTTTCGCAGATGCACCGGTCTCCGGGTGTCTTCTTCGATCACGACAAGGGCAAGACCCATTCGTCGGGCAAGCTCCTGTTCGGCGCCCGCGTCATTCCGTACCGTGGGTCGTGGCTCGACTTCGAGTTCGACGCCAAGGACGTTGTGTATGTCCGTATCGACCGCCGCCGCAAGCTGCCCGCCACCTCGTTCCTCTATGCCCTGGGCATGGACGGCGAAGAAATCCTGACAACCTTCTATGATGTCGTGCCTTACGAAAAGCGTGAATCCGGTTGGGTCACGCCCTACAAGCCTGAGCGCTGGCGTGGTGTGAAGCCGGAATTCGACCTGATCGACGCCGACACCGGCGAAGTGATCGCGGTTGCCGGCACCAAGATCTCGGCCCGTACCGCCAAGAAGCTTGGCGATACCGTGAATTCGCTGCTGCTGGCCGCCGATGCGCTGGTTGGCCGCTATCTGGCCCGTGACGCGGTTAACTTCACGACCGGCGAAATCTACGCCGAAGCCGGTGACGAACTCGATGCCGCCTCGATCAACGTCCTGGAAGAGCAGGGCTTCACCACAGTTGATGTGCTCGACATCGACCACGTGACGGTTGGGCCTTATGTGCGTTCGACCCTGCGCGTTGACAAAAACAGCAGCCGCGAAGATGCGCTGTTCGACATCTACCGCGTCATGCGTCCCGGCGAACCGCCCACGATCGAAGCCGCCGAAGCGATGTTCAACTCGCTGTTCTTCGATATGGAGCGCTACGACCTGTCGGCCGTTGGCCGCGTCAAGATGAACATGCGTCTTGAAGAAAATGTCGCTGATGACGTGCGCGTGCTGCGCAAGGACGATATCCTCCAGATCCTCAAGATCCTGGTCGGCCTGCGTGATGGCCGTGGTGAAATCGACGATATCGACAATCTCGGTAACCGCCGCGTTCGTTCCGTTGGCGAACTGCTGGAAAACCAGTACCGCGTCGGCCTGCTGCGCATGGAGCGCGCCATCAAGGAACGCATGTCGTCGGTCGATATCGACACCGTCATGCCGCATGACCTGATCAACGCCAAGCCGGCCGCTGCCGCCGTGCGCGAATTCTTCGGCTCCTCGCAACTTTCGCAGTTTATGGACCAGACCAACCCGCTGTCGGAAATCACCCACAAGCGCCGTCTGTCGGCCCTGGGGCCTGGCGGTCTGACCCGTGAGCGCGCCGGCTTTGAAGTCCGCGACGTTCACCCGACCCACTACGGCCGTATCTGCCCGATTGAAACGCCGGAAGGCCCGAACATTGGTCTGATCAACTCACTTGCCACCCATGCCCGCGTCAATAAGTACGGCTTCATCGAGTCACCGTACCGCAAGGTGATTGACGGCCAGGCTCAGGAAGAGGTCGTCTATATGTCGGCCATGGAAGAGTCGAAGCACGTCATCGCCCAGGCCAATATCACCATGAAAGATGGCAGGATCGTTGAGGACCTGGTTCAGGGCCGTGTCAACGGTGAACCCGGTCTGCAACAGTCCGCGACCGTCGACTATATGGACGTGTCGCCCAAGCAGGTCGTTTCGGTCGCCGCCGCGCTGATCCCCTTCCTTGAAAACGATGACGCCAACCGCGCGCTCATGGGGTCGAACATGCAGCGTCAGGCCGTGCCGCTCGTCAAGGCGGATGCGCCGTTCGTCGGCACCGGCATGGAAGAGGTCGTGGCCCGCGATTCCGGCGCCACCGTCTCCGCCAAGCGCACCGGTGTGGTCGAACAGATCGACGGTACGCGTATCGTTATCCGCGCCACCGAAGAAGCCGATCCGAACAAGCCGGGTGTCGACATCTATCGCCTGTCGAAGTTCCAGCGTTCCAACCAGAACACCTGTATCAACCAGCGTCCGCTGGTCCGTGTTGGTGATAAGGTCGCGGCCGGCGACATCATCGCTGACGGTCCCTCGACCGATCTGGGTGATCTGGCCCTTGGCCGCAACGTCCGCGTGGCGTTCATGCCGTGGAACGGCTACAACTTCGAAGACTCCATCCTGATCTCCGAGCGCATCGTGCGCGATGACATCTTCACCTCTATCCACCTGGAAGAGTTCGAAGTCATGGCCCGCGATACCAAGCTTGGGCCAGAAGAAATCACCCGCGACATCCCGAACGTCGGCGAAGAAGCCCTGCGTAACCTCGACGAAGCCGGCATTGTCGCCATTGGCGCCGAAGTCCAGCCGGGTGATATTCTGGTCGGCAAGGTGACCCCGAAGGGCGAAAGCCCGATGACGCCGGAAGAAAAGCTCCTGCGCGCCATCTTCGGTGAAAAAGCGTCCGACGTCCGCGACACCTCGCTGCGCCTGCCGCCGGGCGTTGCCGGTACGATCGTCGAAGTCCGTGTCTTCAACCGTCACGGTGTTGAAAAGGACGAACGCGCCCAGGCTATCGAGCGCGCTGAAATCGAACGCCTCGGCAAGGACCGCGACGACGAACTGTCGATCCTGGAACGCAATATCTACGGCCGTCTCAAGGAACTGCTGCTGGGCAAGGTCGCCATCTCCGGTCCGAAGGGTATGGGCCGCGGTGAAGTGACCGAGGAAAAGCTGGGCGAGGTCTCCAAGGGCCTGTGGTGGCAAGTGGCGCTCGAAGACGAGAAGATCATGTCCGAGCAGGAAGCCATGAAGCGCCAGTTCGAAGATGCCCGCAAGCGTCTCGACCGCCGCTTCGAGGACAAGGTTGAAAAGCTGCAACGCGGCGACGAACTGCCGCCGGGCGTCATGAAGATGGTCAAGGTGTTCGTGGCGGTGAAGCGCAAGCTGCAACCGGGCGACAAGATGGCCGGCCGTCACGGCAATAAGGGGGTTATCTCCAAGATCCTCCCCGTCGAAGACATGCCGTTCCTGGCTGACGGTGAGCACGTCGATATCGTTCTGAATCCTCTGGGCGTGCCTTCGCGCATGAACGTCGGTCAGATCTTCGAAACCCACCTCGGCTGGGCCTGTCACAATATCGGCCTGCAAATCGCCGCCCTGCTGGAAGACTGGCAGAATGGTGGCCAGAAGCAGGCACTGATCGATCACCTGCGTGGTGTCTACGGTCCTGACCAGGAGCTTCCGGATGAGGAAGAAGACCTGATCGAACTGGCGAAGAACCTGTCGCGCGGCGTGCCTATCGCGACTCCGGTCTTCGATGGCGCCCACATCAACGACATCGAGGACATGCTCGAATTTGCCGGTCTCGATCGTTCGGGGCAGTCGATCCTGTACGATGGTCAGACGGGTGAGCAGTTCAAGCGTCCGGTCACGGTCGGCATCATCTATATGCTCAAACTCCACCACCTGGTCGATGACAAGATCCACGCACGTTCGATCGGGCCATACTCGCTCGTTACCCAGCAGCCGCTGGGTGGTAAGGCGCAGTTTGGTGGTCAGCGCTTCGGGGAAATGGAAGTCTGGGCGCTGGAAGCCTATGGCGCCGCCTACACCCTCCAGGAAATGCTCACCGTCAAGTCGGATGACGTGGCGGGCCGCACCAAGGTTTATGAAGCGATCGTCCGTGGCGATGACAGCTTCGAAGCCGGTATCCCGGAAAGCTTCAACGTTCTGATCAAGGAAATGCGTTCCCTGGGTCTGAATGTCGAGCTTGAAAACGGGCAGGGATAAGTAAGGCGAGGGGACTAGTCCCCTCGACCCCAACACTTAACCCATTGAATTTTTTACGGGCGTCAGCCCAAATTTGGAGTCACTGGCATGAACCAGGAAGTCCTGAATATCTTTAATCCGGTCCAGGTCGCCCCGACCTTCGACCAGATCCGTATCACGCTCGCTTCGCCGGAAAAGATCCTGTCGTGGTCGTTCGGCGAAATCAAGAAGCCGGAAACCATCAACTACCGTACGTTCAAGCCGGAACGTGACGGCCTGTTCTGCGCCCGTATCTTTGGCCCGACCAAGGATTACGAATGCCTGTGCGGCAAGTACAAGCGCATGAAGTACAAGGGCATTATCTGCGAAAAGTGCGGCGTTGAAGTCACCCTGAGCCGCGTTCGCCGCGAGCGCATGGGCCACATCGAACTGGCCTCGCCGGTCGCCCACATCTGGTTCCTGAAGTCGTTGCCGTCGCGTATCTCGATGATCCTCGACATGGCGCTGAAGGACGTGGAGCGCGTGCTCTACTTCGAAAACTACATCGTTACCGAACCGGGCCTGACTTCGCTTAAGCTGCATCAGCTTCTCAGCGAAGACGAATACTACCGTTGCCAGGAAGAATTCGGCGATGACAGCTTCACCGCTGAAATCGGCGCCGAAGCCGTGCGCAACATGCTGATGGCGATGAACCTGTCGGAAATCGCCGACAAGCTGCGTGCCGACCTGGTTGACCAGACCTCGGAAATGAAGGCCAAGAAGTATTCGAAGCGCCTCAAGCTGATCGAATCCTTCATGGAATCGGGTAACCGCCCGGAATGGATGATCCTCACGGTCGTGCCGGTCATCCCGCCCGAACTGCGCCCGCTGGTGCCGCTCGATGGTGGCCGCTTCGCCACCTCCGACCTCAACGACCTCTATCGCCGCGTCATCAACCGGAACAACCGTTTGAAGCGCCTGATGGAACTGCGCGCGCCGGACATCATCATCCGCAACGAAAAGCGCATGTTGCAGGAATCGGTCGATGCCCTGTTCGACAACGGTCGTCGTGGCCGCGTCATCACCGGCGCCAACAAGCGTCCGCTGAAGTCGCTCGCCGACATGCTGAAAGGCAAGCAAGGCCGCTTCCGTCAGAACCTGCTCGGCAAGCGTGTTGACTATTCCGGCCGTTCGGTCATCACCGTCGGCCCGGAACTCAAGCTGCACGAGTGCGGTATCCCTAAGAAGATGGCGCTTGAACTGTTCAAGCCCTTCATCTACGCCCGCCTCGACGCCAAGGGCCTGTCCGGCACCGTCAAGCAATCGAAGCGCATGGTCGAACGCGAGCAGCCGCAGGTCTGGGATATCCTCGAAGAGGTCATCCGCGAACATCCGGTCATGCTCAACCGCGCCCCGACGCTTCACCGTCTCGGCATCCAGGCGTTCGAACCCAAGCTGATCGAAGGCAAGGCCATCCAGCTTCACCCGCTCGTCTGCTCGGCCTTCAACGCCGACTTCGACGGTGACCAGATGGCCGTCCACGTGCCGCTTTCGCTGGAAGCCCAGCTTGAAGCCCGCGTGCTGATGATGTCGACCAACAACATCCTGTCGCCCGCCAACGGCCGCCCGATCATCGTGCCTTCGCAGGATATCGTGCTTGGTCTCTACTATCTTTCGCTCGTGAAGGAGAAAGAGCCTGGCGAGGGCATGATCTTCGTCGACCTGAACGAAATCCAGCAGGCGCTGGATAACGGTTCGGTCTCGATGGCCGCCAAGATCAAGTGCCGCTTCACCCAGAAGGATGAAGACGGCGTTGTGCGCACCAAGGTCGTCGACACGACTCCGGGCCGCATGAAGATCGCCGCCCTGCTGCCGCAGAACGAAAACATCGGCCTCAAGGTCCTCGAAAAGACCCTGACCAAGAAGGAAATCGGCAACCTGATCGATGTGGTCTATCGTCACTGCGGCCAGAAGGCGACGGTGATCTTCGCCGACCAGATGATGGCCCTGGGCTTCAAGGAAGCGGCGCGCGCCGGTATCTCCTTCGGCAAGGACGACATCGTTATTCCCGAAACCAAGGTGGGCATCGTCAGCGAAACCCGTCACCTGGTTGAGGAATATGAGCAGCAATACGCCGATGGTCTGATCACCAAGGGTGAGAAGTACAATAAGGTGGTTGATGCCTGGTCGAAGGCGACCGATCGCGTTTCCGACGAAATGATGAAGGAAATCAGCCGCAAGCACCTCGACGCCAATGGCCGTGAAAAAGAGATCAACTCGATCTACATGATGGCCAACTCCGGCGCCCGTGGTTCGCAGGCGCAGATGAAGCAACTCGGCGGGATGCGCGGCCTGATGGCCAAGCCGTCCGGTGAGATCATTGAAACGCCGATCATCTCGAACTTCAAGGAAGGCCTGTCGGTTCTGGAATACTTCAACTCGACCCACGGCGCCCGTAAGGGCCTCGCGGATACCGCGCTGAAGACCGCCAACTCCGGCTACCTGACGCGTCGTCTCGTTGACGTGGCGCAAGACTGTATCATCATGGAAACCGATTGCGGCACCACACGCGGCATTACGCTGCGCGCGGTCGTCGAAGGCGGTGACGTGCTGGTCAGCCTCGGCCAGCGTGTTCTCGGCCGCACCACGGCGGAAGACATCAAGGACGTCGCTTCCGGCGAAGTCGTGGTTGAAGCCGATACCTATATCGACGAAGATGTGGTGGAGGCCATCGAGGGTTCCGGCGTTCAGTCGGTCAAGGTCCGCTCGGTCCTCACCTGTGAAGCCGAACAAGGCACCTGCGCCGCCTGTTATGGTCGTGACCTGGCTCGCGGCACCCGCGTCAATATGGGTGAAGCGGTCGGCGTCATCGCCGCCCAGTCGATCGGTGAACCGGGCACCCAGCTCACCATGCGTACCTTCCACATCGGCGGTACGGCTTCGGTGGCTGAACAGTCGTTCTACGAAACGACCTCGGACGGCGTGATCAAGCTGTCGGCCGCCCCGACCGTCAAGGGTTCGCATGGCGACCTGATCTCCATGTCGCGCAACCTGGTCGTCACCGTCTTCCACGATGGCAAGGACCGCGAAACCTACAAGGTGCCGTACGGCTCACGCTTGCGCGTCACCGAAGGTGCGACGGTCAAGAAGGGGCAGCGCCTGGTCGAGTGGGATCCATACACCACCCCGATCATCACCGAAGTCGGCGGCAAGATCCGCTTCGAAGACCTCACCGACGGCCAGACCGTCCGCGAGGAAACCGACGAAGCGACCGGTATCTCCAACCGTGTGGTTATCGACTTCCGCTCGACGAGCAAGGTCGAAATCCGCCCGACTATGGGGATCACGGACGACGCCGGCGCCTACAAGAAGCTGGCCAGCGGCAGCGATGCCCGTTACCAACTGCCGGTCGGGGCCATTCTCTCGGTCGGCAATGGGGACGAAGTGAAGTCGGGCGATATCGTTGCCCGTATCCCGACCGAAGGCGCCAAGACCCGCGACATCACCGGTGGTCTGCCGCGCGTCGCCGAACTGTTTGAAGCCCGCCGTCCGAAGGATTGCGCCGTCATCGCTGAAATGGATGGCCGCGTCGAATTTGGCCGCGACTACAAGAACAAACGCCGCATCAAGATCACCCCTGATGGTGAAGGCGAAGCGGTCGAGTTCCTGATCCCGAAGGGCAAGCATATCTCCGTCCATGACGGCGATTACATCCAGAAGGGTGACTACATCATCGACGGCAATCCCGATCCGCACGATCTGCTGCGTATCCAGGGCGTCGAGTCGCTTGCCGAATACCTGGTCAACGAAGTGCAGGAAGTCTATCGTCTGCAAGGCGTGCCGATCAACGACAAGCACATCGAAGTCATCGTGCGTCAGATGCTGCAAAAGGTCGAAATCCTGGAAGCCGGGGATACCGGTCTGATCAAGGGCGACCATCTCGACAAGGCGGAAGTCGATGTCGAGAATGCCAAGGCCGAAGGCCGCGGCGGCCGTGCGGCCCTCACGCAACCGATCCTGCTCGGCATCACCAAGGCGTCGCTGCAAACCAAGTCGTTCATCTCGGCGGCTTCGTTCCAGGAAACGACCCGCGTCCTTACCGAAGCTTCGGTTCAGGGCAAGATCGATACCCTGGACGGCCTGAAGGAAAACGTCATCGTCGGCCGCCTGATTCCGGCCGGTACCGGCGCTTACCTCCGCCAGTTGCAACGCGTGGCCATGAAGCGCGACGAGCAATTGTCGCATCAGCGCGAAGAGGCCATGGAGCCTCTGCCCGCCGAAGTCCTGCTCGAAGCGCCTGTCGCCAGCGAGTAGGTTCCGTCTCTAAAATGGAAGCCCCTGAACCTTGCGGTTCAGGGGCTTTTTTTATTTGGTGAAGGTAATGGTCCGCCAGTTGTTTATCTCGGTGAACTTGCGGTATTTTTCGTACCCCGCCACGGCCGCTTCGCCTTTTTCCTTGCTGAAGGCGGCGTAGATTTCCTTTTCGATCGCCTGGTCACGCGCCTGGTCCGGCTCCATGGCCGCCGCATTGACGAAATGCGTGGCGATGATGACGTTTGGCGCGCCGGCGTTATAACCGTCCTTGACCATGAAGATGTAGTTGTCGATCAGACCGTGCTTTTTCATGATCTCCAGGGCAGGCACCTGAGAGGCTTTCAGCCCGACCAGGTAATCATCGACATGGTTGGGATCGACCTCGACGACGGTCTCACTCCAGATACCCGCGTCCGGTGTGTAATCCTTATAGATTTCGGCTGATGCCACCGGAGCAGACATGAGTAGAAGGCTGGCGCTAATGGCCAGCAGGTGTTTGACATACATGGGATAGCCCCTTCAAAAAGGCGCAAAGGTACACATGCGCAGTGAATGTATGGACGCATACTCCGCTGAGGTACTGATTTTAGATAACATGGTTACTGATGCGTGGCTATCGCCATTTGGGCGCGGTGGCTTCTACACGACCTGTCCCGCCGCCCAGCCGGATGACCAGGCCCACTGGAAATTATACCCGCCCAGCCAGCCGGTGACATCGATACACTCACCGATGAAATAAAGTCCCGGACATTTCAGACTTTCCAGGGTCTGCGATGACAGGCCTTCGGTATCGATACCGCCGAGCGTGACCTCGGCCGTACGGTAGCCTTCGGTGCCATCGGGCATAAACGTCCAGCGATTGACGGCATCGGCGAGGGTTTGCAGGGTGGCGTTGGAAAGCTCGGCCATCCGTGTTTCTGGTGCGACAACGTGCCATTCGAGAATACGGTCGGACAGGCGACGCGGCAGCACTTCGGCCATTACCGTGCCGATGGTCTGCTTCGAGCGGTCCTTGCGCTTGGCCTGTAAATGATCGAGCAGATCAATATCGGGCCGCAGATTGATCTCGATGGTCTGGCCGGGTTTCCAATAGCTGGAGATTTGCAGGATTGACGGGCCGGAAAGGCCACGATGGGTGAAGAGGAAACCATCGCTAAAGCTGGTCTTGCCGCAGGTCACCTTGGCATTCAGCGACACACCCGACAGCCCTTCGATCGCGGCTAGTTTGTCGCCGCCGAGCGTAAACGGCACCAGGCCGGCGCGTGTCTCGGTAATCTCATGGCCGAACTGACGGGCGATGTCATAGGCTAGCCCGGTAGCGCCCATCTTGGGAATGGACAGGCCGCCGGTCGCCATCACCAGTTTTTCGCAGGCGATCAGGCCGTCTAAGGTCAGAATATCGAAACCGCTCACGGTCTTTTCGATCCGTTCGATGGTCACGCCGAGATAGAGTTCACCACTGGCCTCATGCAAGTCATCCAGCAGCATGTCGATGATGTCCCCGGCAGAGGTTTCACAAAAAAGCTGGCCTTCGGTTTTTTCGAAATAGGGGATGCCGCGTTTGACGACGCGATCGAGGAAATCCCAGGCCGTAAAACGCTTTAGCGCCGAAATGCAGAAATGCGGATTTTGCGACAGGAAGTTTTTCGGCGTGGCCTGGAGGTGGGTGAAGTTGCACTTTCCGCCACCGGAAATACGGATCTTTTCGGCCGGCTTTTTGGCATGATCAAGCACCGCCACGCGCCGTCCGCGCCTGGCGGCCTCTATAGCGCACATCAGGCCGGCGGCACCTGCACCGATAATTACCACGTCGAATTTTACTGCTGTCATTTTTTCTCTTAACTTGACCTAAGGTGCGGCTTGCCGGGATTGAGACTTAACCTTAAGGTCATCCCGGCTTACAGCAGACAAAGGAGTCGGCCATGTCCGATCTTGAAACCATTACACAAAAAATCAGCGCCGCCGTTGGAGAAAATTCCGGCCTCGGCAAAATCATCAAGGTCGACTTCGGTGACGCCGGCAAGATCCTGATCAATGGCGCTGCCGTGCCTAATACGGTCACCAATGATGACGGCGAGGCCGACACCACCATCCAGATCGCCATAGATGACCTGATGGCCATGGCCAAGGGTACGCTCGACCCGATGATGGCCTTCATGACGGGCAAGATGAAGATCCAGGGTGATATGAGCATCGCCCAAAAGCTTGCGCCGCTTTTGAAAGGTTAAAGGCAAGGGGACTATGTCCCCTTGCCTTATTCTTCAACCTGGCCCTTGAGTGTTCGGCCCCGCCTTACCGATGACGCGATCCGCCACGAACGGATTGCTCTGCCGCTCGATATTGAAGCTCGACATCGGACCGTGCCCCGGCACAAACTGTACATCGCCCAGCGGCCACAGCTTTTGCGTGATCGAATGGATCAGGTCGGCATGATTGCCGCGCGGAAAGTCCGTGCGGCCGATCGATCCCTTGAATAACACATCGCCGACCTGTGCGAATCCTGACGGCGCGTGATGGAAAATGACATGACCCGGCGTATGGCCGGGGCAGTGGATGACATCCCAGGTCGTTTCACCGAGTGTCACCGTATCTCCGTCATGCAGCCAGCGGTCAGTCGTGAAACTGCGCATATTGTCGATGCCGTAGCGCTGGCCCATGCTGGGTATGTTGTCTATCCAGAACTGATCATCCTCATGCGGCCCTTCGATGGGGGCACCGGTGCGCTCCTTCAGTTCGGCGGCACCACCGGCATGATCGGCATGACCATGGGTTATCCAGATCTTCTCGACCGTCAGGCCGCGTCGCTTGATTTCCTCAAGGATCGGATCGAGATCGCCACCCGGATCGATGATCGCCGCCTTGTTTGTCTTCGTGCACCAGATCACGGTGCAGTTCTGCTGCAACGGCGTGACGGGCGCTACGAACAGGCGGATCGGTGGTTCTTCGGACATAGTGACTCGCAAAAGAAAAGGCTCAGACCGATGTACGATCTGAGCCTTGTCCATTCAAGCTGTCGCCAGCTTATTTCTTGATGTCGTCGACGCCATGTCCCAAAGCCTCGACAGGGCCTTCAAGTTCATCGTCTTCCGAGATATCGATGCCCTTGGCGAGCTTCGAGTGCCAGAAGCCGTAACCCGCATAGATCACCACACCCACCAAAGCGTAGCAAACCAGAATGGTCAGCGGCAGGGTGTTGCCGCGATTGTAGTGATCGATCATCGGCGCGAAGTTCTGCCAGGCCAGGAACAGACAGGCCAGGATGCCGAGCACGGCGGTCACGATGCCGCCGGGCACCTTGAACGGACGTTCCATTTCGGGGTGCTTGACGCGCAGGTAGATGACCGAGAGACACACGATCGAGAAGGCGACCGCGGTGCCCAGGCTGACGAGATCGCCAAGCAGGGAGATCGGCAGGAAGGAGGCTGCTATGGCGATCATGATGCCAAGCAGGATAGTGCCAAGCCAGGGCGTGCGGAATTTGCGGTGAATCTTGGCGAAGACGGCAGGCAACAGACCGTCACGCGCCATAGTGTAGAAGATGCGGGTCTGGCCAAAACAGAGCACAAGCATGACCGAACTGAGACCGGCCACAGCGCCGACCTTGATCAGGAGGCTGATCGCGTTCATCTGGCCGCTGGCAACGTAAGGCCAGGGGAAGTTGGCCCATGTCAGGGCCATGTGGTCTATGGCGACCGCGATTGGTGCAGGGCTGGCCAGCTCGAGATAAGGGACCACGCCGGTCATGACGGCGGCGACGGCCATATAGATGATGGTACAGATGACCAGGGCGCCGAGGATGCCGATGGGCACATCGCGCTTGGGGTTCTTGGCTTCGGCGGCGGCGGTGGAGACGGCTTCGAAACCGACATAGGCGAAGAAGATGATGGCCGCGCCGCGGAAGATGCCGCCCACGCCGAATTCACCGGGATTGCCGGTCGCTTTCGGAATGAAGGGGTGCCAGTTGGCCGGATTGATATAGGAAATACCGACAGCGATGAAGGTGAGGAGGACGATGATTTTCAGAACGACGATGGCGTTGTTGACATTGGCCGATTCGCTGACGCCCAGAACCAGAAGGCAGGTAACGAGACCGATACCGACGGCCGCGATCAGGTTGAAGGTGCCGGTCATGGACATGGTCGTGTGACCAGCGTCATTGGTGACGGCCTGAACCAGCGGCGTGGCCCACTGAACGGCGGGGTGGGCTGCGTCTCCTCCAATAATGGAAGGGAAGTGCACACCGAAATCACCTAGCAGACTGACCACATAACCGGACCAGCCGACCGCCACGGTGGAGGCCGCGATACCGTATTCCAGCACCAGGAGCCAGCCCATGACCCAGGCGGCGCTTTCGCCGAGCGTACCGTAAGCGTAGGTATAGGCTGAGCCGGATACGGGCATGGTGGAGGCCAGTTCAGCGTAACACAGGCCTGCCAGCGCACAGGCGATGCCTGCGACAATAAAGGACAGCATGATCGCCGGACCGGCATTGGCGGACGCCACCTGACCGGTCAAAACGAAAATGCCGGCGCCAATAATAGCGCCGACCCCAAGACTCATCAGATTAATCGGACCCAGCGTTCGCTTGAGCGGGCTTTTCGCCGCTTCTGTCTGAATCTTCAGAATCGATTTTTTAAGCACAAGCTGGCTTAGGAAATTGGCCATATGACCCCTCGCAAATTTTATAATTATGGCGCTTAAGCCTTATGCACAAAGCGCAAACTGGCCCTGTGAGCGAGCCCCTGATCATGACGCTATCGTCATATTGTCGCTTTGGCAACGGCTTATTAAGCAAGCCATTGGGCCGGACACCGGCAATGCGCTCAATTCGAGAATTTATGGCCCGCACGCAATGGTTACGTCGCGAAAGCTTGAGTACCCTTGAGTTCCGGGGCCTTTCTGATACCAAGACGCGATGTTACCCGTAACGGAAATCTATACGCCGCTGAAAGACTGGCTGGCGGACAACACCACGGCGCTGATTATCGCCCCGCCGGGCGCCGGTAAAACGACCGGCGTGCCGCTGGCTCTGCTGGATGCACCGTGGCTGACCGGTCAGCGTATAATCCTGCTCGAACCGCGCCGCCTGGCCGCCCGCGCCGCCGCCGCCCGTATGGCCGAAACCCTTGGGGAACCCGTTGGTCAGACGGTCGGCTTTCGCGTGCGCGGCGAAAGCAAGGTCAGTGGCAAGACGCGTATCGAGGTCGTCACCGAAGGTATCTTTTCGCGTAAAATCCTTGATGATCCCTCGTTGGAAGGCGTAGGCGCAGTCATCTTTGATGAATTCCATGAACGCAGCCTTGATGCCGATCTTGGCCTGGCCTTCGCGCGTGATGCACAAAACGTGTTACGCGACGATCTGCGCCTGCTGATCATGTCGGCGACGCTCGATGGCGACCGCGTTCTGGCTCTGCTGGAAGATGCCGGGCGCTTTGAAGCCCTGGGGCGTACTTTCCCGATCGAGACCCATTACCTGGGCCGCAATCAATCATTGCTGATGGAGCAGGATATCGCCCGTCATGTGGCGCGGCTGTCGGCTAAGCTTCAGCCTGAAAAGGCAGAAACCCTGTTGGTCTTCCTGCCAGGACAGGGCGAGATTCATCGCGTTGGTCGCTTCCTCGATGAGATCGGCATGGCGTCACATATCGAAGTCCACAAGCTTTTCGGGGCTATGGACTTCAAAGATCAGGCGCGGACATTGGCGCGTAATGCACCGGGGCACCCGAAGATTGTTCTGGCGACGGCCATCGCTGAAACGTCTTTGACGCTTGATCGCGTATCAATGGTTGTCGATTGCGGCCTGTCGCGCCTTGGCCGCTTCGATCCGGCGCGGGGTACCATGCGTATGGTGACCGAACGTGTCTCCAAAGCGTCGGCGGATCAAAGACGCGGCCGGGCAGGGCGAACGCAGGCGGGGGATGCCTACCGCCTGTGGGACGCCGAACAAGACCGCTCGCTGATTCCCTTCGCCAAGCCGGAAATTCTCGAAACCGACCTGTCACAGTTGGCGCTTTCCTTGAGGCTATGGGGCGCGAAATCGACCGAGGGCCTGGCCCTGCTGGATCATCCGCCGAAAGCGGCGATGGACGAAGCGATCCGGCTGTTGCAGGCCTTGGGCGCGCTGGATGGCAAGGGGGAGTCTGGGGGCGACCTGACAGCGCATGGAAAGGCTATCGCGCAATTGCCGATGGCGCCCCGGCTGGCGCATATGCTGATCCGGGCGGCGGAGCATGGTGCGGCGGAATTGGGCGCCAATCTGGCGGTGTTATTGTCGGAAAATGGGCTGGGCGGCAAATCGACCGATCTCGATACGCGGCTCGAAGCGCTTTCACGCGACCGGTCTCCGAAGATTGCGCAGGCCCGGACCTTGGCGCAGGGGTGGGCCAGGCAGGCGCAGGCCTTGACGAAATCGCAATCGAAACAAAGTGATGGAGGGAAATTTTCACACCATTTGTTAGCCGAATGTTTCCCGGAACGCATTGCGAAAGCCCGAGGCAAACCGGGTGAATTTATTATGGCCAATGGGCGCGGCGTCTATGTCGATGAACACGATTCGCTGGCCCGGCAACCGTATCTGGCTGTTGGCGATCTTGGTGGTGGTTCGAACCGTGATCGTATCCTGTTGGCCGCGCCGATGGCCGACGCCGACATACTCAGCCTGTTCGCTGATCGCCTTGAACGCGACACGGTTCTGGAGCGCCATAATGGCCGTTTCCGTGCTTTTGAGCAGACTCGCCTGGGAAACGTCGTGTTGTCCAGCAAGCCGCTGGAAAAGATACCGCCCGAATTACTGCTTCATGCGGAAGCTGAGGAAATTCAAGCCAAGGGCTTGAAAGCGCTAAATCTTTCGGAAGGTGTGCAAGGCTTGCGCGCGCGCGTGGCCTTCCTGCGCGGACAGGATGCCTCATGGCCGGATATGAGCGATGACATCCTGCTGGCCACGCTGGAAGCCTGGCTCGGACCTTATGCGGCGGGTAAATCACTGCTATCGCTTGGCGGTGGCATTATCTCGCAGGCCCTGCATAATCTGCTCGATTATGACCAGCAGCGCGCACTCGATAAACTGGCGCCGGAAACCCTGAAAATGCCGACCGGCTCAAATATTCGCATTGATTATGAAGCCGAAGGCGGCCCGCGCGTCGAGGTGCGTGTGCAGGAACTTTACGGTACGACGGTTCATCCCGTCATCGGCTCTAACAGGACACCTGTCACCCTGGCCCTGACCTCGCCGGCGCATCGCCCGATTCAGATTACCAGGGATCTGCCGGCTTTCTGGGCAGGATCGTGGGGCGAAGTGCGCAGCGAGATGAAGGGGCGCTATCCCCGCCATGTCTGGCCGGAAAATCCACGGGAAGCCGATCCAACGACCCGCGCCAAACCCAGAGGCACATAGGGCCGGTCTGGGGGGCAGTCCGGCTTTAGATGGTGATACAGCCGGCGAAGGCGAAACCAATGAATGGCAGGACGATCAGCTTCAGAATCAGCTTTTTCATAACGGGTACTCCTTGAACCAAGCCTCACGTAGGATGCGGACAGGGTATTGTAAATGACTAAGGCGCCGTTTTTAGCGGCGCCTTACGGCAGGGGTTTCATTTCCGGCTATTTCTTTAGCGCATGTGAGAAGAACTGAAGTGGTCGGCGCCGCTGCGATCGATGATGATACAGCCCGACAGGCTGGAGGCCAGGACGGCGACGCAGAAGAGCTTAATGGCGAGAGATTTCATGGAATTTCCTCAGATTAAAAAGATGCGCCGTCAGGCAGGGTAGCGGCGGGTTTTTCGTTAGCGCCAACCGGAGCGCTGGCCGGTGGGGACGGGTCGTAACCGTGATCGGGCGCGACATACATGATGCAACCGGTCAGGGTGGCGGCCAGAATAGCGGCGCAGGTCAGTTTCAGTGGGGTGAGTTTCATGGCGAGGTCTCTTTGGGAGACACCAAATGCGCCCCCGTTACATTGAACTTAGCTGGGCCTCTATGAACGGTAAATGAACCGGTTCCACCTTAATTCTATTTAATAATCAGGTGCTAATGGCGTTTTCCTGCGACTGTGTCTCTTTTGCCCAGCGGCTTGCCAGCGGTGTACAGATCAGTAATTGTAGCGGATGATAGATCATGATCGGCAGCAGGATCAAGCCAAGCCCGGATGCGTGACCGGCGAAGATCAGCGATGCCATGGGCACGCCGGTGGCCAAGCTCTTCTTGGTGCCACAGAAGACGACAGCGGCACGGAAAGAGGGTGCGATGCCGGAGCGGTCGCAAATCGCCCATAACAGTAACAGCACGAAAAAGAACAGGACGAGCGTAGCCACGATCACCAAGACCATAACAGCGGGCTTGGTCGCGCCCCATATGTTGAGCGCGAAGGAATCGCAAAATGAGGTGTAGACCAGCAACAATATAGTGCCGCGATCAGCTATCTGCGCCAGTTTTTTATAGCGATGCAGCCAGCCGCCCATCAGGGGACGCAAGAGTTGCCCAATGACCATTGGTAACACCATCCATTTGAAAAGGTCGATTAAAACGCTAGTCACATCAAGATGATGTCCGGATGTCTTCAATAGAAGGCTCATCCAGAGGGGCGTCACGATAATGCCGATCAGGCTGGAAAACGTGGCATTGAAGACGGCCACCGGCACATTGCCGCGCGCTGCCGAGGTCATGGCGACGGAGGAGGAAACGGTCGAGGGCAGGGCGCAAAGATAAAAGAAGCCCAGTTGCAGATCGGGGCTGATAAAGCGACCGGCTACGGCCAGAAAAGCCAGCCCGAGCACAGGGAAAAGCAAGAAGGTCGAAGTCTGGATAATCAGGTGCATCCGCCAGCGCATAATGCCGTCCTTCAGGGCATTGAAGGACAGCATGGCGCCATTGAGGAAAAAGATCAGGGCAATGCCGAGCTTGGTCAGCAGTTCGGGATGCAGGATGCCGCCATGGGCGCCGGGCGCCGGAAGTAGGGCAGCCAGGATGATAGCCAGGACCATGCCGGCGAGAAAGCCATCAATCCTGACCTTGCCAACCTTCACAGATATGGCCTCACAGCCCGGCCGCGGCGTAGATCATAATGCCGGTGGCGACAGACAGGTTGAGGCTATCGGCGCGGCCTTTCATCGGAATCTTGACGTTGGTGTCGCAGATGGCGGCGATTTCGGGCGTCAGGCCCGATTGTTCCGTGCCCATGACGATCAGGGTGGGGCGGGCATAGGGCGCTGTACGGTGATTGTGCGTGGCGGTCAAAAGTGTGCCGACCACCGAACCTGTCCAGCGCTTGCGATCGGCGAGGAAGTCTTCGCGCGTGCATTTGACGACCGGCAGGGCGAAGATCGACCCCATTGTGGCGCGCACCGTCTCGACCGAGAACGGATCGACGCAATCGCCAATCAGGATGACGCCGCCAATGCCAGCCGCATCAGCCGTGCGAATGATGGTGCCGAGATTGCCGGGGTCGCGGATCTGCTCCAGGGCCACCCAGACATCGTTGCTTTTCGGATCGATGTCACCGAGTGTGCGGACCATCTGCCCGAAGACGGCGATAACCATTTGCGGGTTATCCTTGCGTGAAATTTTCTCAAGAATTTCGCGGGTTACCTCAAGAACCTCACCGCCGGCGTCAAGCGTCGCCTGGACGGCGCGCGCCTGCAACGGATGGTGATCGGCATCCTTACCGTAGACGAGAATCTGCGGTGCGAAACCCTGATCTAACGCATCGATAATGATCTTCAGGCCCTCGGCGAGAAACTGGCCCGTGACCTCGCGTTCCTTGCGCATATGCAGGGCGCGGATATCCTTGATCGTCTGGTTGGTCAGCGAGGTAATTTGCTTAATCACGCATCCACCTCGCAAAGAAGCTCAGGCCGATTTCACGCGGCGCGATGTCGGCGGGTTTTACCCCCTTTGGTGGTTTCACGTCCTCAACCAGCGTCAGTTCACCGTAATCGACACGACCGCCTCTTGCGGTTCCAACGGCTTCCGCGACCAGATGCGCCAGGGCCGGGCCGGAAACGCGTGCGGCATAGGCGTTGAGCAGCAGGAAGGACGCTTCGTCACTGAGAAGTTGCGCGCACAGATGGACCATTTCGGGCAAATCCTCGAACAGCCGCCAGACCTCACCGGTCGGGCCGCGTCCATATTTTGGCGGGTCGAGAATGATGCCTTCGTATTTCGAGCCGCGCTTGACCTCGCGCTGGACGTATTTCTTGGCATCCTCACAAATCCAGCGGATCGGGGCTTCGCTCAGGCCGGACAAGGCGGCGTTTTCCCGTGCCCAGCCGATGGCCTTCTTCGAGGCATCGACGTGAGTGACGCGCGCACCGGCTTCGGCGGCTACCAGACTGGCGACGCCGGTATAGCCGAACAGGTTCAGCACACGCGGGTTATCACGCTTGGCGATGGCCTCCTTTTGCCAGGCCCAGTTAGCGGCCTGTTCGGGGAAGAAGGCCAGGTGTCGGAAATTGGTGAAGCGACCGTAAAACTTGGCCTTCTCCCAAGCCAGCGTCCATTGCTCGGCGGGCTTGCGCGAAAAGCGCCAGTTGCCTTCGTCGTCTTCGCCCTGCGGGTCGAAAATGGCGTCGGCCTTATCCCAAAGCTGCGGGTATTTCGGCGTCCACCAACATTGCGGTTCCGGGCGGATAACGAGGTAGTCGCCATAGCGCTCCAGCTTCCGGCCATCGCCGGAATCGACGAGGGCGTAATCAGCCCAGGCTTTGGTGCGCAAGGTGGTTGGGTTGTCGGTAATGATCATGTTCAAGGCCATAAGCGTAAGGCCCGTCTTCGTAAAGAGGCTGGACCGCAAAAGTTACCGGCGTATGTTCGGTCTTGTCCCAATGGAAGGGTTTTGCGATTAATTGCCACACGGCGAATCCCGCCGCCACCGATTGCAGGCACCAATAGGCTGGCGCGCCGAGCACATCTCCCCATTTTAGCCTCAAGCCTGCCCGTCGCGCCGCCAGCGCGATTGTAATCATGCCGCTGAGTGTGCCCAGAAAGAACAACGCGAGGTCATGAATCGACACGATATGAAGCGGATGCGCGGCGTCGCCGATGGTTTGCAATCCTGTCAGCAAAAGGGACGTGATCACCAAAAGGCTGAACGGCGCATAACAGACGGCCGCCGCGACACTTAAGGCCACACCAAGAAACAATCCCAGCCAGGCACGCGGTTGAAAAGGCGTATTGAGGCGGGTATGGACCAAAAACGTCTGCATATAGCCCTTGATCCAGCGTGTCCGCTGCGGAATCCAAGCCTGGCTAAGGGATGGTGGCGTTTCAAGGGTCGGTGATGTGATCATGCCGGTTTTATAGCCGAGTTGCGCCAGTCGCAGACCGAGATCGGCATCTTCGGTAACGTTGAAGGCGTCCCAACCGCCGATCGCGCGCAGGATATCGGATTTGAAATGATTGCTGGTGCCGCCCAATGGGAAAGGGAGATGCAAGGCATGGAGCGCCGGCAGCAGAACATCGAACTGCACGGCATATTCGGCGGCGAACTGTCGGGCGATGAAGCTGCTTCCGCCGATGGGCCGCAGAGGCGCCTGTAAGCAGGCCAGCGTGGTGTCGCCCTTCGCAAAGACTTTGGCGGCTTCCCGCAATTGAGCGGGGTGTGGCTGATCTTCGGCGTCGTAGATAACGATCAGGTCGCCCCTGGCCTGTTCCAGGGCATGGTTCAGGGCGCGTGGCTTGGTGCGGGGGAAGCCTTGCGGCACGGCGATGACGCGCATGAATGCGGGCAGGGGGTGTCTTTGGAAAGCCGTCAGGGTCTCTGTGTCATCGGCTTCCAGGGCGAACAGGATTTCAAGGCGATCGCGCGGATAATCCAGCGCCCGCATGGCCCTGAGTAGCTGCGGAACGATGCTGGCTTCTTTATATAGCGCGATAATAACGCTGTAGGACGGCAGGTTCTCGTTGACCGCCTCCGTCATGGGATCGAGCGGAGCTTCCTTTGCGGGCCTTATGATGCAGGCCGCCAGCCGCAGCAGCGCATTGCTCATGAAACTGGCCCAGCACAGCCAGTAGAGACCTTTAAGCAGACCTGAGGCTGACCACAGGCATAGCCCGCCGAAGGCAAGCGCAATGATCGCCAATAGGGTTACTTGTTGCCATGAAGGCTCCGAACGCGCGGAAAAACAAGCTTTGAGGGGCGTTATGGCAGCATGGATACGCCAGGGTGGTGACGATCGCGGGAAAACCTGCTTTAAAGTCGCGTGCGAAGACACAGAATCGGGATGTGTTTGCAGCCACTTATCGGTAAATGTCCGCAGCAGCGCATCGCTTTTACGATATGGTTTCATTTTGAAACGCCCCCCGACAACCATAAGGCGCAGTTTTTTGGCTCCGGATAAACCAATTGGCGGTAGTTAGTTTGCGAGAAAGTCTCCCTCATAAGTTGAGGTTGTGGGTTTTATGTGGGGTAATGGCTTGCCTGTGCGTTGGCGCCGCCGTGGCCTGGGCTGTCCGGTTGCCGCCCCGGGTTGTATCTGCGGCAGGCACGCAACCGCTCAAGGTGATCTCTCTTGACGGTTGCGCCGATCAATATGTGCTGGGGTTGGTGCCGCGTGATCAGATACTGGCCCTGTCTGACCGGGCGCGTCTGCCGGATTCCTACTTCCGGGAACGCGCCGCCACGGTGCGCCGTATCCAGCCCCGACTGGAAACCATTCTGGCGCTCAATCCTGATGTGGTTGTCCGGACCTGGGGCGGCGATCTCAACCTGATCAAGGCACTGGAAAAACATCATATCCGTATCGTCAATATCAACGATATAACCAATTATGATCAGGCCAAGCCGGAACTTTTCCGTGTCGCCAAAGAGTTGGGGCAGGAGGCCGGCGCCGGTATCGAGGCGCGTCGCTTCGATAGGGCCATGACCGCGATTCGGCCGGCGGGAGCAGGACGGACCGTGCTCTATTACACGCCCGGTGGGTACAGCGCCGGGCCGGACACCATGATCGGCGACATGCTGCAAAGACTGGGTTTCAAACTGGAGACTCAGAATAAGGGGTTCTTCTATCTGTCGCCGGAGGTGCTTTTGAGCATGAAGCCTGATATATTCGCCCTGGCTTTTTATGACGATCATTACGCCATGCGCCGGGTGCCGGGGCGTAATCCCTTGGTGCGCGCGCGGATCGCGGCCGCGCCCAATTTTACCCTGCCGGGACAAACGGTCAGTTGCAGCGGCTGGTTTACCGCTTACGACCTGAGTGAATTATCGCAATCGCCGCTGACCGGCAGCGGCGGCCTGAAAGCGGTGCCGTGATGTCTGTATCGCTTCGCATGTTTTCAATTGTTCTCGGTTTAGCGATTGCGATTTTGCTCGTCGTCCTGATGGTGTTTGGCGATGTGACCTTGAGCGGCGATATGTGGTTCGATGCGTTGTTTCGCTGGAAGTCTCTCCCCGCGGAAATCATCTGGGGCATCCGCTTGCCGCGCAATCTGGCCGCGGTCGGCGTCGGAGCCATGCTCGGCATGAGCGGCGCGCTGATGCAGGGGCTGCTGCGCAATCCGCTGGCCGAGCCGGGCCTGCTCGGTGTATCCGCCGGCTCCGGTCTGGGGGCGGCGCTGGCCATCGTTTTCGGACTGGGCCTGATGCCTTTCGCGGTAGAGGGGGCGGCGCTGGCGGGGGCGGTGCTGGTCGCCATTATCCTGTTGATTTTCGTCCAGCGCTTCCCGCAACGTCAATCATTGATTTTATTGGGCGTCGGCCTGTCGAGTCTGTGCGGTGCGCTAATGGCGCTGGTCTTCAACCTGTCGCCGTCGCCGGTCACGACATCGGAAATGTTGAACTGGATGATGGGGTCGGTGCAGAACCGCAGTTGGTTCGATGTGCTGATGTGCCTTATCGGCCTGGTGGTTGTGAGCGGGCTTTCGCTGCGGCTTGGCAAGGGGCTGCGGTTTCTGACCCTGGGCGAGGAGACGGCGCGTTCAATGGGGGTTGATATGACGCGCCTGACTCAGGTGATCGTCATCGGTTCGTCGTTATTGGCGGGCTTGTCGGTATCGGTGGCCGGAGTGATCGGTTTTGTCGGGCTGGCGGCGCCGCACTTCGTTCGCGCATTCGGCATCAAGGACCCGTACCGGCTGATCTGGCCATCGACCCTGACGGGAGGCCTGATGGTGCTGATATCCGACGGCATCATTCGCCTGCTGCCGCCGACCGCCGATGTCCATCTGGGTGTTCTGACCTCGCTCGTTGGCGCGCCGCTTTTCGCTATACTGGCCTACAAGAGCGCCAAAAGCTGGATGCAGGACTGATTTACTTGACGCGCTTTTTAATCCTAAAAGTGCGGACACTTTTTGGAAAGCGCTTATGTCAAACCTCAACATCCAGAACGTTAGCGTCAAACTCGGCCGCGAAACCGTGGTCCGCGAGGTTTCGGCCGAACTGACGCCCGGCAAGCTCTATATACTGGTCGGGCCGAACGGCGCCGGCAAGACCACCCTGCTCAAGGCTATGGCTAGTCTGACTCCCATTCAATCCGGCATGATCAGCTACAAAGGGCTGGATCTGACGGTGCAAAGACCGGCCAACCGCGCCGAACATATCGCCTATCTGCCGCAGGAGCGCAGCATCGCCTGGGATCTGAGTTGTGTCGATGTGGCGGCGCTGGGCGTGCAAAACCTGACGCCGGAGCTGGCCCGGCAAAAAGCCTTCGCCGAACTTCAGGCGCTGGGCTTGCAGGAGGTCGCCGATAGTGGCGTTTTCGGGCTTTCCGGCGGTCAGCGCGCACGGGTGCTGCTGGCGCGGGTGCTGGTCAGTCCGGCGGATGTTTTGCTGCTCGATGAACCGCTCATCGCCCTCGATCCGGCATGGCAAAGGCAGGTGCTGATCCGACTCAAACAGCGCGCCGAAGCCGGCCAGACGGTTATCCTTAGCCTGCATGACCTGCATCTGGCGGCGCAGTTCGCGGATACGGTCATGCTGATGCACCGCGGGCAACTGGTGAAGATGGATACGCCGGAAAAGATATTTGTACCCAGCCTATTAGCTGACGTATTTAATCTGAAAGGAGAGCTGGTCCCTGGCGACGGGCAGCGGACTCTCCGGCTGGAGAGCCTGCCGCTCATTTAGTCTGGTCGCGCTTTTTCTTCGTCGGCTTTTTCTTTTTCACCGGCTCGGCCTTTTTCTTTTTGACGGCTTTTGCTGCTGTCTTTTTCTTGACCGGTCCCGCTTTTACAACCGGGGTGACGACGGGTCTCATGCTGGCAGGCGGATTGGGCACCGGTGCCATGGTGGCCGGTGCGGGGGCAATGGGCGTACCTGTCAGTTGTGCTGCCGCGGCGGCATTGGTGGCGACGCCCTTGTTATAATCGGCATAGCTGATCGGCGCATCCGGAGACACAACATCGCCGAATTCAGGGCCAGTGAATGGACCAATGGTGCCAGGGAAGCCGCGTTGCACATCAGCCATCGCCGTCAGAGGCGCTGTGCCGCCATTCAGACGAGCGCGATAAATCCGCAGGTTTTCCGTTACACGCATCATGTAATTGCGGGTTTCGGTGAACGGGTGGCACTCAATGAAGGACAGCGGATCAGCCGCCGCGCCGCGCGGGTCGCCGCAATCGCTGATCCAGGTCTGCATCCGGCTGGGGCCGGCATTATAGCCCGCCGCCGCCATGACATAGGAACCGTCAAACTTGTCGACCAGTTCGCCCAGGTGATACTTGCCGAGCGTCATGTTGTAGTCCGGCTCGTAGAGCTGGGCATCGCCACTGTAACCGATGCCCAGACGATTGGCGACGGCCCTTCCGGTGGAGGGAATAAGCTGCATCATGCCGCGCGCATTAGCGCTCGATCGCACGCCGGGGTCGAAGCTTGATTCCTGCCGGGTAATGGCCAGCACGAAGGCCGCTTCTGGACCCTGAACAGTGGGCACCGAACGCAGGGGATAGGCGCGTTCAGGCAGGTAGAAGCCGCGCTGCATCGAAACGCGCGCCACCTTCATAGCCATCAGTTGCGAATCGTATTGCCCGACGAGATCGACCAGCAGGGCCTCTTCCTCGGCGTTCGGCATAACATCATCGAGGTGGAGCACAAGCGCGCGGAACAGGTCCAGTTCACCGATCTGGCCCAGCAGGCGCGCCGCCTTGATCATGTCGCGGCCTTCGAATCGGGCGCGATCGGCCTGGGTCGGCACCGGATCCTTGCCGAGGGTAATGGTCTTGATCCCGGCCTTTTCCGCCGCCATCTGACCGTAGAAGGCGTAGATATATTGGCCGCCCTTTTCATAATAACGTTGGGCCAGGGTCGCGTCGGCATCATTGCCGCCCTGCGCCGGATTGTTGCGCTTCTCATAGGCGCGGCCCAGCCAGTAATAGGCGCGGCCCAGGGTGATCGGCGAGGTGCCGGCGGTGGACAGGGCCTGAAAATGGCGGATGGCGGCTTCGTTGTCGTTAAGCCTGACCAGCGCCATCCAGCCGGCGAAGAACTCGGCCTCGGCCATGCTTTCGCCCGGCTGGAAGCCCCCGTTGTTCATAGCGTCATAGGCGGCGCGGTAGTTGCGGGCTTTCAGCGCCGCCTTGAAGTAGCCGAGGCGTAATGAATAAAGCTGACTGGCGGCATCCGGGCTGGCGGAGGCTTGCGGCAGGTCCGGCAGTAACTGGAAGCCGAGCGCTTCCAGCCCCTTGCCATTGAGGTACTTGGCGCGCGCGAAGGCCAGGGCCGGGTTATGCGGATCGCCGGCCAGGGCCGCCTGATAGAGGCTGTCGGAACTGGCCGAACCGGTGCGCATGGCGATGACGGCATTAGCGACATCGGCATCATGCTGGCCGACATAGGCGGTCATGTCGCGGATCGCCTGGGAATTGGCGGTCTGGAAGTTGATTTCCAGGCAGAGCAGACGCGCCCTGTGGTCATCCGGGGTGAGGTAGCTGCCAAAAGCCTGGTAGAAACTGGCCTGCGCCATCGAATCGAATACCTGGGTCCGCCACCAGCTTTTCGCCAGGGCGCGGGCCTCATCGGTGCGCGCCAGATTGCCATAGGCGGTGATCAGGGCTGAGGCGCCTTCGGTGGTCTGCGGCGGCGCGCCCTTGAACCAGTCGACAATCTGCTGTGCCGTCATGCCCGACAGGCCGATCAGCTTTTCGGCGGCGATCTGGCGCTTGGCTTCGCGCGGCCAGCCCCATAAATCGCGGCGGGCGGCGTCGAGCGCAGCAAAACCGTAGATGTTGCCGTCGTTATTGATGATGGTCCAGGTGACGATCTTGCGCGCCACCGGGTTGGTCAGGCCGCCGGCCAGCGAATCGGCGCCGGCGAAATTACGCGATTTGACGGCCGAAAGCGCCTGTTGAAGCAGGGCTGTGTCGTTGCTTGAAAAACCGGAAGGCACATAGGGTCGGGCGGTATCTTCCGGCATCCGGGTGGTGGCCTGCGGAATACCATTCACCTCCGGCGCCGGATCATCCTGCGCGGCTACCGGTTGGAGCGCGACAAGGCTGAGGGTGCTCACGCCCATGATCAGGAATGCCTTGCGGGAAAAGGCGAATGGGAATTTTTTTGGTCGGGTGGTCGAGGTCATAAGAATCCTGTCATCGGGCCAAAAGGGATACGGCCGAACTATAGGCGATAGTTTCTTTTTAGAAAGCCATTGCAGCGAAAGCTTTGTGTATCTATGGCTATTTTTATATATTCCCAAGCCACAGATGGCCGAAAAACCACAACTTTCCGTGTTTGCGGTGAGACGAGAGTAGACGAATGACCGATACATCTGCCCAGCCCCTGTTTCATGGTGTGATTACCGCCCTGGTGACGCCGTTCCGTAATGGCAAAGTCGATTATGCGGCGTTCGAAAAGCTGATAGACCTGCAAATCGCCGCGGGCGTGCATGGCGTCGTGCCGGTGGGGACGACCGGCGAGACCTCAACGCTTTCGATGGAAGAGCACCGCAAGGTGGTGGAAACCTGCGTACGCAAGGTAGCCGGCCGGATCAAGGTGATCGCCGGCGCTGGTTCGAACAACACGGCCGAAACCCTGGAACTGGCGCACCACGCCAAGGCTATCGGTGCCGATGCTGTGCTGGTGGTTGCGCCCTATTACAACAAGCCGTCACAAGAAGGTTTGTATCAGCATTTTAAAGCCTTGAACGACGCGGTTCAGATTCCGGTTCTGCTCTATAATGTGCCCGGCCGCACCGTGGTGGATATGAGTAACGAGACCATCGCGCGTCTGGCGAAGCTGCCGAACATCGTCGGCATCAAGGACGCAACGGGTGATGTCGAGCGCATCAGCCAGCAACGCCTGCTGATCGAGAAGGGCTTTTCCTATATCTCCGGCGATGATCCGACCTTACTCGGTTATCTCGCGCACGGCGGTCATGGCGTTATTTCGGTGACCTCCAATGTTGCCCCGGCGCAGGTGGTGGCCATGTATGAAGCCGTCGCGCAAGGCGCTTTCGATACCGCCCGCCAGTGGCAGGACAGGCTGATTACCCTGCACAAGGTGCTGTTCGCTGATTCGTCGCCGTCGCCGACCAAGTATGCCATGAGCCGCCTCGGCATCTGCACCGAAGAGGTTCGCCTGCCGATTACGTCGTGCTCGCAGGCCGTGCGGCCGCTGGTCGATCAGGCGATGGCGCTTGCGGGGCTTGAAACGGAACCGGCATAATGGATGTCATCAGCACCTATAAGGTGATTGCCGATAACCGCCGGGCGAAGTTCGACTATTTCCTCGAACAGAATACCGAAGCGGGGATCGCCCTGACCGGCACAGAGGTCAAGGCCCTGCGCCAGGGGCGGGCCAATATCGCCGAATCCTATGTCAGCATCGAAAACGGCAACGAACTGTGCCTGATCAATGCCGATATCCCGATCTATGGCCATGCTAACCGCTTCAACCACGAACCGCGCCGGCCGCGCAAACTGCTGCTTCACCGCAAGGAAATCGGCCGCTTCATGGTGGCGATCCAGCGTGAAGGCATGACCATCATACCGACGAAGCTGTTCTTCAACGACAAGGGACTGGTGAAGCTGGAAATCGCCCTCGCCAAGGGCAAGAAGCTTCACGACAAGCGCGAAGCCAGCGCCGATCGTGACTGGGCGAGGGATAAGGCCCGCCTGATGCGGGATAAGGGTTAAAGGACTCCCGGAAAGGCGCCGCCGTCGATTAATAAGCTCTGGCCGGTGATAAATCCGGCTTGCGCCGAACACAGAAACGCGCAGGCCGCGCCGAATTCGGACGGTTCGCCGAAGCGCTTCGCCGGAATGGTCGCTTCACTTTGCGCGCGGACGGTAGTGATATCGACGCCCTGTTGTGCGGCCTTGCGAGTCAGGCTGCTGGTTTGCCGATCCGTGTCAAACGACCCCGGCAACAGGAAGTTTATGGTGACATTGGCATGGGCCACCGAGCGCGCCACGCCAGCCAGGAAGCCGGTCAGGCCGAGACGCGCACCGCTGGAAAGGTCGAGTCCGCTAAGCGGCATCTTGACTGACCCCGATGTGATATTGACGATGCGCCCAAAGCGCCGTTCGATCATGCCGTCGATGACACGCTGCACCAGTTCGATGGGCGTCACCATATTGCTTGTCACGCCTTCCAGCATCGCCTTGCGGTCAACCTCTCGGAAATCGCGGAAGGGCGGTCCGCCATTGTTATTGACCAGGATATCGACCTGCGGGATGGCGCGGATCAGTGCGTCCTGCGTTTCCATCAGGCCGACATCGCCGGCGACCGGGATGATCGTTGCGCCGGTTTCCGCGCGTATGTCCGCGGCGGTCGTTTCCAGCTTGCCGGCGTCGCGGCCATTGATGACCACCGTGCAACCGGCGCGCGCCAGTTCCACGGCGCAAGCCTTGCCCAGTCCGGCGCTCGATGCGCACACAATGGCGTAACGCCCCTTTAGTCCCAGATCCATGTCTTATACCTTGTGTTCGGAAATCGACAGCAGGTTGCCGTCGGGGTCTTTGAACCACGCCAGCTTGTCGCCACTTGGGGCTGTCCACACGCCATGCGCGGTTTGCGCGGCGCCCAGCCAGTCGTAAAGCTCGAATTTTACCTCAAGCGCGGTCAGGGCGAAAACCTTGTCATCGATATTATTTACCTGAAAGCCGAACACCGTATAGGGCGCCACGAACAGTTTTTCCGGCTTGGTAAGGCGGATCAGCGTCGAACCTGAGCGCAGGACCAGCGTGAAATCATCCCGGCTGAAAACCGTCAGGCCAAGGATGCCTTCGTAAAAGGCGCGCGCCTGCTCGAAATCGCTGACGGCGAGAAAGCCCATCGGCGTGGCGTCACGCAAGGGCTGCGAACCGGTCGGGGCGGATTTGGTCAGGTTAAGGCCGAGCATGAAGGCGACTCCGCAAATGATACCGCATCACGATGGCCGCATTCCGGATAAAAAATCAAACCGGAAGGTATCAGACGGTTTCGTCGTAATCTTCCTCGGTGCCAGGGAATTTCGGCGGATTGTTGTGCGTGGAACGCGGGCGGCCGACAACCGTCTTCAGGTCGTCAAGATCAACAAAGGTATCGGCCTGGCGGCGCAGTTCATCGGAGGTCATCGGCGGAGAGGATTTGACGGTCGAGACCACGGTGACGCGGGCGCCCTTGCGCTGCACGGATTCAAGCAGCCGGCGGAAGTCACCGTCACCGGAGAACAGCACCAGATGGTTGGCATGTTCGGCCATCTCCATCATGTCGCAGGCGATCTCGATATCCATATCGCCGCGCCAGCGCTTGCGGCCCTGGCTGTCGGTATATTCTCTGGCCGACTTGGTGATCAGGGCGAAGCCATTGTAATCGAGCCAGTCCACCAGCGGGCGGATCGGCGAGTAATCATCGCCCTCGACCAGAGCGGTGTAATAGTAAGCGCGGATCAGAATACCGCGTTTGCGGAATTCATCGAGCAGCTTGCGATAGTCGATGTCGAAATTCAGCGCCTTGGCGGCTGAATAGAGGTTGGCACCGTCAATAAAAAGCGCGATACGGTCGGTCGGATAAAAGCTCATGGCTAAACGCTATCCTGAAAATGTGCAGTTAAAATGGCAGGCGAGAATAACAATATGTCCGTTTTTATTGCTTACGGTTCCAACCTGTTGCCGGGTCCGGTGACTGCATCGCAAGCTTTCGACGAGGTTGTCAAGGCATTGCGCGGTCGGGGATTGCTTGTAAACAAAATTTCACGTCTGTGGGCGTCGAAAGCGTGGCCCAATCCGTATGATCCGCCCTATGTCAATGCTGTCTTGCAAATTGCAACTAAATTGCAGCCGTTTGAATTAATGTCGCTTTTACACGATATGGAACGTGAAGCGGGGCGGGTGCGTGATGGCCGGCTCAACGCGCCGCGCGTGCTTGATCTGGATTTGATCGCTTACGGCGATGTGGTTCTGCGTGGCGAAAAAGGCCTGATCCTGCCGCATCCGCGCGCCGCCGACCGGGCCTTTGTCATGGGGCCATTGGCCGAGATCGCCCCCGATTGGGTTCATCCGATTTTGCAGCGGACGGCGACGGAGCTTTTCGCAAACGCCACAATTGGCACAGATGCCTATCCTCTCTCTGCTTAAGGAGTAGCGCGCACCATCTGGCGCGGCGGGCAGTCGCCCTTGCCGGGCATATTATGCCACGGAAGATGCTGCCGCTTCCTGACGAGTCGCTCTCTGATCGATCCAGATATAGAGTCCGACGCCGGCAAGCACCAACAAGGTGCCGGCGATATCAGCCAGGGTGATGTGTTCTTTGAGGATCAGCCCGCTCAGGATAAGCGTGAAAATCGGATTGATGAAGCTGATGATAGCGTTGGCCTGTGAGGATATCCGGCTGAGGGCGAAATTGGTCAGGTAACTCGGCAATACCGTCGCGCCGACAGCCAGACCGATTACCAAAGTGAGCAGGGGCGGCGTCATATGGATATCGCTGATCTTATGCACGATCAGGAAGTGGATGCCGGTTGCCAGCGCCGCGCCGCTCATCGCCCATGAGGTGAATAATGACGGCCCCATGCGCTTGATCAGCGGCTTGGCCAGCAAAAGATACAGCGCGAAGGCGACCGAAGAGACCGTACACCACAGCACGCCGACGGCGACCGCAGACCCTTGCGCGCGCAGATCGGTGATGAAGACCAGTCCCAGGCCGAAATAGCTGATGGCGAAGGCCCAGATGGCTTTCAGCCGCATCGGTTGCTTGAAGAAAAAAGCGCCGAACAGGATGACGAAGAGCGGGTAGGTGAAGAGGATCAGCCGCTCGAACTGCGGCGACAGGGTGGTCAGGCTTTCGAAGTCGGTATAGCTGGCCACCCAATAGCCGAGCGCGCCGACGGCCAGGGCGCGCAGGTAAAGGCCGGGCTGGCGGTCGATCGGCGGCAGGTTATGGGTGCCCTTCATCTTGCCGCGCAGGAAGGTGATCAGGCCGAAAATGACAAAAAACGGTGTGGCGACGGACAGGCGCAGCGCCATCAGGGCGGAGGCGTCGACATCGTAATTATAGGCCAGCTTGATCCAGATGCCCTTGCTGGCGAAAAGAAATGCGCCCAGCATGGCCAGGATGTAACCGCCCCAGGTCAGAACCCACGGCATGTTCAGGAAAGTTTTGTTTTGCGGCTGGTCGGACATCTGGAGGCCTTTGTGAGGCGCCATTTTGTCTCTGTGCGCCCCGTGAAACGGGTGGGGGCGCGATCGTTTCGATCTTACGCCTGCGGTTTCTTGCGCGAAATAAGACGCACCGACTTGCATGCCCAGATAAGCTTGGACATGATGTCGAGGTGCGTAAGCGCGAACGTGTTGGCGAAATGGGTGATCATGGGCGGGCAATTAGAGCCTTTGAGGCGGACAGGCAACCGGAAAGACGTATTCACACGCTCACATTGGGTTACCGTCTGTATGGCGCTCTGTGTTGTGGCGTTGCCGGCGCTGGCGAAACCACAGGTCATTTCGGGTGTGGCGTATGTTATCGACGGCGATACGCTGGTGATCCGCAAGCGACATATCCGCCTGTTCGGCGTTGACGCCTTCGAGCGCGACCAGACCTGCGGCCGTTTTCGTTGTGGTATCGAAGCGCGAAAAGCCTTGCGTGACCTGATAAACGGCCGAACCCTGACATGTGAAAAGCAGGCGATCGACACCTACGGCCGGATGGTTGCGATTTGCAAGATATCTGCCGGGCTGGATATCGGCGGTGAAATGGTCCGGCGCGGTCTGGCGGTCGCCTATCGTAGTTTCTCCATGCGGTATCTGGATGAAGAGGCTTACGCCAAATCGCACCGGCTTGGCGCCTGGGCATACGGTTTCAAAAGCCCGCTGCAATACCGCCGCGACACTCGCTAAGTAGGCGGTGGCATGTTGATAAAGCTGCGTTATTACAAATACTTGCCGAATTTGCCTTTATTTTGCCGTATTTCTCCTCGAACGTGATATATGGGTGCTAAAGGCGGGTGAGTAGGTGTAAAATACACCTGGCTTCTGAAATTGCAGGCTGCGCTGCCCCTTTCAATCGACAACTTGAGAGTAGCAGGGAAGCGAACGCGCGTGGTCTCATCCGTTTATTCGTCATACAGCATCAGTCAGATCGCCGCCTTGTCGCCCGCCGCCGTCGGATCGATGACGGCAACGGATATTGCCTCGCTTTCGGGAACACAGATTTCGGCCTTTGGCGTCGAGGTCATTCAGGCGCTGAACGCCACGCAACTGGCGGCGATCTCCACGACCCAGATGAAGGCGCTGACGACGACGCAGATCGCCGCCTTCACCGCCAGCCAGATGACCTTCTCCGGCAAGCAGTTGTCGGTGCTGCTCGAAGCCCAGATGGAGGCGTTTGGGGTCGAGGAAATCGCCGCCCTGACCACGCAGCAGATTCAGGGCCTGACTGCGGCGGATATCGGCGAATTGTCGACCCAGCAGTTTGCCGTTTTGTCGCCGGCCCAGCTTTCGGTCCTTTCGATAGCGCAGATGAAGGGCATGGACGCCGATCAGCTTGACGTTTTGACGACGACGCAACTGGCCGCCTTTTCCTCGACTCAGTTGTCCGGCTTGAATTTGACGCAGATGAAGACGCTGCCGGCGACGATCATCGACGCCATGACGACGACACAACTGGCCGGCCTGACCTCGACTCAGATCAACTGGATGGGACCGGCCGGACTGAGCGTGCTCAACGCTACGGATTTCGCCAGCCTGTCGGCTACCCAGATCAGCGGCATGACGACGACCGAGGTGCAGTCCCTGACCACGACGCAACTGAATGCCCTGACCTCGACGCAGATCGCCGCCCTGACCTCGGCCCAGGTCAAGGCGCTGACGGCCGATGAACTTAACGGGTTGAATGCAGAACAATTGAAGGGGTTTAGTTCCACTCAGGTTTATTATTTGCAGGCCAGCCAGATCGGGCAGGTCACGACGACTTTCATCAATACCCTGAACGACAGCCAGTGGATGGCGATTTCCGCAACGGCGCTCAGGGCGATGAGCAATGATCAGGTTGAGAGCCTGAGCGCCGCCCGCGTTGGCCTGATTACCGTGACCCAGATCAGGGGACTGGCTGAAACACAGATAGACGCCCTGTCTTCGGTGCAGGCCGCCGCCTTGACCGAAACGCAGATATCGGCGCTCACCATTACCCAGATCAAAGGGCTGGACACCTCGCTTCTGACCGGGCTGTCAGCCACTCAGATCGGCGCCCTGACGCCGGTCCAGTTGTACGCCCTGACCGACCGCCAGGTCTACAGCCTGACCGAGACGGAACTCGGTCTGCTGCGCACGGATCAGATCAAGGGCCTAAGCCTGACGGCGGTGCAATCGCTCAGCACCACGCAGTTTCTGGCGCTGGGGTCGACGCAGCTCAATGCGCTCACCGTGACGCAAATCAAGGGCCTGACGGCCTTCGATATCGGCGTCATGACCACGACGCAACTGGCCGGCATCAGTTCCACCCAGATCGCCGGAATGGCGACCTCCCAGATCAGCGAACTCAGCCCGGCGCTGATCGGCAATCTGACGGTGACGCAGATCAAGGGGCTGACCGCCGCCGGTGTTGGTGTGCTGAATGAGGCGCAGCTTCAGTCGCTTTCCGTGGCGCAGCTCAGTAACCTGACAGCGACCCAGATAGGTGGCCTCGGTCAGGATATCATCAGTTCGATCACCGACACGCAACTGGCGGCCATGACGGCCGGGCAGATGTCCGCCTTGAGTTCAAAAGCGCTCCAGGGGTTGACGCCGGAACAGATTGGCAGCCTCAGTAGTACGCAATTGCGCGCCCTGACAGTCACCCAGATCGGCTATCTCAACGAAGACCAGATCGCCAGCCTGACCCTGACCCAGATAAGCCTTCTGACCACCGCCCAGGTCAAGGGATTGACGGCGGCGGATATCGGATCGCTTTCCAATACCCAGGTCAACGCCCTGTCGACAGCCCAGTTGGCCGCCCTGACACTGGCAGCAATAAAAGGTCTTAGCGAAGCGCATATTACCGGCCTGACCACCGCCCAGATCAAGGCCTTGCCGGCGACGCTTATCGCGGCCATGACGACGACCGAGATTTCACAACTCAGTACTACGCAACTGGCGGCTCTCGGCACGGACCAGTGGGCGGCCATGACCGCGGGTCAGATCAGTGCGCTCAGTGATGATCAGGTGGCGTCATTGACGACAACGCTGCTGCGATCGCTGACGACGACCCAGTTACGCGGGCTGAACGCCACCGATATCGCGGAACTGAGCAATACGCAGATCGCCGCCCTGACGGAAAACCAGGTTTCCAACCTGACCGCAACCCAGGT
Source organism: Asticcacaulis sp. (assembly GCF_035497195.1). Lineage (GTDB taxonomy): Bacteria > Pseudomonadota > Alphaproteobacteria > Caulobacterales > Caulobacteraceae > Asticcacaulis. The sequence continues at coordinate 50,598 of NZ_DATJDZ010000002.1, forward strand.
GGCCAGCCTGTCGGCGGAGGACCTGACGGCCCTTACGACATCGCAGTTGATGGCGCTGACCTCGGTGCAGATCAAGGCTTTGAGCGCCGATCAGATTGCCTCCTTCAACCCCTCGGACCTGGGGCGATTCAGCGCCACGCAATTGAATAACCTGACCGCGGTGCAGATCAGGGCGCTGACGACCGATCAGATATCGCAACTGACCACAACCCAGATATCAGCCCTGTCCACGACGGGATTGAGCGGTCTGAGCGATACCCAGGTCGCGGCGCTGACCTCGACTCAGATCAACGTCCTGACCACGAAACAGATTTCGGCGCTTACCACCACGGCGGCCGCCAGCCTGACGATTGATCAGATTGGCAGCCTGAATACGACGCTTCTGCGTGCCATGACCGCGACCCAGATCGCGGCCTTTTCCAATGATCAGATCGCTGCCCTGACCACCTTGCAAATAACGGCCCTGGCGACCAACCAGATCAAGGGCATGACGGCGACCCAAATGGGCGCAATCAGTGATACGCAACTGGCGGCGATAACATCCACCCAGATGAACGCCCTGACCTTCACTCAACTCGCCGGCATGAGTTCCGACAAGATATCGGAGCTTAGCGCCACCCAGCTTCTGGGCCTGAGCGTGGGCGCTATTGCGGGCCTGAGCGGGGATAATCTGTCCGGCCTGACCACCACGCAGATGGGGCAGCTTTCGACCAACCAGATCAAGTCCCTGAGCGCATCGGGTCTGTCCAGCTTCACGACCGAGCAGGTTACGGCGCTCAGCACGACGCAAATCCGCTATATCAACGGCACGGCTTTAAAAGGCCTTACTGCGGAGCAGCTTGACGCTTTCGACACGACCACGCTGCAAGCCCTGTCAACGACCCAGATCCGGAGTCTCAGCGCCACCCAGATTTCAGAACTCAATCCGGATGACCTGGCCTCGCTGACCACCACCCAGCTCAAAAGCCTGACTGTTACCGAAGCCGCCGCGTTAAGTGGCGATCAGATGGCGGGCCTGGATACAAACCAGGTTGGCAGCCTGACGACCACACTGATCATGGGCCTGACGGCCACAGCGATCGGCGGATTGTCCGACATACAGATGGCGGCCTTGAGCACCAGCCAGATTGCGGCGCTTTCCAAGGCAGGCATGGGTGGGCTGAGCAATACGCAGATATCGAGCCTGACCGCGACTCAGATCGCTGTTTTCAACACGACCCAGATTGCGGCCCTGACCGGTGATCAGATAGCAGGCCTGTCCACCAGTGCTCTGGCGGCGCTGAGCCTTGCGCAACTGGGCGCCTTGACCGCTACCCAGATGCAGGCGCTGACCAACGATCAGGTGGCCGGCCTGACCACCACGCAGATCGGCGCGTTTTCGGCGACGGGGATAAGCGGGTTGAGCGGCGGACAGGTGTCTGCCCTGACCCTGACACAACTGGCCGCGATGAGCACCAAGCAGATTGCGGCGCTCAGCACCACCGGCATTGAAAGCCTCTCCACGACGCAGTTGCGCGGCCTGACCACCACGCAGTTCAAGGCCCTGACGGCGGCGCAGATTTCGCAACTCAGCGAAGATCAGATATCCGGGTTGACGCCTGCGGAAATCGCCGTCCTGACCACGGGACAGATGGCGGCCCTGACGGCCACCGAAACGGGCGCAATAACGGCGACGCAGCTGTCCGTGCTGACAGCGACGCAACTGGCGGCCCTGACGGTGACGGCCTTCAGCGGCCTGTCGGCGGACCAGATGGGGCAGTTGACCACGACGCAGTTGAATGGTCTTGCCACCCAACAGATTGCCGCCCTGACGGAAGACGAGATTTCCGGTCTGACCGTAACGGTTCTGCAAGGCATGACCACGACCCAGATCAGGGGGCTGACCGCGACAGGCCTGGCCGCCCTGAACGCGGCGCAACTGACGGCGTTCAGTTCCGCCCAGATCGGCGCTTTAACGACGACCGCACTGGCCGGATTGAGGGAAAGCCAGGTCAACGCGCTGACGGATGCGCAATTGAGAGCCATGACCTCAACCCAGATTGGGGCGTTGACCTCGACGGCCCTGGCCGGCCTGACCTCCGGCGACATCGGGCTTCTGACGACGACGCAGATCAAGGGGCTGACGGCGGCGGAAATCGGTTATCTGTCCACAACCCAACTCACGGGATTGTCGGGCGCGCAGGTGGCGATTCTGACCACAGCCCAGATCAAGGGGCTGACGGCCGACGAGGTGGCCAGCCTGAACGCAACCCAGATGGCGGCGCTGGACAAGACACAGGTCGCCAGTCTTACCGAAGCCGGGATCAGCGGCCTGACCTCGACCCAGATATCGAACCTGACGCCGAGCCAGTTCGCCAGCCTGACCTCGACCCAGATCGGCGCCCTGACCGAAACCCAGGTGAGGGGGCTTTCAACGGAACTGCTGACCGGATTGACCGCGGCGCAGATTTCGGGATTGACCACCACCGGTATCGCCGCCCTTGAAGATACCCAGATCGCGGCGTTGACCACGACTCAGATCGCCAGTTTGAGCCTGACGGCTCTTGCCAGCCTGTCATCCGGGCAGGTGGATGAACTGACCACCACCCAGTTGCACGCCCTGAGTTCGACCCAGATCGGCGGTCTTTCCGAAACCGGTATTATAGGATTGTCCGTTACCGACTTTGCCACCCTGACGACGACCCAGATCAAGGGGCTGAGCGGTACCCTGATCGCCGCCCTGACCACGACGCAGGTAGCCGGGCTGACCACAACGTATATCGCCAGTTTCTCGACAAGCCAGATGGGCAGCCTGGCCTCCACCCAACTCGAAGTCCTGACCGGCGGGCAACTGAGCGTCCTGACCTCGACCCAGATCGGCGCCCTTGCGACGCTGAGCCTGGGGGGACTGACATCGGAGGGCGTGGCAGGCCTGACCACCACCCAGCTTCGCGGGCTGAGTTCGACGCAGATCGGCTATCTCAACGAGACCAATATCAAGGGGCTGACCACAACCCAGTTGATCGCCCTGACCACCACCCAGATCAAGGGGCTGAACGCTACCGAGGTCCAGGCCTTGTCGCAGACCCAGCTATCGGCCTTTTCCGCCAGCCAGCTTTCCGCCATTTCGACGGACGGCATCCAGGGCCTGAACGACGACCAGATCACAGGCATGACCCTGACGCAACTGGCGTCGATGACCTCGACCCAGCTTGGTTCGCTGACCACCAGTCAGGTCGCGGCGCTGAACGCCACCCATCTGGCGACCCTGACGACGACACAGCTTCACGGCCTGACCCAGACGCAGATCGGCGCGCTCAATCCCGATGAGATATCGGGCCTGACGACAACGGCTCTGGCCAGTTTCTACACGCCCCAGATCGCCGGACTGACCTATACGCAACTGGGCGCCCTGACGACGGCGCAGATCGGGGCACTAAGGACGACCCAGGTCGCGGCTATCGGCGCGGAGGCGATTGCCGGCCTGAACGAAACCCAGATAGACGCCCTGACGACGACGCAGATTTCTGCCCTGACGGCCACACAGGTGGCGGCGATGGAGACAGAGGATGTGGCGGATCTTAACGTCACGCAGATCGCCGCTTTCAGCACGACCCAGTTGACAAGTTTGACGACGACACAGATCGGCAACCTGACGACCACACAGGTCCAGGGGCTGACGACCACGCAGATCGGCAATCTGACGACGGTGCAGCTCAAGGGGCTGACGACGACGGAAATGGCGGTTCTGACATCCACGCAACTCAAGGCGCTGACGACCACCCAGATGTCGGCCTTGTCGGTGACGGCGGTCAGCGGCTTTACCGAAACTCAGTTGCAGGCCCTGACGACAACCCAGTTCAAGGCCCTGACCTCGGGGCAACTCGGTGCCTTGGCGGCGACCGGCATGGCGGCGCTCACCACGGCGCAGTTGGAAATCCTGACCTCGACCCAGATGGCGGGCTTGAACGCCACGGAAACCTCAGCGCTGACAACGACGCAACTGGCGTCGCTGACCTCAACCCAGCTTTCGGGCCTCTCGACCACCGGCATGGCGGGATTGACGGCGGAACTGGTCGCGGCGCTTTCGACCACCCAGATCAAGGGCTTGAGTTCTGGCCAGCTTTCGGGGCTTTCGACGACCTATATCGGCGCTTTGACGGCCTTGCAGGTCGCCGCGCTGACAACGACCCAGCTCAGGGGCCTCGGCGCGGATCAGATGGGGGCTTTGTCGACTACCGACATCATGGCCTTCAGCACCAATCAACTGGCGAGCCTGACGACGACGCAACTGACGGGATTGAATTCGACCGAAATCAATGCCCTGAGCACGGCTCAATTGGCGGCCTTGAGTTCCGGACAGATCAGCGGTCTGTCCCGGAACGGTCTGTCCGGTCTGACCGCTAGCCAGACGGCGGCGCTGACCACGACGCAGATTGCCGGCCTGACTCCGACCCAGATGGGCGGGCTGTCCACCACCGTTATCAACGCCCTGACCCAGACACAAATTGCGCAATTGACGACGGCGCAATTCGGCTCCCTGTCCGGCACAGGTGTGGCCGCACTGCTTGAAGCCCATATCGATTTTATTACCGCAACCCAGATCGCGTCCTTGTCGAACACCGGTATCAGCGGCATGACGGCGACGGAAATGGCGTCACTATCGCTCGATCAACTGGCGGCCTTCAACTCCACACAGATCAGCGCCCTTTCGACGGATGCGATCAGCGGCCTGACCGAAACCCAGATCGAGGCCCTGACACTGACGCAACTGGCCGGGCTGACGGCGACGCAGGTCGGTTCCCTCTCGGACGCGGATATCGCCGCCCTGGGCGCCACGGAAATCGCTTCGCTGACAACGACCCAACTGGCCGGGCTGGTGCGGATGCAGCTTCGCGCCATGACAACCGCCCAGATCGCCGCCTTGACGACGACGCAGGTCGGCAGCCTGTCGGAGACCCAGCTTTCCAACCTGACCACCAATGCCATCGCGGCGCTGACGGTGACACAGTTCAAGGCGATTTCATCCGGCCAGTTCGGCGCCCTGACAGTGACGCAGCTCGATTATCTGTCACCCGGTGAAATGGCGGCTATTTCCGGCATCCAGATCAGTGGCCTGACGACAACGACGATGGCAAGCCTGGGTACGACTTTCCTGACAGGGTTGAACACCTATCAGATCGAGGCGCTGACGCCGCAACAGATCAGCTATCTGACGCCGGCCCAGATCGGCAGCCTGTCGGCTATCCAACTGGCGGCGCTGATGGCGGCTCAGGGGTAGTTTAGAACTGGAAGCGCGTGCGCAGCGAAACCGAGGTATTGGTGTATTCCGGCAGTTGCTGATATTCGGCTTCGATCGAGAAATAGCTGTAGGGATTGTCAGCCGACAGGCGGAAACCCGCGACCGGGCCGCCGCCCTCGATATTGCCGCCCACCAGGGTGAAGCTGTCGCCGCCGGTGAAGTTCGCCACGGTGTCAGGCAGGGTAGCCGATAGGTTTTGCTTGTAGCCGATCCACAGTTCTGGTTTCAGAAAAGAGGTCTTGTAGCTGAGGTTCAGCAGCGCCGTCGAGGTCAGCAGGTGGCCATCACGTTCACCCACGGTCAGGTCGAAATAATCGCCGCCGCCGCTTTCCGCGTGCTTGTTTTCATTGAGTTGATAATAGTCGATAAGCACTTGCGGCGTGACGCCCCACTTGCCGAGATTATAATCGTATGAAGCGCCGGCGCCGCCGCTGACCGAGTAACCGTCCCATTTTGCTGTCGCTACATGACTGACGGTCGTCGTCAGGATGTTGCGGGTGCTCTTGAAGGTGTCGTAACCGGCGCCGGCGTGCATCCAGGCTTTCAGATTGCTGGTGTTGAGCCGCCAGTAAACGCCCAGGGTCAGGTCGGAATTGGACAGCCCCTCGGCCGCTAATGCAAAGGTATCGCGTGGCGAGGCGGAGGTGATCGACAGATAGGTGCCGACCATCTGATTGCCGTAGACCTGTTTTTCGCGGCCACCGGCAAAGCTGAATCCGGTCGATTTGAAGCCGGCCGTATCGCTGTATGAGCGATTGATGCCGTAGCCGTATTCCTGGAGCCAGTACTGGCCGCCGTTATTATCAGGAACAAGCGTGAGATTGCTGAGGGAGCGGTTCAGCGAGGCCGATCCGACCGAAAGGGAGATGAGGTTTTCGCCGGAATAGTCAGGCAGGTACTGGTTATAAATCTGATCGAAGGCGTCCTTGTTGGTCGCCGCCAGTAAGGATGACTTGGCGCCGGTGTCCTCGGCGACAACAGCCAGGACGGGCATAAGGGCGGCATATTGGTTAGCCGAATATCCGGCTTCGCCTTGCGTCTTCAGCCGGAAATTGGCGGTAAGCACCGTGTCCGTATCGTTGAGCGTCAGGTCCGAATGGTAGAGATAAGGAATATAACCATCCAACGTCGAGGTGGTCATATCGCCCAGATCGATACTGGAACCGGTCAGGATCGTGAAACTGGTCGGTGTGGTCAGGATCTTGTCGAGCGTCAGATACAGCCTGGCGCCGTTATCGAAAACCGCCGCGCCGGAGCCGGACAGGATCGGCACGGTCGGTGTCGCGGTGGCCAGCGTCAGGGCGAGCGCACTGTCTGAGCCGACATGCAGGCTGCTGACCTTCACGGCGCTGCCGACGAGCAGGCCGGCGCTGGCACCGCTGTCGATATCCATTGATATTTCGCCATCGGAGGTCAGTTTGCCGAGGAAAACGGCGTCATTGGTCAGGGTGAAACTACCGGCGCCCGCGCCATAATCAATATTGCCGTAGATGTAGCCCCCGGACGATGACAGGGCGTCATTACCGGCGCCGAAGAGGATATTGCCGTAGATGTAAGGCGCGGCGATAGCCGTATCGTCGTCGCTGTCGGTCGCGTTATTGTCGACCTGGGTGATGGTCACGCCGGTGGTATTGGCGCTGAGGTCAATGGCGGTGGCCTTGCCGGTGATCGCGTCAGTCGTGCCGTCGCCGTCGTCGTCGGTCGCGGTGATGGTGGCGCTGATCGTGCCGTTATTGGTGATAGAGGTCAAGGTGCCCGAAGCGTCGGAAATGGCGGTGGCGCTGCCGGTCGAGCCGGAAGATGAGGCATAGATGCCGGAACTGGCGGCGACTTTGACAGCCGGCAGGCTGGCGCCCGCGGCGATACTGACGGCAGTCGCCTTGCCGACATTGGAGACGGTATAAACTGTGTTGCCGTCGGTGTCCTCAGCCGAGGTCAGGTATCGCGTTGTCGTGGCGGTAACGGTGCCATTGATATCGAGCCGGGGCGTGGTGGCGCCGCTGAGCAGGGAAATGGAAGTGGCGTCCCCCCCATAGGCACTGGACGTGACCGAGCCTGTTACGCCGATGCCGTTGTCGATCGTGGTGGTGTAGCCCGTGCCGCCGATTTGCAGCGCGGTTGCATCGACGCCGGGATGCACGCCATAGGCCCCGATAGAACCGCGATTGAGCAGGCCGTAATTGACGGATGGCGGATCAATGGAGGTCGAGGCGTAGGTCAGGCCGCCCAATGTGATATTGCCGGTAGTCGAACCGATGGCCAGGGCGGGAGCGGAGCCATATTGCGTCAGGCTGGCCGTGGATTGCGAGGTGTCAACAAGGCCGTCCCCATCCTCGTCAGCATTGTCGTCATCCGTGCTGGTGACTGACGAACCGAGGAGGACGCCATTAGCGACATTGCCGGCGATGGTCACCAGCGGGCCATCTTGCAATAGATTATTGGCCGGGATCAGGTTTTCGTAAATAGCCTGGGTAAGCGCCGAGGTCGAGCTATAGGCTGTGCCGCTGTAGCTGCCATCGATGATCAGATTACCACCAAGATCGCCGGTCAGTTTGATGGCTGAGGCGTTTGCGCCAAGCGTACTGACCGAACCGGACAGGTAGACATTACCGGTGACGCCTTTTTCGAGAGAGATTCCGATTGAATTATCGCCGATCAGGGTCATGGCGCCGTCATAGGTGAAGGCGCCCTTGACCTGGTTCTCAAAGCGGATGCCGTAAGACTGGTTGCCCTCCACATCGATGGCGGAATCGCTGGAAATGTATACATCACCGACAAAAGGCGACGCGCCGGTGGAGCGGATGCCATAGCGGCCGGTGCCTTCGGCCCAGGGCGAATCGGTATAGCCGTCTTCGCTGCCGTCAAGGCTGGTGGTATCCGTGGCTGTGTAATCGTCGGTGACGGTGATATCGCCGGTCAGGGTCAGGCCTTTTGTGCGGTCGGGGAAATCAGTGATCAGAATACCGGTTGACCCCGAATCGGAACCGGACATGGCGATACTGCCTTCAAAATCGAGCATATTATTGCTATCTACGGTGATCGCCGTACCGCTGGTCAGGGTGATCGAGCCATCGGACGTCACGGTCAGATCGCCGGATGTGCTGGTGAGCAGGGGCGTGGTCGTCGCGGTCGAGACCGACGTTTCGGCAAACGCCTGTGAGATCAGGCCTCCGCCACCGAGGACCAGTCCGAGGGCTGTGGCGGTCAGGAGGGTATGTTTGCGCATGATGTCGGGATTCCAATTTTCGTTTACGGGCCGTGCACCCGGCGCGAAAATGAAAAATCAGAACGGCTCTATTAAGTCTGCTTTGATGCAGGCCTGACATTCCACGACAAGGTTGAAATGAATGGCCGGTTCAGGGGGAGGTTGGGTGTGTGAAATCGTCATTGGACGGCAGGCAAAAAAGCGGGCAATTACTGGGTATGACTTTGATTCTTTACGGCATACCGAACTGCGATACGGTGAAAAAGGCGCGCGACTGGCTGACAGCCAAGGGCGTCGTCTACGATTTTCATGATTACAAGAAGGCCGGCATCGATGCCGCTCATTTGAAAACGTGGTCTGAAAAGATGGGCTGGGAAAAGGTGCTCAACCGCGCCAGCAGCACCTTCAAGGCTCTGCCGGATGAGGCGAAGCAAGACCTGGACGAGACAAAGGCCATTGCCCTGATGATCGCGCAGCCGTCGATGATCAAGCGCCCGATTTTCGAGACAGATGGTCAGGTTATCGCCGGATTCAAGCCAGACAGCGCCGAATTGAAGGCGCTGATTAGTTGACGCGTGTCCAGGTTTCGGACCGGCAGATGCGGTCGCCGAACAGACATTCCTTACTGTATAGCATTGCGCCTTCCAGCGTCAGGGTGGCGGAATAGGTCTTGCCTTCCTTGGGGCTGTACGCCTTGCCCTTCCAGCCCTTGGCGCCATCGCGGACCAGATCATAGAAAATCCTGTCACCGACCCGCGCTTTACTTTTCATGCCCGGATTGAGCCAGGCGATCTTGCCGCAGACGCCGCCGGGGCAGGGCGCGAAAGCGATGCGCACATGCCCGTTGCTGCGCTGCCATATGCCCGGCAGGTCAGCCGCCTGAACCGTCGCCGGCATAACGAGCGCGAAAACAAGAATAAATAACGTCAAAAAACGCATGACCGAGGCCCCAGGTATTTGGCTGTATTATACGCGCTCTTGCCTTCGCTTTGGTTAAAAAAAGTCAGTCGCCGATTGTATCATGCGCGCCAGCGTCGCCTTTTCGCCAGTAACCGGACGCCTTGATCCATTGCGGATTAACGCCATGATCATCGATCAGCTGTTGACGGATCAGCTTGGCCTGAGCGCTTTCGCACGCCACCCAGACGTGGACATCACCTTGCGGCATGTGCATCCCCTTGAGCGCCTCATTGAGGCAGTTGGCGTGACCGGCTTGACGGTAGACCCAATGGACGGAAACGTCGGCTTTTGTCTCAAAATGCAGGCGATCTTCCAGCCCATCGACTTCGGCCACCACGCAGACCTTGGTGCCGACTGGTAACTCCTCAAGCCGCCGCGCGATGGCGGGCAGAGCGGTATCGTCGCTAATCAGCACATAGCTGTCATAGGCAAGCGGAATCAACATTGATCCACGCGGGCCGCCAATATTCAGGATATCACCAACCTTGGCGTTGAGCGCCCATGACGTCGCGGGGTCGGCGTCATGCAGGGCGAATTCGATATCCAGGGTCTGGCCATCGAAACGCCGGGGCGTGTAATCGCGCATGATTGGCTTAGGCCCGTCACCCGGTGGTATTCCCGGTTCCGGCAGGGTCAGGATGCCGGTTTCCGGATCGGGGAAGAATAGCTTGATATGGTCATCAAAACCCAGGCTCTGAAAGCCGTCAAAGTCTCCGGCAAGACTGACGCGCCGCAGGCGGGGCCTGATCGCCTTCACCTGGGTCACGGTCAGTTCGCGGCGCCGGGTCTCGTAGCGGACGCGGGTAACCGAACGCCCATCGGTCAGTGTGTCCATGGTTACAGTCTTTCGATCTTTTTGGCGGTTTCATCGATCAGGTCGACAACGGCCTCGATTTCGATCTTGTTCATTGGGCGCAGTCCGCGGGTCCGCAGGGCGGCCTTGAGATTAGACATGGCGCGGAAGACAGGGGCGTAATCGTCGTGCTCGGTGCGCTGACCGTCCATCATTGAGAATAGCTGATCGACCTGCTCGGCCTTTTCCGCCAGATGAGCGATGCCGGCTTCGGTGATGGTAGCGGACTTGCGGCCGTCTTCGCCAGTGGCGATGGTGATAAAGCCTCCATCTTCCAGCCAACTCAGGGTTGGGTAGATGACGCCGGGGGAGGGGCTGTAGGCGCCATTAAAGCGTTCTTCGACGGCCTTGATCAGTTCGTAGCCGTGGCTGGGCTTTTCGCTGATGAGTTTGAGCAGTACCAGCCGCAAACCGCCATGACCAAAGCCACGCCCATCGCGGCCACCGCGCATCCGATCGAAATCGCGGTCAAAACCTTCGCGGCCGCGGCCGCCAAAGAAACCGCCACGACCGGGGCCGCCAAAGCCGTCCCGATGGCTATGAGTACGGTCAGTGCCAGCGCCATGTCCGCGACGATGAAAAAACATGCCTCGCATTTGAGGTCTCCTTTGTTATATATAGTTCGTAGCTAGATATATCGAAATATTAAACACGCCCTATCGCAAGATTTGTCATTTCGATATGAATTAGATATATCTGAGCGATATCTTTTACAAGAGGCACCGCAAAATAATTTGATTACGGAAACTTAATGCGAATCCGTGCATCCGAAAGGCAGGTCTCGCGCCTCTTATAAACAAAGGGCCAGTTCAGACTGGGCCGCAACCTTACACAGGAGTGCATTATGGATTGGGATAGCGCTACAGGCCTCATCGCCGTCATTATGATTTTTGGCATGCCGGTCTTTGTCGTCGGAATCATTTTTTTCTTTATCTACCGCAGTCGCCAGGAAACGCAGAAGACCCTGCGCATGGCCATCGAGAAAAGCGACAGTCTGCCGCCCGAATTTCTCGACACACTGAAAAGCCTGCAAAAAAAGCCCAAGACCCCGGCCACCGATATTCGTGCGGGACTCATCCTGATAGCCATTGCTCTGGGACTTGTCGCACTCGATTTCATCAAAGGCGGATATGTGCTGGGTAATCTGTCGGGTGTAGCTGCCATTCCGGGTTTCATCGGTGTCGCCCTGCTGATTCTCGGCATCATCGGCAGCCGTAAAGCCTGAAGCCAACAGCGGCAACCCGGAGAGACTCTGCATATGGGCCTGACAAGCGACAAGCTTGATCTGACGCGGCAGTCCGATGTCGATCTCGTACGCCTGTGCGCGGGGGGCGACAAATCGGCTTTCGCTGAACTGGTGCGCCGGCACGGCAGCCTGTTACGGACCCATATCCGGCGGATGGGTGCACAGGGGGCTGACGCTGACGATATGGCGCAGGAGGCCTTCATGAGCGCCTATGAACATCTGGCCGAATTCCGTTTCGACGGTCCCTTCATCGGCTGGCTGAAGCGAATCGCCTCCCGCCGCTATCTGAAAAAGGTGCGGGCGAACCACAAATACCTGCTGACCGACAATATGAGTCTTTTTGAGCCTGAGCCGGGGGCCAATGAAGATGAATTTCGTGCTCATAATCTCGATGCGGCCTTAAATCGCCTCAAACCTGTGGAACGTCTGTGCGTGACGTTGAATTTCAGCGGTGACTTGTCCCATCAGGAAATCGCCGACGAACTCAAGCTGCCGCTCGGTACAGTCAAAAGCCATATCAAGCGGGCGATGGATCAGTTGAAGACGATTCTGAATCCCACACCGACTCCAGCACTGGAAACCGGAACATGAGCGATATGAAGTTAGATGACGGCGATATCCGCGATCTGTTCGCGGCAACGCCTGTTTATACAGACGCACCGGCCTTCGAGGCGCGCGTGATGCGCGGCCTGCGGCTGAAACTATGGCTGCGCCAGGGAGTCATTGCGCTGGCAGGTCTGGTCGGCGGGCTTTATGCGCTGGCGCAGTTTGTGCGCGTCCCCAACTGGACCATTGGTGAAAAAGTGCTGAGCGGCAGCAAGATGGCGCGCGTTGAAACCGACCAGACCTTCCGTGCAGGCGTAGAGTTTTTTGATGTCATCGGCAAGAATGCCGTCAACCTGTTCTATTCATCGATGCACTATCTCGGCATTATGCAGACCCCGGTCTTCTTTTGGGTCACTTTTTCCCTATGTTTAGCCTGTCTGGCACTGTATTACGCCTATTCACAAGAAGAAACCATCTAGCGGTTCTGGTGGTCTGTAAATCGCCGTCTATCTGCGATCCGGTGCTCACGTATAGAAATACGCTCCGCTCCGGTTCTCAATAGCCAATGATTTTCGACTCACCATAACGCGCTAGCTGCCAGTGTGTTTTGCACGCTAAACGTGAGAGTGAACCTTGAGCAGCCAAACCGCCCCCAGCCGCACCAAGCGCGTGACCGCCCCAGAAATCCAGGCCCGTAAGGGCCAGACCCCGCTGGTCGTGCTGACCGCCTATACCACGCCAATGGCGCGGATCATGGACCCGCACTGCGATATCCTGCTGGTCGGTGACAGTCTCGGTATGGTGATTCACGGCCTGCCCAACACCATCGGGGTCACCATGGAAATGATGATTCTGCACGGTCAGGCCGTTATGCGCGGGGCTGAAAAAGCATTCGTCGTGATCGATATGCCGTTCGGCTCTTATGAAGCCGGCGTCGAGCAGGCCTTCGCTAATGCCGTGCGCCTGCTGAAAGAAACCGGCGCCCAGGCGGTGAAGCTGGAGAGCGGCCCGACGGTCGCCGACACTATCCGTTACCTGACGGCGCGCGGCATCGCCGTGATGGGCCATGTCGGGCTGCGGCCGCAGGCGGTCAATGTTGACGGCGGGTTCAAGGCCAAGGGCCGCACTGAGGCCGAACGCCAGAAGGTTATCAAGGAAGCGCAGGACAGCGAAGCTGCCGGCGCGTTCTCCATCGTGGTTGAAGGCGTGGCGGCGGATCTGGCCGGTGAGATCACCCGGCTGGTCCGTATCCCGACCATCGGGATCGGCGCTTCGGCCGATTGCGACGGCCAGGTTCTGGTGACCGACGATATGCTGGGCCTGTTCGACTGGACGCCGAAATTCGTCCGCCACTATGCCGATCTGCGTACAGAAATCGGCACGGCGGTGGAATCCTATGCGAAAGATGTCAGGGCGCGTAGCTTTCCCGCCCCAGAAGAGACATATTTTGCTAAATAAGTAGAGTTAAGAGATTTTTGGGGGAGGGCGTCATGGCCGCGCGCTGTATCCGGTTGCGTTAACCCGTGCCAAGGGTTAGGTTCGCGCCGAATTGGAGCGTCTGACAGGCATTCCCCCGACGATAATAATGGATAAAGGATTCGCCGTGAGCGACATTTTTGACGAAACCGAAGAGAACCTGCGCGCCGATAAATGGGTCGGCATCGTCAAGAAAACCTGGCCGTGGGTGGCTGGTGTTCTGACTTTGGCCCTGGTGATCGCGCTTGGTTTCTGGGGCTATGAAAGCTGGCAGGCCAATATTGCCGCCAAGGCGTCAGAATCTTACGGACAAGCCGTCGAGTCGCTCGGCAAGGGCGACAAGGCCGTGGCAAAAACACAGCTTGAAACGACCGTGAAGGCTGGCAATGCGACTTACAAGGCCCTGGCATTGCAACAACTGGCCGGTCTGGCTCTGGAAGAGAATAAAACCGCGGAAGCGCTGGCCAATCTCGATCAGGCCGCCAAGGCGTCGAACAGCCCGCTGATCAGTGATGGTGCGGCACTGAAAGCGGCCCTTTTGGCGATGGATACCAGCAGCCTTGCCGATACGCAAAAGCGCCTGACCCCCTTGATGAAGGAAGGCCGGCCTTTCGTGGCGATGGCCAAGGAAGCGCTGGCTATGGCCAAGCTGCAAGCCGGTGATATCAAAGGCGCCCGCACGGATTTGCAGGTGCTTTCGGTGACGCTCGGCACGCCTGATGGCGTCAAGCAGCGCGCCAGCGCCTTTGTCGCCGCTATCGATTCCGGCGCCATCGGCACGGCTCAGGCCATGATCAAACTGCCGGAAGCGCCCATGCCGGTGATGCCGCAAATGCCGCAAGGCGCGCAGGCTCAATAACCTTTTGGCCGGGCGTCCGCCGGTCACATTCAGAATTCTTGTTATGGAAAACCCGCATATGAGCTTGTCGATGGTTGATTTCAAAGGCGCCAAACGTAAGGCCGCCAGCCTGCTAGTCCTGGCGGCGGTGGCTGCCATAGGTTTGAGCGGGTGCGCGACGGCGAGCAAGCTGAACCCGTTCAAGGATCGCAACAGCAATCAGGGCGCAATTGCTTCGCAAGGTAAGCGCATTTCCATCGTGGCTTTCGATCAGAAGCTGCAACCCTCCAAGAGCCTGAAAGGCCTCGGCTATTATCTGCCGCCGGCCGCTGTGGTCCCGAACTGGCCACTGGCCAGCGGTCCGGCGACACTGGTGCAAAACGCCGCTTCCGCCAAGCAGTTCAAGGTTGCCTGGAGCAAGTCCATCGGCGCCGCCAGCAAGGGGCCGACCGAAGTGCTGGCCCAGCCGGTTTCGGACGGGCAGTTGATCTATACTATGGATGGCGAAGCGCGCGTTTCGGCGCATGAGGTCACCACCGGAAATCAGGTCTGGAGTGTTGACCTCAATCCGAAAAACAAACGGGATAAGACAGCCTTTGGCGGCGGTCTGGCGCTGGCTGACGGCAAGCTGTACGTCACATCCGGTTTCCGCTTCGTTGAGGCGCTCGATGCCGCCACCGGCGCCGAAGTGTGGAAAAAGGCGGTCGATACCCAGCTTCACGCCGCCCCGACCGTCAATGCCGCCTATGTTTTCGCCACTGACGTCGACAACCAGATTTTCGCCTTCGATCGCACGACGGGTGAAATGGTCTGGACCTATCAGGCCATCGCCGAACCGGCGCGTTTGTTGAAATCGTCGGCCCCCGTCGTTTCCGGCGACGTCGTCTATGCGCCATTCTCTTCCGGCGAACTGGTGGCATTGAATACCGCCACAGGCGACCCGATCTGGCAGCAGGTCCTGGCGCAGTCGAACCGCACCAACGCCCTGTCGGAAATCCGCGACATTTCGGGCCGCCCCGTGCTTTATAACGGCACTATCTTCGCCGCCAGCCATTCGGGTGTCTTCCAGGCGATGGACGCCAAGACCGGTAATCCGGCGTGGAAGGTTGATACCGACAGCATCAATACGCCGTGGGTGGCCGGGGACGTCGTTTTCCTGGTCAGCCTGCAAGGCGAGCTGATCTGCGTCAGTCGTGAAAGCGGTCAGGTCTACTGGATCAAGGACCTCAACGAGGGCTTCCAGAAGACCAAGAAAGGTTTCTTCGGTCTGGGGCGTGAGAAGAAGGTCGGTAAAATCCCCTTGTGGGCTGGCCCGATTCTGGCCTCTGACAGACTTGTGATGGTCAATTCGCTTGGGGAAGCCGTGGCTTTCGATCCCAAGACCGGTGATCGCCAGGAAACACTCAAGCTCGGCGGTGCGGCCTTCATTGCGCCGATCGCGGTCGGCGACAAGCTGTTCGTCGTGACCGATGACGCCAAGCTCGTCGCCATCCAGTAATTGCGCCTGATGCCCGGCTTTCTTTTCAAAGGCTGGGAATTTGATCTGGCGGTCAGATATCTGCGGACCAAACGGAAGAATGGCGGCATAGCGGTTATCGCTATCCTGTCCTATGTCGGCGTCGCCCTTGCGGTCACGGCGCTGATTGCGGTCATGTCGGTGATGAATGGCTTTCAGGGCGAGATCATGGGCCGCTTCCTGACCTTCAACAGCCATGCCGATATCTCAGGTCCGGTGATCAACGATAGTTTGAACCGCGAGGCCATGCTTTCGCGTCTCAGGGCGGTGCCGGGTGTTGTGGATGCTGCGCCCTATGTCGAATCATCGGCCCTGGCCGAGAGCCGGCTGACCAGCGCCCCGGCTTTTGTACGCGGCGGTAGTGGGGAAAGTCTGCGACGGGCAGGGATAGGCCGGGACCTGATCGCCGGTTCGTTTGATGCTTATGCCGATGACGCGGTGCTGATCGGCGAAGGCGTAGCCGGCAATCTGGGGCTCAGGGTGGGTGACCAGATCGTGCTGACCGTGCCTGGCGGTCGATCCGCGGATAATCTGGCGGCGGAGCGCCGGGCCTACACGGTGGCGGGGATATTCAGTTCCAAAGTTGCCAAGATCGATCAAACCTATATCTATATGCCACTGGCGGAAGCCCAGGCCTTTCTGGGGCGTGACAGCAAATGGGATATGATCGAGATCCGGGTACGCAAGCCCTATCGTATCGAGTCCGTCATGCCGCGCCTGCAAGCGGTGGCCGGGGAGAACGCCAAAATCGAGAATTGGAAACACCGCGACAGCGTGATCTGGGGCGCCCTGAAATTTGAAGCGGCCGCCATGCGGGCGATCCTGTTTTTCGTGACTATCATCGCCGCCATGAATATCGTTTCCGGCATCGTCATGCTGGTGAAGAACAAGACACGCGACATCGCCATCCTGCGCACCATAGGCGCTGGTAAGGCCTCGATTACGCGGATATTCTTCCTGGCGGGCGCCTTGGTTGGTGCGGCCGGCACCTTTACCGGCCTAGTTGTCGGTGTAGCGATCGTCACCTTTATTTACCCGCTCCAAAGAGGCCTGGAGTGGCTTTTCCATTTTAGCTTCGCTATGGGCGATATGGCCTATCTGCCGGCCAGTCTGCATGTCGGGGAAACCCTGTTCGTGGTCTTTGGCGCTTTCATCGCCACCAGCCTGTGCACCCTGATTCCGGCGCTGTCGGCGGCGCGGCTGGAGCCGGTTGACGCCCTGCGATACGAATAACGGTTTTAAGTGGCTATTTAGGCGTTTTTCGCTATAAGGCGGCCATGCCTTTAAAAATTGCTATTGTCGGCCGCCCTAATGTCGGCAAATCGACCCTGTTTAACCGCCTCGCGGGCAAGAAGCTGGCCATCGTCGATGACCAGCCCGGCGTGACGCGCGACCGTCGCTACGCCACCGGCCGCATCGGTGACATCGACCTGGAACTGATCGACACCGCCGGTTTTGAAGACCTGGCCGATCTCAGCCTGGAAGCCCGGATGCGGATGCAGACCGAAAAGGCCATCGATGAAGCCGATGTCGCCTTCTTCGTCGTCGATGCCCGCGAAGGCGTGACGCCGCTTGATCGTATCTTCGCGCAGATCCTGCGCATGAAGGACAAGCCTGTTCTGCTGATTGCCAACAAGGCCGAGGGCAAGGCCGGCATGTCCGGCGCGGCGGAGGCCTATCAACTGGGCTTCGGCGAACCCTTGCATCTCTCGGCCGAACATGGCGAAGGCATCGGTGAACTTTACGATGAGGTCGAAAAGTACCGCCAGCAGTTTGAAGGCGACTGGATTGTCGATGAGGAAGAAACCGAAGACGAGGACGACGACACCAAGCCGATCCGCATTGCTATCATTGGCCGGCCCAATGCCGGTAAATCGACCCTGATCAACAAGCTGCTCGGCGAGGATCGTCTTCTCGTCGGCCCCGAAGCTGGCATCACCCGCGATTCGATCTCGGTCGAATGGGAATATGAAGGCCGCACCATACGTCTGGTCGATACCGCCGGACTGCGCCGCAAGGCACGCGTGCAGGAAAAGCTGGAAAAGCTGTCCACCAGCGATACGATCCGCGCCATTACTTTTGCCGAGGTTGTGGTTCTGGTGATGGACGAGGCCAATGCCTTTGAAGTGCAGGATCTGCAAATCGCCGATCTGGTCGAACGCGAAGGCCGCGCACTGGTCTATGCCGTCTCCAAGTGGGATCTGGTCGAAAATCCGCAATCGCGCCTGACCGAAATCCTTGAGGTGTCCGAGCGTATGTTGCCGCAGTTGCGCGGCACGCCGCTGGTAACGCTCTCCGGCGCGACGGGTAAGGGGCTGGAACGCCTGATGCCGGCGGTGCTCAAGACCTATCGCAACTGGTCGGCCAAAATCAAGACG
The DNA here is from genome assembly GCF_035497195.1 of Asticcacaulis sp. Taxonomy (GTDB): domain Bacteria; phylum Pseudomonadota; class Alphaproteobacteria; order Caulobacterales; family Caulobacteraceae; genus Asticcacaulis. Next base: position 68,897 of record NZ_DATJDZ010000002.1, read on the forward strand.
CGCGACCTCAACGACTGGCTGGCCCTGGCGATCCAGAGGCATCCGCCTCCCGCCGTCAGCGGCAAGCGCATCAAGCCGAAATACATGGCCCAGACCAAGGGGCGTCCGCCGACGTTTGTGCTGTTCGCCGCACGGTCATACGCCATGCCTGAGCATTATACACGATATCTTATCAATAGCTTGCGTGAATCTTTTGACATGCCGGGTGTGCCGATCCGTCTGACGGTGAAGGCCAATTCGACTAATAATCCGTTTGTCGATGGTGATACCTCGGATGGCGGTAAGCCGGCCGGTTTCAAGCACGTCCGCGCCCAGCCGAAGTTCAAGCCTGGTGAAAAGCCGGCGCACCCGAACCGTGTCCGTCAGAAGGCCAAGGGTACGGTAGCGGCCGCGCCAAAAGTCAAGGTGAAGGACCGGGCGGAAGTCAGCAAGGCGAAGGCGGTGAAGGCGAGAGCGATGGGGCCTAGCACCAAGCCGGGCGCCGCAGGGCCAGGCGGTCGCGCTAAGGCCAAGCCGACGAGATCGACCAGCAATCGCGGTAAGCGTTAAAAAAAACCTCCCAGGTGACTGGGAGGTTTTTTTCACTTCAAAGCTTTTCCAGAACACGTGCCAGCTTGACCAGCATGGCGTCGATATCATCCAGAGTGACATCGAGCGGTGGCCGGAAGCGGATGCTGTCGGTGCCGGCGCCCAGGATCAGCAGGTTTTCACTTTCTAGTGCCAGATCGACCAGACGGCCCTTGTTGCGGCGGTCATTGACCGTGAACCCCTGATAAAGACCCAGGCCACGGACATTACTGATCAAATCAGGGAAGCGCTCAACCAGTATATTAAGTCCATCGAAGAGGTGTTTGCCCTTGGGGGCGACCTGTTCCAGCAAGCCTTCATCCTCGACGATTCGCCATTCCTGAACGAAACGAACCATATCGGCAAGGGTGCCGCCCCAGGTCGAATCGAGCACACCGATGTCTTCCATCGGGTTCAGCATATAGACCGCGCCATTGCCAAATTTCTTGGCGACGGCGATGGCTTGCGGCGGGTAGGGCACATCGAACAGGTCGATGGAGAAGACGGCGCCGGTCTGGCCACCGGAGGTTTGCACCTCGTCGAGACCCCAGCCGACATCATATTGATGACACAACCGCGACAGGCCTTGATAGAAGCGCGGCAGGGCGAGGCGATGGCCGCCGGCGCCTTGTAGCGGTTCAAGAATGACGCCGGCGATCTCATCCGGATGCTCGCGCATGAAGGCCTCGATCAGGGTCAGGCAGCGATCGACCTCAAGTTCGTTTTCAGCATTGGAACGGCGCGCATCGTATTCCGGAAAAGGCACCTGAAGATTGCCGTGGATAATGCCGCGGAAATCCTTCGTCGCTACCGGATCGTGCGACAGGTTGGTGATATTAAGCGCAAAGACGGTACGGCCGTGAAAGGCCTGTTCAAAATAGATGAAGCGGTGATTGAGGGCCGTCTTGCCTTTGGCCTGCTGCTTGTGATTATGCAGGTTTATCAGGTACTTCATCATATTTTCGACGGCTTCGGCGCCGGAATTGACGGCGTAAACCTCGACATGCTGATCACGCATACAGATGGGCGCCAGCCGGTGCAGCAGGCGATAATAGGCCAGGCATTGCGGTGTCAGGAAATCCGGATTGGCCATCTTGTTATTGGCGGCCAGCACCAGTTCGCGGGCATATTCAGGCTCAAACAGGCGCGGATGGTTGTAACCGAGGAGTTTGGAACCGTAGAGGCCGCACCAGTCGGTGATGCGGTCGCCGTCAACGGTTGCCAGGGTTATACCCAGGCTGTTGGCCAGATCAACAACGAAGGGATATGGCTCGGCAATGACGTATTTGCCGAGTTCTTCAAGCATCGAGGCGCTTTGCGCTTTGGGATAGGCGGGGGGCGTATGGCTGTTCATTCAGCCATTTTGAACCGATTTGTTACAAAACGAAAGCGAATTTACTCAAAATGATCGTTATTCTGATCAATTTGATGGGGGCGTTCAGGCAAATTGGGCGCTTTTAAGCTTCCAGTCAGGGAAATGAACCGTTTCCAGAGGCGGCGCTTTGCCGGGATCGGCCAGTTCGAGGATCAGCGGCGCGATTTCATCGGGCAAAGGCACGCTCTCAGGCTCTTCGCCCGGATAGGCGGCGGCACGCATACGGGTTCGCATGGCGCCCGGAGACACAATAGCGGCACGGATCGGGGTAATCTCGATTTCGTCGGCCCAGGCGCGGACCAATGTTTCCATGGCTGCTTTGGTGGCGCCGTAAGGCCCCCAGAAAGCGCGGCCTTCAATGACACTGCTGCCTGTGGTCAGGAAGATGGCGCGTCCGGCGGTTGATTGGCGCAGAAGGGGTTCCAAGGCGCGCAACAGCCGGTAGGTGGCGCCGAGGTTGACCGCGACAATCTTGTCGAAGTCCTTCGGTTCATGATGGGTTACCGGGCTGAGCGTACCGGAAATGGCGGCGGCATGGACCACCACATCGATACGTCCGAAACGCTCGAAAAGCACGGAACTGAGGCGGTCAAACGCATCATTATCGGTGATGTCGAACGGAATGAGCGTGGCGTGCTGGCCAGTGGCCGCGAAGACTTCATCATCCAGTTCTTCCAGAGCCGCCTTGGCGCGACCGCAGGCGATGACTTGTGCGCCGGCCTTGGCCAAAGCCAGCGCACAAGCGCGGCCGATGCCCCTTGAAGCGCCGGTGACAAGGGCGATACGGCCGGTCTGTGCGGTCATCTGTAGTCCTGTATTTTAGTAGCTGTTGGCGAGCAGGGAGAGCTGGGCGCCGGCATTTTCGCCTTCGGCTTCCGCGCCTTCGCGGTCGGTCAGGCGGGTCGGATATTCGCCGGTGAAATAGTGATCGGTGAATTGCGGGTTTTCGTTGTCGCGGCCCGAATGTCCCATCGCCTTGTAGAGACCATCGACAGAGAGGAAGCCGAGTGAGTCACATTCCAGCTTCTGGCGCATTTCTTCCAGGGTGTGATTGGCGGCCAGCAGTTTTTCACGATCCGGCATGTCGATGCCGTAAAAATCCGGCCACATGATCGGCGGTGAGGCCGAGCGCAGGTGGACTTCCTTGGCGCCGGCGGCGCGGACCATGCGGACGATCTTCACCGAAGTGGTGCCGCGCACGATCGAGTCATCGATCAGGATAACCTTCTTGCCTTCGAGCACGATACGGTTGGGGGCGTGCTTCTTACGGACGCCGAGATCGCGGATGCCCTGGGTTGGCTGAATGAAGGTCCGGCCGACATAGTGGTTGCGGATGATGCCCAGTTCGAACGGCAGGCCGGATTGTTCGGCAAAGCCGAGTGCCGCCGGTACGCCGGAATCGGGCACGGGCACAACGAGATCGGCGTCGGCGGGATGCTCGATGGCCAGTTGGCGGCCCATGCGCTTGCGAACGTCGTAGATCGACTTGCCGTTCACAACGCTGTCGGGGCGGGCGAAGTAGATATATTCGAACAGGCAGGGGCGGGCCGATTTAACGCCGAAGGGCTTGTAAGAGGTCAGGCCGCTGTCGTCGATCTGCACGACTTCGCCATGCTCAACGTCGCGCACGAAGGTGGCGCCGATCATATCGAGCGCGCAGGTTTCCGAAGCGAAGACATAGGAGTCACCCAGTTTGCCGATAACCAGCGGGCGGATACCGAGCGGATCGCGCGCACCGATGAGCATGGAGCGCGTCAGGGCCACCAGGGCGAAGCCGCCTTCGATATGGCGCAGGGCGTCCATGAAGCGATCAATGATCTTTAGCGAGCGCGAACGGGCGACCAGATGCAAAATGACCTCCGAATCGGAGGTCGACTGGAAGATGGACCCTTCGCTGACCAGTTTGGTGCGCAGGTGCATGAAGTTGGTGAGGTTGCCGTTGTGGGCGATGGCGATGCCACCGTCATCCAGGTCGGCGAACATCGGCTGGACATTGCGGATGAAGGCGCCGCCAGCCGTGGAATAGCGTGTGTGGCCAATGGCGGCGCGGCCTTTCAGGCGGGCGACCACTTCGGGCTGGGTGAAGACATCGCCGACCAGGCCATGTTCGCGTTCGGTATAGAAACGCTTGCCGTCACAGGTGGCGATGCCGCAAGCCTCTTCGCCGCGATGTTGCAGAGCGTGCATACCAAGGACGGTGATGGCGCTGGCGTCATCTATGCCATAGACGCCGAACACGCCGCATTCGAGGCGGGGGCGGTCGTCGTCAGAGTCGCGGCTTGTTTGGGCGGGATCGGTGAGAGCAGACAGTTCAGGCTGAGACAACAGCATGGAATCTCTTTTCTAAAACGCAATGACCGACCGCTGGGGAGACCGGAGGGTCAGATTACTGATTGTCCTCAACCACCTTGTTGGCGACACCCGTACTTGCCGGAATGAAGGCCTGGATGATCTTGGCGCATTTGACGCTGAGCGGATAAACCTTGGCGGCGCGAAACCAGTGAGGTTGCCGGTCAATAGGCGTCACCGCGGAAAAAATCAAATGGAATACGCCCAAAACCACCAGTGTACGGAAGATTCCGATGCCGATGCCCAGAACGCGATCGAAGGTATTCAAGGCCTGCTGTTTCTGAATCCTCTCCGAAAGGGCATGACCGAGAAAACGAATGCCGAAATAGATCAAAAGGAAGATAACAAAAGCGGCGATATAGCCGGTTACGGTATCGAGGTGGAAACTGTTGGTGATGAAGGGTTTGGTGACAACGGAAACGAACAGCGCCAGGAAAAAGGAGATGAGATTGACCAGTTCCTTGGTGCCGCCACGCACAAAGCCTGCGAAACACGATATGGCCAAGATGGCCAGAAAGATGAGGTCGTAGGCTTGCATGTTATCCCCCATATGTGATGGCGCCGGCCGTTTTCCAGTCCTGTCCGCGTTTTTATTGAGGACTGAGTGCGCAATAGCGTCTGTGTCCACTCATACCATTCGCGCTTAGACTTAACAACATGGGTTAACCCGCCGGGCGATTAGCCTTGCGGAAAAAGGCCCGTCACAGCGTCAACAAGAGTCGTAAAGCCGCGCACCTGGAGGGGCGCATTTTCGGCGACTGATTGCGCGGTTACAGCGCTTGAAAAGCCCAGCTTCAGGGCTTCTTTCAGGCGGCCTTCGGCGCGGGAAACCGAGCGGATATCACCGGACAGGCTGATCTCGCCAAAGACCACGCAATCACGTGGCAGGGGCACATCGGTCAGGGCGGAAACCAGAGCAAGCGCCGCGCAGAGATCGCCCGCCGGTTCGGATATGCGCAGGCCGCCGGCGACATTGAGGTAGACGTCCTTTTGGCCAAAGCCGACGCCGCAGCGCGATTCCAGTACGGCGAGGATCATGGCCAGGCGACCGGAATCCCAGCCGACCACGGCGCGGCGCGGGGTGCCATAGGCCGAGGGCGCAACCAGGGCCTGAACCTCAACGAGCACTGGACGGGAGCCTTCGATACCGGCGAAGACTGCCGAACCGGAGGCGCGCTCGTGGCCATCACCCAGGAACAGCGCGGACGGATTGGGCACTTCGCGCAGGCCGGAATCGCCCATCTCGAAGACGCCGATCTCGTCCGTGGCGCCGAAGCGGTTCTTGGTGCCGCGCAGGATACGGAACGGATAGCCGCGCTCACCTTCAAATGACAGGACGGCATCGACCATATGCTCGACGACGCGTGGACCGGCGATCTGTCCTTCCTTGGTGACGTGACCGACCATGATAATGGAGGTCGATTGCTTCTTGGCCAGCCTTACCAGTTCGCCGGCGCAGGCGCGGACCTGAGAGACTGAGCCTTGGGCGGCTTCGACCGCATCCGACCACAGGGTTTGAATGGAGTCGACAATAACGAGATCGAACTTCTCACGCTTCAAGGCTTCCAGAATCGTGCGCAGCGCGGTTTCGGCGGCAAGATCTACCGGCGCCTTGGACAGCCCCATACGCCCGGCCCGACCACGGATTTGCTCTACGGCTTCTTCACCGGAGATATAGGCGACTTTCAGGTTTTTCAATGCGGCGCTGGCGGCGACCTGCAACAGCAGGGTCGATTTGCCGACGCCGGGGTCGCCGGCGATCAGGATAGCCGAACCAGGCACCACACCGCCGCCGCAAACGCGATCGAACTCATCTATGCCCGTCACCATCCGAACGGGGATCGCATCCTCGCTCTCCAGGGTTTCAAACTGCATCTTGTTCAACCGGGATATTTTCCCGGCCGTTTCCGGCTTTAGCCCACCGGGCGGAGCACTATACGCCTCCTGCACCAGGGTGTTCCACTGGCCGCAGCCGCCGCACTGCCCCGCCCATTTATTATGGACATTGCCACAGGACTGACAGACATAGATGGCGGAATCGCGGGCCATGACACACTCATATGAAGTTATTTGTTCTTCATATGTTCTGATTTTTTAGCGATGTCAATAAAGACTATTCGTAGCTGCTCTCATATAGATGGCTGTTGGCCAGATTGCCGAAGCGCACTGTGTTGGCGTCAAACGAGAGCCGGACGGTGCCGATCGGACCGTGCCGCTGTTTGCCGATAATAACTTCGGCCATGCCACGGGTGCGATCCATCTCTTCCTGCCATGTCAGGTGCTCCGGCGAGCCTTCGCGCGGCTCGGCGCGGCCGAGATAGTAGCTTTCGCGGTAGACGAACATGACGATATCGGCGTCCTGTTCGATCGAGCCGGATTCACGCAGGTCGGACAGTTGCGGACGCTTGTCGTCGCGGCTTTCAACCTGACGCGACAACTGCGAGAGGGCGATGACCGGGATAGCCAGTTCCTTCGCCAGGGTTTTCAGGCCCATTGTGATGGTCGAAACTTCCTGCACACGGTTCATGGTGGAATCGCCGATGGTGACGAGCTGGAGGTAGTCGACGATCAGGCAATCAAGGCCGGCGGTGCGTTTGAGGCGGCGGGCGCGGGCGGTCAGCTTGGCCAGGGTGATGCCGCCGGTATCATCGATATACAGCGGGCAGGCACTGATCTCCATGGCCGCCTCCTTGATCTGCATGAACTCGCCCGGATTGATTTCGCCCTTGCGGATCTTGTCGGAGGGAACGCCCGACGCATCGGACAGCAGACGGCCGGCCAACTGGTCGGCGGACATTTCCAGCGAATAGAAGGCGACTATGCCGCCGCGCACCGTCTTGCGCGTACCGTCTGGCTGGGGTTCGTAAGCGAAATTCTTGGCGATATTCATGGCGATATTGGTCGCCAGGGCGGTTTTCCCCATCGAGGGGCGTCCGGCCAGGATGATCAGGTCGGACTTGTGCAGCCCGCCGATCTGCTTGTCGAGATCGACCAGGCCTGTGGATACACCGGCCAGACCGCCGTCACGGTGGAAAGCTTCCTCGGCATGTTGCAAGGCGCCGCTGACGGCATCGGAGAAGGAGACGAAGCCGGAGGAGGAGCCGCCGGTTTCGGCCATGGCAAAGAGCTGGGATTCCGCGGCTTCGATCTGTTCACGGGCATCCTTTTCCCCGACGGCGGATTTAGCAATTTCGCCGCCGAGGCGGATGAGGTCGCGGCGCAGGGCGAGGTCATAGATGACGCGGGCATAGTCGGAGGCATTGGCGGCCGGCGGGGCGCGATCGACGAGATCGGCGAAATAGCGGATACCGCCGAGATCCTGAAACGCCTGATCCGCCTTGAACTTATCCAGCAGGACAATAGGTTCCGCCAGGTGGCCGATGCGGATCTGCTCCTCGATCATGGCAAACAGGCGCTGATGGAACGGTTCGTAGAAATGACGCGGTTGCAGACCGTCATACAGGCGTTCGTAGGCGCCGTTATCGAACAGCAGGCAGCCCAGGAGGGCCTGTTCCGCTTCGAGATTGTGCGGAATGGTGGCTGGCGTTTCGGAAGCGGGGTGGGGTGGGGAGAGGGTATCGGGCATGGCGGTCATAAGCAGAGTTAAGACAGGAAAGGCAAGGGCTGTCCCGGCAGATTTTTCGACGGCTCACAGCTGTCCACTTAAGGCCAATTCACAGCCTGTGAACTGTGGGGATAGATTCGCCTGATCATAGCATGAAAAACCCCTCGCAGGCGAACCGGCGAGGGGCAAGATGGTCGTGCTAAACCGCAGAAATCACAACAAACACTGTTACAATTCCGGGTGAAGGGCCTGTGGCCCTTCTACCAGGTTTGGCTGAGCTTGGCGTAGAGGTAACGTCCGTTGAAGCCGAACGGCGAGAAGCGGGTGAAGGCGAGGGCGCCGACGCCGTTTCCGCTGGTGACGTTCAGATCGGCGCGGGTGGCGTTCGGATATTCGTCGAACAGATTGTCCGCGCCGAGGCTGATCGTGGTGCCGGTGCCAAAGCGATAGCTGGCTGACAGGTCGACGAGCGTGTGATCGCCGGAGTGGATGTCCTTTGCCTGAACAGCGTTGGGATCGATAACATCGCCATAATAGGTGGCGCGACCGTTGACGACCCAGTGACCAGCGTTCCAATCGACCCCGAAGGTGGCCTTATCTTCCGGCGACGAATTGGTCAGGATGACCTGACGAACGCGAGCGAAAAGAACCGGCTGGGGAGAGAGCGGCGAGTTGTTCAGGGCGTTCAGGCTATCGATCTCGGTCTCGTTGTGGTTATAGGCCAGCGAGAAGTTGAAACGGCCCAGGCGGTCGGTCGGGAGGCGATAATTGGCGACCAGATCGACGCCATTGGTGGTGGTGTCGGCGCCATTGATGAAGAAGCGGGCGGCAGACACGCCATAGGGCGCAAGCAAAGTGGCCACCTGGGGCGAGAAGCTGCTGGAGATATTTTCCGATAGCAGGATGCGGTCCTCGATCTTGATGCTGTAGGCATCGAGTGTCACTTCAAACGGTCCGCTGTGCCAGACGCCGCCCAGCGTATAGTTGGTCGACTTTTCCGGGTTCAGGGGTTCGGCGCCGAGGGCTGTGGCGACCGCGCTGGTGGCCGGGAAAGTACCGGTTTCGACGATCTTACCGACGCTGCCGCTGGTATCGAGGACGCTTGCCGTTGACGTAAAGTATTGCTGGGCCAGCGAAGGCGCGCGGAAGCCGGTCGAGACCGAGCCGCGCAGGGCGAAGCTGTCTGTCAGCTTGTAGCGCGCGGCCAGCTTGCCGGAAACATTATCGCCGAAATCGGAGTAGTTTTCAGCGCGAATGGCGGCGTCGAAGCTGAAGCGATCGGTGATATCGGCGGCGACATCGGCATAGATACCGACATTATTGCGGTCAACATCGACAACGTTGCTTGGCTGGAAGCCGCTGAAGCCCTGGGCGCCGGCCGACTTGGTTGTGTCGGAACCGAGCGCGTAAGAGGCGACTTCACCGGCCTTGATGGCATATTTTTCCTGGCGGGCTTCGAGGCCGAGCGCCAGGGTCAGGGGGCTGGCCCAGCCGGAGACGGCGAACGGACGGCTGATGTCGGCGTTGAAGACGGTCTGGTCGTATTTCAGTTGACCGTCATAGAAATCGCGTTGCGACGCCGTGCCGTAGGAAGGGTTGACGCTGTTGAGCGTGTAGTAGTCGAGCTTGTTGCCGCCGGCGCTTAAAGAGAAATCGCTGGTCCATTCGCCGATATTGCCGCGCGCACCGACGGTAGCCGAATAGTCTTTGGACTGGGCGTTGATGATCGGCAGGAAGCCAAACGGATAGATGGCGGCGATGTTGCCGCTGGAATTGGCGTGACGGAAGAAGGCCGCGCTCTTAGAATCAAGATTGGAGACACTGGCATTGCCGTAGAGCGTCCAGTTGTCGTTCAGCGGCTTGCCGGCATTGACGAAAACACTGGCGCTGAGTTGAGCCGGATCACCGTAACGACTGGTGACAACGGCCGGTGAGACGAGACCATCGATATCGCCGCGCGAGGTCGGAGCACGGTGGCGGGTTTCAGCCGAAATGGTCAGGAAACCGTCGGAACCAAGTGGCAGACCGATCCAGCCGGAGGCATTGGTTGTGCCGCCATCCGAGGCGTGACGCGAAGAATTGGCCGGGCTGACGTCGGTATCGTATTCACCGTAGGAAACGCTGACGCCGGCGCCATGATCGGCTTCGCGCAGATGCAGGTTGATGACGCCGGCGATGGCGTCGGAACCATATTGCGCCGATGCGCCGTCACGCAGGACTTCGAGGCGGTCAAGGGCGACTTCGGGGATGGCGTTGAGATCGACGGCCGAGGAGCCGCGGCCGGTCGAACCGTTGACATTGACCAAGGCTGAGGCGTGGCGGCGTTTGCCATCGACGAGCACGAGGGTCTGATCAGGTGACAGACCGCGCAGGGAGGCCGGACGGACATTGTCGGTGCCGTCAACGCCGGCGGGGCGCGGGAAGTTCAGGCTGGGGGCGACGCGCGACAGGGCTTGGGCCAATTCGGTCGAGCCCTGGGCTTGCAGGCTTTGGGCGGTGACGACATCGACCGGCGCCAGGGTGTCGAGACGCGAACGGCGACTGGCGCGCTGGCCGGTGACGACGATTTCGGTGGGTTGCTCATCTGCCGCCGGAGCGGCCTGATTGGCGTCCTGGGCGAAGGCGGCGGGCGCGAAGCCCGCCGCCAGGCTGAGGACAAGGGCGGTTGTCAGGTAAAGACGAGGATTGGACATGCGTAGGCTCCATTATTCGGTTCGGGTTCGACTTTAAGGCGATTTTCCGACTCGTGCGGTTGTGCTGAGCCACAATTGGTCGCATTCACGTCATATTTAAAGAGGGTGCGGCGCAATAAATCTTGCAATCTGACATTAGGAAAATTATTCAGCTTGGTTTGCTGACTTATAAAAATTCAATAAAAATATTTATAATTCAAATGGATATGTACAATTCTTTTGTTTGGCGAGTACGCAACGCTTACGCAATATTCGTGAATAAACGCTTTGTGTTGTAACCATTCGTGACTCAAAATCTACGCCATATTTGGCAAACAAATAGGCCGGCCATCGTCCTCACGCGAGTGGAAATGAAAAAACCCCCGAAAGCAGACGCTTTCAGGGGTTTTAAACTTTGAAATTTACAGGCCGCAGCCGATAAATTACGCGGTTTGCAGGTTGGCAGCCGAAGTCTTGCCCTTTTCAGTGACCAGCTCGTAAGTGATCTTCTGATTTTCGTTCAGGGTACGCAGACCGGCGCGCTCAACGGCCGAGATGTGAACGAACACGTCCGCACCGCCCGTATCGGGCTGAATGAAACCAAAACCTTTTGTGGGGTTGAACCACTTAACCGTACCAGTAGCCATGATGGCCTCCGTTGATGTATCGCACCTTCGTGCATGAAGAACGCATGGAATTACGCGAACTTTAAAATCCGAAAAAAGTGCGTCTTGGAAGCCTTGTAGGGCGGTCGTGCAAGTCAAACCTGAATCTCGAATGTGCTGACCATACCTGTTTTTCCGGTAAAAGCAAGACGGATCAGTCCGTTGCAATAAACACGCTGTGATCGCCATAAGAAAACCCCCGAAAGCAAGCTTCCGGGGGTAACTTAAGCATTTCAGCGCCAAAACCTATTGAGGTTTTGGCGGGCGCAAAGCGCGCCCGAGGCAGACCCTCAAGCAGCATAGCGGCAGGGCTTCGCAACATGGGCGAGGCCCTTATCGAAGCATCAAGCTTCGTAAGGCGCGTTCTGCATGGCTTCGCCGGCGCCGCCTTCGAGCATATCGGCCGCGGCTTCTTCAGCAGCGACGCGATCTTCTTCGAATTGCGCGGCGATGACGTTTTCGCCGGAGGCCTGACGTTCGGCTTCATCAGCCGAGCGGGCCACGTTGGCCGTGAGGGTCAGCGAGACTTCCGCGTGCAGGCGCACGGTGATGACGTGCAGGCCGAGCGTCTTAATCGGCGTATTCAGAACGATCTGATTACGCTCAACCTTGCCGCCGGCTTCAGCAACCGCGTCCGCGATGTCGCGGGCGTTGACCGAACCGTAGAGCTGACCGCTATCACCCGCCTGGCGGATGATGACATAGGTCGTGCCGTCCAGTTCCGAAGCCGATTTTTCGGCAGCTTCCTTGGTGGCATTGTTACGGGCGACGATCTGTTCCTTCTGGGCCTCGAAGACCTTCAGGTTAGCAGAGGTGGCGCGCAGGGCCTTGTGGCGGGGCAGGAGGTAATTACGGGCAAAGCCGTCCTTAACGCCAACCACATCGCCGATGGTGCCGAGATTTTCGACACGTTCAAGCAAAACAACTTTCATGATCTCTGTTCCTTACTTCACAACGTAGGGCAACAGGGCCAGGAAACGGGCGCGCTTGATGGCCTTGGCCAGTTCGCGTTGCTTCTTCTGGCTGACGGCCGTGATGCGCGAGGGGACGATCTTGCCGCGTTCCGAGATGTAACGTTGCAGGAGCTTGACGTCCTTATAGTCGATCTTCGGCGAACCAGCGCCGGAGAACGGGCACACCTTGCGGCGGCGGAAGAAAGGACGGCGGGCGGGACCGGAACCGACGGGTGCGCCGGGGGCGGTGGAGGCGATTGCGTCTTCAGACATCTGGTGCTCCCTTATTCTGCGAAGTCAGGTGTGCGTTCGGCACGTTCGGGACGGTCGGGGCGATCCGAGCGTTCCGGACGGTCACGGCGCGACAGGACGGGCGACAGTTCGAGGTCGAGTTCCTCGACGCGGACGGTCAGGAAGCGGATGACATCTTCGTTGATCGAAAGCTGGCGTTCCATTTCCTTGACGGCCGGGGCCGGGGCGTCGATGGCCAGCAAGGAATAGTGAGCCTTGCGGTTCTTCTTGACGCGATAGGTCAGGTTGCGCAAACCCCAATATTCGATCTTGGCGATGTGACCGCCGCCTTCTTCGATCAGGTTTTTGATGATGTCGTTAAGAGCTTCCGCTTGTTGAGGCGAAATATCTTGCCGTGCAAGCACGGTGTGTTCGTAAAAGGGCATGTGTATCCTCTTCCGTTGCTCCGGGTGGCGTCTTAGACCTACGGAAGTTCGGGTCAAGACGATGGATCGGACGTGACACGATGTCAGCCGACCACCCGGAAAGGAGCGCCCTCATAGATGAGGAACGCTCAAAAGGCAAGTAGTAAGGTGGAAGTCTTACTTTCCGGCGTTTACCGCTTTCAACAGCGTGCTGACGTGGGTTGAGGCATCGCCGCTGTCATGCACGAAGCTGATCTTTCCATCTGTACCGACCACATAGGAAATGCGGTTGGACATGTTCATCGTGCCCATTTGCGCGTCATAAGCCTTTGTGACGACCGCCTTGGTATCGGCGCCGACCGGGAACTTGCCCTGGCAGGATTCCTTGGAGAATCTTTTCAATGTATCGATATCGTCGGTTGATACGCCGACGACGGAGACATGCTTCGCCTGAAATTCGGGAATGGCCTCGGAAAACTGGTGCGCTTCAAGCGAGCAGCCACCGGTAAAGGCTTTCGGGTAGAAATAGACCACGACCGGACCGGATTTCAGCGCATCCTTAAGGGAAAACGTGCTAACCACGCCATCCTTGGCGACAGGAATGCTGAAGGCGGGTGCCGCGTCACCGACCTTCAGGGCGGCTAAGGCAGGGGCTGTGAGGCCAAGGGTGGCGACGAGCGCGGCGGTGAGGGCGAGAGCTGTTTTTTTCATGGATGTTTTCATTGGGGCGTATCTCCTGTTGAGCGGATGCTATGCCTTATACGCCCGATCGGCAAGATCGGTTACGCCTGGCTGGCAATAATGCAAAATTGCGCTGTCCGGCTTGCCCTTGGCCGCGGTTTGTCCTAACGCAATTGGCCATTTCAACGATACGAGGCCAGATCATCATGACATTAGCGTTTGTTTTTCCGGGACAGGGATCGCAAAGCGTCGGCATGGGCGCGGAGTTATATGGAACTTTCGCGGCCGCGCGGGAGGTGTTCGATGAGGTCGATGAGGCGCTCGGACAAAAGCTGTTCGCCATCATGCGCGACGGGCCTGAAGATCAACTGACCCTGACCGAAAACGCCCAGCCGGCGATTATGGCGGTGTCGGTCGCCGTGTCGCGCACCCTCGAAAAGGAATTCGGCATCACCACGGCTCAGGCCAAATATATTGCCGGTCACAGTCTTGGCGAATATTCGGCCCATGCGGCGGCGGGGACATTCTCGCTGGCCGATACGGCGCGTTTGCTGAAACTGCGCGGCCAGGCCATGCAGCGCGCCACGCCGCTCGGCGTCGGTGCCATGGCGGCCCTGATCGGCAAGGCGGATCTGGCTCTGGCCGAAGCCGCCTGCGAAGCCGGTTCGGCGGCGGGCGTGGTGGTCATCGCCAACGACAACAATGCCGGACAGATCGTTATCTCCGGTGTCAAGGCAGCGGTTGAACTGGCCGTTGAAAAGGCCAAGGAACTCGGCGCCAAGGGGATGTTGTTGAACGTTTCCGCACCTTTCCATTCGCCATTGATGGAGCCTGCCGCCGCAGAAATGCGCGAAGCCTTATCCAAAGTGACCATCAATGAGCCTGTTTCAATCCTCGTGGCCAATGTCACGGCCCGTCCGATTGGCGGCAAGGAGGAAATCGCCGATCTGCTGGTGCGTCAGGTCACGGGCCGTGTGCGCTGGCGCGAATCGGTGCAGTGGCTGGCGACCGAGGGTGGCGTTACCACTTTCGTTGAGCTGGGCGCCGGCAAGGTATTGACCGGCATGTCAAAGCGTATCGCGCCGGAAGCCAATTCCGTGGCGCTTAATAGTGCTGCCGATTTCGAGGCTTTTGCGGCCTCGCTTAAATTGTAGTTGTTGGAACCACGAATAAACACGAATAGATTTGTGAGCTTCGCTCATTTAAATTTGAGCGGATAGTGGCGCTTAACCTGGCCATTTTCATTCGTGTTTATTCGTGTCCATTCGTGGTTCAATTTCAAATCTGCTTGATCCCGTATGCGGTTTCGCTTAAACGCGCCGCCAGCAAACACCCTTTTTAAGGAAACGCTTATGTTCGAACTGACCGGAAAAACCGCCCTTGTCACCGGCGCGACCGGGGGGCTTGGCGCCGCTATCGCCCGTTCGCTGCACGCCCAGGGCGCCAAGGTGGTGCTTTCCGGCACGCGGGAAAGTGTTCTGGCCGAACTGGCCGCAGAGCTTGGGGAGGGGGCGTTTATCGCCGCCGCCAATCTCTCCGATTCCGCGCAAGTAGACGGTCTGGTCGCCAAGGCGGAAGAAGCCGCCGGTTCCGGCCTCGATATCCTGATCGCCAATGCCGGCATTACCCGCGACGGCCTGCTCCTGCGCATGAAGGATGAAGACTGGGAAACGGTCATCAAGGTCAATCTGGAAGCCTATTTCCGCCTGGCGCGCGCTGCCACCAAAGGCATGATGAAGCGCCGTTACGGTCGTATCATCGGTATCACCTCGGTGGTCGGCGTCACCGGCAATGCGGGGCAGACCAACTATGCGGCCTCGAAGGCGGGGATGATTGGTTTCTCCAAGGCCCTTGCACAAGAGGTTGGCAGCCGCAATATAACCGTCAACTGCATCGCTCCGGGTTTCATTGCCTCGCCCATGACGGACGAACTCAATGAGGCGCAAAGGGCCGCCATCCTGACCAAAATTCCGGCGGGCGCTTTGGGTGAAGGCAGCGACATCGCCGCGGCGGCCGTTTATCTGGCCAGCGCGGAAGCCGGTTACGTCACGGGACAAACCCTGCACGTCAACGGCGGCATGGCGATGATCTGAATATAACAGTCGGGAAAGCGCGTATTTGGTGAGCGTTTTCCCACTCTTGCTTCGGCCGGTGCTTTAAATGTCTTGAAACGCCGGTTTTATATGCCTACAAGACAAAACTGGATTCTATCCTCCCCTTGGGACCCTGCGGTCTCGGGTCCTGAGTTTATACTTTCTGAAGGGACAATAAATGTCTGAAGTTCTTGAACGTGTTCGTAAGATCGTGATCGACCATCTGGATGCAGATCCGGATAAGGTCACGGAAAAGGCGAGCTTTATCGACGATCTGGAAGCCGACAGCCTCGACATCGTTGAGCTGGTCATGGCTTTCGAAGAAGAATTCGATATCGAAATCCCTGATGACTCGGCTGAGCACATCTTGACCGTGGGCGACGCTGTTTCCTACATCGATGGTAAGCTGAAGTCCTAAGTCTAAAGACTTGCTTGAGCGCGGTTTCAGACTCCTGTTAAGGGGTTTGGCCGCGCTTAGTTGTATCCAGGTCTGGCCGGAAGTTGAAAGGCCAAATTGAAGGTTGATTGCCTATGGTTCGTCGCGTTGTAATTACCGGTCTCGGTCTGGTTTCACCCCTGGGTAACGGGGTCGAGATATCCTGGAAACGCCTGCTTGAAGGCAAGTCCGGCGCCGGTCCCATCACGGCTTTCGATACAACCGACTATGCCTGTACGGTGGCTTGTGAAGTGCCCAGCGTCGATGGACGCGGCGGCGGCGGCCCCGACATCGAAGGCTCGTTCGATCCCTCGCTGGTGCTTTCCAACAAGGAGCGCCGCAAGGTCGACGACTTTATTCTGTACGCCATTGCAGCGGCTGATGAAGCCCTGAAAGACGCCAACTGGCATCCCGAAAGCGAAGAAGACCAGGAGCGCACCGGCACCATGATCGGTTCCGGAATCGGCGGTCTCGGCATCATTGCTGAAACCGCGCTGGAACTGCGTGACAAGGGGCCGAAGCGGATTTCGCCCTTCTTTATCCCATCATCCCTGATCAACCTGGCTTCGGGGCA
The DNA here is from genome assembly GCF_035497195.1 of Asticcacaulis sp. Taxonomy (GTDB): domain Bacteria; phylum Pseudomonadota; class Alphaproteobacteria; order Caulobacterales; family Caulobacteraceae; genus Asticcacaulis. The sequence continues at coordinate 85,483 of NZ_DATJDZ010000002.1, forward strand.
GGTATCGATTCGCCATAAGCTCAAGGGGCCGAACCATTCCGTCGTCACGGCCTGCGCTACCGGCGCCCATGCCATCGGTGACGCGGCGCGTTTGATCATGTTCGGTGACGCTGATGTCATGGTGGCCGGTGGCGCGGAATCAGCCATCGTGCCGGTTGGCATCGCTGGCTTTATCGCTTGCCGCGCCTTGTGTACCGCCTTTAACGATGCGCCTGAAAAGGCCTCGCGCCCCTATGACAAGGACCGCGATGGCTTCGTCATGGGCGAGGGCGCGGGCATCGTCGTTCTTGAAGAATATGAACACGCCAAGGCGCGCGGCGCGAAAATCTACGCCGAAGTCCTGGGCTATGGCCTGACTGGCGACGCCTATCATATCACCGCCCCTTCCGAGACCGGTGACGGCGGCTACCGCGCCATGGTGGCGGCCGCGAAAAATGGCAACATCGATCCGACGACGATCGATTATGTCAATTCGCACGGCACCTCGACCATGGCCGACGGCATCGAACTGAAGGCCATTGAAAAGTTCCTTGGCGCCCGCGCCGCCACCGGCACGGTGTCTTCCACCAAATCCGCTATCGGGCACTTGCTCGGCGGTGCCGGTGCGGTAGAAGCCATCTTCTGCGCCCTGGCCATCCGTGACCAGATCGCGCCGCCGACCATCAATCTCGACAATCCCGATGTCGATACGGTCGTTGATCTTGTGCCGCACAAGGCCAAGCCGATGAAGATCAAAAGGGTGCTTTCCAACAGCTTCGGCTTCGGCGGCACCAATGCCGCGCTGATCCTCGGTGCTGTCGACGAATGATCCGTATCACCGGCAAAGCATCGTCAGAAAAAGGGGGCACGTCACTTATGGCCCCTCTGGCGGGGCTTGCGGCTGGTCTGATGCTTTTGCTGATGTCCTGCGGAATGTTTTTCTATGCCCAGCTATATGGGCCGGGTCCGAAGACCGTAACACGCATTACGTTCGCCCACGGCATGAGCGTGACCGCTATGGGCCGTGAACTGGAAAAACAACACGTTATTCATTCGGCTTCGCTGTTCCGGATGGCAGCAAAATTCAGCGGCCAGCAGAATGCGATGAAGGCGGGCACCTATGAATTTCCGGCCGGTATTTCACTTGTCAACGCGCTGAAGCAGATCGAAGCCGGCCGGGTCGTCCAGACCTATATCACCATTCCCGAGGGCAAGACTTCGGCCCAGGCCGTTCGCATCCTGATGGCGACCAAGGACCTGACCGGCGATGTCGAGGTGCCGCCGGAAGGGGCTGTTCTGCCGGAAACCTATCTGTACCAGCCCGGCGAAACGCGCCAGGCAGTGCTTGAGCGTATGCTCGATGCCGGTCGTGATACGCTGGATGCCCTGTGGGCGAAGCGTGCGCCGGACCTGCCTTTTGCCACCAAGGAAGACGCCCTGATCATGGCGTCGATCGTCGAGCGTGAAACCAAACTGGCTGACGAACGGCCGCGTGTCGCTGCGGTCTTCATTAATCGCCTGCGCAGCGGTATCCGCCTGGGGTCTGATCCGACGGTCATCTACGGTATTTCGCATGGTGAACCGCTTGGCCGGGGCCTGACGCGCGAGGAACTGGATACGCTGACACCGTGGAATACCTATCTGATCGACAAGCTGCCGGTGACGCCGATCGCCAATCCTGGCAAGGCGTCGATCGCTGCTGTGCTCAATCCGGCCAAGACGAAGGACCTGTATTTCGTCGCCAATGGCACCGGCGGACATGTGTTCGCCGCCAGCTATGAAGAGCACCTGACCAATGTCGCCAAATGGCGCGCGATGGAGGCGCAGGTGAATGTTTACACGTCTTCAGCCACGGCCCCGGATGCAATGGTTGCCCCCTCCGTCGCCAAGGCGCCTGATGCGACGGCCAAACTTGTTCGTCTGAACGCCAAACGCTAATTTCCCCGTCTTCTGGAGACTCTGATGAGCCTGGCTAGCATGACCGGTTTTGCCCGTATCGAAGGCAGTTACGATAGCCTGACGTGGACGCTGGAAATGCGCAGCGTCAATGGCCGCGGCCTGGATATCAAATACCGTTTCCCGGCCGGTTTTGAAGCCGTGGAAAAGGCTGGCAGGGATCTGGCGAAAAGCCGCTTTCAGCGTGGGCAAATGAACCTGACCGTCTCGGTTGGCAGCGCTGCGGCGAAAACCGGCGTGACGCTTAACAAGGATGTGCTGGAGTTCTATCTTGAAGCCAGTCGTGCCCTGATCGACGCCGGCGAAGCGGTGATGCCTTCGGTGGACGGCCTGCTGGGCCTGCGTGGCGTGATCGAGGCCGCCGGTGATGAACGGGCTGACCTGGGCGGAGATGCCGAAGCCGCACTGGCGGCCGATCTGGCGGCGTTGTTCGATTGTTTGAAAGAGGCGCGTGAAAGCGAAGGCCGGGCGCTCGAAGGGATATTGAAAGGCCATCTGATCAGCATGGCGGCCTGCGTCGAACGCGCCAAAGCCCTGGCCGATCAGCAGGTCGAGGCGATCCGCGAGCGCTTCACCCGCCGCCTGAATGAATTGTTGCCGGAGGCGCAGGACTTCGAGGAGCGCGTACTGCAAGAGGCGGCGTTATTAGCCACCAAGGCCGATGTCCGCGAAGAACTGGACCGCCTGACCTCGCATCTCGATCAGGCGCACCAACTGATTGACAGTGAGACCGCGCCCGGCCGCAAACTCGACTTCCTGGCGCAGGAATTCATGCGTGAAGCCAATACCTTATGCTCGAAATCGGCCTTTATCGAATTGACCCAAACGGGGCTGGAGCTTAAAGCCGTGATCGATCAGTTCCGTGAACAAACGCAAAATGTGGAGTAGGCGATGCCGAATACCCAAAACCCCGGCACGCAGCGTATAAAACGCGGTCTTATGCTTATCGTCTCGTCGCCTTCCGGCGCCGGCAAGACCTCGCTTTGCCGCCGGCTGATGGCTGATCATGCCGATCTCGACCTGTCTACCTCCGTCACCACCCGCAAGCCGCGCCCCGGCGAGGTGGAGGGACGCGAATACCATTTTATCGACGATACGCACATGGATGAACTTGTGGCCGAGGACGCTTTCCTCGAACACGCCTCGGTGCATGATCATCGCTATGGTTCGTTGCGGGAACCGGTCGAACGCGCGCTGTCACAGGGCCAGAATGTGCTGTTCGATATTGATTGGCAGGGAGCGCAAAGAATCTCCGCCAAGGCCCCGTCGGACGTGGTGCGCATCTTTATTCTGCCGCCATCGATGGAAGAACTGAAGCGCCGGCTGATCGCCCGCGCGCAGGACGATATGACGGTCATCGAGCGCCGTCTGGCCCGCGCCAAGGGCGAGATTTCGCATTGGGCGGAGTACGATTATGTCATCCTCAATGACGATTTCGACCGTTCCTATGCCGAACTGATCCACATCTATCACGCCGAGGTCGCTCGCCGTTCGCGTGGCTTGTGGATTGCGCCGTTCGTCGATGAACTGATGTCTGAGCCTATCTAATGGAGTTTGGGGCCTGTGGCCCCAAGTCTTTCCCGATCAAAGAAAAAGCCTTGCCAATTTGGCAGGGCTTTTTTTGAATTGAAGATGCGGGGGCGCAGACCCCGCGCCCATTATAGAAGATATGCCATCCTTAGAAAATCCTGCGGTGAAATCTGTTCCGCGCGTTCGGTTGGCGTGATTCCGGCTTTTTCCAGCAGAGCTTCGCCGCCCAGTGGTTTCAAAGATGCACGCAGCATCTTTCGGCGCTGGCCAAAAGCGGCAGCCGTAACCTTTTCCAGGTTCTTGATAATCGCCTTGTCTGGGCGATCAGCCTTAGGCTTCAAATGAACCACAGCACTGTCGACCTTTGGCGGCGGCGTAAAGGCACGCGCCGGCAGGTCCATCAACTTCTCACAATCACATAGCACCTGCGCGATGACCGACAGGCGGCCGTAATCGTCATCCCCGACTGGCGCCACGACACGCAGCGCGACTTCAAGCTGGAACATCAGAGTCATTGATAGCGGCTGCCAGGGGCCGGTCAGCCATTTGATCAGCAGAGGGGTGCCTACATTATAGGGCAGGTTGGAGACGATGTGGGCAAGCGGCGGCAGGCCGCGATCCGTCAGAGCCGCTAGCTCATTCACCTTCATGGCATCGCCTTCGATGACCTCGAAACGGTTACCATAAACCACATTCAACTCACCGAGCAGATCAATAAAGCGGCTGTCCATCTCGACGGCAATGATCTTGCTCGCTTCAGTTTCCAACAGGGCGCGCGTCAGGCCGCCGGGGCCGGGGCCGACCTCGATGACCGCGTCGCCATCGAACGGACCGCCCAGGCGGACGATCTTGCGGGTAATGTTGAGATCAAGCAGGAAGTGCTGGCCGAAAGACTTCTTGGCCAGCAGTCCGTGGGCTTCAAGGCTTTCGCGCAGGCTGGGGAGGGTCATAAGAAGGCTCGATTACGACTGATGTCGTTGGCGGCACGAATGGCTGCCAGCAGGCTATCAACCCGCGCAATCCGCTTGCCGGCGATATTGAAGCCGGTGCCGTGGTCCGGCGAGGTGCGGACAATCGGCAGGCCGAGCGTGATATTGACACCGCCCCAGAAATCGAGCGTCTTCAAGGGAATCAGGCCCTGATCGTGATACAGGCAAAGCGCCGCGTCATAACCGGTGCGGGCCTCGTCATGAAACAGCGTATCCGCCGGAAATGGCCCGTGAATATCAATGCTTTCGTTTTGCAACTGATTAACCGCGGGCTTCAAAATGTCGATCTCCTCGCGGCCGATGGCGCCATCTTCGCCGGCGTGCGGATTCAGCCCGGCCATGACCAGGCGCGGCTGCGGGATAGCGAAGTCATGTATCAGCGCGGCATGTGTGATGCGGGCCAGTTCAACCAGCCCCTCAATCGACAAGGCGGCGGGCACAGCGCTCAACGGCGTATGGATGGTTGCCAGCACCACGCGCAGATCCTTTGCCGTCAGCATCATCACTGGCGTCGGCACGATATCGCCATCGCGGCATAGCTCAGCGAGATATTCGGTATGGCCGGGAAATTTGAATCCCGTGGCGTAAAGCACCGACTTGGCGATGGGGCAGGTGACCAGCGCCCGCGCCCGGCCATTGAGGCACAGATCGACGCCCGCCTTGATCCAGTCAATGATATGCGGCGCATGTAGACTGTCGGGCTTGCCGGCGATGACAGGCGCACTGAGCGGCATATCAAGCACCGGCAAGGCTTTGGCGAAATGCGCGGCAGTCTCTGAAATATCGGCCACACGCACGACCGGAACCCCTTGCGTGGCCAGCAAAGCAGCGTCGCCAAGCACGCAAAAGGCAAGACCAGTCTGATCTCTCAGACTGGTCCAGGCTTTCGCCGCAAGCTCCGGGCCGATCCCGCAAGGATCACCCAGGCTCATAACCAAAGGGGCGTTAGTGGTTTTCAATCGTCGCCGTACTTCTCAGTTCGCGCAGGTAACGGCGGCCCAGCATGGACAGGCGCTGATTGACCAGATTATTCTCGACCTGATCGCGGCTCAAGGCGTTGTCACCGGCCAGTTGGCGGTCGCAGACATAGAGCACGTCCATGTTCTGCGCATTGCGCAAGGGTTCGGTGACCTGATTGTTTTTCAGCGGGCGCAACGCATCGGCATAGTTGGTCAAAAGAGTTGAGAGTTGGGCGTCGCCCAGATCAGTGACCTGGACGCCGGCCGGTCCCTTGCCGTTCAGTTCGTCGAAAGCCTCGCAGCTATCGACGCGTGAACGGAAACTGGCCAGGGCGGCGTTCGCAGCGGCGACATCGGCCGGGCTGGCATTGGCGGGCAGGGGGACGGCGGCCTGTTTGATGCGGAAGACCATATCGGCATTGCCATCGGTCTTCTGGCGCAACAGATAGACGTAAACGCCATCCTTGGTGGGAATAGGCTCGCTCATTTCACCCGGTTTGAGCGATGTCAGCACGCTTTCAACCGCCGGATCGATATTGCCGGACACCAGCCAGCCAGCATCACCGCCATTGGCCGCCGAAGGGGCGTTGGAGAACTGGCGGGCAACGGCCTGGAAGGGCGCTACCTTATTGGCAATCTGCTCGCGCAATTGCTTGGCGCCCTGCAAGGCGTTGGCTGGGGAGCCGGCCGTGGTGTTGTCGATAAAGATTTCCGCCACGAGATATTGCGGCTTCTGGCCATCGGCGATGACCTTATCCATCAGGGAATCGACCTGGGCCGTGCCGACATTGGCGTTGGAGTGATAACGCCCGCCGACGAGCTGGTTCCAGCCCGATTCGGCGGCAATCTGCGCGCGCAAAGTAGCGGGCTCGACACCGACTCGCTTCAATTCGCTTAGAAGCTGGTCGGGTTTCAGGTTGCTTTGGGCGGCCATGCGGCCGATTTCTTCATCGATATCGGCATCGGTCACCTTGACCTTCCAGTGATCCATTTCCTGTTGTTGCAGGCGCTCGTCAATCAGGCTGTTCAGCGCCTGCTGCTGGAAGGACGCATAATTTTCCTGCGTTACCTGCACGCCGGAGGTGACGATCAACAGCAACATGCGCTGTTTCAGGTCGTAGGAGGTGATCATGTCGTTATTGACAGACGTCAGGATGCCTTCGCCCAGTGGTGGCAATTGCGGCGCCTGGGTATCGGGCGTCAGGGCCGGTTGCGAGGCGAGCGCGGCGTCGCCGGTATCCGGCGTTTGCGGGAAGCTTTGCGCGAAAGCGGCGGGCGCGCCGAGCGCCAGCACGAGAGTCAGGACGGGTGAAACCTTGGACATGAGGGAGCCGGAGGACAGAGGATTGGACATGTGCATCGTATGAAGGTTTGACCTGAAATTAGCGAACATCATTAAAGTTGGAAGGTGATGTTCCCAATGTGGTTAAGTTAAGGCGGAAGAATATCGAGGACGAAGGTTTATTGTTACGCGTCGTCAGGGCTGAGTTATTCTGCTGATAAACCAGCTCGAACCAACTGCAATCGTCACGATAGATCAGGCTGACCGTCGATTTACGCCAGGTATCCAGCACCATGTCACGGTCGAGGCGCGCCGAGACGCCCCAGTGGCTGGTGAAGAAGTGGCGGCCGTAAAGCTGGATATTGCGATAGTTGTCGCCGAATGTTTTCAGTTTGCCGGTAGAGGCGAGTGCTGTGCGCAGTGCTATCTGGTCAGCGGTGCTGCTGGTCAGCGGGTCTCCGAGCGCGTTGACACCGTAGTTGGACCGTATTTGTGTTTGGGTCAGGCGGTTATTGACGATGTAACGCAAGGTGGCCGTGGTGTTTTTGCGGATCGCCGTCAAGCCATATTCGCCCTGGCTCATTTTGCCGGTTTCGCCGTCAAAACGCAGGCGCGTATAACCGTTGAAACCTTTTGGTATTCTAAATCCGCCGGTCGCAATCCAATCGGAATTCTGGCTGCCCAAACCCGACGGATCGTAGGTATAGGTTTGTCCGGTGACCTTTACTGTCTTGAGGAATTGGCTTTCAACCTCATCGCGCAGGACGCGGCCGATAAGGCCGTCGACCTTCAGGCCGGAATTGAAGCGCAATTCGCCGCGCAGGCCCAGGCTCATACGTGCGCCGGCTTCATATATATCGAAGCCCGGAGATTTGTTGAAACTGAACAGGGTCGTTTCGTCAAACTCAAAGGACTGGCTGTCCTCTGTGGGCAGATAGGGGCTGACCTGTGCATCGGGTGACACCGCAAGCTGAGCGACCGGTTCAATGATCGCGGTAAAGCTTTTGAACTTGCGGTACATGGGATAGCTGATGTTCAAACCGGCCGTCGCCAGATCGCGCGACACTTCGTAGGAAGTGCCCGTCGTGTCGAGATCGCTGACCTTGTAATAATCGTGGCGCATGTCCACGAAAGGTCCCCATTTGATCCCGTTCCGGCTCGTCATGTCGCCGGTCCAGTTCAGGCCGGCGCTCACGCGATTGGTGTCATAGCCTGTCATCTCGTCGGACGCTTCCGGCGCACCTATATCAATGGCCCTCAGGCCCGCAACATTGCCAAGGCGCTTGTGATAGATACCGATAGCGTTGGCGGATAAGGTTAATTGACCACCCAGAATGCGGGATTTCGGTGACCAGTAAGCCTCGATCTGAGGGGCGATGACCGGAAAGAAATCGGAACTTGTGGCATAAGGCTGTAAGTTTGTGCCGTTATCGAGATAGCCGCCGACTTGCAGGCTTTGGAAATTCGCCATGGTCACGGCGAAATAGGCGTTCGAGGCTTGCCGCGTCATATTGAACTGATTGATCAGTTGGCGGGAATCGACGGACAGGTCGCCGACCTGATCGAAGGCGCCGTCAATATTGTAGCGTTCGAAGAAATTGGCGTAGTCGCCTTTGGTGCTTCCGCTTTCATCCTTCACATGCTGGGCGGTGAAGTTCCAGCGCCAGTTATCGTTGATCTTGAAAGCGCCGTCGGCCAGCAGATATTCGCGGGTGGCGGAAGCGCCGTGGCGGTCGCCGTCATTGTCGAAAAAAGCTTCGTTGGTGAAGCCGCCGCGCAGATGCAGCGTGCCTGAGTAGAACCGGCGCTGATAATCGAGGTTAAGCAGCGGGTTGACGCTGGCGTTCAACTGCGGGCTGATAATCAGATACTGGTAAGGTGAGATCGACCACAGATAGGGTTGTTCATACGAAAAACCGCGCTTTTCGTCAGCCGAAATCTTTGGCGGCAGGAAGCCCGAAGCCCGGTCAAGCTCCGGATCTGGCGTCCAGAGATAGGGTGTATAAAGAACCGGCACGCCTTTGATTTTCACCACAGCGTTATTGTAAAAGACCATCTTCTTGTCTTTACGCTGAGTGATCTTGCTGGCCTCGATCGACCAGGTGGGATTTTGCGTTTCGCCGTTTTTCACGCAGAGCGCGCAAGGGGTGTAGATGACATTGGTGAGGCGGTTGATATCCGGGCTTACCTGCTCCAGGCGGCGGGCGAACACCTTGCTGTTGTCCCGGCCGATCGAGGCGAAATTCTCGCTGTAGCCCGACTGCATATTGTCGTCATAGGTAATCCGGTCGGAAAACTGCACGCTGCCGTCTTCGTTTAGCGTCTGGGTATGGCCTTCGGCCGTGGTGACGCCGGTGGCGGAATTAGAAGTCACCTTGTCGGCGCGAATGGTCCGGCCATTCTGGCGCAATTCGACGCTGCCGGTGGCGGTGATGACATCATCCTCACTGTTGGTGACCTTATCGGCTTCGAGATAGGATGTGCCCTTTGTCAGGCCGTCGGTGCCCGGTGTGGTTTCCGTGCGCACGATTTTTGGCATGGGCTTGGCGTCGGCGTAGGGCGGTCGGGTTTCGGCGGCGGTAGGCGCTGCCGGCACGGGGGGGGGCTGGTCCGCCTCATTTTGCGCCATAGCGTGGTTGCACCCGGCGCTCATGGCGATCAGGGTGATCAGCCCCACACCGAGCCTGCCCGCTTCCAGCTTGTAAGAATAGCGCTTAATCATCGCCTGCCGTATCAGTCCTGTAGCCAAAATCAAAATTGCCGAACGCAGGCAAGATCTGCCGTGCTCGTTCATATAACATAGCCGGTGCAGAAACCGACCAAAAAGACATGCCTTATCGAGCCAAATCGAATCACGTCATGCAAGCTTAACCCGTTTAACCGTCTTCTGTGTAAACGATCAGGGTTGTGGCAACCAGCATGGCGAGGATCGCCGGTGACCAGCCCGCCATAAAGATCGGGATGACGCCGGCCTTGCCCATGCTGGAAAACAACTGGTTGACGAAGAAAATGACGAAACCAAGGCTGATGCCGGAAATAACCAGGCCGGTTACGCCACCGAGGCGCATCAGGCGCAGGCTGAAAACGGCGCCCAGCGCGGTCATGGCGGCGAACATCAGGGGCGTTGACAGAAGCTGGTGCAGTTTCAACTCATAAAGGGCGGTTGAGAAACCGGATATGCGGTTCTGGTGAATCAGACCAGGGAGGCGCCAAAAGGGGACGCTCTGAGTCGAGGCATATTTCTTGAAAGCCTTCTGCGGGTCGAGATTGGATGGCATGGTCAACACATCATAGGGCGCAGTCGGCGGACCAGTTACAGTTGCTTCCTGAGCGTTGCGCAGTTGCCAGTAACCCGGTCGCAAGGTGGCTTCCTGCGCGTCGATCCGCTTGCGAAATACGGGCGTTTCCTTGGCGTCGATATCGTAAATCCAGAAGGTGACGCCTTTCAGGTGGCCGATGATATTATCCTGGCTGGCGGCGCGAATAACGATCTGCTGCTTGCCGTCGCCCTGGCGCAGATAGATGGCGCCGTTTGCCGGCCCTTGAGGCGGCGCATCCGCCTGATCAAGCCTGGCCGTCACGCGTTCGTAATGGTCGTTGAGAAGGGAGGCGATCGGATTGAGCAGGCCGATGGTCAGCAGACCGAAGGCGAAGGCCATGATGGCGGCGGGCATAACAAAGCGCCAGGCCGAAACACCGGCGGCGCGCATGGCGATCAGTTCACTGCGGCGATTGAGGTTCACGAAGGCGAACAGGGCGCCGAACAGGAAGGCGAAGGGGAGCAGGACCAGGATGGAACCTGGCGATTTTTCCAGCATCAGCCCGATGACGGACAGGCCGGATACGTCGGCCTTGGCGCCAAGGGTTTTGGAAATGCCGACATATTCGATCAGGAAGATCAATGCAGCGACGATCATCAGCGCCGACACGAAGGCGGAAATGCAGGTCTGGAGAATATAGGTTTCCAGCCGGCTTTTGCGCCAGGGGTTGAGATAAACGAGATTGTCGAGGAACTGTGGTCTGCTCAGGTTCATGGCGTCCTCCTACAATGGCCGAAGGGCGGTTTTGGCCTGCATCGCTTGGGGGCGCAGGCTTATGGTCCGACCGTCATGTTTGCGGATCAGGCGCAGGCTGATGATGACCGGGATCATAGGCACGACATATTGCAGGATATTGAGTATCCAGGCCGAGGCGCTGGCGGTTTCAACCACCACGCCGAATATGCGCGTGGCGCCGGCGGCCGCGGCGGCGATGGCGATTCGTTTGGCGTAGCCATTGCGGCTGAAACGGCCACCGAGCACACTGACGATGGCCAGCATGACAAAGGCCAGGTTGTAGAGCGGATTGGCTACGCGGGCATTGGCCTCGGCGTAATATTTCTGCCAGACGGACTTTTCATAATCATAGCGAACCGGGAAGATGAGTTCGCGCATATAGCGGTCGCCTTCCTTGTATTGCAGGTAGTCGTCGCTGGTGAAGTACGAGGTGATGTCGAAGCTGTATTCATCCCAGGTCAGGTGGTCGAGCACGCCCTTGCCGGACAGTTGCTGGTTCGAACCGTTGCGCATGATCAGCACGGAACTGCCGTCTATTTTCTTGATTCGCCCCTCACGGGCGGCGTAGGTCTGGTCCTTGCCGTCCGGCTCGTCTGTGCGGATGAATATCTGCCGCAGCAGGCCGTTCTGGTCGATTTTCTGAACATAGATGGTCAGCCCTGATTCGGAGGTCGAGAAGTCGCCTTCCTTGACCAGGCTGGAGATCAGGTCGTTCTTGACGTTGAAAAGCTCCTGCCGCATGGCGCGGTTGGTCAGGGGCTGGATGAACAGGTTCACCATCAGACTGATCAGGGTGAAATAGATAGCGATGCGCAGGATCGGGTAGGCGACGCGCATCAGTGACATGCCGCTGGCGTAGGCCGCGGTGAATTCATGTTCGCCCTGCATCCGGGTCAAGGCCACAAGCGTGCCGACGAACAGGGCGATAGGGAAAATCAGACCGGCCAGTTGCGGCAGGGACAGCAGGGTGATCTTGATAAAGGTCCAGGCGTTCTGACCGCGCTCAACCACCAGGTCGAATTGAGTCAGTGATTGGCTGAGGAGGGCAATGGCCGTCAATGCCGCCACGGCGCCGCCAACCGGCAAGATCAGTTGGCGGAATATGTAACGGTCAAGTGTGCGCATATTTCAGGTTAACTCGTCAAATGCCGTGTTTGCGTCCTCTTTTGACCGCTTCCGGCGTTAATTACAAGCTGTTGCATGGTGCCATGCAAAAAAATTGAACACTTATGTACAGTTCGGCAAAGAAACCTCGAACAAGCCTTGGGTAACCCGTAAATACGGTAACAAAAAAGTTGCAAAAAACACTTCTGTCGGCCGGTAAAAAGGGGCATAGGGCTTAGTCTGCCGCCGTCTCAGGACGGCCACTGCTTCGGAGGACTTCATGCCGCAACCTGCCATTACGCTCGCCACCACACCTGCCGCCAAGACCTGCCTGGCGCTCATACTGGGCGAAGGTGAGGGCGTCAGCGCCGGTTTCGCCAAACTGGCGCCGGCGGCCATCGAAGAGGTAAAGGCCACGCTTTCGGCCTTAGGATTCAAGGGCGCGCGTGGCAAGGCACAACTGCTCAGCCGCCCCAACGGTGCTGACGCCGTGGCGCTGGCGGTGACCGGCGGCGGCGATCTCGCCAAGCTCGACAATGCCGGCATGGAAACAATCGCCGCCAGCCTCTATCATGCGGTGAAAGCCGCCGGCTTTGAAGGCCTTAGCTTCGACCTGACAGGCTTTACGCCGGACCTTGTGGCGCGGGCGCTGCTCGCTTTTCATCTGGCCGCCTACCGCTTCGATAAATATTTCGGCCAGGCCAAGCTGGACAAAGCGCCGACACTGAAAAGCATCACCATTGTCTGTGACGATATCAAGGCAGCGGAAGCGGCATTCGCACCGTTGGCGGCTTTGCGTGACGGCATCCTGTTCGCTCGCGACCTGGTGTCGGAACCGGCCAATGTCCTCTATCCGCAGTCCTATGCCGATCGCGTCAAGGCGCTCGAATCGACAGGGCTGAAGGTCGAGGTGCTCGGCGTGGCGGAAATGGAAAAGCTCGGCATGCACTCCCTGCTTGGCGTGGGCCTCGGCAGCCGCAAGGAACCGAAGCTGGTGATCATGCAATGGCAGGGGGCGGGGAAAGCGCAGCCCGTCGCTTTTGTCGGCAAGGGCGTAACCTTCGATACCGGCGGCATTTCGATCAAGCCGGCCGAGGGCATGGAAGACATGAAATGGGACATGGGCGGTTCGGCCGCCGTGGTCGGCGCCATGATCGCCCTGGCCAGCCGTCAGGCAAAGGTCAATGCGGTCGGCATCATCGGCCTGGTCGAAAATATGCCGGACGGCAACGCGCAACGCCCCGGAGATGTGGTGAAAGCGATGTCCGGCACCACGATCGAGGTGATCAACACTGACGCCGAAGGCCGGCTCGTTCTGGCCGACGCCCTGTGGTATTGTCAGGATCGCTTCAAACCGCAGTTCATGATCGATTTGGCGACGCTTACCGGCGCCATGATCATCGCGCTCGGCATGGATTATGCCGGTGTTTTCAGTAACAACGACGAACTGGCTGAGAGAATAGGTGAGGCGTCGAAAGCCGCCGGCGAAAACACCTGGCGGATGCCACTGCCGCCGCAATATGAAAAACAGATCGATTCGAAAATCGCCGACATCCGCAATATCGGTGGCCGTCCGGCGGGGTCGATCACTGCGGCGCTGTTCCTGCAACGCTTCGTCAATAATGTGCCGTGGGCGCATATGGATATCGCGCCGGTCGCCTGGACCAATGAGCAACGTATCCCGACCGTGCCCGAAGGCGCCACCGGTTTTGGGGTACGCACGCTGACGCAACTGGTCGAGCGTTTCTACGAACAATAGGCCCGTTCCATATGCCGGATATCTGGTTTTATCACCTTGAAAAGACGCCCTTGCCGCAGGTCCTGCCCGATCTGCTGGAAAAGGTCGTGCAAAAAGGCTGGCGCGCCTATGTTCACGGCCATGACGATGACAAGATTGACGTTCTGAATAGCCAGTTATGGAGCTATAATTCAGCGTCTTTTCTGGCACATGACCGCGAAGGGGATGAACTGGCGTCACGCCAGCCGGTCCTGCTCGGCACGTCGGGTGATATGGTCAACAGTCCGGAGGTTTACGTTTCGGTCGCACCGGTGGATTTTCCGGATATCTCTGGTTTACAGAGGGGCCTCGTTGTTTTCGAGGGCGCGGATGATGAACATCTCGGCTGGGCGCGCCAGCAATGGAAACGATTAAAAGGCGAGGGCGCCGATCTCGCCTACTGGAAACAGAATACACAAGGCCGTTGGGAGAAGATGCAATGAAGAAATTACATGAACGTGGTGCTCTTTTTGCCTTATTTTTCTTGACTTTGGCTTCCTGCACATCGGCACCGGAAGCGCCTGTGGCGCCCGCGCCGCGCCCGGCACCACAGGCACCCGTATATCATCCGCCTGTCAGCCGGCCCGCGCCGCCACCGCCGGCCGCTTACCGGCCCATGGCCGACGATCAATGCGGCGCCAGCGCCTTGCAGGGGCTTGTTGGCAAGCCCCGTACCGAAATTCCCGTTCCGCTCGATCCGGGCAAGCGCCGCGTGGTGTGTTCGAGCTGCATCGTGACGCAGGAATACCGTTCCGATCGCCAGACGATTGTCTTCAACAGCGAGACCGGCATTATTGAATCGGTTAAATGCGGGTAACGCTGATTTGCTGTTTTATATGCTATTTCAGTTGGTCAGCGGCCAGTCTTGATGCTACCTTGAGTTAAGTGAAGAGACGAATCGACGGTATTCCGGGGCGGCCCATCGCCCATACCCACCCAAACGATCGGGTCTTGAACGCATGGATAAAAAGCTCATAGGCGACGGAAGGCCGGCGGAAATTCTGCTGGTGGACGATAATCGCGGTGACGCCCTGCTCGCCGCCCATGCTTTTAAAGAAGCGCATGTCGAAGCCAATCTGACGGTCGCCTCCACAGGTGAGATGGCGCTGGCCATGCTGGCGCAGGAAGGGGATTATCGTGGCAAGCGGTTGCCCGACCTGATCATGCTGGACCTGGGTCTGCCCAAGATGAGCGGCGTGGAGGTCTTGAGCCGCATCAAAAGCGATTTGCGTTCCAGGCACATTCCCGTGATTGTGATGTCAAATTCCGGCGCTGGCAGTAATATCCTGAAAAGTTATCAGCTTCACGCCAATGCCTATGTCATCAAGCCCGTCGATCTGGCTAAATTCCGTGAAGCAATTGCATTGATCGAACAGTTTTTTTTCCTTCTGGCCTGCGTGCCTTCCCAGAACATAGACGCATAAGGAGGACGTGCCATGCAGGAACCCCGACACATCATCATGACTGCCCCAGCCGATCCCGCCGAAGAATTCAAGGATTTCGCCTATATCGTCTCGCACGATCTCGCCGGCCCGGTCCGGTCGATGGTGGCGTTTTCCCAACTCCTGAAAGAAAGCCTGCCCGTTGTCGAGAAGGCCGAGGATCAGCTACACCTCGACCTGATCATCGAAAGCGGCCAGAAGCTGGGCGAAATGATTCAGGGATTGCTGGCGTTTTCACGCCTGAATACGGTGCCGCGCAGCCGCGCCCTGGTCGAACTCGAAATCGTCGTGGCGCGTTGCTACATGCAGTTGCAGGCGCAACTGGATGCGACCAAGGGGCACTTCAACTACCCGCGGATGCCGGAGGTGATGGCGGATGCCCAGCAGATGCACACGGTGTTCTTCGCCCTGCTGGATAATGCGATCAAGTTCCGCAAGCCTGACGTGGCGCCGGATATTCGCATCCGTTGCGACAAAACCGCCGATTTCTGGGAGTTCAGTATTTCGGATAATGGCATCGGCATCGATCCGCTGTTTTACGACGATGTTTTCCGGCCATTACGCAAGCTGCATACGGATGAAGTCTATCCTGGTGTCGGCATGGGGCTGACCCTGGCGCGCAAGATCATTCTGGCGCACGGCGGTGAAATCTGGCTCGAACCGTCTGACATGAGCGGTTTGAAGGTGAGTTTTACGATACCGCGGTAACAGCGATAGGCAAGACGTAGGGGCGCAGACCCCAAACCCCAAACTCGATAGTATTAAACGCCGGCCTGAGCCTTGGCGGTTTCATAAACCTCCGCCGCCGTCATCCATTCGGCTTCCAAAGCGACGACCTTCTCTTCCAGCTTTGCTTTGTCCTTGCCGAGACTTATTGCCTGCGCCTGATCCTTTGCGTAAATATCCGGATCGCCCAGCTTGAGGTCCAGAAGCTTGATCTGATTGCTGGTCGACTCGATCTGACGCTCCAGGTCGTCAGCCTTTTTCTTCAACGGCGCGATGGCGTTGCGCGCGGCGGCGGCGGCTTTGCGCGCCTCCTTGGTATTGACGTTAGGCCCTTTATCCTTGGCCTCGGCGGCGGCTTCCTCGCGCGTCGCCGTCTTGGAGCGCTCGATCACTAGTTTGGCATAATCGTCCATGCTGCCGGTATAGGTCTTCACCGTGCCGTCATTGACCAGCCACAGCTTGTCGGCCACCAGTTCGATCAGCGAACGATCGTGGGTGATCATCAACACAGCGCCTTCATAATCATTCAGCGCGTCGAGCAGGGCGCGGCGGCTGTCGATATCCAGGTGGTTGGTCGGTTCGTCGAGGATCAGCAGGTGCGGCTTCTCCATAGCCACCATGTTGAGCAGCAGACGGGCGCGTTCGCCGCCGGAGAGATCCTTGACCTTGGTTTCGACCTTTTGCGCACCCATGCCGAAAGACCCCAGGCGCGAGCGACGCTTGGCCTCGGTTTCATCCGGGCGGGCGCGGCGGATCATTTCCAGCGGCGTATCTTCCGGGTCCATCGCCTCGATCTGGTGCTGGTGGAACCAGCCGACCGTCATGCGGCGGTCGCGCCATTGTGTGCCGTGGCTCTCGGTCAGCGCGCCGGCCAGCATTTTTGCGAAGGTCGATTTACCGGCGCCGTTAACGCCCAAAACCCCAATCCGATCATCGGGATCGAGGCGAATGTTCATGTGACGCAGGATGACCGTATCGCCATAACCGACACTGGCATCATCGAGGCGGACGATCGGCGGCGCCAGTTGTTTATCCGGCGACGGCAGTACGAAAGGCGCCACCCGGTCTTCAATCGTGGCGGAGATCGGCGGCAGCTTTTCCAGCTTCTTCATACGTGATTGCGCCTGCGCCGCCTTGGAAGCCTTAGCGCGGAAACGGTCGACGAAGGCTTGCAGGTGCGCGCGTTCGGCTTCCTGTTTGTTGGCGTTGGCGGCGTTCAGGCGGGCTTTTTCGGCGCGCATCCGTTCAAAATTGTCGTAGCCACCAGTGTAGTAGTCAAGCTTTTGCCCGGCCACATGGATAATGGCGTCAACCGATTCATTGAGCAGGTCGCGGTCGTGTGAGATCATCAGGGCGGCGTTGGGGTAACGCTTCAGGCGCGCTTCCAGCCACAAGGCGCCTTCAAGATCGAGATAGTTGGTCGGTTCATCGAGCAGTAGCAGATCGGGTTCGGCGAGCAAGGCGCCGGCCAGCGCCGCGCGCATCCGCCAGCCGCCGGAAAAATCCGAGATCGGGCGCGTCAGGTCGGCATTGGAAAAACCGAGGCCGCTGAGGATTTCGGCCGCCTTGGCCGGGGCGCGATCGGCGCCGATGGCGTAAAGGTCGTGGTGGATTTCTGCCTGGTGCATGGGGTCGGCGGTTTCCAGCGCGCGCAGCAGGTCGCGGCGGCGGACGTCGAGATCGAGCACTTCATCTATCAGATGTTTGGGCGAGGCGGCGATTTCCTGATCGACCGAGGCGATGCGCCAGGCTTTCGGCGTGGTGATTTCACCGCCGCCCGGTTGGGCGTGCCCCAGGATCAACTTGAACAGGGTCGATTTGCCGACGCCATTCAGCCCGACAAGACCGGCCTTGGTGCCCGGCGTCAGGCTTAGGGTGGCGCCGTCAAAAAAGCGGCGGCCATAGGCGTCGTACACCAGGTTGGTAATCTGCAACATGTGACTTAAAAACTTTAGAATTTACGGGTTGGCGAATGCTTCGCGTGTCGCTATAAGCCAGCCCAACCTTAAAGCCAAACAAAATTGGAACTTCCTTCATGTCCCGTACTTTCTCGATCATCAAGCCCGACGCCACCCGCCGCAACCTGACCGGCGCGATCAACGCCGTCATCGAAGCCGCCGGTCTGCGCATCGTCGCCCAGCGTCGCGTGAAGCTGACCCAGGCGCAAGCCGAGCAGTTCTACGGCGTCCACAAGGAACGTCCTTTCTTTGGTGAACTGGTTGGCCAGATGACCGCCGAACCGGTCGTTGTCCAGGTTCTGGAAGCCGACAACGCCGTGCCGAAATACCGCGAAGTCATGGGCGCCACCAACCCGGAACAGGCCGCTGAAGGCACCCTGCGCAAGCTGTTTGCCCTGTCGATCGGTGAAAACTCCGTCCACGGTTCGGACTCGGACGAGAATGCCGCGATTGAAATCGCCCAGTTCTTCTCGGATGACCAGATCGTCGGTTAAACTTGTGGGGCGTGGGGCTGAGCCCCCACAAACCTTGTTCTATTAAAAAAGCCCTGCCTCTAAGGCGGGGCTTTTTTAATAGATAAAGACTTGGGGTCACGGACCCTAAACCCTATTAGTTTTGCCGCAATTCCGTCAACAGCGCCTGATTATCGTAAATCTTCTCCAGCGCCATGCTGACAGCTTCTGTAGAAACCACGACCGCACGATTGAGCGCGCCATCATAAAAATACGTGCCGCCGAGGCTGTGAATATTGCCGTCGAACACCGCGCCGATGATTTCGCCCCTGGCGTTGACCGCCGGTGAGCCGGAATTGCCGCCGACGATATCGTTGGTGGTGACGAAATCGAACACCGTATCACCGTCGAATTTGCCGCGCGCATCGACAAAGGACTGCGGCAGTTGATAAGGCGTTTTACCGGTGGCGCGATCATAGATGCCCTTCATATGGGTGAAAGGTGCAACTGTCGTGCCGCGCCAGGTCCAGCCCTGAATACGGCCATAGGACAGGCGGGGTGAGAAGGTGGCGTCGGGATAGGTATCCGTACCGTAGGCTTTGAAACGCACGCGGGCGATCTTCTCGGCGGCGATGCGTGTCGGGCCGGTGACGCGGTTCTCATACTGTTGGCGAATATCACGTGAAGCCGGATCGATGCGCAGGGCATACTGGATCATTGGATCGGTCGACGCCTTGATGGCCGCCATACCACCCGCCCATAACGTTTTGCGGGTATCGACATCGTCCAGTCCGGTATTTTCAACCAGGAATGACGCCAGTTCTTCGGGCGAGGATTTGCCAAGCAGGAGTTGGGTCTGTGGCGCGTCCGTGCCGAGATATTCCCGCGCTTTCGACAGACGAAATTCGAGATAGAGTTGTTCAAGCGGTTTCTGAATCTGCGCGTTGGCGAACAGGCCGCGTTCGATCGCCGGCAGGCGGGAGTCGGCATATTCAGGCAGGCGTTCGGCGGAGGGCTTTTGCCGTTCTGCCGCGCCGCGCACCAGTTCGCGGGCATAGGTGAGCAGGGTCGAGCTATAGGGGGTGTTTTCCAGAAAGTTATAGGGCAGGAAGAGCGCGGCATAGGCCTTTTGCGCCTCAGCGATAGCGGTCCAGGGATCGCCGATTTCCAAAGCGAATGGTCCGGTCAGGGTTGATTGTAGATAGGCTTCTTCCCGACGTTTGGCGGCGATCATCGCCGGATTTTGCAGCGTCAGCCATTCGCCACTCATGGCCTTGAAGCCATTTTCGACACCGAAGATCGCATCCTGACTGATGCGATGGTTTTCTTCGTCCTGTTCTGAAAAGGTGATCAGGCGGCCGCGCAATTCAGATTTCATCATCTGCACAGGTGGATAAACCACGTCGCGCAGGGTTTCCAACTGCGATGCCGTCATGAGGCGTTTGGTCGTACCGGGATTGCCCGCGACGAAGACCGGATCGCCTTCGCGCGGCGTTTCGGTATTCCAGATCAGATGGTCGGGTGTTTTAACCGGCGCGTCATTTTCATAGATACGCAGGAAGCCGATATCGAGCGCATAGCGCGGAAAGTTGAAATTATCCGGATCGCCGCCGAAGAAGGCCGCCTGAAATTCCGGCGCGAAAACAAGGCGTACATCGGAATACTTATGATACGTGTAGAGCCTGTATTGCCCCCCCTGATACAGCGAAACCATTTCGCAGTGCCGCTTCTGATCATCACCGCAGGCTGCTTTTTCAATTTCGGTGAAGACGGCATTCTGAGCGCGCACGAAGGCGTCCCCGTTCAGACCGGCGGTGGCGGTATTGACCTGCCCTGTGTAGTCCTGCGTTGATATCAGGGTTTCCGCTATCAGGCCGGGACAGGTGCGCTCGTCTTCGCGCGCTTCCATATAGCCGTCAGCAACGTAATCCTGTCCGGGGTTGGAAAGATCCTGGGCGCAATCCATGACGCAATGGTGATTGGTGAAGATAAGGCCTTCGCCGGAGACAAGGGAACCCGAACAGCCGGAGCTTAGCCTGATGCTTGCGCCCTGAAGGTGGTCAAGCCATTTTGCATCGAGCTTGGTGCCATAGGCGGTATTGACCCTGGCCAGAGGGAAGTTATCGAACGTCCACAGGCCTTCTTCAGCGGTGGCGCGACCAGAGGTCATGGCGCCAAATATCAGGGCGAACGCAGCAAGAAAAGCAAAGGTGGCGGTGCGGATCATCAAAAACCCA
Organism: Asticcacaulis sp.; assembly: GCF_035497195.1. GTDB lineage: Bacteria > Pseudomonadota > Alphaproteobacteria > Caulobacterales > Caulobacteraceae > Asticcacaulis. The sequence goes on from NZ_DATJDZ010000002.1 coordinate 105,929, forward strand.
GGGATGCAAAAACCGGATATGGCTATAGCATGGTTGCGGCCGTAACCGTGTAACCGCCTGGATTACATTTTTGTAAGAATTTTCCTGACAGCCTGAGCATAGAGCCGGTGTTCCTCAGCCAGGACGCGCGTGGCCAGCATATCGGCCGTGTCGCCTTCCAGCACAGGTACACGCGCCTGAGCGATAATCTCGCCTTCATCGACCCCGCTCGATACCCAGTGCACGGTCGCGCCGTGTTCAAGCACACCGGCTTCGATGGCGCGCTCGTGGGTATGTAGTCCCTTGAAGTCAGGGAGGAGGGCGGGATGGATATTGATCATCTTGCCCTCCCATTGCTGGACCAGCCAGGGCGTCAGCACGCGCAAATAGCCGGCGAGGCAGATAAACTCTACGCCGTTGCCACGCAGTTCGGCATCGATCAGACGCTCATGGGCCTCACGATCCTTGCCAAACGGTTTGTGATCGAGCGCGAAGGTTTTCAGACCATGCGCCGCGGCCCATTCCAGTCCGCTGGCATTCGGATCATTAGCGACGACCAGCACAAATTCCGCCGGAAAATCCGGCGCTTTCGACGCCTCGACCAGCGCCATCATATTGGAGCCGCGACCGGAAATGAAAATGGCCGCTTTTGTTTTCTTCATGGTTCTGAACTCTGTCTTCCAGTTTCAGAACCTCCCCTGATTTCAGGGGAGGGTGCCCGAAGGGCGGGTGGGGTTAAATGCCGAACAGTACCGCGGTTCATAACCCCCTCCGGCGCTGAAGCGCCACCTCCCCCTGTTATCAGGGGGAGTTCAAAGTTATTTTACTGCCAACTGACCGCAGATAAAGGCATCTTCGCCGGCATTAAGCAGGGCGGCCAGGACCGCATCGGCATCCTTCGGCGCGACATAGAGCACAAAGCCGACGCCACAGTTGAAGGTGCGCAGCATTTCATGCTTGTCGATATTGCCGGTTTCCATCAGCCATTTGAAGACCGGCGGGAATTCCCAGCCATCAAAATCGAAAGTAGCGGTCAGGTGAGCGGGCACGGCGCGGTCGGGGTTCTCGATCAGGCCGCCGCCGGTGATGTGAGCGCCGCCCTTGATCAGGCCGGATTTCATCAGCGGCAGGACCGTCTTGATATAGATGCGGGTCGGCTCCAGCAGGGCCTGGGCCAGCGACATACCCTTGGCGAACGGCGCATCCGACGCCCATGACAGGCCGGAGACCTCAATTACCTTGCGGATCAGCGAATAGCCGTTGGAGTGCGGACCTGAGGAGGCGAGGCCGATGATGACGTCGCCTTCACGCATGTCGTCCATGCGCGGCAGGACCTTGTTGCGGTCGACGGCGCCGACCGAGAACCCGGCCAGGTCGTAGTCGTCATTGCCGTACATGCCGGGCATTTCGGCGGTTTCGCCACCGACCAGCGCACAGCCGGCGCGCTTGCAGCCTTCGGCGATGCCGGCGACGACGCGCTTCGCCGTATCAACATCGAGTTTGGACGTGGCGTAATAATCAAGGAACATCAGCGGCTCGGCGCCCTGGGCCAGCAGATCGTTGACGCACATGGCGACGAGATCGATACCGACCGTATCGTGGCGGTGGGTCTCGATGGCGATCTTGAGCTTGGTGCCGACGCCATCGGTCGTGGTGACGATCAACGGATCGTCGTAACCGGCGGCGCGCAAGTCAAACAGTGCGCCGAAACCGCCAAGCGAGGCTTCCGCACCGGGACGGCGGGTGGACTTGGCAAGCGGCTTGATGGCGTCCACCAAAGCTTCGCCTGCGTCGATATCGACTCCGGACGCCGCATAGGTTAAGCCAGATTTTGAGCCGGGTTCGGACATAAATAAATTCCTGTGATCACTTTGCCCTGTATCGGGGCCATTCGGGTTTGCTATAACTACAAAATGACACCAATTACAAATACCAATGACCTGATCGCGTTCTGCGAAGCGATAAAATCCGCCCCGTTCATCACGGTCGATACCGAATTCATGCGTGAGACGACCTACTGGCCGAAGCTGTGCCTGATCCAAGCGGCCAGCGAAGAGCACGCGGCGATTATCGACCCGCTAGCCAAGGATCTGGATTTAAAGCCTTTTCTTGATGTTCTGGCTGATGAAAAGGTGCTGAAGGTCTTTCACGCCTGCCGTCAGGATATGGAAATCTTCGTCAATCTCGGTTGTATGCCGAAGCCGGTCTTCGATACCCAGGTCGCCGCGATGGCTGCCGGTTACGGCGATCAGGTGGCTTATGATTCGCTGGTCCGCCAGAAGCTGAAGATCGATATCGACAAGGGATCGCGCTTCACCGACTGGGCGCGCCGGCCTCTGAGTGAGCAGCAACTGCATTATGCGCTGGGCGATGTCACCCACCTGGCCAAGCTGTTCCCCAAGCTGCGCGATCGCCTGGACAAGCAGGGGCGTCTCGACTGGGTTTCGGAAGAGATGAAGGCGCTGACTTCGCCGGCGCTCTATTCGACGCAACCGGATGAGGCCTGGCGCCGGCTCAAGCCGCGCAAGCATTCAGTGAAATATATGGCGATTTTCGCGCAGGTCGCCGCCTGGCGGGAACGCATGGCGCAGGAGCGCGACATGCCGCGTGGTCGCATCCTCAAGGATGAGGGTATCGACGAGATCGCCACGCAAATGCCAACCGATCCGGCGATGTTCGATCACCTGCGTTCGACTTCCAAGGGGTTCGGCGCATCGAAATTCGGCCTCGACCTTGCGGAGGTCATTCGCAATGTCGTCAAGAACCCGGACGCCTTCGCGCCAAAGATGGAAAAATCAGCGCCGCCGGTCCAGGTGCCGGCATCTGTGGTCGAACTACTGAAAGTATTGCTGCGCATCCGTTGTGAAGAAGAAGGCGTGGCGCCCAAGCTGATTGCCACCGTGGCCGATCTGGAAAAGATCGCGCTCGATGACAACGCCAAGGTGCCGGCGCTGGAAGGTTGGCGCAAGAAGGTTTTCGGTGATGACGCCCTGCGTCTCAAGCGTGGCGAACTGGCGCTGGTGCTTAATGGTGCCAAGGTTGAGGTAGTCGAACTCGATTAGCCGCTGTCGGGCCGTCGCCGTTACTGGCGGGTCGCTAAAAGGTAATGATATTCAGGTTGAGCTTCAGCGCCTGAGCCAGGGCGCGGGCGCGGCGGCGGGTTTGTTCGCCGAGCAGCAGGTCTTCCCAGCCGGATTTGGCGCTCAGGATCAGATGCAGGTCTTGCTGGCGAATATGGGCATGGCTCAGAAGCTTGGCCGATTTGGCGGACAGGTCGCAACCGAGACGTAGCAGAAGCCCCAGTTGCGTCGCTTGCCGCAACAGGTCTTCCCCCAAAATGCGGCTGATCAGCACCGGTTCCTTGGCATAGGCGTCGCCGCTGTACCGCGTATAGATCGCGCAGGCGAGGAAGACGCGTTCCTGGTGGTTCTGGCCGGGAATAGGGGCGCGCAGCACCTGATCACAGGCCAGGTCCGCGCGGTGATCGGGATGAAGCCGGGCGCCGATATCGGACAGTTTGGCGGCGGCGCGGATCAGCCGCAAGGCGGGGCGATCTAACAGCGCTTCATCGACGCTTTCGTAAAACGTTCGCGCCCATTGCGCCAGCGCCGGACCAAGATCATCATTGATGCCGAGGCGATGGCCCAGGGAGGCGCAGCCGGCGATCAGGGGATCATCGGTCTTCAGCGGGGCGTCGAGCGCTTCAAACAGCAGGCCTTCACGCAGGCCGAAGGCGGAGAAGCACAGGGTCTCAAAGTGCAGAACCTCGATCAGCCCCTGCATAACGAGGGCGGCGTAACCGATATTTTCCAGCCGGCGCTTCGAGACACCCGGCAGTTTTTCCAGTGAGGAAGGCGATTGGCTGGCGATCAGCCGGGCGATCGTCAGGGCTTCGCGCGCCGGCAGTTCGAATTGCTGGATGACTTGCAGGGGGTAGTTCTGTTTTTGCATCCAGATCAGCGCCAGATTGCGCCAGGCGCCGCCGACCGCATGGAACTGCGTGTTGGAAAAGCGGCCCTGCAACGGCTCCAGGCGATCACAGATGACCCTGTAGGTGGCTTGCAGATCGAACGGTTTTGGCGCGCCGAGAGCGAACGGACCGAGCGGCAGGGTGATGCCGCGCAGAGCTTGTTCATTGCTGCCATTGAGATTGACCAGTTCCAGGCTGGAGCCGCCGAGATCGCCGACCACGCCTTCGGCTTCCAGATGGCCGCATTTGACGCCCAGGGCGGAATAATGGGCCTCTTCGGCGCCGCTGAGCACCCGGACACGGAAACCGGTGGTATCGAGAATAGTGGCGACAAAATCCGGGCCGTCAACGGCGTCGCGGATAGCGGCCGTGGCGACGGCATGGATGTCCTTCAGATCGTAGGATTCGAGGATGGCCTTGAACCGGCGCAGGGCGATCAGGCTTTCGCGCATCCCGCCCTTGTGCAGGCTGCCCGTGGTTTTGAGTTCGCGCCCAAGCCCCGCCAGCACCTTTTCATTGAAAACCGGCCAGATTGAACGGCCTTCAATGCGGTATATAACCAGACGAACGGAATTCGAGCCGATATCGATGACAGCGGTATTGTAATTCAAGGTATTGGTTTCCCGCATTGCGCGCCCGATACAAAACTTCGCTAACCCGTTTGAGGAACTTTGAACAGCCCCTTAAACGGGTTAGCGGTTGACTTCATCGTGAGCGATTATTTGCGCGCACCGACGTGATCAAAGGCTTGCGGCAGGTCTTTCACGCCACGTCCACGGCCGGAAAGGGACGGGTTGGTCATGAAATAATCATGGGCCGAGAAAGGTCTGTCGAGATGACTGACATCGAGGCGATTATAGGCGCCGTCCGATTTCAGATACCAGGTCTGGGCCTCATCATTCAGGTTGGCGACCATGATCTGGTCGAGCACCTGACGATGGACCGTCGGGTTTTCAATCGGGATCAGGGTTTCGACACGGCGGTCGAGATTGCGGCTCATCCAGTCGGCGGACGACATGAAGACGCGTGCCTGGTCGGAGGGCAGGGCGTGGCCATTGGCGAAGCAGACAATGCGCGAGTGTTCGAGGAAGCGCCCGACAATCGATTTGACACGGATATTTTCCGAAACGCCGGCCACACCCGGCCGCAGGCAGCAGATGCCGCGAATAACCAGATCAATCTGCACACCAGCCTGGCTGGCCTGATAAAGCTTCTTGATCACCGTCGCGTCGACCAGGGCGTTGAGCTTCGCCCATATCTGCGCCGGTTTACCTGCCTTGGCATTCAGAATTTCCTGATCGATCAGATGGATAAGGCCAGGTTTTAAGGTGACGGGCGAGAAATACAGCTTCTCCATCATCTCAGGCCGGGCATAGCCGGTGATGAAATTGAAGACGCGCATGGCGTCGCGGCACAGTTCCGGATTGGCGGTGAACAGGCTGAGATCGGTGTATATCTTGGCTGTGATCGGATGATAATTGCCGGTGCCGAAATGGCAGTAGGTGCGCAGGGCTTCGCCTTCGCGCCGGACCACCACCGAAAGCTTGGCGTGGGTCTTGTACTCCACGAAGCCGTAAACGACATGGACGCCGGCGCGTTCCATGGCGCGCGCCCAGCGCAGATTGGCTTCTTCGTCAAAGCGCGCTTTGATTTCCACCAGGGCCGTGACGTTCTTGCCCTGTTCGGCGGCCTCGATCAGCGCGGCGACGATGGGGCTGTCCTTCGAGGTGCGATAAAGCGTCTGCTTGATGGCGATGACATTGGGATCACGCGCCGACTGCCGCAAGAACTGCACCACGGCGTCAAAGCTTTCAAACGGATGGTGAACAAGGATATCTTTTTCGCGGATGGCGCCAAAAACATCGCCGCCATTGTCACGGATACGCTCTGGGAAACGCGGCTCGAACGGCTTGAATTTCAGGTCGTTACGGTCACGCGGGATCAGTTGCGATACCTCGGCCATGCCGAGTATGCCGGTGATATTGACGACATCTTCCGGTGCGGCATGGAGATGGCCGACGATAAAGCTGCGCAGGTCATCCGGCATGGTCGAATCGATTTCGACACGGACGACAGACCCCAGGCGGCGCTGCTTGAGGAGCGCCTCGAACTCACGCACCAGGTCTTCGGCTTCTTCCTCCATTTCGATATCGGAGTCACGCAGGATGCGGAACAGACCGCGCGAAACAATATCGAAGCCGGGAAAAAGCTGGTGCAAAAACAACGAAACGAAGTTTTCCAGCGAAATGAATTTGCGGCGGACGGGTCCGGCATCGCGGTCACCAGGCTTGCGCACCGCGGATTCGACTTCCCAGAAGCGCTTCACGCCGGTGGGGATCGGCACGAGGGCATACATGGTCTTGTTGTCCTTACGGCGCAACAGCTTGAGAACAATCGAGAAACCAAGATTGGGAATGAACGGGAAGGGATGGGCCGGATCGATGGCTAGCGGGGTCAGGACCGGGAAGAGCTGGTTCTCGTAAACCTTCTCCAGCCAGGCCATGTCGGTCTTGTTGACATCCTTGGGCGACAGCAGGTTGAGGCCGTTCTCATGCAACTGATTGCGAATTTGCGACCAGATCGCCTGCTGCTTGCTCATTAACTCACCGGCGGCGCTGTTCACCATTTCGAGCTGTTCATGCGGCGTATGACCATCAACCGAAAGCACACGCACGGATTCGCGGACCTGACCTTGCAGGCCTGCAACGCGCACCATGTAGAATTCATCGAGGTTATTGGCCGAGATCGACAAAAAGCGCAGGCGTTCCAGCAGCGGATGACGCGGGTTCTTGGCTTCTTCGATCACGCGTTGATTAAAGGCCAGCCAGCTCAGTTCGCGGTTGATATACAGCGACGGATCAAGCGGTTCGTCATTGCTGAAATCAAAGGGCGCCGGGCCGGTGTCGGGCATCGTATGGCCTGTATCCGCCACCGATGGGCTGGGTGTCGTCTCGATGGCCATGTTCGAATCAATCATTTCAGTCGCTTCATTCAATAGAATCGGTTTGTTGGCGGAAATTCTAACGCGAAACCCTTAAAAACTCTCGAATTTCCGTTACGGCGCCCCCTCGAATAAATCCGTTTCATGATCGAACCAGGATTTAGCCAGGGCGCGATTGAACGCACGTCCATTGGCGTAATGCTCCAGTTCTGTGACAATTTTTTGTGCGGCGCTGACCGAGCGGTCCATCCGGCGCACAATATAGTCGATAAAATCGGGTGACGGCGAAATCGCCCGCTGGGCGAACAGCTTGTTGAGGATGGCGATCAGCAGGTCTTCGTCCGGTTCGGGCAGGGGGATGATCCGCATGGCGTTCAGACGTGACGCCAGATCGGGCAGTTTGACGTTCCAGGTGATGGGCTGGTTTTCTGTCAGAAGAACAAGCTGTTGTCCGGTTTTCTGAATGTGATTGAAGAGGTGAAACAAGGCATCCTCAGAGGCCCTGTCGGCGTCATCAATCACGTAGGAGACAGGCGCCAGGGCGGCGAAATCGAGGCTGTGCGTCTCTTCTGCGGTGAGGAAACGGCCGTGCGTTTGGGCGGCGAAGATATGGCCGAGATGCGTTTTGCCGCTGCCAGGTGGACCGAGCAGGATCAGGTGCGGACTCAGCCATTGATCTGGATGCAGCAGCACACCGACTATCGCCGCCAGTTCCGTGGTGGCGATGAAGCGGTCGCGGCTGTAGCGATCGCCGGATTCCAGGTCGAGGGGCAGTTGCAGTGACATATCCTTAATGTAGAAGCCCGACCGCTTAATGACAATGACCGGACCTGAGATATTCGGGGGACGGCCACAGACGAATTGTGAGTAAAATCAGTCAGGCGCGCCACATAAAATGTGGCAAAAAGCTTGACTTTACCGGCACATCATGTGCCCTACGGCGCAACAAATTTCCTTACTCCATCGGCTTTCACATGCACATTTATCGTTCTCATACCTGTGGCGCCCTGCGCGCTTCCGACGCCGGTTCGCAAACCCGCCTGTCCGGCTGGATTCACCGCAAGCGTGACCACGGCGGCCTGCTGTTCATCGATCTGCGTGACCATTACGGCCTGACCCAACTGGTTTTCGATCCATCATCGCCCGGTTTCGCCAAGGTCGAACGCCTGCGCGCCGAGAGCGTGATCCGTATCGATGGCAAGGTGGTGGCGCGTGACGGCGCAACGATCAATCCGAACCTGCCGACTGGCGAGATCGAAGTTTATGTTGGTGACGTTGAAGTGCTGTCGGAAGCCGCCGAACTGCCGCTGCCGGTCTTCGGCGAGCCGGAATATCCCGAAGAAATCCGCCTGAAGAACCGCTTCCTCGACCTGCGCCGCGAAACTCTGCACAAGAATATCGTGCTGCGTTCGCGCGTTATCCATTCCATTCGCCAGCGTATGGTCGATCAGGGCTTTCTTGAGTATCAAACCCCGATCCTGACGGCCTCATCGCCAGAAGGCGCGCGCGATTTCCTGGTGCCGTCGCGCCTCCATGCCGGCAAGTTCTACGCCCTGCCGCAGGCGCCGCAGCAGTTCAAGCAACTGCTGATGGTTTCCGGTTTCGATCGCTATTTCCAGATCGCGCCGTGCTTCCGTGACGAAGACCTGCGCGCCGACCGTTCGCTGGAATTTTACCAGCTCGACGTCGAAATGAGCTTCGTGACGCAGGAAGACGTGTTCGCTTCCATCGAACCGCTGATGCATGGCCTCTTCACCGAATTCGGCGATGGCAAGCGCGTCTCGGCCTATCCGTTCGTGCGCATTCCCTATCGGGAATCGATCGCCAAGTATGGCTCGGACAAGCCGGACCTGCGCAACCCGATCGAAATGCAGGATGTTTCCGAGCAATTCCGTGGCGGCGGCTTCGGCCTGTTTGCCCGCATCCTCGAAAATTCCGCCAATGCCGTGTGGGGCATTCCGGCACCGAAAGGCGGTTCGCGCGCCTTCTGCGACCGTATGAATTCCTGGGCGCAGGGCGAAGGTCAGCCGGGCCTCGGCTATATCTTCTGGTCGGAGGATCAGGGCGGCTGGGGCGGCCCGATCGCCAAGAATTTGGGCCAGGACGGCACCGCTGCGCTGATGGGGCAACTCGGCCTCGGCCAGGGCGATGCCGCCTTCTTTGTGGCCGGCGATCCCAAGGTGTTCTACAAGTTCGCCGGTTCGGCGCGCACCAAGGTCGGCACGGATCTCAATCTGGTCGATGAAGATCAGTTCAAGTTCTGCTGGATCGTCGATTTCCCGATGTTCGAGTATAACGAGGACGAAAAGAAGGTCGATTTCTCGCACAATCCGTTCTCGATGCCGCAGGGCGAGATGGAAGCTTTACAAACGAAAGACCCGCTCGATATTTTGGCCTATCAGTACGATATCGTCTGTAACGGTTATGAACTGTGTTCCGGCGCCATCCGGAACCACAAGCAGGACATCATGCTGAAGGCCTTCGAGATCGCCGGTTATGACGAGGCGTTTGTCGAGTCGCAGTTCGGCGGCATGTTGAACGCCTTCAAGTACGGCGCCCCCCCGCACGGTGGTCTGGCGCCGGGTATCGACCGCATCGTCATGCTGCTGGCCGGACAGCAGGCCATCCGCGAAGTCATCGCCTTCCCGCTGAATCAGCAGGGCCAGGATGTGATGATGAGCGCGCCTTCGGACGTACTCGACAAGCAGTTGAAAGAACTGCACATTCGCACACAGATGCCGATCAAGGTCAACTAAGCTTATGGGGTTTGGGGCCTGTGGCCCCAAGTCCTGTCCGCCCAACAGAAAAACCTCGCCTTTAGGGCGGGGCTTTTCTGTTGGAGAGAAGATGATGTGGGGGCACGGACCTCACGCCCCATATGGTTAGTGAACGACGCACACCGGAATACGCAGGCCGTGCGGCAGTTCCGTCGCTTCGTCACCGCAGGTCTGGTCGAGCTGGCGCTGTGTCAGCCCAATGGCCGAACCCATTTCCGCGCCGGAGAAATTGACGCCGCTCAGGATCGCGCCCTTGAAATTGGCGTGTTCGAGATAGGCCCCGACAAAATTGGCGTTGGTCAGGTTGGCGCCGGCAAAATTGACCCGGCCGAACAGGGCGGCGGAGCCATTGATGTCACGCAGATCGGCGCCGGCGAAGTTGGTGCCGTTAAAGATTCCCAGGCCCATATCGGATTGACGCAGGCGCGCACCAGCGAAATTCTTGTTCTTCAGGCTGCGATTGTTGAAATCGGCCTGAAAGAGATTGCAGCGCGGGCAGCTAGCGCCATTTTGTGCGCTTGATACCTGCGCAGCGCTTTGCGCCATAGCATGAGGGGCGCTGATAAAAGATGCGGCCAGCAGAGCCAGGACAATACGTTTCATAAAAGGACACCTTCGCTGATATTGCCGGAAGACCAGCAAGGGAAGGGCCAGTCAAGCCCCCCGTTACCGTTCTTCTACATCATCTTTCTCAAACGCCGGGTTAACTGCTTCCGGTTTTTTGCGATTGCCGAAGGGAACGACCACCAGATTATCGGTTGCCGTGCCGCGCGCGAATCCTTTTGAAATCAGTTGCGAGGCTGGCATGGCGTTGCTCGGTACATCGTCTGTTTCCGGCAGGTTCTCGCCGTGAAAATAGGCCTGCCCCAAGCCATCGGCGTTCAGTTCGGCCGGATCGGCATTGGAAAGATCGTCGCGATCGAGGTAGGAGATCGCCAGTTCGCGGAAGATATAGTCGAGGATCGAGGTGGCAGACTTGACACGATCATTGCCAGTCACCGGACCTGCCGGTTCAAAACGTGTAAAGACATAGGCGTCGACGAACTCATCCAGCGGCACGCCATATTGCAGGCCGATCGAAATGGCTATGGCGAAATTGTTCATCAATGAGCGGAAGGCGGCGCCTTCCTTGTGCATGTCGATGAAGATTTCACCGATCGAGCCGTCTTCATATTCGCCGGTATGGATATAGACCTTGTGCCCACCGACGCCGGCCTTCTGAATATAGCCCTTGCGGCGGTCCGGCAGCTTGGTGCGGGTCCGCTCGCGTTCGACAATTTTTTCGATGATCCGTGGCGCGGGCTTTTCGATAACCGGTTCTGGCGCAGACCGCTTTGGCGCGTCTTCGATGTCAGGGATGTCGAGGGCAAAATCGACAGGCGCCTCGGCGCGAACGACTGACACAGCACGCAGGCCCGAACTGGCGACCAGTGAATAGACCTTCATGACGTCGAGCACGCCCTGATCCCAGGCGAGATGGAAGGGTGCCGTGGCCGGGGCATCGATCAGGCTTTCAATCGATTGCCGCAGATGAATTTGCGCCTTGCGGCCAAGCGGCGCGAGCAATTGGTACGCCTGATCCGATACCAGCTTGAGCGCCTCGGCATCTTTATGGCCAAGGATATGGGTGGCGGCTTCCTGAATTTCTATAGAGGAAAAGCCCATTGTATCCAGCAGGTTCAGGGCAGGATCGGAGAGATCACTTTCGCTGAGTCCCCAGATGTCCTGGATAAAGGCCGCGTCGATATGGCGGACAGAGAAGACCTCAGCCAGCGAGGACGCGGTGAGCAGGGCGGCTTCCAGACGATTAAGCTCGAATTCGCTCAGGCCCTTTGATTTCAAGGTGGCGACATTGATATGTGGCGCGTCGATCAGGCTGCGGCTGCCGAGCAGGATGCCGCGTACATCACCCCAATTGTGAGAAGCGGCGCTCAAGCCTTTGATAACGCAGGCCTTGATCGTCGGCACAAAAACGCCGTCCTCGGTTTCCATGACGGTCATGAGGTCGCCGACGCCCTTGTCGCCCAGCGAAGCACCCAGACGCAGCGCCAGTTCGGCGTCATCGAACAGGGCCGTGACCTGTGCGTTGCGCAGGCCGGTCTTTTTCGCCAGTTTAAGCGCCGTCTGAGTCAGGTCGAGCGCTACCGATTTGAGGTCGGCATGACCTTTCAGGGCTGTGATCCGATAGAGACGCTGGCTCAGACGGTCGGTTTGCTCGGCCTTATCGGCGGCGAAACCGGCATAGGCGCCCAGATGCGTCGCAAGGGATGCCGAAGCATGGACGGCCGCGGCTTCAAATAGCGCGAAAATATGAATGGCGAGATCAACGCCCGGTGCTTCATTCAGGCTGAGGCCCTGGCCCATGATCGCTTCGCCGAGACCGGAGATGGTCAGAGCCAGTGGACGCGTGGCGGCCCGGCGCAGGCTGTCGTCGAGTGTCGCCGAAAAGCCGATAGCGGCTTCGATATCGAGCGCCTGAGTCCACAGGCTGACCGCATCAACGAAGGCCTCAACCGCAAACACACCGTCGTCCGAGAAGAAGCGCTCAATATTGATGGCGGCGCGGGCGGCGAGATTTTGCGCTTCAAGCGCTTCGGCATCCTGCGGCGCGAAGACGATATGGAGGGCGCCGGTTTCCAACGCCGTTTCGGCCGCCAGCACCGCCGACGGATCGCCGGCGCTAAGGAGGTCGCGTTCGCCGATAACGGCGCGCAAGCGAGGAGACGCAGCGTCCGGTGCGTGTGCCCGTGACCAATCAACCGGGGCAAGGCCCTGGCTGAGCTGGATTTGCCGGGCAATCAGGGCGTCAGAAGCGCCGAAACGCCTGGCCTTGGCGGCGGCGCGGGCGAGGGCCGGATTATGTTTCAGGCTGGCGCGCTGTTCACCTTCGGACCGCTCAATGGCGCTGGTGATGTCATCCAGCGCCTGGGCCAGCCGCGTTTGCGCCGCGGTCGCCAGGGATTTGGCACGCGCTTCGATCAATAGTTGATGTATGGCATTGCGGCCGGCATGATCATCAAGATAAAGCGGCGCGATTTCCGGCGCTTCCGGTAGCCAGTCGCCGGCGGTCGGATGGACACGGTGGCCGGACGGCAGGCCCATAGCGGGCGCAGCCAGGCCCGACAGCAGCGTCATTTCCAGCATGTCGGCAAATTCTGTCGCCGTCTTTGCATCAGAGAAATGGCCCAGTCGCAGCCCCCATTGCGCGATCCGATGGGCATAGCTGGCCAAGGCGCCATCGAAGGCGTCTTCTTCCGGATTGATGGATCTGGCAGTTGCGCCCGCCGGCAGGTCGCGCGGCAGCGAATCGGCCCAGTCGAGCCAGGCTTCGGCCTGAACCGATGTCAGGGCGCGCGGACACAAAACCTCGGCCAAACCCTTCAGGCGCTCTATCTCACGCAGCTCCAGATCAGACTCGGCAGCGAGCGCACGCAGGGCAGGTGAGAGGTACGACATGCCTTATCCTTGGGTTTAAGAGGCCTTATCCCCAGATGTAGCGTTAATTTCCGCAGGCATCAATAAATCTGGTGGATAAAGGGCGATTCATCCACAATATGTTGACGAAGTATTAAATCTCGCAGCGGGACAATATTTTCCGCACCCGCTTTACCTCGGCCGTGCGGCTCACTATAGATATGCGCAGGTTTCGGGGCCGTCACAGGCTCCACGCAAGGATATAACGATGCAATGGTTGCTTAATTTTCTCGCTCCCTCCTTTACCTGGTGGAACGGCGCCACGCTTGGCACGCTCTTTACGGTCGGTAAGCGCGGCCGCCCGGTGGGCACCGATGAGTTCGGCAATCGTTATTTCGAAGACCGCACATCGAAGAACAGCTATGATACAGGCCGCAAGCGCCGTTGGGTGCTGTATAATGGTTATGCCGATGCCTCGAAGATCCCGCCCGACTGGCATGGCTGGATGCACTATACCTACGACACGCCGCCTTCGGAAGAACCGCTGCGCCGCAAGGTCTGGGAAAAGCCGCACCTGCCGAATATGAGCGGAACGCCATACGCGCAATTCCCGCCGGGTTCTATGAACGCCGAGGCCGAACGCTCGAAAACGACCGGCGACTACGAAGCCTGGAAGCCGTAAGGAGACGTTAAATGAAACGCATTTCTGTTTCCGGCTATGCTCTGTTGGCGGCTGTGGCGGTGTGCGTTGTCATTCCGGCGTCCGCCCAGGTGCCCCCACCTGACCGGGGGGGGGATGGAGGCGATGCGCCGCATTATGTCGACAGCGCGGATTATGATCGGCAACCCTACTATGTCGATGGCGTGCAGTATAAACCCTATGTGCCCGAAAAGAAGAAGGCCAAGCCAGCGGCGGATAGCGTCAATCCCGCCGCTACGCCTGTAACGCCTGGCGATACGCCGCTCAATGAATTGCATCCCTATGTGCCGTCCGCACCGGTCAAGACAGCACAGGCGGATGCGCCTCAAAAAATGGCGGAGTCATCCGAAAGCGCTGTCAGTTACGCGCCCATGAAACGCCCGCGCTATGCCGTGGCGATTATCGAAGCGCTGGACAAGGTGACGGCGGAAAGCGTGCGTTTCGAGGCGCCCATCGGAAAGCCCATCCGCTACAAAGGCTTGATCTATACTGTGAAAGCCTGCGAGACCGCCGCCGATGACGAAGCGATGAGCGATGTCATGGCCTATGTACGGGTGCGCAGCAATCCGGTCGCGGCCACCAATACCTCGCCGGCGATAAAGTCGAAGGAAGTCTTCCGCGGCTGGACATTCGCATCGACGCCCAGCCTGAATCCGATTCAGCATCCGGTCTATGACGCCTGGGTGATCAGTTGCCGCCAGCCCTTGCCGGGCGCGGCGACCTAAAGCAGGGACATGACCATCTGGCCGGAAGCGGTACGTGGCAGGTCATAGAAATCTGTTTTCAGATCAATAGCTGCCGCCAGTTTTTCCAAATATTCGACCTTGGGCATTTCTATAACGCCGAACTGACGCAGGTGCTGCGTTTGAAACTGGCAGTCGAGCAGGGTGAACCCGCCGGTCCTGAGCCTGGCCACCAGATGGACAAAGGCGATTTTGGACACATCGCGGGCGCGTGACACCATGCTCTCCCCGAAAAACGCGCCGCCGATAGACACGCCGTAAAGTCCGCCGAGCAGGTTTTCGCCTTCCCAGACCTCGACACTATGCGCCAGACCGCGTGCGAACAGCGCCTGATACAGCGCCTGAATGGAATGGCTGATCCAGGTCGAGGTGCGATTAAGCGCCTCCTCGGCGCAAAGTTCAATGATCTGGGTGAAGGCGGTATCGATACGGACCGTGTAGGCGTCTTGCCGCACTGTGCGGGCCAGCCGCGAAGACACATGGAAATCGTCAAGCGGCAGGACACCGCGCATCGGCGGATCGACCAGGAACAGATAATCATCGTCGCGCGCATCGGACATAGGGAAGGTGCCGGTGCGATAGCAATTGATCAGGTCATCGAGGGTAAAGTCGGTCAAGGCAAGGCGAATCCGATGGTCAGACGCCATCAATACTATCTGGAGATCAGAAAGCAATAAGGTTCAAGAGCTTAAGTGCTCTTGCAATTGAAGCTGTCCATGATCTTGTTGGGGGTGCGTACATTGCCGAAGGGGGTAGTGGCGCCGTCCGTGAAACTGGTATGATAGGCGATGTCGCAGGTTTGCCCAGGTTTCGGCAGCATCTGATTTTTGTCGACATAGGTCGTGTGGACAGTATCCGGCGCATAGCCAGTTTTCGTGACGGGAATGACCAGCCAGTTCGTGATGTAGGCGAAGACAAACAGCGGCCTTTTGTAGGGCCCGATGTGCACGTCCTTGAGGACATAGGCATCGAAGGCGCGTGGCGGCAGGACATATTCCTTCGCCTGCACCGGCGTGCTGGCCAGCAAAATAAGAGGTATCAACCCCAGACCCAGATTCATCTTTGTCCAACGTTCAGAAGGCAATAAGCCGTTGTGATGCGTGACAATCTGGTCGAAACCAAGGCCGTTCCACACACCTTTTAACGCATCATAACGCAAAATGCGCATTAGCGAACAATGATATTATCTACGCGGGAAATGAACCTGACATGAATAAAAAGCCTTGTGTGAACAAGGCTTTTCAGGGTCATTAAGCTGGGTTGGCATGGGCTTCCTGTGCCTTGATCCAGTTTTCCAGCCAGTGGATATTATAGTCGCCCGTCTGGATGTCCTTTTCCTGTAACAGGTCAAGAAACAGCGGAATGGTCGTGTCGATACCGGTCACAACCGTTTCCCCCAGGGCGCGCTTGAGGCGGGCGAGGGCTTCCGGACGGTCGCGGCCATGAACGATCAGCTTGCCGACCAGCGAGTCATAATAGGGCGGGATAGCGTAGCCATTGTAAATCGCCGAATCGAGCCGCACACCGAGGCCGCCGGGCGCATGGAAATCAGTCACTGTGCCCGGCGACGGCACGAAGGTGCGGGCATTTTCGGCATTGATGCGGACTTCGATCGAATGGCCGCGCAGCTTGATATCGTCCTGGGTGAACGACAGCGGCAGGCCTTCGGCGATGCGGATCTGTTCGCGGACCAGATCGATATCGGTGACGTATTCGGTCACCGGATGCTCGACCTGCAAACGGGTATTCATTTCGATGAAGAAGAACTCACCATCTTCGTAGAGGAACTCGATCGTGCCGACGCCGAGATAACCGATTTTCTTGATGGCGTTGACGACGACCATGCCGATCTTGTCGCGCGCGGCCTCATCGATCGCCGGCGACGGGGCTTCTTCGAGCACCTTCTGGTGGCGGCGCTGCAAGGAGCAGTCGCGTTCACCAAGATGCACGACATTGCCGTGGCTGTCGGCGATTACCTGAATTTCGATATGGCGCGGCTTCTGGAGGTAGCGTTCCATATAGACCGTACCATCGCCAAAGGCGGCGGCGGCTTCGGTCTGGGCGGAGAGCACGGCTTCGGCCAGAGACTCACGGTCCTTGGCCACCTTCATCCCACGCCCACCGCCACCGGCGGCCGCCTTGATAATCAACGGGAAACCGATGCTTTCGGCGGCTTCCAAGGCTTCCTCGACTGTGGACACACCGCCGTCGGAGCCGGGAACGACCGGGATACCGGCATCCTTGGCAGCCTGCTTAGCGGTGATCTTGTCGCCCATCATGCGGATATGCTCAGGCTTGGGGCCGATAAAGGTCATGCCGTGCGCGCCGACGATCTCGGCGAAACGGGCGTTTTCCGACAGGAAGCCATAGCCCGGATGGATCGCCTGGGCGCCGGTGATTTCGGCGGCGGCGATGATCGACGGGATGTTGAGATAGGACTTGGAGGCCGATGCCGGGCCGATGCAGACGGACTCATCCGCCAGATGAACGTGCATGGCCGTGCGATCGGCTTCGGAATGGACGGCCACGGTGGCGATGCCCATTTCCTTGGCGGCACGGATGACGCGAAGGGCGATCTCGCCGCGGTTGGCGATCAGAATTTTGTCAAATGTCTTGCTGGTCATTGTCTTACTCGAAGACGACGAGCGCTTCGCCGAATTCGACGGGTTGGGCGTCGCTGACCAGGATTTGCGCCACCGTGCCTTCACGCGGCGATGGGATAGGATTCATGGTCTTCATGGCTTCGATGATCAGCAGGGTCTGGCCCTGCTTGACCTTGTCGCCGACCTTGATGAAGGCGGGCGTGCCCGGCTGGGCCTGCAGATAAACCGTGCCGACCATCGGCGACTTGATCGCGTCCTTGGCAATGGCAGGAGTTGCAGCAGCAACGGGCGCGGCATCGACCGCAGGGGCGGCGGCAGGCGCAGCCACAGGAGTGGGGGCATAGGCCTGGGCGTAGGAAACACCGGGGGCAGTCGTGAGTTGGCGCGCCACGCGGATCTTTAGACCGCCTTGTTCGACCTCGATCTCGGTCAGCTCGGTTTCCTTCAGGATGTCGGCGAGCTTGCGGATCAGCTTGGGATCGATGGGATCGGCAGCGGGAGCTTTAGGAGTCGTCATGTGATAACCTTGTACAAAGTCTTGAAAAATAAAGACTCTACTATTTAACTTGGGATAAAATGGCGCGAATGGCCAGTTCATAACCAATGGCGCCAAATCCTGCAATAACCCCGTTAGCCGCCAGCGACACATATGAGTGATGCCGGAAGGTCTCGCGGGCGTGCGGATTGGACAGGTGACATTCGATAATCGGAATGCTCAGGGCCTTCAAGGCGTCATAGAGCGCGACCGATGTGTGGGTGTAGGCGGCCGGATTGAGGATCAGGGCGTCAGCTTCGGTGCGGGCTTCCTGAATCCAGTCGACCAGTTGACCTTCATGATTGCTTTGCCTGAAAACCAGACCAAAATCTGTGCCTTCAAGCAAGGCGACGCAACGCGATTCGATATCGGCAAGGGTGTCGCGGCCATAAATTTCCGGCTCACGCATCCCAAGAAGGTTGAGGTTTGGACCGTTGAGGACATATATGGTCTTTTGGGACATGCAACCTGCCAGATACCGCGAAGCGGCTCTTGTAACGTGTCGCGGATAGGCTCACAAGCCGGACAACGCCGAATGGCGTCAGTTTCGGCAAAAAATGGCGTAAAAATGGTGAAAATTCTGTTGAATGGCGAGGAAAGGGAGGTTACGGCCTCCAATCTGACGGCCCTGCTCGGCGATCTCGGACTCGACGGCCGCAAGGTGGCCGTGGAAAAGAATCTCGAAATTGTGCCGCGTTCGACCTATCTGGCCACGCAGATCAATGATGGCGACCGGCTGGAAATAGTGCATTTTGTAGGAGGCGGCTAAGCCAATGGATGATCTTTCTTTGAAGCCCGAAACATGGACGGTCGCCGGCCGCACCTTTACGTCGCGCCTGATCGTCGGCACCGGCAAGTACAAGGATTACGCCCAGAACGCCGCCGCGGCCCGCGCTTCGGGGGCGGAAATCGTTACGGTCGCTGTGCGCCGGGTCAACCTGACCGATCCGAGCCAGCCGATGCTGATGGATTACGTCAAACAGGACGAATTCACATACCTGCCCAATACGGCGGGTTGTTTCACCGGCGAGGACGCCGTGCGGACCCTGCGCCTGGCGCGCGAAGCCGGCGGCTGGAACCTGGTCAAGCTGGAAGTCCTGTCCGATCCGAAGACGCTTTATCCCGAAATGGAAGAAACCCTGCGCTCGCTGAAACTGCTGGTGAAGGACGGCTTCGACGTCATGGTCTATTGTTCGGATGATCCGGTCTACGCCCGCAAGCTGGAAGAGGCCGGGGCGGCCGCCATCATGCCGCTGGCCGCGCCGATCGGTTCTGGCCTGGGTATCCAGAACCCCGTCACCCTGCGTATCATCATCGAGAACGCCAAGGTGCCAGTGCTGGTTGATGCCGGCGTCGGCACGGCTTCCGAAGCCGCCGAAGCGATGGAACTGGGCTGTGACGCGGTATTGATGAACACCGCCATCGCAGAGGCAAAAGACCCGATCCGCATGGCACGCGCCATGAAATATGCCGTCATGGCCGGGCGTGACGCCTACCTGGCGGGACGGATGCCGCGCAAGCTCTACGCCGATCCGTCTTCGCCGCTCGCCGGCCTGATCTGATTATTTACCAGAACGGGCGGCGGCAACCGCCTTTTCCAGCTCGTCGAGCTTGGCGCCGTCAATGACGGTATTGCCGATGATAAAGGTCGGCGTGCCGGTGATTTGGAGATCGGCGCCCAGTTGCAGCACCTTATCGATATGGGCCTTGACCTCTGCCGAGGCGGCGTTGGCCTTGACGGTTGCCGGATCAAGGCCCAGCTTGCCCAGAAGCGCGGTCATCTCAGCCTCGCTGCCGACCTGTTCGGTCATCAGGGCGTAGTGCACGGCTTCGTATTTACCGGCCTGCGCCGCGCCGAGCGCGAAGGCGGCGAGGGGGCGTGAGTTCTGGTTGATGACCGGATATTCCTTGACCACGATGGCGACATCCGGATTCTTCGCAAGGAAATCCTTCAGGACCGGTGTAGCGGCGCGGCAATAGCCGCAATTGTAATCAAGGAACTCGACGATCTTGATTTTGGCGTTCGGGTTGCCGAGAATCGGGTCAGCCTTATCATTGAACAGCGAGTCATGCTTGCTCTTGATCGCCGTGGCCATAGTCTTCGCCTTGTCGGCTTCGTTCTGCGAGTTCAGTTTGGCGCTGGCCTCATACAACATGGCCGGATGGCTCATCAGGCCCTTCTGGACCACAAAGCTTTGCACCTGCGGCACGACATAAGGGGCGCCGGCCAGCACCACCGCGAAGACAGCGAGGCCGGTCGTGATATTGGCCTGGGAAAACAGGTCTTTCAACAAGCTGGTGGATTTTTCGGTCGTTATCTTGGGTTCAGTCACTTAAAAAGCCTTGTTCATAATCAATTTTTGCGGCGACGCCTGGTTTCCCGATCGACCGGATCAATGCCCATTTCCGAGGAACTGGTCATGACGATGTCGCGGGCGCGACGGTATTCGGGGGAGGCGGCGTCGAGGTATTTCTGCGACCATACCGCAGAGGTGCGGGCCGCCATATAGTCGCCGTTGTAAAACTGGGCCTCGGCGGTGGACAAACGCGCCAGACCGGGTTGATTCAGGCCGTCATAAGCCTGCGCCAGCTGCTCCCAGGCAAAGCTGTCGTCTTCCTCGTATTTGATTGATTGCTGGAGATGCGTCACGGCGGAATTGAGGCTGTCCTTGTCGCCGACGGCGATGAGGGTCTGGCCAAGATTAAGCTGCAATAACGGCGCCTGCGGCATCAGGTCGACCGATTTTTGGTGCGCCGGGACGGCCAGGGCGGCGCGGCCGGTCTCAAAATAGATCTGGCCCTTCAGTTCCCACAGATAGGGATTGTTCGGCTGTTCTTCGATCAGCTTATCAAGCAAAACAATGGCCTGATCCCAGTTGCCCATCTTGTAGGTGGCGATCACGCGGGCATAGCGGGCCGGGTACGAGGTGTCGCTTTCGGGGTATTTCTGGAAGGTTTTGAGCGGGCTGTCCAGGAAGCCGGCGAGCTTGGCCTTGACGATATCGAACTCGGCGACGGTTTCCGGTGAATCGACCACGCCATAATGCGGCTGGCGCTGAGCGACGCCCTGCAAGGCCTGGATGCGTTCGCGGGAAAGGGGGTGGGTGCGGAAGAATTCGTAGCGTTCAGCGTTGCTGAAGGTTTCACTGTTCCTGAACTTGTAGAAGAAATCGACCAGACCTTTTGATGACATGCCGGCTTTTTCCAGCGCCTTGACGCCGGCGGCGTCGGCGGCGGATTCTTCGGTCTGGATATAGCGCAGTGCGCCGAGCGTACCGAAGGTGCCGGAACTGGCGGCAATACCGAGACCGGCATCCGGTGCGCCGGCCAGGGCGGCGATGACGCCGAGACCGAGTGAAATGGCCATTGGGGCGCGGGCGGCGCGTTCGATTTCATCGGTGCGCATCATGTGGCCACCGCTCAGGTGACCGGTTTCGTGGGCGATGACGCCGAAAAGCTGATTGGGCGTGTCGGCTTCCATGATGGTGCCGGTATTGATCCCGATACGTAAACCGAGTGTGGCGAAGGCATTTAGGTCATCGCTGGCGATCAGCAAGTAATGCACCTGGTCGGCGTCAAGGCCAGCGGCTTCGAGGATGGGCCGCGTCTGGGTTTTCAGGAAACCTTCAACCTCGGTGTCGCGGATAATGCTTTGTGTGGCCTGAGCCTGGGCGATGGCTGGTAAAAAGCTGATACCGGTCATCAGGCAGGCCGCGATGACGATCCGCGCCGCTTGTCGTCTCAGCGTATGAAAAGCCTGCATTCTCAAGACCCTGTTTAATCTCCGCCTGGCCGGATTCATTAGGCGGCAAGCGTGACAAATCTAAGGCGGGCATCGATCCATATCAATGCCCGCCCTGAAAGACTTTTACGCTTTTTCGCCGTTTAGCGGCGCCACCAGCCGCGCTTCGGTTTTTCCGGCGGCGCGACGATCTCATTGGGGTCAGCTACGACTTCTTGTTCCGGCGGCGCAACGGCGACGGTTTCGGTAATGGCCGGTTCCATCACGACTGGCTCCGGCACCTTCTTTTCCGCTTTTGCGCGGGAAGTCCGGGGGGCTTTTACCGGTGCGGTGATGGCTTCAACGAGCGACGCCTCGACGGGCGTCGTTTCGACCGTTTCGGCTTCCACGGCCTTCTTGCGGCTGCGGGTTTTGCGGACTGGTTTTGCGTCTTCGACAACGATCATGGGCGGTTCGCTGGCGGCGAAGGCGGCTTCCGGATCGACATAGACATCACGCGTCAGCGGCATGGGCGCGGTATCGTTCGCGGCGGCCACTTCATCGACGATCATTTCGACAGATTCAGTGGCGCCCTTGCGGTTACGGCGCGGGCGGGGCCTGCGGCCGGACGGGGCGCCGGCATTTTCAGGCACGAGCGAGGTTGGCCGTGTCGTTTCCGCACCCAAGGCCGAAGTCACCGCCTCGGCGATAGCGACTTGCGGTGAGGCCGCTTCTTTCAGGGCCTCGCGCGAGGCATCGGCGGAGCGGGCCGGCTGTTCGAAGCGCTTTTGCTGTTCTTCAAATGGATCGATCCAGACGTAGGGCGCTTCCAGCGACGGCGTGCGGGCGCGGACCCAGCTATAGGTTTCACGCGGACGGCTGTCGAAGCCAGCGCGACGGCCACCCCGGCGACCGCGACGACGACGGCCTTTACGCGCCTCATCGCTTTCACCTTCGGGACCGACGTCCTCGTCATCGCCTTCATCGCTCTCGGCGGCTTCGGTAACCGGACGGTCTTCGTTTTCGAAACGGTCACGCCCCCCACGACGGCGACGACGGCGCTTGCCATTGCGGCCACCATCCCGGTCTTCCCGTTCAGGGCGCTCGGCGCGTTCCGGACGTTCAGCATGCTTTTCACCGTCATCATCGTCGCTGTCTTCGGCTTCGATGGCTTCGTCCTCATCCTCTTCCTCAACCACGTCGGGCGTGGTGTCGAAGGCGATGGGTTCCGGGCGAACCGGGGCGACAAAATCGACTTCATCGGCGTGAACCGTACGGACGATCTGCACTTCAGTATGGCCGAGATCTGTGTCGATCTCGATATTGACCTTCAAGCCCCATTCGAGGCGCAGCTTCGACAGGTGAACCTGTTTTTCGTTGAGGATATAGAGCGCGACATCCATCGGCACCTTGACAGTGATGGCGCCGGCGCCATTTTGCATGGCTTCCATATCGATGGTGCGCATGGCCGAAAGCGCGGCGGAATCGACCGAGCGGATACGGCCCTGGCCTTCACAGTGCGGACAGACGATCGTCGTGCCTTCGAGGAAACCCGTGCGGCGTCGCTGGCGGCTGATTTCCATCAGGCCGAAACCGGAAATCTTGCCCATCTGGATACGGGCGCGATCCTCGGCCAGCGCGTCCTTCAGCTTCTTCTCGACAGCACGATTATTCTTCGATTCATCCATGTCGATGAAATCGATGACAATCAGGCCGGCGAGATCACGCAGGCGCATCTGGCGGGCGGACTCTTCGGCCGCTTCCATATTGGTCTTCAAGGCCGTAGCCTCGATATTGCGTTCCTTGGTCGACTTGCCGGAGTTGACGTCGATGGCGACGAGCGCTTCAGCCTGGTTGATGACCAGATAGCCGCCCGATTTCAACGGCACGACCGGCGAATAGATTTTCGAGATCAGATCCTCGACGCCATAACGGGCGAAAAGCGGCGTATTGGCCTTGTAGAGCTGGATCTTCTTGGCCTGGGACGGCATGATCATGCGCATGAAGTCCTTGGCGGACTTGTAGCCATCCTCACCTTCGACCAGCACACCGTCGAAATCCTTGTCGAACAGGTCGCGGATGGCGCGCTTGACCAGATCCTCTTCCTCGTAAATTAGGGCCGGGGCATTGGATTTCAGCGTTGTTTCGCGGATGGTTTCCCAGACGCGCAGCAGGTAATCGTAGTCGCGCTTGATCTCCAGCTTGGTGCGCTTGGCACCGGCCGTGCGGACGATCAGGCCCATGCCGTGCGGCACGTCGAGGCTCTGCACCAGCGTTTTCAGGCGCTTACGATCGGAGGTATTGGTGATCTTGCGCGAAATGCCGCCGCCACGCGCTGTGTTGGGCATCAGCACGCAATAGCGGCCGGCCAGCGACATGTAGGTGGTGAGGGCCGCGCCCTTGTTGCCGCGCTCTTCCTTAACGACCTGAACGAGCAGGATCTGGCGGCGCTTGATGACTTCCTGAATCTTGTAGCGGCGGATCAGGTGTTGACGCAGGCGGCGTTCTTCATCCGGCAGGTCGTCGTCGTGGTGATCGTCGTCCTCGGAGTCGTCTTCATCGTCGGCATGACCATTGTTAGCCTGAGCCTGCGCGGCAAGCTCCGCCATCAGCTTTTCGCGGTCGGCGACCGGGATCTGATAATAATCAGGATGGATTTCGTTGAACGCCAGGAAGCCATGACGGTTTCCGCCGTATTCGACGAACGCCGCCTGGAGGCTGGGTTCTACGCGCGTAACCTTGGCAAGATAAATATTGCCACGGAGTTGTTTTCTGGCATGGCTTTCGAAATCAAACTCTTCGACGCGGCTTCCGTTCATCACGACGACACGGGTCTCTTCCGTGTGCGTCGAGTCGATTAACATTGTCTTTGACATTAAAGGTATCTCCGGAGCGCTCGGACGCATCCAACCGCCGGGCCTTGGTCCGGGCAGGGATAAAAGCGTGGCGCTGATAGGGGGTAAGGAGGCGCGCGCAGGCGAGGACGACGTTTAAGGCATCTGTCTTCGGTGTATAGCGGTTGAGGCTCAAGGCGCAGCCCATTAAGGTATTGTTCCAAACGCAATATCTGCGCGCTGTATGGCCGCGCAAATTCATAAAGGTGTGATGCGGGTTCCGGGCGAAAGCACTTTCATTTCCCCCGGCATGGTTGCCGAAACAGGCACAAAAGCGAGATAGGCGCGCGGCGCCGTTATCACAAGGGTTCGTCATAATCAGTCGGCGAAAAGTCTGCGCTTTGGCCGGACTCATAGAGAGCGATACCCTTTTGTCACATGTTCGTAAAAAGCGGGATACGTCAATCTAATTCTTTTTATGCGCCGGACGAGACACATTTTTGCCCGAAGGCAGGCCTCCTTAACCTCATGGCAACCTTATTCGTTAAAGGAAAAGAAACCGTACCCTTTAATCGTATTTCTACATCCGTGTGGCAATGTGATGGGAGTGCCGGAGAATACCGGCCAAAAACACACATAATGTGGTGCGTGGAGTAGTGAATGTTTCGACGGTTTGACGTCCTTGCCAATGCGAAGACAATCCTGAAGGCGGTAACGCTGGCAGGACTTGTGTGCGCGACCGCCTTTATTGCGCAGCCGGTGTTGGCGCAGAGCGGCGACGTGGTTAAGGTGCGCCTGGGCGGTGACGCCTCGCAGACGCGCATCGTCATCGAACTGGAAAAGTCGGTCGCAGCCAAGATCGTCACGCGCGGCACCGAAACCGATCGTCAGGTTATCGCCTTGCCGGATATCGATCTTGATAAAACCATGACCGGGCAGGGGCAGGGACTTGTCAGCGACTGGCGCCTGGAAAACCTGGCTGGCAGTGTCCGCCTCAAGCTCAATTTCAAATCCGGCGCCAGGATTTACCGTCGCTTCCTTCTGCCGCCGGCCGATGGCGTGAGCGTTTACCGTTATGTCATCGATATCGTGCCGCAAAATGCGGATACGGCCAGTCAGCTCCTGGCGTCGATCCCGGTCGTCGCCACGGTTGCACAGGTGCCGGCCAAGGCGCCTGCCAAAAACCGCAAGAAGGTTATCGTGATCGACGCCGGCCACGGCGGCAAGGACCCCGGCGCGCATGGCGGCAAGAGCCTGGAAAAAGATATCAATCTGGCTGCCGCCAAGGCACTGCGCTCGGCGCTGGAAAAGACAGGCCGCTACACGGTCATCATGACGCGCGATACCGACAGCTTTGTTGATCTGCCCGCGCGTGTGCGTATCGCCCGTTCGGCCAATGCGGACCTGTTCATTTCGCTGCACTCGGATTCCGGCGGTGACGGCAATACCCGCGGCGCCTCCATCTATACCCTGTCGGATTCCGGCACCGAACGCGCCGCCAAAAAGGCCCTGGTCAAAGGCGACTGGTCGCAGGGCGAGCCGCCGGCCGACGCCATTGTCAGCCGTATCCTGATCGACCTCACGCAACGCGCCACCAAGAATCGTTCCGCCACATTCGCACAGCTGGTCATGGATAATATCGATGATTCGACGCCATTGTTGAAATCCAGCCAGCGCCAGGCCGGTTTCGTGGTCCTGCTGGCGCCCGACGTGCCAGCCGTGTTGCTGGAGATGGGCTTCGTCAATAATCCGCAGGATGAGGCGTTGCTCAATGATCCAGGACATCGCGCTGTCATGATGGGGCAGGTGGCCAAGGCCATCAACAAATACTTCGAGAACAGTGTACAATATGCCTCGTTTGCCGGCCTTAATTAAACGCTGAACAACCAATTGAAAGTCTTGAAGCCCTGTTGTTTACGACAGGGTTTTTCATTTGCCTGCGCTTATGCTTCCACGCGAATTCGGGCGTATGCGGCTCGCGCGGATGAAATTTCATCGAATGGCTTTGCCTGACAGCCGGTCTTTGCTAAGTGTATCGTCATTAATGCGCTCATAGGCCGCGCAGGCTCGCCGCACTTGCGGCGACGGGCTTCGCCCTTGCCAAGCCTGTAAGGCTTGGCGGCGCGGAGCAGCCGCCTGAGTATCGGTGTTGGAGGTTGTTTGCTAAGGTCATCTGAACGTTGGTTCGCCATGGCAGGCGTTGTCGTGATGAGCGCTGTGGCTATAGCAGGCTTCGCGGTCGCCATCTATGCCGCGTGGCTGTTTCATGACATGCCCGATGGTAGCGAACTGGCTGATTTCCATCCGGTTACCTCCGCGCGTGTGTTCGCCTGGGACGGCACACTGATCGGCGAATACGGCCAGGAACGCCGCATCTATGTGCCCTATAACCGGATGCCGACCCGGGTGACCCAGGCCTTCCTCGCCGCCGAAGACCGCAACTTCTTTACGCACAACGGCGTTGATGTCAGCGGCGTGTCGCGCGCCATGGCCAAGAATGTTTTCAATCTTCTGAGTGGAAGACGTTTCGAGGGCGGTTCGACGATTACCCAACAGGTGGCAAAGAATCTGCTGCTGAATAATGAGCGCACGGTCGGGCGCAAGCTCAAGGAAGTCATCCTGGCACGTCGGCTGGAAAATTCGCTGCCCAAGGAACAGATTCTTGAGCTGTACCTCAACGATATCTATCTTGGTTATCGCTCCTATGGCGTGGGGGCGGCGGCCTTCAACTATTTCGGCAAGTCGCTCGATCAGCTTTCCTTAAGTGAAATGGCATTTTTGGCTGCTCTGCCGAAGGGGCCGGAAAATTACCGCCCGTCGAACCACAAAGCCGCCGCTATCGGCCGTCGCAACTGGGTGCTTGGCGAAATGGCCAAGGCCGGCTGGGTGACGCGCGAAGAAGCTGCCGCCGCCATGCAGGACGATCTGATTATCCAGGACAAACCGCGCCGCGCCAAGTACCAGGACGCCGACTATTTCGTCAGCGAAGTCGAACTGCGCGCCAAGAAGCTGTTCAACGACGCCATCTATACCGAGGGTTATTACGTCAAGACGACGCTGGATCCCAAGCTTCAGACGATGGCGCGTGAAGCGCTGATGAGCGGACTGGAAACCTATGACCGCCGCCACGGCTGGCGCGGGGCGTGGGGCAATATTCCCGTCACCGGCAATTGGGAAAAAGAAGCCTTGCAGGCGGAAAATACCTTGCCGGAATCGCGCCGGGCGCCGTCCGAACGCGCGGACTGGCAGGTCGGAATGATCGAGAAAAGCAGCGGTTCGGTGCGGGCGATCGATGGCGGACAGGGTGTGATCCGTCCCGACGACCTCGCCTGGGCGCAGGCGACGCGCAAGATAAAAGCCGGTGATCTGGTCTATGTTTCGCAAGCCTCTTCCGGGGTTTATCGTTTGCGCCAGGTGCCGAAGGTCAATGGCGCGCTGGTGGCCGTCGATCCCTATTCGGGCCGAATCGTCGCTATGGTCGGCGGCTATAGCTATTCACTATCTAAGTTCAATCGCGCCACGCAGGCCCTGCGTCAGCCGGGGTCTTCGATCAAGCCTTTCGTCTACGCGGTGGCCCTGTCAAAGGATTTCACGCCAGCCTCAATGGTTGATGACGGCCCTATCAGCATGATGGGCGGCGATGGCAAGATGTGGACGCCATCGAATTATGAGCATGACTATCTCGGTATGCAGCCGATCCGGCGCGGCCTGGAGCTATCGCGCAACCTGATGACCGTGCGTCTGGCGCAGAAGGTCGGCATCAAGCCGGTGACACAGGGCATCGTCAATTTCGGTGTGCTTGACAAGATGCCCCCGGAGATGTCGATGGTTCTCGGCGCCGGTGAAGTTAATCCGTACCGCCTGACCAACGCCTATTCGATCTTTGTGAATGGGGGCCGGAAGGTGAAGCCACACCTGATCGATGAGGTTCAGGATCGTAACGGCAAGGTGGTCTACAAGGCGGATGAACGCAACTGTCCGGCCGCCTGCACCGCCGATTTCGATGGCCTGGAAAGTCCGCGCCTGTCGCCGCAGGGCGATGTCGTGCTCGATCCGATCACGGCTTATGAAATCAATTCGATGCTGCAAGGCGTTATCCAGCGCGGTACGGGCGCAGCGGCGCGGTCGCTCGGCATCCCTATGGGTGGCAAGACCGGCACGACCAATGACTACCGCAGCGCGTGGTTCGTCGGCTATACGGCTGACCTGGTGGTCGGCGTCTTTGTCGGCTTCGATGACAACAGTACGCTTGGCAATCATGAAACCGGCGCCGTCTCCGCTTTGCCGATCTGGATGGACTTCATGAAGAACGCCAACGCCGGCAAGCCGAACCGTGAGTTCAATAAGCCCAGGGATGCGGTCTATATGTCGGTGCATGGCGTCGAAGAAGCCTTCAAGCTGGGCACGGAGCCGAAATATACAGCGGCCCCCGTCGAGGATGATGGCCCCAAACCCTATCTTGACGCCTGGTCGGATGATGGCGATACCAGCGGCCCGGTGACGGTTGTGCCGGCCGAGGAACCGCCACCGCCGTCAAAGAAGAAAGCGTCTGACGGCGGTGGGACTCTTTATTGAGGTATGACGCTTGTCATTCCGGACGGCGCTCTGTAAACCCGCCATTCATTATTTTTGGGAATTAGCCATGCGTTTGGATATCGAAGCGTCCGCTTCCGAGATCGAGCAGTCCATCGGACTGCTCAGGAGGCGTCTTTGACTGGGATGTCGCATTAAGACATCTCGATGAGTTGAATGCCCGGTCGGAGGACCCGACCCTGTGGGACAAGCCGGAAGCGGCGCAGACCCTGATGCGGGAACGCAATAAGCTGGCCGCCTCGGTCGAGTCTGTTCGTTCCATCGAAAAGGAACTGAAAGACGCCATCGAATTCGCCGAACTGGGCGATATGGAAGGCGACGAAAGCCTGATCGAGGAGGCGCGCGGTCTGTTGAAAGACCTCAAGGCGCGTACCAGTCGCGCCGAACTGGAAGCGCTGCTTTCCGGCGAAGCCGACGGCAATGACGCCTATCTCGAAATCAATTCCGGTGCCGGCGGCACCGAATCCAATGACTGGGCAGGCATCCTGCTGCGCATGTATACGCGCTGGGCCACGGCGCACGGCATGTCAATCGATGTCGAGGAAGAAACCCAGGGCGAACAGGCCGGCATCAAGTCGATCACGCTCAAGGTATCGGGCGAAAACGCCTATGGCTGGCTGAAGACCGAGGCCGGCGTTCACCGCCTGGTGCGGATTTCACCGTTCGACTCCAACGCCAAGCGCCATACCTCGTTTGCTTCGGTCTGGGTCTATCCGGTCGTTGACGACACCATCGTTATTGATATCAATCCGGCTGACGTCCGCACCGACACCTATCGCGCCTCCGGTTCCGGCGGCCAGCATATCAACAAGACCGATTCCGCCGTGCGCCTGACGCACATCCCGACGGGGATCGCCGTCGCCTGTCAGGCCGGCCGGTCGCAGCACGCCAACCGCGATGAGGCGTGGAAGATGCTGCGCGCCCGGCTCTATGAACAAGAATTGCAGAAACGTGAAGCCGCGCAGCAGGCGCTGGAAGATTCCAAGACCGATATCGGCTGGGGTCACCAGATACGCTCTTATGTGTTGCAGCCTTACCAGATGGTCAAGGACCTGCGCACCAATGTCGAGACGTCGGATACGCAGGGCGTGCTCGATGGCGATCTTGACGCCTTTATGGGGGCCTCTCTGGCGCAGCGCGTCGGCGTGACGCGTGACGGCGTGGAAATCTAAAGCTCCGGCTTGGCGATTTCAGCGCCGTCTGTCGTTTTGGCGACATTGACCACCTGGGCCTTGTCGGCATCAATGGCGTCCTTGCCGGACACAATTGATGCCGGGGCCTTGCGGCGGCCTTTCTTGATGATGAGTTGCGCACCCATATAGCGGGAATAGACCTGGGTAAATTCCGCGCCCAGGAAGAAAATCTGCGTCGAATAATAGATCCAGATCAGCACGACAATCAGCGAACCCGCCGCGCCATAGGCCGAACTGAAGGCGCTCTGGCCAAGGTAAATGCCGATCAGGAACTTGCCGAGTGTAAACAGGATAGCCGTGATCGCCGCGCCGATCCACACATCGCGCCACTTGATATGGACGTCGGGCAGCACCTTGAAGATCATGGCGAACAGGACGGTGATGACGCTGAATGAAATCACCAGATTGACGATATGAAGGATCAGGGTGATCGGGATCAGGCCTTCAAAAAAAGCGCTGATGGCTGAGAGCGCGGCGGAAATCACCAGGGCGATCAACAGCAAAAAGCCTATGCCCACGATCATGGCGAAGGACAGCAGACGTTTCTTGATGAACCAGGTCCAGTGGCCGTTCTCGCGCTCTTCAACATTCCAGATGGTGTTGAGGGCATCCTGCAACTGGGCGAAAAAGCTGGTGGCCGAGATAATCAGGGTGACGATACCGATCAGGCTGGCGATATAGCTGGCTTTCGGATTGCTGGTGCTGGCCAGCATCGACTGGATGGCGCCGGCGCCCTGGTCACCGATCAGGCCGCGGATTTCATCGAAAATATAGCCACTGACCGCATCACGTCCAAACGCCAAGCCCGCCATTGCGATGACGATCAGCAGCAGCGGCCCGATGGACAGCATGCTGTAGAAAGCCAGGGCGGCGCCGAGGCGCGGCACCTTGTCGTCATTCCATTCCCGGATGGTTTCCTTGAAAATGAACCAGAAGGCCGGAAGTGTCAGGGGCGGGCGCTTGCGAGGTGTATCCGTCATGAGGAGCCGCCGGTGAGAAAGGAATCAAAAACGCGAATATGAGCATAAAGGAAATAAAGAAAAAAGCCGGAGAAGATGACTTCCCCGGCTCTTAACAAGACTGTGTTCGGCGCGCGATATCCTATTTCAGATCAGAAAGCGCATTCAGATCGTAGCTGTTCAGGCTCGGTGCGCCAAAATCGGACGGCACGGCGGGCGCGCTTGCAGCGGCGGCGACGGTTATGGGTTCAGCCCGGCGGCTTTGCAGGCAGCGGCCCTGGAAGAAAGCGCCGACATCGATGGCCAACTGGTCATGGGTGATGTCACCCTCGACATAGGCGGTGGCTTGCAGCTTGATCTGCTTGCCGGTAATCGAACCGACGATGCGGCCGCGCACTTCGATGGTTTCGGCCTCGACCTTGCCTTCAATGTTGCCGGATTCACCGACGATCAGATGGCCGACCTTGACGTCTCCGCGCACGGTGCCATCGAGGTGCAGATCGCCATTGCCTGTGATATTACCTTCGATCAGCAGGCCTGCGCCGAAGCTGGACAAGGGACGTGCCCCTGTGCCCACGGCAGACTTGGCCCGGTTCAGGTTGACATTGGGCGTCTCCAGCGGCGGAACGACGATGGGCGTCGGTTGCGACTTGGCGGCGGGTGGGGTCGGTTTGTTAGTTTTGTTGAACATAATCTCCAGCCTTTAAGAAACGTGCGGGGTTTTGAGCGCGACCATTTTGCCAGACTTCATAGTGAAGGTGGTTGCCGGTCGAGCGGCCTGTGCTGCCCATGGAGGCGATGCGCTGATCGACAGCGACACGTTGTCCGGGTTTGACGCTAGCGGATGCCAGGTGGGCGTAGCGGGTCTTGAAGCCATTACCGTGATCGATCTCGACCACATTGCCATAGCCGGTGCGGACGCCGACAAAGGAAACGACGCCGGGCGCGGTCGAATAGATCGGCGTCAGGTAAGGTCCTGCAAAATCCTGGCCACTGTGCATGTGGGGCCGGTGATTGAAGGGATCGAAACGGACGCCGAAACCGCTGCTTTCACGCGTGCCGATGGTCGGGCGGTCGAACGGAAGGCGCTGGGCGCTGTTTTGCAGGCCGCGCATATCACTCAGGTCCATGGCGGCGTTGCGGATGCGCTCGGCGAAATCTTCATCGACACCCAGGAAACTGGCCAGGGCCTTGTTGTCCTTGGCTTCGGTCAGCGGATTGCCGCTTTTCCCGCCGGCGAAAGCTTGGGGATTGAGTCCGGCGATGCGGAAGGCGAGCCGCAGCTTTTCGGCGCGCGTCTTGGCGAATACCTCGGCCTGGCTGACCATGCGTTCCTGCTCGGCGCGCACCGAATAGATGCGTTCGACCGGGGGCAGGCTGTCTTCGATCGGGGCGGGCGCCAATGCCGCCATGGCGCCGGGTACGCCCTTGAAGTCCTTGAGGAGAGTCACCAGGCCCTGGTGGCGGGATTCAACCGTTTTGGCGAGATCTTCCAGCGAACCGCTGTTGGCGGTGGCCTGTTGGGTGGCGATATCGAGCCTGGCCTGGCGGTCGGCGATCCAGCGCTCCGACTGGGCCTTGACCATACGGAGTTGATTTTCCGAACCGGCACCGTGGCTGGCGGCAAAAAACAGGGTGAAGCCGGTCGAAATCGCCAGCCAGGTGACCAGGGCCGAGGTGAAAATCATCAGGACAAGCTGCTTGCCGGGAGTTAGAACATAGCCACGCGTTTCCGCACCCGAACGGATGTAGAGCTGACGTTCCGGAAATATAGATTCCATCCAGCCGCCCAAGCGGCCATAGCTTGTCTTACTCGTCATCACCCGCGCCCTCAACCTTCTGTTAACTATGCCTTTGCGGCGTTAATTGCGCAAGATGTATATCGCGCGGGGCGAGGCATGGCTGAGATAAGGATGGTAATTCCTAATAAAAACAGAATATTAAGCAGGGTGGTCATAGCCTGTGTCCCAATATGGATGCCTGTGATCAGGCTGTTTCAAGATTGGTGCCGCCAGGTATTTACTAAAAAATCGCCTTCCAGGCGAGTTGTGGATAAGGTTTGAAAAAACCCGAAAACAAAAGGGCCGGGGTTGTGGGTAATTTCACTAAACTGTCATTAAAATGACTTAAGCGATTTTTAGAGATTTCAAGGCGCTTAAAACCTCATCAATGTGGTTTTTAACCTTGACCTTGCGCCAGACTTTCCTGATCACACCTTGCGGATCTATAATAAAGGTCGAACGATCAGTTCCCATATAGATGCGGCCATACAACTTTTTTTCGCCCCATGAGCCGAAAGCGGCGATGGTGGA
The DNA here is from genome assembly GCF_035497195.1 of Asticcacaulis sp. GTDB lineage: Bacteria > Pseudomonadota > Alphaproteobacteria > Caulobacterales > Caulobacteraceae > Asticcacaulis. The sequence goes on from NZ_DATJDZ010000002.1 coordinate 139,203, forward strand.
CGTATCAGGATCGGACAGAAGCGGCATCCGCAGACCGTATTTGGTGATAAACTTATCGTGATCCTTCAGGCTGTCCTTGGACACACCATAGAGTTTCGCGCCCAGTTTCGCGAATTCCGGCAGGGCCTCGGAAAAGGCACAGGCCTCCTGTGTGCATGTCGGGGTATTGTCGGTCGGGTAGAAAAACAATACCGCCCATGATCCTTTCAGATCAGCAAGCGAGACGTGACCGCCGGCACTGGAAGCCAGGGTGAAGTCAGACGCCGCGTAGGGCGCGAAAGAAGTTTCCGTTTTCAATGATTTCGCCATGACATAGCCTCGCTCTGTATCTAAAGAAGAATAGGATGCGTTAACGCTCTTTTGCACTGTCCGTCCTATACATGAACCACCGTAATGCCTAGCCGCCAATATAGTAAAAACAGTCGAGCCTAAGTGAAGAGAATTTTCGACATAATCCGCAAACGGCTGCGCCTTTTCGTGTTGGGCTGGGTGGTGTTCATGGTTGTTGTCCTGGGGGCGCGGCTCGCCCAGGGACCGATCCGTGTCGATGGTATTCGGTCGATCATTATTTCCCGTCTCGAAGCGCAATTGCCGCGCACCGAGGCCAGCATCAAGCACCTTGATCTGGTGTGGTTCGGCGACGCCCGCGCCGTCGGCTTCCGCTTTGAAGACCTGATCATCACCGACCGGCAGCACCGGATTATCGCGCGCGCCGGCAAGCTGGAAGCGGCCCTGGCGGCGGATAGTCTCATCGTGGCACATTTCGCACCCGCCCGCCTGACCGCCGAGGACTTCTTTGTCGCCGCCTCGGTCTCGAAGGAGGGGCGCTATGATCTTGGTTATGAATCTCACGGCAAACCGGGGCGTTCGAGTGGCCTCGCACGTTTCTTCTATGACCTGACCGGGCCGGAAAAGCTGGGCGATCCGGTCAGCTTCACCCGCCAGCTCAGCCTGAAAAACGGCCAGTTACGTTTGATCCAGGAAGGCGCGCCCCTCGACTGGACCGCCAACGTCTCGACCATCGACTTTACCAAGCTTCACGGCAAACTGACGGGGCATACGGCGCTTTCCATCGACGGGTTGGGCATCGAAGCCGGTGCGCCGGCCACCTTCAAGGCCGAAGCCTCAGGTGTGGTGGGGCTCACCCAGGCGACGATCTCAGCCAATATTCATAATCTGGTGCCGAGCCGGGTTTTCCCGTCGATCGGTATCACCCGCGCCCTGGCGGGCATCAATGCGCCGGTCGATGGTCTGGCGCGGGTCGATTACAGCCAGAAAAGGGGGTTTGAAGGCGCGGCTTTTGATATCCGTGCGGCGGGGGGACGTATCGATATCGGTGATTTCCACCAGCCGTTTGACGAAGCGCGCATAAAGGCGAACTACACCTCGGCGACGCATACTGCGCAGTTCGATACCTTCCGGGTCCGGTCGCGAATGCTCGATACCGACCTGAAGGGCACGGTGATTATCCGCGCCGGTGATCCCAAGGCCAAGCGCGATATGGCGCTGGCGTTCAATTTTACCGGCCCGCGTGTCACCGCTCGTTTGGCCGACGATTTCGCCTTGCAAACCCTGACTAACGCTCACCTCAAGGGCAATTATGTGCCGCGCCAACGCCGCTTGCAGATTGAAAGCGTCACCGGCCTGATCAATGGCGCGCCTTTGCAGAGCAAAGGCATCGTCTATACCGACAACAAGGGCGAACTGGGCGCCGACCTGACGGCGCAGATCAATGGCCGCTTCACCAAGGAAGAGGTTTTCGCCTTCTGGCCGGAAGACCTGTCGCCGAATACGCGCGCCAATCTGATCGAGCGTATTCGCGGCGGGGATTTTGCCAATGCCGATTTCGTTCTCAAGGCTGAACCGGGGGATTTCCACCATCTCGAAAATGAAGACCTGCGCCTCGATTTCGATTTCCAGAATCTCGAACTTTATCTCGAAGAGCGCCTGCAAAATGCGCAAGAACTAAAAGGCCACGGCATCCTGCTTGGCAACAGCTTTGCTATGGACGTCACCGGCGGTCGGCTGGTTGATGTCAATCTTGTCAAGGGCGGCCTGAGCGTGCCGGACTTCCGTGACCGGAAAACGAAAACCCATATCTGGCTCGACAGCACCGCCGATGTGCCCAGTGTCATCGAAGCCATCGACCCGATCACCGATCATCATCTGAGCCAAAGCGGCCTGACGCGCGAGCGTTTGAGCGGCGCGGCGGCGGCCCATGTCGAGATTGATTTCCCGATCTTCGGCCATATCACCAACGATAATTTCAGCGTCAAATTCAACGGCCAGATAAAGGGCGGCGCCTTCAAGCAGGCGGCGCTCGGCTGGGATATGACCGATGGCCAGCTCAACATCATTGGTGACCTGCTGGCTGATAAACTGGTCATCACCGGGCCAGCGCGGCTAGGGCCTTATTACGGCGATATCAGCTATCGCACGCAGATGAACGTCAAATCGCAGGCCATTGACTTTACCGGCCATTTCAACGCGGCGCAGTTTGGCGGCTCGCCGAAGGTGCCGGTGGCGATCACCGGGCAGTTCATCGTGGCCAACCGGGCGGGGCAGGGCAAGATCAGTTCGGATATCTTCCGTGGTGACGTCAGTTGGAGCGGCAATCCGCTGGGCGATGAGCAGCGGCCGACCGACATGCTGATCGAGGGGGCTATTCTCTCGGAAGGCATGGAAGCGCAGGGTTTGCCGCTTTTCGAGCACCTCAAACGCGAGATTCCAACCCGCATATCCCTGTTGCGGTCTGGCGATATCTGGAGCGGCGAACTCGACGCCGAAAGCCTGTCGGGCGATGTCGCCTATATTCAGGGCACGCGGTCGCGCCTGGTCTACAAATCGATCATCACGCCCGAAGAAGCCGACGAAATGGGCTATGGCGCCTTGCCGATGTTCAAGGCGCCGCGCCACCTGACGGTCAATATTTCGCTCGACGGCCAATCCCGTGAAGCCCTGATCAAGCTTGACCAGATGAACGCCGTTCTCGGCTGGTCCGAAATTCCGGGCACCGACGAATTGCGCCGGCGGCTCGATATGAAGGTCATGCCGGACGACTGGTATGTGCTGGGCCTGCCGAAAGCTTTCTTCACACCCCCGGCGCCGGTCAACGTCACCGCCCTATGGCAGCAGGACGATAAAACCCTGACCGGGCAGGTGAAGATGCTGGATCAGACGATTGATTTCGACATGCCTTTGCGTGGGCACGGCAGCCCGCCACCGATTACATTGCCGAATACATCAGTGCCTTACGAACTCCAGGTGCGTGGCACGGCCAGCGACGCGATTTTGGCGGCACTGGGTTATTCGCAGACACCGGTTCATATCGCCGGCAATGTCGGTATGATATTCAGTCTTTACGATACGCCGGGGCAACCGGCCGCCGTGCTCAATCTTGATGCCACCAAGGCGCAACTCGGCGTCCGGGCGACTGACTGGAGCAAGCCGGTGGGCGAAGAGGCGCAGTTCGCCGTCTCCATCGACGAGCAAGGGCCGGATGGCGGCACTAACCTGTCACGCATCTATGGCGAAGGCGCGCACATCGGCATCGACGGGCGCGCGTCCTTCTCGGAGGCCGGCGACCTGCAATTCGGCGATTTCTCCCGGCTTTATCTGAAGGACTTCATCGATGTCGCCTTCAAATACTATGCTGTGCCCGATCAGAACACCAATATCATCTCGATCAGCGGCCAGCAGCTAGATTTGCGCCCATGGCTGGACGCCAAGCGCGAACGTGTGCTCAAGACGGTGACCGAGGCGGTAAAACTGGTGGATACGGTCGCAGGCGCACCAGTGCCGGCGACCCATGTGGTTGTCGACCTGGCGCAATTGCGCATGGCGCCGGAAGGTGTCTTTAACGACCTGAACCTCGACCTGACCTGGGATGGTCATAATGGCCTGAGCGGTTCCGGACAGGGCGAAAGCATGGACGGCAGCCCCTTCACGGTGGCGATGACCCCCGAAGGCGACTACAGCCTTTTCACGGCAAAAACCGGTAATCTCGGCAATGTCATCGAGACCGCAACCGGCAACCACAATGTCAAGGGCGGGGTGGCGGTGATCGATGGCGTCTATGCCGGCGGACAGATCGATGCCTCGGTGCGCGGACGTGATGTTCGCGTGCAGCAGATACCTATCCTGGCGCAATTGCTGACGGTGGCGTCACTCCAGGGGCTGAACGACACGCTGGTTGGTGATGGCATCCTGTTCACTGATTTCGATTTTCCTATTCGTTACAAGGATAATGTCGTCTTTATCCGTGACGGTTACGCCAAGGGTGAGGCGCTCGGCATCAATGTCTGGGGCACGACCGATCTCGATTCCAAGGTGCTGGCCATGAGTGGCACCCTGATCCCGGCCTATGGCCTGAATGGTATCTTCGGTGATCTGAGATCGAAGGGGCTGGGCCTGGTCGGCATCAAGTACCATGTTCACGGCACCCAGAAGGCCCCGGAAGTGCTGGTCAATCCGCTATCGGTCATCTTGCCCGGTTTCATGAAGGTGTGGTTCGATTCCAGCCGCAAGGAACCGTTCCCGGCGCTGGACCTGCCGACCCTGGAAGACAGGCTCGATGACCTGCGGGACCACAATGATAAAAGCCTCAAGAAAAACTAGACCGGCTTGATCAGCACGATCTTCTTCTTGCCCTGGGAAATCTTGATCACGCCATCCGCATTCAGATCGGCTTTCGTCACCAGTTGATTGCCATCGTTAATTGCCACATCGTTGACGCGCAGACCACCGCCCTGAGCCAGACGACGCGCCTCGCCGTTGGATGCGGTCAGACCGATACGGGTGGCGAGCGCCGCCAGCATGATGCCCTCTTCCAGTGTGGCCGTCTCAATCTCGACGGTCGGCAGATCGGCCGACAGCACGCCCTGCTCGAAAGCTTTCTGAGCCGTGTCGCGCGCCGTGGCGGCGGCATCAATGCCATGCACCATCTGGGTGGCTTCGTCGGCGAGAATCTTCTTGGCTTCGTTGATCTCGGCGCCTTCGAGCTTTTCGAGACGGGCAATTTCCGACATCGGCAGGGTGGTGAACAGGCGCAGGAAACGGCCGACATCGGCGTCTTCGGTATTGCGCCAGTATTGCCAGTAATCATAGGCGCTGAGCATGTCGGCATTGAGCCAGATGGCGCCGCCGACCGTTTTGCCCATCTTGCCGCCGGAAGCCGTGGTCAGCAGCGGCGTGGTAAGGCCGAAGGCGGCTTTCGTGTTCATCCGACGCGTCAACTCGACACCGTTGATGATATTGCCCCATTGGTCCGAACCGCCCATTTGCAGGACGCAATTGTACTTTTCGTTCAGTTCGCGGAAATCGACCGCCTGCATCAGCATGTAGTTGAATTCGAGGAAGGTCATCGGCTGTTCACGTTCCAACCGCAGCTTGACGGAATCGAAGGTCAGCATACGGTTGATGGTAAAATGCGTGCCGAAGGTGCGCAGGAATTCGACATAGCCGAACTGCGACAGCCAGTCGTCATTATTGACCATGATGGCGTCATTGCCAGTTTCGCCAAATTTCAGGAAGTTGGTGAAGACGCGCTTGATGCCGTCCATATTGGACTGGATCTGTGCGTCCGTCAGCAGGGGGCGCTGGGCATCCTTGAAGGTCGGGTCGCCCACCTTGGTGGTGCCGCCCCCCATGAGCACGATCGGCTTGTGCCCCGTCTGTTGCAGCCAATAGAGCAGCATGATCTGCACCAGCGAACCGGCATGGAGAGAAGAGGCCGTGGCGTCGAAGCCGATATAACCGGTGATCATGCCCGCCGCCGCCAGGCTGTCGAGCGCTTCGGCGTCGGTGCTCTGGTGGATAAAGCCGCGCTCGGCCAGGGTGCGCAGAAATTCGGATTTGAAGCTGTGTTCGGTCATGATAGCTATAGGGGCTAGGAGTTGGGCCGTCTGTGTGGCCTGATATGCAGCGAAACGTCAAGACATAAGAGGGCTTCCATGATGAAAGTACTGGGTTTTATGACCGGAACCTCGCTGGATGGCGTCGATATGGCGGTGCTGGAAACCGACGGGGCGGCGCAACTGACGTTCGGCCCCTGGGCGGAAATGCCGATGCCGGCGCAGACGCGGAGCCTTCTGGAGGCGACGATCAAGGCGGCTCTGAACTGGCCGCGAGGTGAACCGGAACCGGCGATCTTCGATGAGGCGCGCCGGGCGATTGTTGAGTGTCACTTTCAATCGGCTAGTGAATTTATAACGCGTAATGACCTGACTTTTCAGGACTTTGACGCGCTTGGCGTTCATGGCCAGACGGTTTTGCATGAACGCCCGAAAGAAGGCGTGAAAGGCCGCACCGTCCAGCTTTTCGACGGACAGGCCTTTGCCGACCTGACCGGCGTGCCGGTGGTCTGTGATTTCCGCCAGGCCGATATCGAAGCGGGCGGCGAGGCCGCGCCGCTGATGCCGGTCTATCATCAGGCCTTGGTGGAGAATGCCGGGCTGGATTTGCCGCTGGTGGTGATCAATCTCGGCGGCGTCGCCAATATCACCGCCATTTCCGACAAGGGGTTGATGGCGATGGACACCGGTCCGGCCAATGGTCTGATGGACCAGTGGATGCGCCGGCATGGGCGAGGGGACTTCGACCATGAAGGCCGGATTGCCGCGTCAGGCAAGGTTCATGAGGAGGTTGTAGCCGGTTATATGGCGCACGCCTATTTCAAGGCTACCGCGCCGAAGTCGCTAGATCGTTATAATTTTACTTTGCAAGCGATCGAAGGTCTGAGCTTTGAGGATGGCCTGGCCACCCTCAGCGCCTTTACTCTGCAAAGTCTTCTGGCCGGGATCAGGCTGGCCGGCGTGACGCCGGAAACGGTCATTCTGGCGGGCGGTGGGCGGCATAACCGACATCTGGTCAGCCAGATCACAACCGTGCTCGCCCCGGTGAAGGTTCTGCTGGCCGAAGACCTGAACTGGCGTGGCGGGGCGCTGGAGGCCGAGGGATTCGCCTACATGGCCGTGCGGTCGCTGAAGGGGCTGCCGATCTCCTTCCCTGGCACCACTGGCGTCAAAATGCCATTAACTGGCGGCGTAGTCAGCTATCCGAAGTCACATGCGCAATCACTGGCCAGCTAGGAGATTATCATGAAAGTGTTTGGACTGATTATTCTGGCGGTTAGTCTTGCCGCCTGCGCGCCGGCCACATCCACGCCGGATGCCTCGCAAGCGGCGTCATCCACCGAAACCTCGGCTTCTACCTTGGCGCCTACAGCGATTCTTATACCTGACAGTTTCATCGGGCATTGGGACGCCACCGCCGAGACATGTAAAACGACCAGCGATATGAAGCTGGTCATCACCCAGAGCGAAATGACCTTCTGGGAAAGCGCCGGCCAGATCACCGCCGTCAACGTCAATGGTCCGGGCGACGTGACAGTCAAGGCCGCTTTCTCAGGCGAAGGCGAGCAATGGAACCGCGACCTGCATCTGGTGCTGAATGGCGACACCCTGACAATAGACGGAACGGCGCGCGTACGCTGTCCTTAGGCCAGATGCCGTTCAATCAGGCCGGCGAGTTCTGACGCCCGGCTATGGATCAGGTCATGCTGACCGTCTGTAACGATATGCAGTTCGGCATTGGGCAGACGGGCGGCCAGATATTGACCGGTCGATACCGGGCTGAGCGGGTCGGCGTCGCCCCAGATCAGCAGCGTCGGGTGGTTGATTTCACTGATCCGGTTTGAGATATCGGGCTTTTCAGCCATTGTCCATTCCGCCGCTTCTGGATATTCGCGGCGATAATCGAGCCGCCAGTCTTCGGCGCCGAAAGCCGTCATATCCATGCCGCCGGATGTTACGGCCAGCACCAGTTTGCGGATGCGCTTCGGATGACGCAGGGCCAGGCTGAGCGCCATCGCGCCGCCCATCGATTGCGCCAGCACATCGACCGGATGTTCAGGCAATCGCGCCTCGACCAATCCAATCAGGTCATCATAGCTGTTGATCGCCGGATCGGCGGGTTGATCACCCAGGCCGGGCCAGGCAAAATAGGTCTTGCACCAATCCGCTGGCAATTGTTTGCCAAGGGGACGCCAAAAATCAGGATCGGCGCCAACACCCGGCAGAAAGAACAGGTGCCTGTTCATCAGCCGTGATCGGCCATCCGCTTATCGATATAGGCGCCGACGCGGCGCTCGACTTCCGGCAACTGGTCGTTCCAGAAATGGTTGGCTTCCGGCACGACTTCGGCGTCGATGATGATGCCCTTTTGCGTGCGCAGTTTGGCGACGACACGATCGACTTCGGCGGTCGGCACGATGGAATCGTTGCCACCGTGGAGGAACATACCTGAGGCCGGGCAAGGGGCCAGGAAGCTGAAATCATAGGCATTGGTCGGCGGCGACACGGAGATGAAGCCGTCGGTTTCGGGGCGGCGCATCAGCAACTGCATACCGATATAGGCGCCGAAATCATAGCCGGCGACCCAGAATTGCGAGGCGGTCGGGTTCTTGGCCTGAAGCCAGTCGAGCGCGGTGGCGGCATCTGCCAGTTCGCCGATGCCGGAATCAAACTCGCCCTGTGACTTTTGCACGCCGCGGAAATTGAAACGCAGGACCGAGAAGCCACGTGTCATGAACAGGTGGAACAGCTGTACCGTGACCGGATTGTTCATGTGGCCGCCCGCCTTGGGGTGCGGATGCAGAATCAACGCGATCGGCGCATTCTCCGTTTTGCCGGCGCTATAGCGGGCTTCAATGCGTCCGGCGGCTCCGGCCAGAATGACTTCGGGCATTCAATCACCTTGTAAAATCATAAAATTGTCATGTTGCAGCGCATAATACTTGACTGCGTTAGTCGGAATTATTACATTCAGGCTCACACCGCCAAAGGCAGCAATTGCGCCTATTAGCACAAAGATTTCTCTTTGCGCAGGTTTTTGAAACAAATCCGCATCGGAACCCCTTCATGCGCTTATCGACCAAAGGACGTTATGCGGTCATGGCCATGACCGATCTGGCGCTGAATGCGCAGAATAGTGATAAAGGCGGGCGCCCGATTTCGCTGTCGGAAATTTCCGAGCGCCAGCAGATTTCGCTGTCCTATCTCGAACAATTGTTCGCCCGTCTGCGCAAGGCTGGCCTGGTGAAAAGCGCGCGCGGGCCGGGCGGCGGCTATACCCTGGCGCGCGAGGCCGGGCGGCTGTTCGTTTCGGAAATCGTGCTGGCGGTCGATGAGCCGATCAAGGCGACGCGCTGCGAAATGACCTCGAACAAGTTGGGCGCCAACAAGCGCCTCTCCAAGGACCAGGCCGTACGCGAAATTGGTTGTATGCCGGGCGGTTACCGCTGTCTGACGCATGACCTTTGGGAAGACCTGGGCGTAGCCATTCATGATTATCTCAGCCAAGTGTCTCTGGAAGATGTCATCAAAAAGCGCACGCGCAAAAAGGTGAAAATCGCTATGCCTGAAGCCGTCTCTCCCGCGATGATGGAGGCCTGATCTCTTGGCAGATATCCTGTACCTTGATCATGCCGCGACTTCGCCGCTTCGCCCGGAAGCGTGTGAGGCTTTTCTGCGCGCGTCGGAACAGGCCAGTAATGCCTCATCGGTGCATAGTCTCGGCCGCAAAGCCAAGCTAGCGTTGGAAGAGGCGCGCAATGACATTCTGACGGGCGTTGGCGCTGTCGGCATCGGCGGACTGGTCTTTGTCTCCGGCGGCACGGAAGCCAATGCGTTGGCCCTGCATCAGGCGAAAGCCTATGACTACATGGTGGTGTCGGCCGGTGAGCACGACAGCATCTTTGGCGCGGTCGCCGGTGCTGAAATCGCTCCCCTGAAAGCGTCCGGAGAGGTCGATCTGGTGGCTTTTGAAGCGCTGCTGGATCGTGATGGCCGGCCGTTTGTTTGCCTCATGCTAGCCAATAATGAAACCGGCGTCATCAACGATATCGCCAAAGCGGCGGCCCTGGTTCATGCCAGGGGCGGCTGGCTGCATGTCGATGCGGTGCAGGCGCTTGGCAAGATCGATATCGATTTCGAGGGGTTAGGGGCGGATTCGCTGTCCTTGAGCGCGCACAAGATCGGCGGCGGACAGGGCGTTGGCGCTTTTGTCTATAACCGTGATCATACGCCGAAAGCTCTGATCACCGGCAGCGGCCAGGAACTGGGTTTGCGTGCCGGCACGGAAAATATCGCTGGTATCGCGGCCTTTGCGGCGGCGCTTAAGGCTTGCCACAAGGCATCTGACGATTTATGCAGCGCACAAAATTCGGTCGAAACAGCATTGAAAGCCTTGAGCGTCACCATATTAGGTGATGAGGCGCGGCGCGTGCCGGGCATACTCTATATCGCGCAACCGGATTGGGCCTCTCATCTGCAACTGATCGATATGGACATGGCCGGGATTTGCGTCAGTTCGGGATCGGCCTGCTCGTCAGGCAAGGTGAAATCGAGCCGTGTGGTGACAAACATGGGGCGGCCGGATCTGGCGGATAAGGTCTTGCGAATATCCACCGGCTGGACCACGAAGGCGGAAGACTGGCAGCGTTTTTATGACGTCTGGTCAAAGGGGTACGAAGTGTATTTGAAGCGTCACACGAAAGAACTGGTGTAATGGCCGCGGTCAAGGAAACTATCGATACGATAGCGGAACTCGAAACCTACGAGCATGGCTTCGTCACCGATATTGAAATGGAGTTCGCCCCCAAGGGTTTGAGCGCCGATATCGTGCGCTTTATCTCGGCTAAAAAGAATGAGCCTGAGTGGATGCTGGAGCTGCGTCTGGCCGCCTATGAACGCTGGCTGACGATGGAAGAACCCGATTGGGCCAAGGTCAATTACAAGAAGGTCGATTATCAGGATCTGTATTTTTACGCCGCGCCCAAGAAGAAGGACGGCCCGAAATCGCTCGATGAGATTGATCCGGAACTGCTGAAAACCTACGCCAAACTGGGTATTCCTTTGCGTGAACAGGAAGTGCTGGCCGGCGTGGTCGGGGCGCCGAAATACGCGGTCGATGCCGTGTTCGATTCCGTGTCCGTGATCACAACCTTCAAGGAAGAACTGAAAAAACACGGCGTGATTTTCTGTGCGATTTCCGAGGCGATCCGCGAACACCCTGAACTGGTGCGGCAATATCTCGGCACGGTCGTGCCGGTGTCGGATAACTATTTCGCCGCCCTGAATGCGGCTGTTTTCTCGGATGGCTCGTTCGTCTATGTGCCGCCGGGCGTGCGCTGCCCGATGGAGCTCAGCACCTATTTCCGCATCAATGCCGAAAATACCGGCCAGTTCGAGCGCACCCTGATCATCGCCGACAAGGGATCGCATGTCTCCTATCTCGAAGGCTGCACGGCGCCGCAACGTGATGAGAACCAGCTTCACGCCGCCGTGGTCGAACTGATTGCGCTCGATGATGCCGAGATCAAATATTCGACCGTGCAGAACTGGTATCCGGGCGACGCGGAAGGCAAGGGCGGCATCTATAATTTCGTCACCAAGCGCGCCGATTGTCGTGGGGCACGCTCGAAAGTGTCGTGGACTCAGGTGGAAACCGGCTCGGCCGTGACCTGGAAATATCCATCCTGCATCCTGCGCGGCGATGACAGCGTTGGTGAGTTCTACTCGATCGCCGTCACTAACGGCGCGCAACAGGCCGATACCGGCACCAAGATGATTCACCTGGGCAAGAATACCAAGTCGCGCATCATCTCCAAGGGCGTGTCGGCGGGCAAGTCTTCCAATACCTATCGCGGTCTGGTTTCGGCTCATGCCAAGGCATCTGGCGCGCGCAACTTTACCCAATGCGACAGTCTGCTGATCGGCAAGACCTGCGCCGCTCATACCGTGCCCTATATCGAGAGCGATACGGCGAGGGCGCAGTTCGAGCACGAGGCGACGACGACGCGACTGAGCGAGGATCAATTGTTCTACGCCATGCAGCGCGGGCTTTCGCAGGAAGAGGCGGTAGCTCTGCTGGTCAACGGTTTCGTGCGCGATGTGTTGCAGAAACTGCCGATGGAATTCGCCGTTGAGGCACAAAAACTGGTAGCCATCAGCCTTGAAGGCTCGGTGGGTTAGGAATTGACTATTATGTTATCGATCAAAAACTTATCCGTCGCTGTTGACACCAAGCAAATCCTGAAAGGCCTGTCGCTCGACGTGCCGGCCGGTGAAGTTCACGCCATCATGGGGCCGAACGGCGCCGGCAAATCGACGCTGGGTTATGCGCTGGCTGGGCGGCCGAACTATAACGTCACGTCCGGTACGGTCGAATTCAACGGTGAAAACCTGCTGGACAAGGACGTGCATGAGCGCGCCGCTGCTGGGCTTTATCTCAGCTTCCAGTATCCGTTGGAAATCCCCGGCGTGCCGGCCCTGACCTTCCTGCGCACGGCTTTGAACGCCCAGCACAAGCTGCGTGGCGAACCGGAGGTGGCTGCGCCGGAATTTCTCAAGCGCGTACGTGAGGTCGCCAAGACCCTGAAAATCGACATGGACATGCTCAAGCGCCCGCTCAATGTTGGTTTTTCCGGCGGCGAAAAGAAGCGCATGGAAGTGCTGCAAATGGCGCTGCTGGAGCCGAAGTTCCTGATCCTCGACGAGACCGATTCCGGCCTCGATATCGACGCGCTGAAGGTTGTCTCGGATGGCGTTAACGCCCTGCGCGCCCCTGATCGCGGGATGCTGGTCATCACCCACTATCAACGCTTGCTTGATCACATCAAGCCGGACCGCGTGCATGTGCTGGTTGCCGGCAAGATCGTCCGCTCCGGCGGTCCCGAACTGGCGCTGGAACTGGAAGCGCATGGTTACGATCAGTATCTGGGGGAAGCGGCGTGACCCTGCCTGCCCTGGACATTTTCGATCCGTCGTCCTACCCGACGCGCCGTGACGAGGAATGGAAATATTCCGACCTGTCGCGTGTGCTGCGCGAGGCGCCGAAGAAGGCGATGGTCGTCCGCACGCTGTCCGAACTGGAAGCGGAACCGGACGGTTTTGTTTATTTTTCGGCCGATGAATCCGGTTTCGACGGTCTGCAAAAGGCGGCGGATTTCGCCATGCAAAAGGCGCATGGCCGCCTCTATATCGACGGCAATGATTTCGGTGATGAGGACGGCTATCTCGGCTATCAGGGCCACGGAGAACTCCGCCTGGCCGCTGGTCAGGAGCTTGTGGTCTTTGAAGACTATACCGGCGCCTTCGATTACGCCGTCCATAGCCGCCTGCGCTTCACGTTGGGCGAGGGCGCGAAGCTGACGCGGGTGGTAATACTGGATGAGCCGGAAACCGCCGTTTCGGTGCGCCAGTCAACGATTGAAGCCGCGCCCGCCAGCGTCTTCAAGCAATATGTCTTTTCGACCGGCGCGAAATTCCAGCGCTTCGAGACGCATGTCAATCATGCCGGTCATGGCGCGGTCGTCGAAATGAACGGCGCTTACCTGCTCAAGGACAAGCGCCATTTCGAATACACCACACGGGTGACGCACGGCCAGATCAATGGCGAGACGGCGCAACTGATCAAGGGACTCGTCAAGGACAGCGCCACGGGCGTCTTCCAGGGCCGTATTCTGGTCGAGAAGGGCGCCGACGGCACCGATGCCCGTATGCGCCATCAGGCCCTGATCCTGAACGACGGGGCGCATATCCGCGCCAAGCCGGAACTCGAAATCTATGCCGACGATGTGCAGTGCGCGCACGGCAATACGATCGGTGCGATCGACGAAGAGGCACTGTTCTTCTGCGAGAGCCGCGGTATTCCCGAAGAGACCGCCCGCGCCATGCTGACACATGCCTTCGTCCTGCCGGTGGCCGATCAGATCGAGGATGAGGTTTTGCGTGAAACCGTGTTGAATTTCCTCGAAAATGCGTCGGAGTCTTTTCATGCCCTTTGACGTTGAAAAGGCTCGCGCCGATTTCCCGATCCTGTCGCGTGAGTTCAATGGCAAGCCGCTGGTCTATCTCGATAGCGGGGCGTCGGCGCAAAAACCGAATGCCGTGATCGACGCCATGAGCCATTCCATGCGGCATTCCTACGCCAATGTGCATCGCGGCCTGCATACGCTCGCCAATGAAACGACCGACGCCTATGAGGCCGGCCGCGATACCGTGGCGAAGTTTATCGGCGCGCAGACCGACGAGATCATCTTCACCAAATCGGCGACGGAATCCATCAATCTGGTCGCCAATACCTGGGGCGAAAGCCTGCAAGCCGGCGATGTGATCCTGACGACCGAGATGGAGCATCATGCCAATATCGTGCCGTGGTACATGCTGGCCGAACGCAAGGGCCTGAAACTGATCTATGTGCCGATCCTCGATGACGGATCGCTCGATATGGCTACCTTCGATCGACTGTTGACGCCGAAGGTCAAACTGGTCGCCGTCGCCCATATGTCGAATGTGCTGGGCACCATCAACCCGATTGCCGATATCATCGCCAAAGCTCATGCTATGGGCGCAAAGGTCATGATCGACGGCGCGCAGGGCATTGTCCATCTGCCGGTGGATGTGAAGGCGCTCGACGCCGATTTTTATGTCTTTTCGGCGCACAAACTCTATGGCCCGACCGGCCTCGGTGTGCTGTATAGCAAGGCCGAATTGCTGGAGGCCATGCCGCCGTGGCAAGGCGGCGGTGAGATGATCGCCCATGTCAGCAAGGAAAAGATCACCTGGAATGTGCCGCCGCACCGCTTTGAAGCCGGCACGCCAGCCATTCTGGAGGTGATCGGCCTGAAAGCCGCCATCGACTGGCTATCGCAATTCGATCGCGCGGAAGTGACCGCGCACGAGCACGCGCTTTATCAGCGTGCCCATGATGCCCTGACCCAGATTAATTCGCTGCGGGTGCATGGTGAAGCACCAGGCAAGGGCTCTATCCTGACCTTCTCGCTTGGACAGGCCCATGCGCATGATGTGGCGCAAATCCTTGACCGGTATAACGTCGCGGTCCGCGCCGGCACTCACTGCGCCGAACCTTTGATGACCCGATTGGGCGTGACCTCTACCGTTCGCGCCTCCATCGCCCTATATAATACGGAAGCCGAGATCGATATCCTGGCCGAAGCCGTCGCCAAAGCCCAATCCTTCTTTGCGTAAGTTGAGAGCACAATGACCGAAGCTGCTGAATCACAAGAGTCCTTGTTTAGCCTGGATGACATGGGGGCCAATCAACCCTCGGCCCTGGCGCAGGATGAACTGACGCGCCTGACCGACGAGCTGATTGCCGCTTTCAAAACGGTTTATGATCCGGAAATCCCTGTTGATATCTACGAACTCGGCCTGATCTATCGCGTCGATGTATCCGATGACCGCGATGTGGTGGTAGACATGACCCTGACGGCGCCGGGCTGCCCTGTGGCCGGCGAAATGCCCGGCTGGGTCAAGGAAGCCGTCCTAACCGTCAAAGGGGTCCGCGATTGCGAGGTCAATCTGGTGTTCGAGCCGCCCTGGGAGTCATCGAAAATGAGCGATGAAGCCAAGCTGCAACTGAATATGTTCTGACCATGGAAATGCAACCCGTCATCACACCGCGCGTTCGCCGCCCGCGCCCGGCCGTGGTCAGCCTGACAGATGCTGCCGCCACGCAGGTCAAGGCCATCATGGCGAAAGCGGACAAGCCCTATGTGGGCCTGCGTGTCGGCGTCAAGCAGGGTGGCTGCGCGGGTCAGGAGTACGTCCTGTCCTACGCCGAAGAAATAGGGCCGATCGATGAGATTATCACCGACAAGGATGTCACCATCCTGATCGAGCCGAAAGCCGTGCTTTATCTCGTGGGAACGACTATCGACTACGAGACGACCAAACTGGCCTCGAAGTTCGTGTTTCGTAATCCGAACGAGACGGACGCCTGTGGATGCGGTGAAAGCGTGACGATTACGCCTGTTGCGCCTGAGTAAGTGGCGTTGACAGCAACCAATCCAGAGCGTCGTGCAGTTCCGTAAAGGAACGGATTTCCTGATTGGGAAAAAGGTGGCTGTAGGTCGCCGGTCTGGCGCGGGTGAGGGCGTCGCTCGTCAGTATGGCGACGTAATGGATGAGGGTTTCGCCATGTGTCAGTTCGGCCCAATGAGCCGCCATTTTCTGAACATCCTCAAAGGTGATCGTCGTTTCGCACTGGCGGTGATCCATCAGCCGCCGGTATAACCAAGGCCGGTCAATCGTTTCATAGGCCTCGATAATTTTTCCGGTATAATACTGACTGCTTTCCGCACCTTTGAGCCGGAATGTGATCAGCTTTTGCGCTTCATCGACTGTCAGCCGGAAATATGCGTCCGTCATATGTGTTGGCCCCTGTTTCCATAATTAGGCCACGGGATACCCTGCTTTTTAGTTAATGGCGGTGTGTCATGAGCTTCGCATATTGGTTTAACCGGATGCCAGGACCGAGGGCTGGAAAGGTTCGCCGGTGGCCTCGCTGATCAGTTCCTGTGAGCGCTGTTCGATGCGATCACGCAAGGTGGCCAGGAATTCGTCCTTTGACAGGCCGGGGGCGATTGGCGGCAGGAATTCAAGAATGGCTGTCCCCGGCGTTTTCCGGTACTGCGTCTCCTGCCAGAACAGGCCGAGATTGGTCGCCACCGGCACGACTTGCATATTGAAATTGTTCATCATATGCCAGACGCCGGAGCGATAGCGGCGATAGGTGCCGGGCGCATTGAGATGGCCTTCGGGATAGATCAGGATGCTGCGACCATCCCTGGCGGCGTCGGCGGAGCGGTTTGCCAGGGTCTTGCGTGCTTCAATTCCCCCACAGTTATTGACGACTATGGCGCCGAGCTTGGCGAGCAAGGCGCTCATCAATGGGAATTTTTCGAGGTGGTCGCCGGTGACGAAGGCGAGATCGTCGAATTGCGAATAGATGCAGAAGCCATCACCCCAGCTATGATGTTTGCAGGCGAAGATCACCGGCTGGTCGGGAATATTTTCACGTCCTCGCACTTCCAGCCTGATGCCGGCGAAGATTCGCATCGCCTGCACCATGCGGCGCGTATAGCGCTGGATGATCCACTTCACCGGCTTGCGGCCAGGGAAAAGTGTCAGGATCAGCGCCATCAGGCTGTAGGAGACTGACAAAAACCAATAGGCGACGGCAAACAAAAAACTGCGCATGACAGGCGCCCCCCCAAAAAGACAAATCAATTTGAACATCGTTCAACGTAATTTGTCAATGGTAAAGGATCAGGCGGCGTTGGAATCCGAATTGAGCGAATCCGCCACGGTCACCTTGTTGCGGCCGTTGTTTTTGGAGGTGTAAAGCGCCTTGTCGGCGCGGTCGAGCAGGTCGAACGAGTCTTCGGCGTATTCGCGCTGGGCGATACCGGCGGATATGGTGACGGTGCCGAGGTCTTCATTGGTTGAACGGCGTTTGAGAACACGCGAGGCGATTTCGGCGCGGGCTTCATTGAGCAGGCGTTCCACGGTGGCGCAGGTTTCGCCGGGGAAAAGCAGGCCGAACTCTTCGCCGCCATAACGGGCGGCCAGGCGCGGCGGACGGCCGATACGCGCCAGAACCGAAGCGACGTAACGCAGGACCTGATCACCTGTCTGATGGCCCCAGGTGTCATTGAAGCGCTTGAAATGGTCGATGTCGATAACGGCCAGGGTCAGTGGACTGGAAACGTCGTCACCTTCGCAGTGGCGATCGAGCGCTTCGTCAAAGGACTTGCGGTTGGCCAGGTTGGTCAGGGCGTCGGTCATGGCCTCCATGCGCACCTGATCGAGGTGCTTGCGCAAGCGGTTGACTTCGCGTGAGGATTCCGACAGACGGCCTTCGAGCACAGAATGATGGTCAAGAACAGTCGTTGTGGCTTCGGTCAGACTGTCGATCAGGGCTTTGAATGCCACGGTCTCGACTTCGTTCATCGACTTGCGGGCGCCTTCCAAGGTCTCGCCGTAGGTCTTTTGCGCCTTCTGGGCCTCGACGATCACTTCGGTGATGGAGGCCAGTTCGCGAGTCAGTTTCAGACCGGCGTCGCGCACTTCGTCGTTCAGCTTCAGACGGGCGATGAACTTGCTGGCCAGGCTTTCGGAAATATCTTCGGTAATGGTTTCGCCGGCGGCGACCAGTCGCTGTATTTCCTGCGCCAAGGGGCATTCCGGATCACCGGCAACGTACAACCAGATCTCATAGTTGAGCGGGGTGGGCCAGACGCCGTGATCCTGCATCAGGCGCAAGGCTTCGCCGGCTAGAGCATAGGCGGCAGGACTTCTTACGCTGATTTCTATGTCATTATTCATTCGTTCTTCTGGCCCCCTTTCAGGGGCCTTCCCTGGCGGTCTCGCGCCACCTGATTCTTCGGGTGACGCCCAGACCTTAAACGAACTTCTCTGACAGGCGGTTAACGGCGGCGATTCAATCGTATCAAAAATCAATCTTTAAAATCGGTCGATCGCATCAAAAACGCCGGCATGTGATCGCCAAATGGCGTGTCAATTTGTGGCTTGTTTTTTGATTTTTCAGGATTTTTTGCTTTGCGTTCGCCGCGGCGCGGGGCTTTTTCCGGCGCGACCGCCATTTGTTCCGGCGATGTAATTATTTCAGCGGGTTCCGGCTTTTTTTCAACCTTTACCGGCTCAATCGGCGCGGATTGCGATGCTGAGCGTTCGCGCGGCTTGTGATCACGCTCAGATCTACCTCTGGTTTTGCTCGATTCGCGTCGAGGCTGCCGACCAGATTCGCGCGGGGCGTCGCTAAGCGCCGAATAATCGACGTCGAGTTCGAGGTTGGCCGGCTCTTTCTTGATGAGTTTGACCACCTTATCGTAGTTTTTCTCATCGTGCGGCGACAGCAGCAGGTAGGTTTCGCCGGTCCGCCCGGCGCGGCCGGTGCGACCGATACGGTGGACATAATCGTCGGCATGGATAGGGGCGTCGAAATTGAAAACATGACCAACGGCCGGGATATCGAGACCGCGGGCGGCGACATCGGAGGCCACCAGCAGGGTCAGCTCGCCCTTACGGAAGGAGTCGAGCGTTTTCATGCGCAGGGACTGATCGAGATCGCCATGGATCGGCGCCGCATTAAACCCGTGCACGACCAGGGACTTGGCGACGATATCGACATCGGTCTTGCGATTACAGAAGACGATACCGTTCTTGATATCCAGGGTTTTTAACAGGACGCGCAGGGCGATCCGCTTGGCACGGACATCCTTATGCGGCACACGCAGCACATATTGAGAGATATTCTCGGCGGTCGTGGCCGGACGCGACACTTCGATGCGCACCGGATTTTTCAGGAAGGCCTCGGTCAGGCGGGTGATTTCCGGCGGCATGGTGGCCGAGAAGAACAGGGTCTGGCGCGTCGGCGGGGTCAGCTTGAAGATGCGCTCGATATCGGGGATGAAGCCCATGTCGAGCATCCGGTCGGCTTCATCGACCACCATCATGGTCACGCCGTTGAGCATCACCTTCGAGCGCTCGAACAGGTCGAGCAGGCGGCCCGGCGTGGCGATCAGCACATCGACGCCCTTGTCGAGCTTGGCGATCTGGTCGGCCATCGAAACACCGCCGATGAGCAGGGCCCAGTTCAGCTTGTGATGCTTAGCGTATTTTTCAAAAGCCTCAGCCACCTGATCGGCCAGTTCGCGGGTCGGTTCCAGCACGATGGCGCGCGGCATCCGGGCACGGGAGCGGCCGGCGGCCAGCTTCTCGATCATCGGCAGGGTGAAGGCGGCGGTCTTGCCGGTGCCGGTCTGGGCGATGCCAAGCACGTCCAGACCGGTCAAGGCGACCGGAATAGCCTGTTCCTGGATGGGGGTAGGGGTATCGTAACCGGTTTCAGCAACGGCTTTGAGAACCTGTTCACTCAGGCCCAGATCGGAAAATTTCGTCATGACACTCTTTGAATGGAATGCACTCATATCCGGGCAAGCGATCTTACAGGGATGGGAATGCGGCGCGCCGATCGTGGCGCAAAGGATGGGCGGCCGGTGCCTGCGAAACCGGAGTTGGCTTCAAACGCAGACACGCGCGAACCGGTTATTCCGGCTCACGCGTGTCTGATAACAGAATTTGCAGTAATTAACAGGTTTTTTTGTTCAGACGTCCAGGTCATCAACCGCAAACTCGGCATGATCCTGAATATAGCGGAAACGCAGTTCCGGCTTGCGCCCCATCAGGGTTTCGACCAGATCCTGCACGTCTTCCTCGTCGTGCGGCAGGGTGACGCGGGCCAGGGTCCGCGTCTTGGGGTCCATTGTCGTTTCCTTTAGCTGGGACGCCATCATTTCGCCAAGCCCCTTGAACCGGCCGATTTCAGGCTTCTTGCCCTTGAATTCCTTGGTGATCAGCTCGGCCCGGTGGGCGTCGTCACGCGCATAGAAGGTCTTGCCGCCGTGGCTGAGACGATACAAGGGCGGCATGGCCAGGAACAGATTGCCGTTGCGTATAATGCCCGGCATGGTGCGATAGAAGAAGGTGATCAGCAGCGAAGCGATGTGCGCGCCATCAACATCGGCGTCAGTCATGATGATGACGCGCTCATAACGCAGGTCGCTCTCCTTGAACTTGGCGCCGGGCTGAACGCCGAGGGCCAGACCCAGGTCGGACAGTTCGGCGTTTTGCCGCGCCTTGTCGCCGGTGGCCGAGGCCACGTTGAGGATCTTGCCGCGCAGGGGCAGGATGGCCTGGGTGTTACGGTTGCGGCCCTGCTTGGCCGAGCCGCCAGCCGAATCACCTTCGACGATGAACAGTTCGGTGCCGATGGCGTCCTGGCGGGCACAATCGGACAACTTGCCGGGCAGGCGGAGCTTGCGCGTGGCCGAGGCGCGCTGAACCTCCTTGTCCTTTCGGCGTTTCAGGCGTTCCTCAGCCCGTTCGACGATGAATTGCAGAATACGGTCAGCCTGTTTCGGCGCCGAGGTCAGCCAGTGATCGAGCGGGTCGGCCAGGGCCTTTTCGACCAGGCGCTGGGCGTCGCTTGATGACAGACGATCCTTGGTCTGACCCTGGAATTCCGGATTGCGGATAAACACCGAAATGACAATGCCCGCATAGGCCGCCACGTCTTCGGCGGTGATCAGACCGCCGCGCTTGTCGCCGGTCATTTCCGCATAGCTCTTGAGCGAGCGGGTGAGGGCGGCGCGCAGGCCGGCTTCGTGGGTGCCGCCGTCAGGCGTCGGGATGGTGTTACAATAGCTCTGGCAGAAGCCGTCGTGCTCGCCGAATCCGGCGCCGGACCAGACCACCGCCCACTCGACTGCGCCGGCCTCGCCGCCATTCTTGGAATCGCGGCGCTCGACCCGGCCGGAGAAGATATCGCCCAGGGTTTCAGTATCCTTGACGCGTTCAGCGAGATAGTCGGCCAGGCCGTTCGGGAAGTAGAACTTGTCTTCGGCCGGCGTCGAATCATGGATCAGTTCGGGTGCGCATTTCCAGAAAATCTGCACCCCACGGAACAGATAGGCCTTGGCCTTGGCCATGCGGTAAAGTCGCGCCGGCTTGAAGCGTGCGTCGGCGCCGAAGATTTCAGGATCGGGCAGGAAGCGTTCGAGCGTGCCCTTTTTCTTGGAGGGGCCGACCTGCTCGACGTCCGTTAATTTCAGGCCTCTTGAGAAATTCTGCCGCCATTCGTAGCCATCGCGCCAGACGGTCACTTCCAGCTTTTCGGACAGGGCGTTGACCACCGAAATGCCGACGCCGTGCAGGCCGCCGGAAGTTTCATACGCCTTGCCGGAGAACTTGCCGCCGGAATGCAGCATGGTCATGACGACTTCGAGTGCCGACTTGCCGGGATATTTCGGATGCGGATCGACCGGAATGCCCCGGCCATCGTCGCGGACGCTCAGGTAGCCGTCCTTGTCGAGCTCCACCCAGATCGCCTTGGCATGACCGGCCACGGCTTCATCCATCGCGTTATCAAGTACCTCAGCGAACAGGTGGTGCAGCGCTTTTTCATCGGTGCCGCCGATATACATGCCTGGGCGTTTGCGAACAGGCTCCAGGCCTTCAAGCACCTCAATGCTTGAGGCGCCATAGCCCGCATCCACCGTAACCGGCATATGCGGCTTGGCGGGACTGGGGACAGGCGCGTCCTTAGCGACGGCGGGGTCCGTTGAAACGGTTGAGGGCTTTTCGGGCTGATCCCCAAAAAGCGAGGACTGCGGGATATGGGTCGTCATTTCACTAACATGGGGTGATTCGGCACTCATTCATAAACAGGCAATAATCAACCCACAATAAAAAAGGCCGCGAACCCGAAGGTTCACGGCCAGCTATTTCTTTACCTTGGTCAGGCTTAGAATTTAGAACGACGCCTTAATGGTGGCGGCGAAGGTCGAAGGTTGCTTCGACGCGTCGGCCCAGCGCAGGTCAAGACCCAGCGTGTCGTTGATGGCGTAGGTGACGCCGATGTTCTTGGTGGTGTAGCCGTACAGCTCGTAGTTACCCAGAGCGCCAGAAACCGACCACTTGTTGCTCAGCGGATACGAAGCGTTGACTTCGTAATAAGGGTCTTCCAGCTCATTGGTGTCGAGGTACATGGCGGCGCCAATCGTACCCTTGCCCATCGGATGGTTGACAGCAGCCTTCAGCTCGCTGATCGTGTCGCCACCGGAGGACGGATAGGTGTAACCGATCACGCCGAAGTCGAAGTTGAAGTTGCCGGCCGAAGGGGTCAGGCCCATGTACAGGTCAAGTTCGGTATCAGCATTGCCGTCGCCGTAAGCGAAGTCAACGTTCGACGCCCAGGCGCCGGCATAGAACATGCCCTTGGAGTAATCGATGCCGCCTTGCAGCGCCGCATTATTGTCCGTTTGGGTGACGCCGCGCCAGACATAGTTGCTGGTGACAGCGATGTTGTAGCTCAGGTGACCGGCATCATCTTGAGCCATTGCAGCCCCGCCGGCGAAAAGTGCGCTGATGGCAACAGCGGCAACAAGAATCTTTTTCATGATCATATCCCAGTTCAGTGGTTGGCGCCGGTTAATAACATCCGGCTCAGGAGGATTTGCAGTGTGACGGTAAAACCGAGGTTAATGTAGCAAGTTTTTGGGGCGAGCAAAGTCCCCCAATGTCATTTAGCAACGCTTTGATGTATATTTACCACGTTTGTTTCAATGGCTTAATCACCGCCGCCCTTACTTGCGATCGCGCAAAAGAGGCTGATTTCGTGCTTGTTTTATTTGGCGGCAAGCCGTCTGTCATAATTATGAAATTAAAAAGCCAATTAAAACATATAGTAACCGGAGCAACGTTATCGCACGTGCGAAGGGTGAGGGCCGTGTCAGAAAACACGGCCCTCGGTTACCTGCTTAGAACGCGGCTTTCAGCGTGACGGCGAGGCGAGCAGCCGCCGGCTTGACGAATTCCGGAATGTTTGTGTCCGAAGCGCGCACGTCGACCGAGAAGACCGGCGTGATGGCGTAGGTCAGGCCGAGGTTCTCAGTGGTGTACTTGAAACCGCCGGTCTTTTGTTCGCCAACGGCGCCCGAAACGCTGAGCTTGCTGGTCAGCGGGTACGAGCCGTTGATTTCATAATACTCGGTGTCATCCAGATCGACATTGTAGAAATAGGCGGCGCCGATGGTGCCCTTGTAGATCGGGTGGCTGACGGCGGCCTTCACTTCGGTCGAAGCGAGCGAATTGTCGCTGTAGCCGTAGTAGATGGCGCCCAGGTCGAACGTGAAGTCCTTGTAGACCGGCTTGATGCCAGCGTAGAGGTCCAGTTCGTAATCAGCGAAATCGACATTGGAGGCCCAGCCGCCAACATAGAACAGGCCGTGCGAATAATCGACGCCACCCTGGATGGCCGGATCGCCCGCCGTCTGGCTGAGGCCGCGATAAACGTAATCGCTGGTGGCGGAGACGTTATAGCTGATGGTGCCGCCAGCGAAATCAGTGGCAGCGGAAGCCGAGCCGGCGATGACGGCAGCGGCGATGGCCGTAGCGGCCAGGAGCATTTTTTTCATTATTGTCCTCAGATTGAGTTTGTTTGTGTGCCAAACCTCATCCGAAGCGTTTCCCGCGCCAGTTATGGTGGAATATTGCGGCGCGGAATCAGATTACAGATTTATGACATAGGTTCCAATGGCTGTGGCCATAAAACAAATGCCTGTGTCATAATTACATTGATTGCGGCTGAAAAGCGGCAAAAAGGTTAACAATATCAGCGTTATATATAAAGCGGGAGCGCCCCCGAAAGGGGACGCTCCGTCTCATTTGTGCAACTGATTAAAGTGGATAGCTTAGTGATCCATCACTTCGTCATGAAGCGAGGCGTCCAGGCCGGCTTCTTCCTGATCGGCTGTCACGCGGAGGCCCGTCGTGAACTTGCAGATGATCAGGATGATGAGTGTGCCGATGGCCGACCAGCCGATGGTGACGCCCAGGCCGATCAACTGCTTGGTGACAGTCGCGCCTTCAGCCAGGGAGTTGATCGCGGTGTCGGCGAAGAAACCGGTCAGGATGGCGCCGAGGAAGCCACCGGCGCCGTGAATGCCGAAAGCGTCGAGCGAGTCATCGTAACCGAGCAGTTTCTTCATATAGGTGGCCGAAACATAACAGACCGGACCGGCGACGGCGCCGATGATCATGGCGCTCGCCGGGGTGACGAAACCACAGGCCGGGGTGATGGCGACAAGGCCGGCGACGAGGCCGGACAGAATGCCGATCAGCGACGGCTTGCCACGGAAGATCCATTCAACGACCTTCCAGGTCAAACCGGCGGCGCAGGTGGCCAGCAGGGTGTTGAGCAGGGCTACCGAAGCGACTGAATCGCCCGCCCATTCCGAACCGGCATTGAAACCGATCCAGCCGACGAACAGCAGCGAGGCGCCGATCAGGACGAAGATCGGATTGTTGGCTGGCATCGATTCCGTACCGTAACCCTTGCGGCGGCCAAGGAAGAGGGCCGCAACCAGGCCGGCGACACCGGCATTGACGTGAACGACCGCACCACCGGCAAAGTCCTTGACGCCCAGGGAGCCGAGGAAACCGCCACCCCAGACCATGTGACAGATCGGCGCGTAGACGAATACCGACCATAGGGCCATGAACAGAATCAGGCCGGAGAACTTGACGCGCTCAGCAAACGCGCCCGTAATCAGGGCGGGTGTGATGATGGCGAAAGTCATCTGGTAGGAGATCCAGGTGTATTCCGGAACGGACGCCGTGGCCATGTAGGCCGTATTTGGCGTGACATGATTCAGGAACGCCGTATCGAAGCCGCCGAAATACTTGTTGAGCAGGTCGCCACTAAAACCGAACAGGTCGGTCGCCGTGCCGAAGGACATACTGTAGCCCACGACAAACCACAGGACCGCGACCACGGCCGTCACGCTGACGGACTGGGTTACGGTGGCGATGACGTTCTTGCGGCGAACCATGCCGCCGTAGAAAAGCGCCAGGCCCGGCAAGGTCATCATCAGCACCATAGCGGTACAGAAGATAAGATAGGTCGTATCGGCCTTATCGAGGGCGAGTTCTTTCTGCGAGGCGAGCAGGGCAGGCGCCGGAGCGGCTACTGTTTCTGGCGTGGCTTCCGGCGCCGCAATTGATTCCGCAACAGAGGCGGCATCGGAGGTGACAGCTTCAACAGACGCCGGAGCGGCGTCCTGAGCCAGAGCGAAGCTGGCGACAGGCGCCGCCAGCATGAGAGTCGCCGCCGCGGCGATGATTCTTGAGAGTTTGATCCAGGTTTTCAAAGTATGCCCCTTGGTTAGCGAATATTGCACCTGCTCACAGTGCCGCGACTTGAAACTATCGCAAGAGGTTTGTGAGGCTATAGGGGAGGCAAGGGGACGCCTGGGGCTTCTTGCGTCATTTATGTGTCGTAATGCGTGGAAATGAAGCAAAATCAAAGAGATTCACATTGGTATCATTTGAAACCATAGTAATAACAATTGCAACTATAATAAATAATACAAATTAACCGCGGCGTAGCATTGTGCGACGCAAACTAAAACAGACCGCCCTTTGCGGGGCGGCCTGTTAAAAGAACCTCATGCCTTACGGCAGGACATTCAGATTAGCACTTGTAATACATCTCGAATTCGATCGGGTGCGGACGCAGTTCGAGGTTCATCACTTCTTCCATCTTCAGTTCGATGTAGGAGTCGATGAAGTCGTCATCCATCACGCCGCCCTTTTTGAGGAAGGCGCGATCCTTGTCGAGATTTTCCAGGGCTTCACGGAGCGAACCGCAGACTTCCGGAATGTTCTTTTGCTCCTGGGGCGGCAGATCATACAGGTTCTTGTCGGCTGGCGCGCCCGGATCGAGGCGGTTTTCGATACCATCGAGGCCGGCCATCAGCAGGGCGGTGAAGGTCAGGTAAGGGTTGCCCATCGGGTCAGGGAAACGGGCTTCGAGGCGCTTGCCCTTCGGTGACGACACCCACGGAATACGGATCGAAGCGGAGCGGTTGCGGGCCGAATAGGCCAGCTTGACCGGGGCTTCGTAACCGGGGACCAGGCGCTTATAGCTGTTGGTCGTCGAGTTGGCGAAAGCGTTGATCGCCTTGGCGTGCTTGATAATGCCGCCGATGTACCACAGGCACAGGTCGGACAGGCCGGCGTACTTGTCGCCGGCGAAGAGCGGCTTGCCGTCCTTCCAGATGGACTGGTGAACGTGCATGCCCGAACCGTTGTCGCCGAACATCGGCTTGGCCATGAAGGTGACGGTCTTGCCATAGGCGTGGGCGACGTTCTGCACGACGTACTTGTAGAGCTGCGTGCGGTCGGCCATGGTCAGCATGTCCGAGAACTTCAGACCCAGTTCGTGCTGGGCCGGCGCCACTTCGTGGTGGTGCTTTTCAGGCTGCATACCGAGTTCGCCCATGATCGAGAGCATTTCGCCGCGGATGTCCTGCGCCGAATCGATCGGGTTGACGGGGAAATAACCGCCCTTGGGGCCAGGGCGATGGCCCATATTGCCTTCCGGGTAGATCTTGGCCGAATTCTGCGACAATTCGATGGAGTCGAAGGAGTAGCCGGTATTGTCCGGCGTGATCGACCAGCGCACATCATCGAACATGAAGAATTCGGCTTCGGGGCCGAAATAGACCGTATCGCCGACGCCGGCCGATTGCGTGT
The DNA here is from genome assembly GCF_035497195.1 of Asticcacaulis sp. GTDB lineage: Bacteria > Pseudomonadota > Alphaproteobacteria > Caulobacterales > Caulobacteraceae > Asticcacaulis. The sequence goes on from NZ_DATJDZ010000002.1 coordinate 166,187, forward strand.
AGGCCAGGGCCTTCTTGGCGATCGAACGCGGGTCGCGGTTGTACGGTTCGTTGGTGTCGGGGTTGACGACATCGCAGAACATGAACAGCGTGGTCTGCTGATAGAACGGGTCGATATAGGCCGTGTTCAGATCAGGGCGCAGCTTCATGTCGGATTCATTGATAGCCTTCCAGCCGGCGATCGACGAGCCGTCGAACATGGTGCCGTCGTCGAGGAACTCATCATCGACCAGATCGATGTCGAAGGTCACATGTTGGAGTTTGCCCTTCACGTCGGAGAAGCGCACGTCAACATACTTGACGTCCTTTTCCTTGATGAGCTTGAGAATGTCTGCTGCTGTGGTCATACTTGACGCCCCATAGGCCGGTATATTTAAAAGATGAAGAGACGAGGCGCCGTTGGTGGTTAGACCGCCTGCGGCCCGGACTCTCCGGTTCGGATGCGAACGACATCGAGGACATCGCTCACAAAAATCTTGCCATCGCCAATCTTGCCCGTGCGGGCCGCCGTCTGGATCGCTTCCAGAGCAGCCGGCGCGAGGTCATCAGCAACGACCAGTTCGATCTTGATCTTCGGAAGAAAATCAACAACGTATTCGGCCCCGCGGTAAAGTTCCGAGTGGCCTTTCTGGCGGCCATATCCCTTGGCCTCCAGCACGGTCATGCCTTGTACGCCGATTTCCTGAAGGGCTTCCTTCACTTCATCGAGCTTAAAGGGTTTGATGACGGCTTCTATCTTTTTCATGAGCTATCCATAAAACTGTAGACCGTTCAGCCCCGTAACTTGTTTGCATTGCGCAAGAATGCAAGCTCATTTCCGGCGCGCGGTCTCACATGGCTGTAAAACTTGCTTACGATGCGTGAACGGCGGTTGCCGCAGCCTTTAGCGTCTGACTGCGGGGATTTCAAAAGGAAAATGCGTTTTAGCGTGATTTGGCCACATATAAAGAGAAAATTTACCCGACTCGGCAGGCCGTCCCGCTTAATATGGGAGAAGATGTTTCCGCCGTAAGTATATGGACGCTCGAGGGCTGAAATTGACGCATTGCAACATTAGCATGTCTGCGCTTCATTTTCATGACACGCTTGACTGAGAGCACGCTTTGCGTCAGACAGCGCCCCTTGGGCCTGCGTCCTCAGGCGCCCAAGATTTAAGACTGGCACATGCGGATGTGGCGGAACTGGTAGACGCACTGGATTTAGGTTCCAGCGCCGCAAGGCGTGGAGGTTCGAGTCCTCTCATCCGCACCAGCTTTACGATCGATGTGGATGACCGTCGAGTCTTGACAGAAACACAAAGAACACCGTTACTTTCCCCAAATTAATGACGGGGACGGCAAATGCGGACCATCAACTTCGGGCGAATACTTTTCGGTTTGGGAATTGCAGGACTGGGCGTGCTCAGTCTGATTTTCGGCAAGTTCGCTTTGCAATGGCAACCGGTGCCTTCGTGGCTGCCGGAAGCGCTAGGGTATGTCAACGGCGGCATTCTTCTGGCCGGAGGCGTCGGCCTTTTGCTGCCCCGGCGGTTTGCGGCCATATCCGCATTGGCGTTGCTGGCTTATCTGGCCTTGTGGGTTGTTATTCAGGCCGCGAATGATATCGCGCATCCGCTCGATGGTGGCGCGCACGCTGTTCGGCATCGCCTGCCTAATCTTCGGTCTGTCGCACTTTTTATATGCGGATTTCACCGCACAGATGGTGCCGGCTTTCCTGCCGTTTCACCTGCCGCTTGCCTATATAACCGGCGCCGGACACGCCGCCGCCGGCCTGGCCCTGATCTCCGGCGTCCTGTCGCGCCTGGCGGCGGTCTGCGAGGCGGCGATGATGAGCCTGTTTGTTGTGCTGGTCCATATTCCGATGGTCATCGTGACGCCGCCAGCCGATATGGCGCAATTATTCTGGACCATGCTGTGCGTCGCCTGCGCCCTGTCAGGCTCGGCCTGGCTATTGACCGCCTCGTTGAAGGATCGGCCGTGGGGGCTGGCGCATCGGTGACTCCTCGGCTAGGGTGAGCGCCTGATACCGCCCAGGGGCCATGTATGAAGTCGAAATTCGCGTTATTTATTCTGTTCTCCATGATGGCCGGCGTTGCCGCCGGTTGGGCCAGCCATGAATATCTGACAGGGGAAACCCTGGCGACCGCCACCATGATCTACGGTCTTCTGACCAAGATTTTCATTACCCTGATCAAGATGATCATCGCGCCGCTGGTGCTGTTCACCCTGATCGCTGGCATTGGCCACATGGAAGACGCCGCCTCGGTCGGCCGCGTCGGGCTGAAAGCGCTCGGCTGGTTTCTGGTCATGTCTATCGCCTCGCTGGTCATCGGCATCCTGATGGTCGAATGGCTGAAACCCGGCGTCGGCATGAGTTTGCATATGGCGGGCGAAGCGATCAAGGTGCCATCCACCGAAGGCTTCACCATCGAGACCTTCATAGAACACCTGATCCCCAGTTCGATCATCAAGGCGATGGCCGATAACGAAATCCTGCAAATCGTTATCTTCGCGGTGTTTGTCGGCACGGCCATTTCGATGCTGGAAAAGAAATCGCCGCGCGTCATGGAACTGGCGGAAGAAGCCTCGGCCATCATGCTCAAGGTAACCGAAGTCGTCATGAAATTCGCGCCCTTCGCCATTTTCGGCGCATTGGCCAAGACGGTCAGCGAGCAGGGGTTGCCGATCCTGGTCACCTACGCCAAGTTCATGGCCGGATTTTACGGCGCGATGGGCGTCCTTTGGGTGTTGCTGATCGTGATCGGTTTTCTGTTCCTCGGCCGCCGCATGGCGCGTGTTCTGGGCGTTATCCGCGAACCGACCCTGCTGGCCTTTTCAACGGCCAGTTCAGAAGCCGCCTATCCGAAACTGCTGGCCGGGCTGCCGACGGTCGGGATATCGCGCAAGATCGTGTCATTCGTCCTGCCGCTCGGTTATTCGTTCAATCTCGACGGCTCGATGATTTACTGCACCTTCGCCACCTTGTTTATCGCCCAGGCTTACGGCGTAGTGTTCACCACGGCGCAGATCATCATGATGCTGTTCCTGTTGTTGATCACGTCCAAGGGAATCGCCGGCGTGCCGCGCGCCTCCCTGGTGGTCATCATGGCGACCCTGGCCTATTTCGGCCTGCCGGCGGAATGGATCGCGCTGGTGCTCGGCGTCGATCACCTACTCGACATGGGGCGTTCGGCCACCAATGTGCTCGGCAACAGTGTGGCCTCGGCGGTTATCGCCAAGTGGGAAAATCAACTGGACGTCGAGGAACCGATCAAGGTTTAGGCACCCATATAATTCAGGCGTTAATCGCCGCCTGAGCATCGAAGGCCCGCTTGTAGCCTGGCCGAGCTTCCCCGCGGGCGACATAGGCGGCCAGATTCGGAAACTCGTCGAGAATACCCGAAGGTCTCAACCGGAGCAGCACCGACACCATCATCAGGTCGCCCGCGCTGAATGTACCATCGAGCCAGTCGTCATCGCCCAGCCGACTCGATAGCTGGCCCAGCCGGTTGCGGATACGATCCACGACCAGAGGCAGGCGTGCCTGGCTCCAGGGCTTATCGCTTTCCAGGATTTTGACGGTTACGAGTTCAAGAATCGGCGGTTCCATTGTGTTAACCGCGGCGAACATCCACATGATCGCGCGGGCACGCGCATCGGTGTCGGGCGGCAGCAGCCCCGCATGGCGCTCGGCGATATGGAGGACGATCGCCCCTGTCTCGAACAAGACGAGATCGCCTTCCTCATAGGTTGGGATCTGGCCGAACGGATGCAACGCCAGATGCGCGGGTTCCTTCATCGCACGGAATGAAACAAGCCGAACCTCGTAAGGCCGGGCCACTTCTTCAAGCGCCCAGCGAACGCGCGTATCTCGCGCCAGTCCTTTGCCGCCATCCGGTGATCGCTCAAAGGCGGTAATGGTGATGGTCATGGTGGCGCCTCCTGGAGAAATTTATTGCCTGCAACGTATCTGGTTTGAAGATGATCTACCCGGTGCCCGGTTTTGTCAGCATGGCAAACCTTACCGGCCTAGGTGTCCTTGTCGAAATGCGGTTCCGGTGGCGGTGTGGCGGTGAAGTGATAAAGGGGTTTGTTGACGGCCTTTGGTTTCAGCGTATCGCGGTCGATCCACCCGGTCGCCTGCATCTGCCACTTGCCGGCAGCGTCCTTTTCGATTCGTGCCGAGAAATAATTGGCGAAGCTGTCATAGGGGTTTGAACTGTTCGGCCCTTCATTGTGCCAGCAGGTGGCGGTGAAGTGGGTCGCATCCTGCCACACCATGCTGGTGCAATGCGCCGGGAAAATTACCACATCGCGGATATGCGGCCAGTTGGCCAGGGTCAGTGAGCCTTGAGACTTGTCGGCGCGATCGAATCCCGAAGCCAGTACGCGGCCATCCGGCGAGGCCGAGGCTTCCTCGCGCACGATGTATTTGTCGCTGTTGGGCAGAACCAGATAGGTGTTTTCGGAATTGGCGAAGTGGCAGGTAACGCCGGCCACCGGATAGAGATCGCCATCCCTGCCGCGCAGCTTCATGACACCGGTGAGGAAATAGCGCTGGCAGCCTTTCGGATCATTCCTGTAGGTCGTAACCGGCTTATCTCGATGTAAGATAGTGAGTTCCTCATCGTTGCGCAGCGCCAAACCGGGATTGTTAGCGATCAGCGCCGCCTCCACCGCCATGGTGCGCTTCTCAAGCTCCGATCCCTCAAAGGTCGGGTCTACCCCTTCGGCGCGCGGCGGCGGGGGCGCCGGTTTGCAGGCGGCGAGAGAAACGACCAGGGCGAGAGCGGGCAGGATCAGGCGCAAGAAAACCTCCATTTGAGACTGGGCAACCTAAGGCCGCTTTTGCAAAAAATCAGGCTGGAACGTCGTTCAGGCGTATATGATCTGACGAATGAGCGCGTAACGATTAAAATTCCGCACAAGCCGATATTTCCCCGACATAAAAGTTGACCTCGCCCGCAATCATGCCATAAGGGCACATCTTTTGGCGCCCGTGCCTTCGCAGGGGCGCTTGTTTCTATTTTTAACCGCCCGTGCGGGCCTGGCTCGACGTCAGGGGCCAAACAGGCATAAGGTAACTGATCGATGCAAGTCGTTGAAAAACTGAATGAAGGCCTGAGCCGCGTCCTCGAAGTCACCATCGCCAAGGGCGAGCTGACGCAAAAGCTGGACGCCAAGATCGCCGAAATGGCCCCCAAGATGAACATCAAGGGTTTCCGTCCCGGCAAGGTGCCGCAAAACCATGTCCGCAAGATGTACGGCAAGGAACTGATGGGCGAAATCATTCAGGAAACGCTGAACGCCACGACCGAGCAGGCGATGAAGGATGCCAATATCCGCCCCGCCAGCCAGCCCGAACTGAAGCCGATCGGCGACATCGAAGGCGTCATCGAAGGCAAGTCTGACCTGGCCTATGAAATCGCCGTCGAAATGATGCCGATTTTCACGCCGGTCGAACCGGCCTCGATCGAACTGACTCGCCAGGTTTATGAGCCGACCGACGCCGATATCGACGAAGCGTTGAAGACCGTTGTCGCCGGCTCGAAGCAATATGAAGCCAAGACAGGCAAGTCGGTCAAGGCCGCTGACGGCGACAAGCTGATCATCGATTTCGTCGGCAAGCTGGGTGACGAACTGTTTGAAGGCGGTTCGGCCGAAGGCGCCGAGTTGGTCATCGGTTCGGGCCAGTTCATTCCGGGCTTTGAAGAGCAACTGATCGGCGCCAAGAAGGGTGAAGTGAAGACGCTCAACGTCACCTTCCCGGAAAATTACGGCGCCGCCAACCTGGCCGGCAAGGCCGCGACCTTCGAGACGACGGTTCAGGACATCCTGGCCCCGAAGGAAGGCGAAGCCGATGACGAACTGGCCAAGAGCCTTGGTCTCGAAAGCCTGCAAGCCCTGAAGGACATCCTGAAAACCCAGTTGCAACAGCAGTACGGTCAGGCGACGCGTTTCAAGATGAAGCGCGCCCTGCTGGATGTTCTCGATGAGAAGCACAGCTTCGAACTGCCGAAGCGTATGCTGGAAGCCGAGTTCAACGGCATCTGGCAGCAGGTCGAGCAGGACAAGGCCAATGGCCAGCTGGCTGAGGAAGACGCCGGCAAGTCCGAACAGGAATTGAAAGACGAGTACATGAAGATCGCCGAACGCCGCGTGCGCCTCGGTCTCGTGCTCGCCGAAATCGGCACCCGCCAGAACGTCCAGGTCACCGACCAGGAAGTCAATCAGGCGATCATGCAGGAAGCCCGCAATTACCCGGGCCAGGAGCGTCAGGTGTTTGAGTTCTATACCAAGAACCCCGGCGCCGCCGCCCAGATCCGCGCACCGATCTACGAAGAAAAGGTCTGCGACCTGATCTTCTCGCTCGCCACCGTAAAGGACGAGCCGATCAGCAAGGAAGACCTGCTGAAGGAAGAGGAAGAAGCGTAAGCTTTCGAATCAAAAGCTATATGAAAGAGGCTCCGAAAGGAGCCTCTTTTTTATTGCACGCAGAGTTTTATGCCGCTACCAAAGGTAGTATGTCCATCGAGGGGGAATCTCATGCGTAAACTACTCACCATATTCATGGCCAGCGTTCTGCTGGCTTCCGTGCCCGCTGTTTGTCAGGCTCAAGCGGCAACAGTGGTGGCGCCATCGCCTGAAAAAGTGGCTTTGGTGAAGCGATACTTCGCTGCTATTCATTTCGACGAGATGATGTCAGGCATGGTCAACCAGATGACCCCCGCCATGATGGCGCAGATGCGCCAAAGCCAACCGAACATGACCGACGCCGAGTTTAAAGCGGCCACCGAGGCGGTCACCGAAAGCACCAATGATTTTCTGAAAAAAGTGACCGAAGCCTCGATTCCGGTTTACGCGGATATCTTCACCGTCGAAGAGCTGACCAGGATGGATGAGTTCTATGAAACGCCGGTCGGTCAGTCGATCATGGCCAAGGTGCCGGAGGCTTCACAAAAGCTTATGCCCGTGGTCATGGCGTTGATGCCTGACTTCCAGGCAGACGTTACCAAACGCCTGTGCAGCAAGATCGACTGCTCCGTTAAAAAGGCTAACACGCCCGCCTAGAGCTTTTCCAGGCGCTCGTAGCCAGCTTCCATGCCTTCCATCATAGGCGTGGACAGCGCCAGGTCGCGGGCGTCTTTCGATGCGTATTTGATGTCAATGGTCAGCAAGGTCAGGCCGTCTTTTTCAACCAGGGTGAGATCGGTGTCGGCCGGGCCCTGCGTCCAGTTATCATCGAACATCTGGGTGTCGGCGAGGTGGGCCGGCGCATCGACAGCGCGATAGGTGCCGCTTAGCGCCATGGCCATCTTGCCGTCCCAGTGCCATTCATAGCGGTATTTTCCGCCCACACGCAGATCAATGTCGCAGACCGGCATGTCCCAGCCAGGCGGACCGAGCAGCCAGCGCTTGAGCAGTTCCGGCTTGGTGTGGGCGTCCCAGACCATCTGGCGCGGGGCGTTGAAACTGCGGGTGATACGGATCTCGCGGTCAGAGGGCAGGGCGGCGCTCAACTGACCGACGGTTTTGATGATGGGGTGCATGGTTTGCTCCTTAAGCCAGGGGACAATTGAGTTGGGTACGCCAATCTGCCGGATTGGTGCTGTCATCCGGGCCTAGGCTGTAGACCTCCCAGAAATCACCGGCCATGGTCAGGTTTTCAGCCTTGATCCAATTCATAAATTCACCCCAGCCATTTCCCAGACCGGCATAGTCGCCGTGGTAAACCGTGCGGGCGGTGCGCGTGGCGCGCAATTCACCCGGCGTGACCCGGCCCTGCGGTTTTACGTCCTGATCAACCGGTAAACAGATTTCAAAATCAAAGGTTTGATCCGGAACCTTGAAGTGATGTGTCAGCCAGGCGCCTGTGGGTTTAAGGCCCTGATCGGCCAGAGCCTGACGCACTTCGGCAATCCCGGCCGTCATATGCGCCATGATTTCATTGCTGGGAACGGTGAGGTGAATCCGTGCGACCTTTTGCGCCGGGAAGTCGAGAATGTCTGGTGCATCAATCATGGCGTTTCTCCTTGGTTTGGGTTGCTTTCATTTCTTCCAGAAGGGCGTCTAGGCGCTGGAAATTGCCTTCCAGGCGTTCGCAATAGGTTTCCAGCCAGGCCGTAGCTTCACGCAAAGGGGCAGGCTCGGCCCTGACCGGCCGGCGCTGGCCATCTCGTCCCCGCGAGACCAGCCCGGCATTTTCCAGAACCTTCAAATGCTTGGAAATCGCCGGCTGGCTCATGGCGAAGGGTTCGGCCAGGTCCATGACCGATACCTCACCCTGCACGAGCCGGTTGAGGATCGCCCGGCGGGTAGGATCGGCAAGGGCGATAAATGTGGCGTCAAGGCTATCGAAGGCCATTGCATAACTTCCAAGATATATAACTTAATGGTTATATATTTAATCATTACCTCACTGTCAAGCGGTACAATTCCGCTTTGAATCTTGATGCGCCCTGCAATTATTCTTCTGCTTGCAAACAAGGAGAAATCTCATGTCGACAGCCGAACAGGCCACTAACAAGCCCAGCGCTGACAGGCGCGCCACGCCGACGGACACCGCCCACCGGTCTCAACGCGACGACCCGCTGGAGGATGACAATATTCAGGAAGGGCGCCTGCCGGAATCGCAATCAGGGCGGCCGCATAGCCAGGGGCAGGGGATTGATGAAACCGGCAAGCATGGCCGGGCGCCGCATAGCAAAACTTGAGGCTTCTCTGGTCCGGGCCAATCGCCACTTGAAATCCTGTGGGTAAATTGCCAAGTTGTGTTCTGGTTGGGACGCATCCACTTACGGTTAAGAACTTTAGCCCTATATCTGCACTCAGCTTCGATATTTATTCCAGATAAGGATTCGTGATGCGCGACCCTATAGACCATCTGACCATGAACCTCGTGCCCATGGTCGTCGAGCAATCCAGCCGCGGAGAGCGCTCTTACGACATTTTCTCGCGCATGCTGAAAGAACGCATCATCTTCCTGACCGGTCCGTTTGAAGATGGCATGGCCAGCCTGATCTGCGCCCAGCTTTTGTTCCTTGAATCGGAAAACCCGAAGAAGGAAATCTCGATGTACATCAATTCGCCCGGTGGTCAGGTAACCTCCGCCCTGGCGATCTATGATACGATGCAATACATCAAATCGCCGGTCTCGACCGTCTGTATGGGCATGGCGGCTTCCGCCGGTTCGCTGATCCTGCAGGCCGGTGAGGCGGGCCAGCGCATTTCGCTGCCAAATTCGAAGATCATGGTTCACCAGCCTTCGGGCGGCGCGCGCGGTATGGCTTCGGATATCGAAATCCAGGCCGAGGATATGCGCAAGACCAAGAAGCTGCTAAATGAAATCTACGTCAAGCACACCGGCCAGTCCTACGACACCATCGAAAAGACCCTGGACCGCGACCGTTATATGACGGCCGAGGAAGCCAAGGAATTCGGCCTGATCGACCACGTCTATGAGAAGCGCGCCGACGCTGAGAAAGACGCCTCGTAAACGACTGCTGACTTTTACAATGCAAGCGGGCGTCTGGTTGATCCAGATGCCCGTTTTTTTTATGGCTTTTGCGTGAAAACGCGATAATGGCCATGACGGGCGCCGGCCAGCATTTCGGTGTCGCCGGCGGTATCGCCATAGGCGGCTTCAAGATCAAGCGCTTCGCCGAAGGTTTCGCGCAGGCGGCACATCTTTTCCTCGCCCCGGCAATTCACGCCGATCAGTTCGGGCAATAATGTGCCGCGTTCGGAGAATTTCAGCCGCGTGCCGATAACGCGATTAGCGCCGATCAGCCGCCCAAACGGACCGACCAGCAGTTCCGGCGAGGCGGTGACGATGACGCGGATGCGATCGGGCAGGTCATGCGCCTGCCAGGCCGCCAGCGCATCCGGGCGAAACAGGCCCTTCCCGGTTTTGGTGACGAAAGCCTTGACCAGGATTTCAAGCTCTCTTTGAGAAATATCCCCCAGCAGCTTGTATAATAACCGGGCTTTCAGGGCGCCGCGATCCTTTGTTTTCAGATAGTCGTACAGCATCCACGGCTGGAAGGCGAGGGCGCTTGCCATTTGCAAGTTACCCTTTGAGGCCTGCAAAAAGGCTATAAAACTGTCCGTATAGGTCAGGGTGCCGTCGAAATCGAAAGCGACAACTTTTTTCACATCAGGCGTGGCCTTTGCGCCGCGTTTAATGGAACCTGCGGTTTTTTTTGCGATTTTATTCAGCATAAGCGGCAAAAACTTTCAAAGACAACCGGTATGGCTTCCAATCTTCGTCTCTTATCCCATATAAAGATAGTTAAGCGACGCGTAGAAGGTGTTGTCCGGTTGAGGCGTGGTCTAAACTGTGCATAAATGCGTATCGATACGTTGGATATAAGGGGTGCCTGTGCCAAAATCAGCCTTTGTTAAGGGCTGCGGCGATAGGGTACCATGTAAATAGGGCCGGCGACTCATGTTATGCGAGTCGCAGCTCGGCCACTTGAGGTGAAGAAGCATATGACCAAAGCCGCGACGGGCGACAGCAAAAGCACTCTGTATTGTTCTTTCTGCGGAAAGAGCCAGCATGAAGTGCGCAAACTTATTGCCGGCCCCACCGTGTTTATCTGCGATGAATGCGTTGAGCTGTGCATGGACATTATCCGCGAAGAGCACAAGATCGCCTTCGTGAAATCAAAGGACGGCGTGCCGACGCCGAAGGAAATCCGCGAAGTCCTCGATGACTACGTCATCGGCCAGGGCCAGGCGAAGAAGGTTCTTTCGGTCGCCGTGCATAACCACTACAAGCGCCTCAATCACGCCCAGAAGGGCAATGATGTCGAACTGGCGAAGTCAAACATCATGCTGATCGGGCCGACCGGCTCCGGTAAGACGCTGCTGGCGCAAACCCTTGCACGCATCATCGACGTGCCGTTCACCATGGCCGACGCCACCACCCTGACCGAAGCTGGTTATGTCGGTGAAGACGTCGAGAACATCATTCTGAAGCTGCTGCAAGCCGCCGATTACAACGTTGAGCGCGCCCAGCGCGGCATCGTCTATATAGACGAAGTCGACAAGATTTCGCGCAAGTCCGATAACCCTTCGATTACCCGCGACGTGTCGGGCGAGGGCGTCCAGCAGGCGCTTCTGAAGATCATGGAAGGTACGGTCGCTTCCGTGCCGCCGCAAGGCGGCCGCAAGCATCCGCAGCAGGAATTCCTGCAGGTGGATACGACCAATATCCTGTTCATCTGCGGCGGCGCCTTCGCCGGTCTGGAAAAGATCATTTCCGGTCGCGGCAAGGGCACGAGCATCGGTTTCGGCGCCACGGTGAAAGACCCGGAAGATCGTCGTACCGGTGAAATCCTGCGCAATGTCGAGCCGGACGACCTGATGAAGTTCGGCCTGATTCCGGAATTCATCGGTCGTCTGCCCGTTCTGGCGACCCTGGAAGACCTCGACGAAGTGACCCTGGTCAAGATCCTGACCGAGCCGAAGAACGCCCTGATCAAGCAATATCAGCGCCTGTTCGAGATGGAAAATGTCTCGCTCAACTTCACCGATGAAGCCCTGATGGGGGTCGCCAAGCGGGCCATCCAGCGCAAGACCGGCGCACGTGGTCTGCGGTCGATCCTCGAAGCTATCCTGCTGGAAACCATGTACGAACTGCCGACCATGCAGGGCGTCGAGGAAGTGGTCATCAATGGCGAGGTCATCGAGGAACGCGCCCAGCCGCTGCTGATCTACGCTGAAAAGCGTAGTGGTGGTGCGGCTTAAGGCTCACTTGCGATATGCAATAAAAGGCGCGGTCCCGTTCAGGGAGCCGCGCCTTTTATTTATGATCTGGGTAATGACCCGATGCCCGCCTTGAATCTTTCACAATCTATCCCACATTCATTTCAAGGCGCCTGATCGGGGTGGCGAGGGGACTTATCCCCCGTATATTCCCGCAAACGGCGCGATTTGTTTTAAGACTCGGTTGAGCCTGAGAGCCTTAGGTTTACACTCAAGGCATCCGGTAGCCTGAGTCTGTGAAGGAGTACCTATGCTAGACGTATTGACCATTCCTGTGCTGCCATTGCGCGATATTGTGGTGTTCCCGCACATGGTCGTGCCCTTGTTCGTCGGCCGTGAGAAATCCGTGCAGGCGCTCGATGAGGTCATGAAGGGCGACAAGCAGATCCTGCTCGCCACTCAGAAGAATTCCGGCGATGACGATCCCGATGCCGACGCCATCTATGAAATCGGCGTGCTGGCCAATGTGCTGCAATTGCTGAAACTGCCCGATGGCACCGTCAAGGTGCTGGTCGAAGGCAAGAGCAGGGCGCGTATCAAGCGCTTTGTCTCCACCGATGCCTACTATGAAGCCGAGGCCTATCCGCTCGACGCCAGCCTGGCCGAAGGGCCTGACGCCGAAGCGCTACAACGCGCTGTAGCCGAGCAGTTCGAGAACTATATCAAGCTCAACAAGAAAATTCCGCCGGAATCGCTGAACGCCATCGCCGAGATCACCGACGCCGATGTGCTGGCCGATTCCATCGCCGCACATCTGGTCATCAAGATCCAGGATAAGCAGGCGTTACTGGAGCAATTGTCCGTCACCAAGCGCCTGGAAAAGATCTACGCGTTGATGGAAGGTGAAATCTCAGTCCTCCAGGTCGAGAAGAAGATCCGCTCGCGCGTCAAGCGCCAGATGGAGAAGACCCAGCGCGA
>NZ_DATJDZ010000003.1:0-4907 GCF_035497195.1 Asticcacaulis sp.
CCGGCGACAGACCCGCCGGCACTTCTCGGCCGAGGACAAGATCCGTATCGTGCTAGATGGCCTGCGCGGCGAGGACAGCATTGCGGAGCTGTGCCGCAAGGAAGGCATTGCCCAGAGCCTGTATTATACCTGGTCCAAGGAGTTCATGGAGGCCGGCAAGCGCCGCCTGGCCGGCGACACCGCCCGTGCCGCGACCAGCGGCGAGGTGCAGGATCTGCGGCGCGAAGCCCGCGCCCTGAAGGAATGCGTGGCCGACCTGACGCTCGAGAACCGCCTGCTCAAAAAAAGCATGATCGCGGATGGGGGCGACGACGAATGAGGTATCCGGCATCCGAAAAGCTCGAGATTATCAGGATCGTTGAGCAGTCGCACCTGCCCGCCAAGCGCACGCTGGACCAGCTCGGCATTGCCCGCCGGACATTCTATCGTTGGTACGACCGCTACCTCGATGGCGGCCCGGAGGCGCTGGCAGATCGACCCTCGGCGCCGAGCCGGGTGTGGAACCGCATCGCGCCCGAGGTGCAGAAGCAGATCGTCGAAATGGCGCTGGATTACAGCGAGTTGTCACCGCGCGAGCTGGCCGTGCGGTTCACCGACGAGAAGCGCTACTTCGTGTCCGAAGCCACGGTTTACCGACTGTTGAAGGCCCATGACCTGATCACCAGCCCGGCCTATGTCGTGATCAAGGCCGCCGATCAGTTCCACACCAAGACCACGCGGGCGAACGAGATGTGGCAAACTGACTTCACCTACTTCAAGATCATCGGCTGGGGCTGGATGTACCTGTCGACCGTGCTCGACGACTTCTCGCGCTACATCATCGCATGGAAGCTGTGCACCAACATGCGGGCCGAAGATGTAACCGACACGCTGGACCTCGCCCTCAAGGCCTCGGGCTGCGACAGCGCCGCGGTGCTGCACAAACCCAGGCTGCTCAGCGATAACGGCCCCAGCTACATCGCGGGTGAACTGGCGGAATACATCGAGGCCCGGAAGATGAGCCATGTGCGCGGCGCGCCGATGCACCCCCAGACCCAGGGCAAAATCGAGCGCTGGCACCAGACCCTGAAAAACCGCATCCTGCTGGAGAACTACTTCCTGCCCGGCGACCTTGAGGCTCAGATCGAGGCCTTCGTCGAGCACTACAATCACCAGCGTTATCACGAGAGCCTGAGCAACGTGACGCCCGCCGACGCCTACTTCGGCAGGGCAGCGTCCATCCTAAAACAGCGCGAAAGGATCAAGCGACAGACCATCGAGCATCGGCGCTTGCAACACCGCAAGCTCGCCGCCTAAAACTAAACCCCAGGCGAGGCCCACACTCCGCTAATCTACGCCCCGAGTTGTGCCGAATGTTCTGACGACGGACATGCGCAAGATAACGCATCGCGCATCGGAATGTCGCTGGCTGACGGTCCCGAAGGCCCCTGGGAACCCACCGAAGATCCCTTCACCATCCGCGAGCGTGCGTGGGACAATTGGCATCTATCCACCGGCCCGATCGTCAACCGCGACGGCGAGCTACCGGTCATGTTCTACAACGGCGCCACCGCCGACGCACGCTGGCGGATCGGCTGGATCGCCTTCGACGAGAACTTTTCGCGCATAGTTGATCGCTGCATCGAGCCGATGCTGATCCCTCCGCCGCCCAAGCAGCGAGCCGGGGCCGATATCGCCTTCGCCGCATCATGCCTCGACGATGGAGAGCAGATTCACATGTATTATTCGCTGGAAGACCGAGTGTTGCGGAGGGCCTGTATTCGGCGGTATAAGGGCTGAACTGAGTGGTCTGAGCCCCGAGGTTCCTCCACGGTGCCGTCAGTCTGATGCAACCCGCTCTCCGCTGGGCACAACACCCCCATTCTCCTCGTTCTCTCAGGCCGCAATTTCTCTCCACTCGGCCAAGGCGGCCGAGCGGCGCTGCTCGTTGCCGAGCTTACGCATGGCGGCAGGATAGGATTTCAGCCCGTCAGTGACGATGGCCTCCGCCTGGCCGTGCCGCTTCAGGGCCTTGCGGATGAACCGCAGAGCCGCAGCTTTGTTGCGTGTTTTGGTGACGTAGGATTCCAGGACCTCGCCCTCGTGATCGACCGCCCGCCACAGGTAATGGGTGTCGCCGTTGATGTTGGCTCCGCCGCCCTTCGGGTCACGTAGACCTCATCGAGGTGCCACTTCCAGTGGCGGAAGCCCTGCATGCGGCTGACCCGCTGCCGGCGGATGTCGTCGGCGGACCAAATCTGTTCCACCAGAGCCGCACCGTCTCGTGGCACACGTCAATGCCGCGCTCGAACAGCAGGTCCTCGACGTTCCGCAGGCTGAGCGGGAACCGAACGTACATCAGGACCACGAGCGGGATCACCTCAGGCGAGGAGTGAAAGTACCGGAACGGATTGGCGGGCTTGCGCGGGCGGGGCATGCCCCTACCCTGCTCCAGCCCTCATCGCCACCGGGTGCGATCCCTTTGACAGTGCGCTCTGACAAGACCAGCTACGCCGCTCGGCTGCCCTGGCCGAGTGGCAGTTGCTTATGGCCTGAGGTATGAGCGTCCTAGCGGTAGCTGCGCCCAGTGGATGCGGGTTCGCATCAGACTGACACCTCTAGCCTGTCGGCAATTTTGCTCTGACAACGCCCTTGCCTGCTATGTTGTAATCAGGTTCTTGCCTGCCAATTCCTTTCAGCTTTCACCGGTCGATGATCGGATTTGCGGCATGGGTATGGGGCGCCGCCAAAGGCTGGCATAGCCCCAGGTCACCGCCACAACCAATGGGACGACGCCAGCGAACATGAAAATCAGATCGCCCGGCATGCGCAGCCATTCCAAAAGGCGCGGCAGCGGCGCGCCGGTGAAGGCCAGTTCGCGCGCATACCAGTAACCGTTCTCGATCACGGCGTGGAGTTGGAGCAGCCCACCCGGCAGCAGGCTGAGCAGGATCATCAGCGCGAGGCCGATATTCAATCCCCAGAAGGCGATGGCGATCAGCCGCGAGATCCGTTGCCAGACCGCCTCCTGAACCGATTCGCGCAGGACGAACACCATCAAGGCGATGCCGAGCATGCCGAACACGCCCATCAGCGCAGCGTGGCCATGGTTGGGCGTCAAGATCGTCCCCACCTCATAATAGCTGACGATGGGCGTGTTGATGAGGAAGCCGAACACGCCAGCGCCGAGGAAATTCCAGAAACCGACCGCCATGATGAACATGAAGGTCCAGCGGTGACGCTTGACGATGGATTCCTTCCCTTTCGTCGTGCGGACGAACGACCAGGCATCCAGCGTGATCATCGTCAACGGCACCACCTCCAGTGCTGAGAACACCGCAGAAAGCGCCATGTTGGCCTCGGTCTGGCCGGTCCAGTACCAATGATGGCCCGTACCGATCAGCCCGCCGCCGAAGTAGAGGATGGCGTCGAGGTAAATGGTCCGCAGCGCGGTGAGGCGGTGCACCAGCCCCATCTTGTAGAACAGGATCGCGACGATGACGGTGACGAAGAACTCGAAAAAGCCCTCCACCCACAGATGGATGATCCAGAAGCGCCAGGCATCGACGATCGTGTAATTGGTCTCCGACCCGAAAAAGAGCGCCGGCAGATAGAACATCGGAATGGCGAAGCCGGCGAGCAGGAAGAAGCGGGCGAAGGACCGCCGCTCCGGATCGCGCAGCGCGGGCGACACCGCCCGCCACAAGAGGACGAACCAGATGCACAGGCCGACGATCAGCAGCAATTGCCAGAACCGGCCGAGTTCGAGATACTCCCAGCCCTGATTTCCGATCCAGAACCACGAACGCGGGAACCACTGCAGGATGCCAGCCCACTCGCCGAGCATGCTGCCCACGATGACGATCGCGAAGGCGCCAAACAGTAAATGGATGGCGAGGCGCTGACGGGGCGGCGTCTTCCCGCCCAGCAATTCCGCGACGAACAGAGCGCCCGCGACGAAGCTGGTCGCGATCCAGAACAGCGCCGACTGCAGGTGCCAGGTCCGCATCAGGTTGCTGGGAAACCAGGCAGCGAGGTCAAAGCCATAGAAATTGCCCGGGTCTGCCCGATAATGGGCAATCGCCGCGCCGAAGAACACCTGGCCGAGCAGCAGGACGGCGGCCACGCTCATATATTTGACAGTGGCGCGCTGCGCGTCGCTGATGACCCATTTCTCCATGGGCGCCGGCGTTCCGTGCCAGCCCAGATAGTCGAACCGGCCGAAAGCGAGCAGCGCCAGCGCGGTGCCGCCGAGCAGGGCGATGAAGCTGAGCGCGCTCCAGATAAGCGCCGAAGCGGTCGGACGATTGCCCGCAAGCGGATCATAAGGGAAATTATTGGTGTAGGAGTGCCCCGTCCCCGGTCGTTCCGCAACCGAAGCCCAAGCTGCCCAACCGAAGAAGGCGGTCAGTTGGCGCAGTTCGCCCTTGTCGGTGATGAGGCCGGGGGCGAGGCCGCCATTGCGCTCGGGATGTTCGAAATAACTGGCCCAGCGGCGTTGCTGCTGACTGAATGCGGTGACGCCGGCGGGTGGCAGGGTAAGTGTGGCCGTCGCCGGGTCGTAACGGTTGACGCGCAGGTGCAGCGCAACCTCGCCGTCGATGGCGGCGCGGTCGGCTGGTGTCAGGGGCTTATAAGCTTTGCCAAAACGGGTCTGGGCGCGTTCCTCCGCGACGGCGAGCGCCCAGGCGTGAAGATAGGATGCGCTGAAATCAGGTCCGAGATAACCGCCATGCCCCCAGATCGAGCCGTTGTCCATGAGGCCGTATTTGAGGAAGACCTGTTGGCCACCGCGAATATCGGCGCCGGTGAAAACGGTTTGCCCGCCCGAAGCGACGACCCGCTCGGGAACGGGCGGCGCGTTGGTGTAGGTCTTGACCATCAACAGGGCGAGTACACTGAACCCCAGCACCATGGTGATAATCACG
>NZ_DATJDZ010000004.1:0-273876 GCF_035497195.1 Asticcacaulis sp.
GTCCATCCTGGAGCGCATCCCCGCCGGACGCTGGGGCAACCCCTCCGACATGGCCGGGGCCGCGGTGTTCCTGGCATCCAAAGCCTCGGATTATGTCAATGGCATCACCCTGCCCGTCGATGGCGGATGGCTCGCAAGGTAACTCAGCGGTCCTTCGACAGCGCCTTCATCCGCGTCGCCACAGCCATGCGGCGCTCGCTGCTGGCCTTGCGGGCGTTCTCGACCGCCACGATCTCGGTGGCGCGCAGCAGATGCTCGATCACCCGGTCCATGTGCTCGTGCATGGCCTGACGCGCCGCCGCGACCGAGCGGTTTTTCAAAGCGGTCAGGATATCGGTATGCTCGGCGATCCGGTCGTTCATGCCGAGATCGGCGGCGCGCGCCAGCACATTGCGCGCCAGCGGTGAATGATAACGCCAGTCCCACAGGTTTTCGACGCAGGTGGTCAGGGCGCCGTTGCCGGTGCTCTGGGCGATCAGGATGTGGAATTCGCGGTCGGCTTTTTCGGCCTTCACCGGATCGGCGTCGCCCATCTTCTGCACCAGCGCTTCCAGTTCGGCGATCTGTTCCTCGCTGATCAGGGTGGCGGCCAGCGCCGCGACCTCGGCTTCCAGCAGGCGGCGCGCCTCGATCAGTTCAAAGGCGCCGATCTCGGCGTCGGTAAAGGCCGGCACGCGCTTTTTCTTGTGCGAAACCGTGATGCCCAGGCCATGCTTGGCCTCGATCAGGCCCAGAATTTCCAGCGCGATCATCGCCTCGCGCAAGGAGGGCCGGCTGACGCCATATTGCAACGCCAGTTCACGCTCGGTCGGCAGCCGGTCGCCCGGCTTATATCGCCCCGATTCAATTTCGGCCGCGATGGAATCGGCGATCTTGCGGTAAAGCTTTCTGGAGTCTGACATCTGTGCGGAAAAGTGTTGGACCAATACGGAATCATATGACCGTTAACGTGTTCCGGTTCAATGAAAAAGAGTGGCGTCCCGCCCCTGGCCCCTACCTGAACTTGTACAGTTTCAACTGCTGAATGCCGAAACCATCGGCGTTGATTTTCAGGTGACGCCCCTGGTGGCTTTCATCGCCATTCAGCCAGCGGCCGGGCTTCCATACGCCGCCGACATAGCTGCCCTCGACAATCTGTTCGATGCCGACGGCTTGTTTCGTCGGCGCGGCGTCCTCAAAGGTCACGACCACCCCCTTGCCGGCCACGATGAAATTGTCATCGCCGGTCTGGATGATCAGGCCGCCATTAGAGGCGATGTCCTGTTTGTCCTTTGGTGTCCACGGATCGACAAAACTGACGGTAAATTTGTAGCTGCCCAGCACGAACGACTGCGGCGTTTCATCGACCACGCCGTCGAATGAGACGCGTGGCCGGAATCCGCGCATTTTTCCGGTGCCCTGCGCCGCCAGGATCTGCGGCGTCAGTTGTTTCAGCACGTCATAGGCGCCGGTGAGATTGGCGCTGTTCTCCGGCTTGATGTTGTCGATCGAGAAGGGCGAAAAGCCGATCGAGTCGAGTTGGCCAATGGCGTAAAAGGCGTTGGCGCCGGCTTCCGGCTTGCCCGCCTGATTGGCTTCCGGGATGAAAAACGGATTGTCCGGGCGCTTGAATTTGTCCGCCCAGTCCGTGAAATTCGGGAAATACATGTCGATCGCCAGAAAATCGATATCCGGACCGGCGGGCTTCCAGATGTCGAACAGATGCGGCAAAGGCCCGGCGCTCGGATACTGGCCCGGCGTCTTGCCCGGCCGGATCAGGGCGGCATTGACATACATCGGCAGCGGATATTGCGCCTTCCCGGCTCTGGCCAGGCCATTGGCGAAGGCGGCGAAATACCAGGCCTGGAAAACCTCCTGGGCCTGGATGGACTCACCAAAAACCTCAGGCCAGTTCCCGCTTTCCTTCAGGCCGTTCGCTTCCCACAGGCTGCGCACATAGGGATCGAGCGACGCCTGATGCGCCTTCAGATAAGCGATCAGTTCGGCCGGCACGGGGCCATTCCAGGCGGCCTGCGCCTGCGGACTGTAATCACGCACCACCGGCAACATGCCGATCTCGTTTTCCACCTGGATCATGACGACAGTGTGCGCCGTATCCGTCTGCTTGAGGTGCGCCATCATGGCGGAAAAGGCGCGGGCGTCGGCGGCCAGGGTATCGGGATCGAACGGCGACAGGATATCCTGCGGCTGGCCTTTGTCATCCTGCGCCTTGGCATAGGTCGCATAGTCACGCTTCACATAGGCCGGCACATAGGTGGACATCGAGTTCTTCCACGCGCCGAACCACAGCAGCACCAGCTTCATGTCGTTTTGCCGCGCCTGTTTGATCATGCCGTCGAGAACGGTGAAATTGTACCTGTCCTGTTGCGGCTCAATCTGGTCCCACTCGACCGGGGCGATCACCGTATTCAGCCCCACGGATTTCAGGATCGGCCATTTCGCATTAAGATAATCGAGGCTGGACGCCGTGGAATTGGCCAGTTCTCCGCCCAAAATCAGGAAGGGTTTGTCATCCACAACCAGTTGTTTTGTTGTGCCATGCGCCTGCAAATGCGGCATTTCAGCAGCCCCGGCCGGGATCGAGAACAAAACGACGCATAAGGCAGTGGCGGCAAATCGGAAAGAAGCGGTCATGGGGTTTCCTCGCAATGCAGGCAGCATAGCCCAAAAAAAGCGTGGTGCGCCACAGGGCACACCACAAAGGATCAGGGGAGGTTCGGAAGAAAGGACGGCGGGGTATGCGCCCGCCGCCTGGTCAGGTTTAGAACTTGCCGCGGATACCGACGGAGATCGTGGTGCCCGCCTTGTAGTAATAGTTCGGCGCACCGGTGAACTGGAAGTTCTGGGTCAGGGTCGCGTCGGTCAGGTTTGTGGCGTTGAGCGTCAGTTCCATATCGCGGCTGAAGCCGAAGGCCTGATGCAGATTGACGCTGGCTGCCAGATCGAGCTGTTCGTAGCTTTCGTTGAACAGCGTCGCCGCCGAAATGCCCTGCTGGTTGTTCAGCGTGGCTTGTGATCCGTCACGGTAGGTATCCGACAGGCGGATCGACCAGCCGTTCTTTTCATAGAAAGCGGTCAGGTTCCAGGTCTTTTCCGGCACATTGAGCGCGATGGCCGGGGCCGCGCCCGTGCCCTTCTGCCTGATATAGGTATAGTTGGCGCTGTAGCCGAAGCCTTCCAGCGGCGCCCAGAACTGATCGAGCGGCTGGACCCAGGCGAATTCAAGACCATCGATCTTCAGTTCGCCGCTGGCATTGAATGGCTGGCTGATATTGACCTGGGCTACGGAAGGACCGCCGCGCAGGTCGATGGCGTCCTTCTGCGACTGGTTCAGGGTGTCGTAGGTGACGCCATACTGCCCCAGGAACGAGAACGGATAGAGGGTATTCTGGTTCAGGGTGAAGCCGTTGATCTTCTTGTTGAAGGCGGCCAGCGAGACATAGCCTTCCTTGCCCGTATACCACTCCAGGCCAAAATCGAGGTTCTTGGAAATGTAGGGGGTCAAAGCGGCGTTGCCGAGGCTGCCGTTGAAGGCCGAGATATCGCCGAAGCTCAGGCCGGGCAACATACTCGACGGATTCGGCCGGGTCATGGTGGTTGACGCCGCGAAGCGGCCGATCAGGTTATCCTTGATGCTATAGGCGAAATTGGCCGAAGGCAGGTAGTTCTTGTAGCGCGTCGTATTGTAGGTGAAGACGACGATATTGGGATACTTGGCGCCATCCAGCGTTGTAGAGGTGTTGCGCGGATCGGGAATCGAGTTCTGACCGCCGATGATCTGGTCCGTCGTCGTGGCGCGAACACCGAAATCGTAACGCAGGCGGTGGCCGAAGAGATCGCGGTCGCCATTGATCTGGATATAGGCGCCCTGCACCTTTTCACGCAGGAAGGAGCGCGGCGAATTGATGTTCGAGCCGCCGGCCACCGGCGCGCTGGCCAGAAAGTCGTTATAGTGCGAATCGGCGGCGAACTTCGACCAGTCGATATTGACGTAGCCATAGGGGCCGGGGACCAGATAGTCGGGCAGGCTGGATTGCGGGATCAGCGAGCCGCCATAGGCCAGGGCCGGCATACCGGCGGAAAACCCGGTGCCTAGGCCCGGATAGGCCGGATAACCGGCAGCGGTCGCGGCGGCCAGGTCGGTGATGACCTCGCCCTTACAGGCCGGCTGCGAATTCGGACCAGGCAGGAAGACGTTCGGATTATTGCCGCAGGCCGCGTTTTGCCAGGCCTGCGAGTTATCGTAAGGCGTGATCCGGCGCGACGTGTCGTCATAGGCCAGGCCCAGCTCCATGTTGAACTCCGGCGTGCCCCAGTTGATATTGGTATGGAAGCCGCGCGTCATGGTCGTGCGCGCCTCGGACTGGATGTTCAGGCGGCCGCCCGCCCAGCCGAAGCTCGATGGATCGTTCAGGTCGACATTGGACGTGAAGACCGGGTTGCCGCCATGATTGCTGTAGGTGGCGGTGACGCCGGAACTGGCCGGGGTGATCAGCAGGACGGTCGGCGAATCGCGGCGGAAATCGCTGTGTGTGTAGTTGGCGTCGAAGGTCCATTTCAACTGATCATTGATGTTCCAGGCAAAACCGGGATTGATCGAATAGAACTTGTTGGTTTCGATGAAGGGCCGATATTCGAGGAAGAACTGCGCATTGGCGAAGGTGGCGTCGGTGACCACGCAGCCATTGGTGCAATCCGAGCGATCAACCTTCATGTTGAGCGGAATGGACGAACCGTTGCGGCCGACGAAATTCATGTCGGTGCGCTGCTGGTCGTTTTCCTTTTGCGCCGCCATGCCGTCGATCCAGAAGCGCAGCGTCTCGGAGGGCCGGTATTCGAGGCTCAGGATGCCGCTGGTGCGGTCGCGCGAACCGTAATAGTGCATCGGGCGGCCGAGGCGGGGGATGATGCCGTTATCAATGGCTTCGATGGTGAGGCCAGGATTCAGGGCCAGCAGCAGGGCTTCATCGATGGTATCGCCGGTGGTCAGGCCATTGCCGGCATTGGCGGGCACGGTGGCCGGGATGGTCCAGTTGCCGCCACCGGTATTGTTACGCGTAGAAGCCGGGTTCATGGCGGCATTCAGGTTGGCGTTTGTCCAGCCGACCGACTCAAAACCTTCGGCATTGATCGGGCTGTGCTGATAGGCGACGCCGGCGAGAACACCGAAATTGCCCCACTTTTTCGAGAACATCACTGAGCCTTTATAGCCCATATCATCGGCCTGGTTGTTCTTGCTGCCTTCAAGCGAGAACTGAACCTTGTCACCCTTGAAATCGAACGGACGGGCCTGGCGCATATTGACGACGCCGGCCGCCCCGCCTTCGACCTGGCTGGCCGAGGCCGACTTGGTGACAGTGAGCTGAGTGAACAGTTCAGGCGGGAAGATGTCGAGATCGACTTCACGGTTGGTGTTGCTGGTATTGACATCGCCGGTCGAGGCCACCGCCACCGGCGCACCGTTCAGCAGCACCTTCGTGAAGCTGGAACCCAGGCCGCGGATGGCTATGGTCGTGCCCTCGCCGGTGATTTCGCGGGCGATGGTGATGCCGGGGATGCGATTGAACGATTCCGCCAGGTTGGTATCGGGAAACTTGCCCATGTCTTCCGAGAAAATCGAATCCTCGAAGCCGGTGGCCCGTTTTTTTGCAGAAGCCGAATTCAGCAGTGACCCGCGATAACCGGTGACGACGACGACCGTGCTGTCATCGGCTGCCGGGGCTGCGGCGGGCGCGGCTTCCTGGGCAATGGCGGCGGTCAGGCCGATGCCGGCGAAACCGGTGAGCAGAGTGGCGCCGAGCAGCGCAACCTTGAACGTATTACGGGCGTTACCCGAACCTTTGAGCATGATGTTTTCCCTGTCTGGATTTGCAATTCGTGTGCAATTCTTTGGCGCCGCGCCCTTCAATCTGACAGCGGTCACATGTCGCCTTGGTAATTGGCCTGCCCGAACTTGTCAATAAAGGCCTTACCAATTTTGACACAAACGCATCGCTTTATGTCGTTATTGACACGCGGAAAGATTTAGAAAAACGCTGTCATTATAAATAACTACCAATAAATAACTGATATTATTAAATATAATTTAAAACACAAATGCCGCAAACATTTCCGCACTGTAAGATCATCTTCGCTTATTGGTCAGATGTGTGTCTCTTTTGAAACGGTTCCAGCCCTCCACATTCTCCAGACAATAGGGAAAACCCGCTTCGCCCATATCGCCCGTACAGAGAATTTTATCAGAAAATCCCACGATAACTTTCAGGCACGCCGGACCTGCGGAAAAAGAATCCGCATTTGCGGTTTACATCAGGTCAAAATAGATTATTGGTATGACCAATATATAAATGCAGGCGAGTGAAAGGCTACGTGTACCTATGGATTCCCCCAAGACATCTCCTGTCAAACCTGACGGCAAGGCCACGACATCAAGGGAATCTGCAACCAGCGGGGCGAAGGACGCCCTGGTTATCCGGTCGGCGAAGGTCATCATCACCTGCCCCGGCCGCAACTTCGTCACCTTAAAGATCGAGACCAATCAGGGCGTCTACGGCATTGGCGACGCCACGCTCAATGGCCGCGAGCTGGCCGTCGCCAGCTATCTCGAAGATCATGTGATTCCCTGCCTGATCGGCCGTGACGCCCACCGCATCGAAGACATCTGGCAATATCTCTACAAGGGCGCCTACTGGCGGCGCGGCCCGGTCACCCTGTCGGCCATCGCCGCCGTCGATATGGCGCTGTGGGACATCAAGGCCAAGGTGGCCGGCCTGCCGCTCTATCAGCTTTTGGGCGGTTCCTGCCGCGAACCGATCACGGTCTATGGTCACGCCAACGGCAACAGTATCGAGGATACGATCGAGGTGGCGCAGAGCTACCAGGCGCAAGGCTACAAGGCGATCCGCCTGCAATGCGGCGTACCCGGCCTTTCCAGCACCTACGGTGTTTCCAAGGACAAGATGTTCTACGAACCGGCCGATGCTGATCTGCCGACGGAGAACCTGTGGGACACCGAAGCCTATATGCGCGTGGTGCCCAAGCTGTTTGCCGCCGCCCGTGACGCCCTGGGCGACGAGGTCCATTTGCTGCACGATGTCCACCACCGCCTGACACCGATCGAGGCCGGACGCCTGGGCCGCGATCTCGAACCCTACCGCCCCTTCTGGATGGAGGATGCGGTCGTGGCCGAGAACCAGGACAATTTCCGCCTGATCCGTCAGCACACGACGACTCCGCTGGCCGTTGGTGAAATCTTCAACTCGATCTGGGACTGCAAGGACCTGATCCAGAACCAGCTTATCGACTACATTCGCGCTACGGTCGTCCATGCCGGCGGCATCACGCATCTGAAACGCATCGCCAGTTTTGCCGACATATATAATGTCCGCACCGGCTGCCACGGCGCCACTGATCTGTCGCCGATAACCATGGCGGCAGCCCTGCATTTCGACCGCTCGATCCCCAATTTCGGCATCCAGGAATATATGCGCCATACCGAGGCGACCGATGAGGTCTTCCCGCACGGCTACCGCTTCGAGAACGGCTTCCTTTACTCTTCGGAAACGCCTGGCCTTGGCGTCGATATCAATGAGGAAAAGGCGGCGAAATATCCCTACAAACGCGCCTACCTGCCGGTTAATCGCCTGCAAGATGGTACGATGTTTAACTGGTAGAATCTAAAAGAACTCCCCCTGATATCAGGGGGAGATGCAGCAAACATATCTGTTTGCAAATCATGGGCGCTCTTGCGCCGGGGGCATTACCGCCGTCCGGACAGGTTGATATGCCAGATTTAACCCCACCCGGCCCTCCGGGCCATTCGTTTGCGAAAGATATACTTTCGCTTTACTCACCCCTGAAATCAGGGGAGGTTCAGTACGGAGTCTGTCATGCGTCGTCTCATTGCCGCTGTCTGTTTCGCTATCGCCTTCGCTTCGCCCGCGTTCGCGGAAGATGGCTATGATCTGTGGCTGCGCTACAAGCCGGTCGAGGCTTCTTATGCTGCGCAATATAAACCGCAGGCCACAGCGATTATCGGTGACGATACGCCGATCCTCAACAGCACCAAGGCCGAATTGAAGCGCGGGCTGGATGGGCTGTTAGGTCAGGATACGCCGGTCGCCCAGGCCGTAACCAACGGCGCGATTGTTCTCCAGACCGGTGATAAAGACATCGCCGAGGACGGCTTTCGCATTGAAGCCAAAAGCATTGACGGCCATCGGGTCACGGTCATCAGCGCCAATACCGACCAGGGCGCGCTCTATGGCGCTTTCCGCTACCTGCGCCAGATCCAGACCCGCCAGCCGATCACCACCATCGCCGATGCGCCAAAGATCAGGCTCCGCGTCATCAACCACTGGGACAATCTCGACGGTTCGGTCGAGCGCGGCTATTCCGGCACCTCGATCTTCGACTGGTGGCGGCTGCCCGATCTGGTCGATGCCCGCCTGACCGACTATGCCCGCGCCGAGGCCTCGATCGGCGTCAACGGCGTGGTGCTGAATAATGTCAACGCCAAGGCCGACAGCCTGACCGCTCCTTATCTGGAAAAGGCCGAGGCCATCGCCAAGGTCTTCCGCCCCTACGGCATCAAGGTCTATCTGTCGGCGCGCTGGTCGGCGCCGATCGAACTCAGTGGTCTGAAAACCGCCGATCCGCTCGATCCGGCCGTGCAGGCGTGGTGGAACGCCAAGGCGGACGAAATTTACAGGATCATCCCCGATTTCGGCGGCTTTCTGGTGAAAGCCAATTCCGAAGGCCAGCCCGGTCCCGGTGACTACAAGCGCAACCACGCCCAGGGCGCCAACATGCTGGCGGCCGCGCTGAAACCGCACGGCGGCATCGTCATGTGGCGCGCCTTCGTTTATTCCGAACACGACGCCAATGACCGCGCCAAGCAGGCCTATAATGAGTTCAAGCCGGTCGAGGGCCAGTTCGCCGATAATGTCCTGCTACAGATCAAGAACGGCGCCATCGATTTCCAGCCGCGCGAACCCTTCCATCCGTTGTTTGGGGCCATGCCCAAGACCAACGAAATGCTGGAGGTGCAGATCACCAAGGAATATCTCGGTCAGGGGACGCACCTTGTCTATCAGGGACCGCTCTACGAAGAGACCCTGAAGGCCGATACCTTCTCAGAGGGCAAGGGATCAACAGTGGCGAAAATCATCGATGGGTCGCTCGATAACCACACGTTCACCGGCATGGCCGGCGTGTCGAATGTGGGCGATGATCGCAACTGGACCGGCAATGATTTCAGCCAGGCCGACTGGTACGCCTTCGGCCGGCTGGCCTGGAATCCGGAAGCCTCAAGCCGTGATATCGCCAGCGACTGGGTGAAGATGACCTTCTCCGATGATCCGGCTTTCGTAAAACCGGTGGTCGATATGATGATGGCCTCGCGCGAGACCGCCGCCAATTACATGACGCCGCTCGGTCTGGCGCACCAGATGGCGACCGGTCACCACTATGGTCCTGGCCCGTGGGTCTGCGATCTGGCCCGTCCAGAATGGAACCCGTGTTACTACGCCAAGGCCGACGCCAAAGGCATCGGTTTCGACCGCACCAAAACCGGCTCCGACGCCATCGCGCAATATACGCCGGCCGCCGCCAAACAATGGGCCGATCCCAAAAAGATGGATGAGCGCTACCTGCTGTGGTTCCACCATTTGCCATGGAATTTCAAGGTCCAGTCCGGCCGTACCCTATGGGACGAACTGATCACCAATTACGACATGGGCGCAAAACAGGTTGCGGCCATGCAGCAGACCTGGGCCGCGATGAAGCCCTATGTCGATCCGGAACGTTTCACTGCCGTTTCGGCCAATCTCGGCATTCAGGCCCGCGAAGCCAAATGGTGGCGCGACGCCTCGATCAGCTACTTCCAGTCAAAGTCCGGCCTGGCGCTTCCTGCCGGCATCGCGCCACCGGAACACGATCTCGACTATTACAAGTCACTCGATTTTCCTTACGCGCCGGGTCATTGATCCGGCCTGACTTGACGACGGTTCGCTTTCGATGATACCGCTAACATAGCGGCGCCTCCAGAGCGCACCAAAACTGAGGAAATGCCCCAGAGAGGACTACACATGAACCGTTCCCACGCTTTCACGGGCCGCCTTCTGGCGTCAGCCGCCCCGCTCGCCCTCGCCTTCATGTTGCTTCAGCCGGCCAATGCGGCGGTGCCGGAAGCCTGTCAGAGCACGTCTTGCGCCTTTCTCGATAAAAGCCTGACGCCGGAAGCCCGCGCCAGGGATCTGGTGTCGCGCATGACGCTGGAGGAAAAGACGGCGCAGATGCAGGACAACGCCACCGCCATCCCGCGCCTCGGCCTGCCACGCTATGGCTGGTGGAACGAAGTGCTGCACGGCGTCGCCCGCGCCGGCCGCGCCACGGTCTATCCGCAGGCCATCGGCCTGGCCGCCACCTGGGACGCCAACCTGATGGGCGAGATCGGTGACGCCATCGCCACCGAGGGCCGCGCTGTCTATAATGTCGCCATCGCCCGCGATCCCTCCGGCACCGATCGCTATCACGGCGTCAACTACTGGTCGCCCAATATCAATATCTTCCGCGATCCGCGCTGGGGCCGTGGTCAGGAAACCTATGGCGAAGACCCGTTCCTGACCGGCCACATGGCCGTCAGCTTCATTCACGGCATTCAGGGCGACGATCCGCTCTATTACAAGGGCGTTGCGACGCCGAAGCATTTCGCCGTTCATTCCGGCCCGGAACCCCTGCGTCACGGCTTCAATGTCGATGTCTCAAAATTCGATCTGGAAGACACCTATCTGCCCGCCTTCCGTTCGGCCATTGTCGACGGCAAGGCAGATTCGCTGATGTGCGCCTATAACGCCATTGACGGCTATCCGGCCTGCGAAAGTCCGCTGCTGCAAAACCGCCTGCGCAGCGACTGGGGCTTCAAGGGTTTCATCGTGACGGACTGCGACTCCATCGACGACATGGTGACCGGTCACAAGAAATACCCCGATGGCGCGGCGGCCTCGGCGGCGGCGGTCAAGGCCGGCGCCGATCTCGATTGCGGCCCCACCTACAAGGCCCTGCCGGATGCGGTCAAACAGGGGCTGCTCACCGAAGCCGACATGGATGTCTCGCTGGAGCGCCTGATGGCGGCGCGCATCCGCATGGGCCTGATCGACGGCGGTAAATACGACAGCATCCCGGCCAGCGAAATCAACTCGCCGGCGCACCGCGCCCTGGCCTTGAGAACCGCTGAAGAAGCCATTGTGCTGCTGGGTAATGGCAAAAACACCCTGCCGCTGAAAGGCACCGAAAAGATCGCCGTCATCGGCCCCAATGCGCAATTGCTGCAAAGCCTGGAAGGCAACTATACCGGGGTGCCGGTCGATCCGTCCTTCCCGCTCGACGCCCTGAGAAACGCTTTCGGCGCTGACCATGTGGTCTATGCCCCCGGCGCGCCTTTGACCGTGGGAATGCGGATGCCGGTGCCGGCCACCTTCCTGAAAGTGTCGCCCGACAGCGCTGAAAACGGCCTCAAGGGCGAGTATTTCGACAACCTGACCTTCGCTGGCGCGCCAAAGATGACGCGCACCGATCCGGTCATCAATTTCGACTTTTACCAAACCGCGCCGGACGGCTTCAAGCCGCTCGGTTTCAGCGTGCGCTGGAGCGGCGTCATCACCCCGCCGGCGCCGGGCGAGTACAAGCTCGGCTTCCGGATGCAGACGCCGCGCCCCGGCCAGCCAGCGCCCGATGTCAAGGTGTGGGTCGATGGCAAGCTGGTGGTGACACCGGAACTTGCCAGCGCCGCCGGCCGCGATGAAGCCTATTGCGGCGGGGCCTGCGCCAAGCCGCCGATGGCGCCCGTTGCCATCACCTTCGCCGACACCAGGCCGCACACCGTCCGTATCGATTATGTGCGCACCACCGAGGACCGCGCCATCTCGCTCGACTGGGTGGCCCCGACGCAGCCGCTGATCGACGGGGCGGTTGAGGCGGCGAAACAGAGCGATGTCGTCATCGCCTTCGTTGGCCTGTCACCCGATCTCGAAGGCGAGGAAATGTCCGTCAATCTGCCGGGCTTCAAAGGCGGCGACCGGACGGCGATTGGTTTGCCGGAAGCCCAGCAAAAGATGCTTGAAGCGGTTAAAGCCACCGGAAAGAAACTCGTCGTTGTCTATATGACCGGCGGCGCGATTTCCGATCCGTGGGTGAAGGCCAACGCCGATGCGGTAGTCCAGGCCTGGTATCCCGGCGAGGCGGGCGGCGAGGCCATCGCCAACACGCTCATCGGCAAGGCCAATCCCGCCGGACGCCTGCCCTATACCATCTATCGTGATGTCGCCGACCTGCCGCCGTTCGAAGACTATTCGATGAAAGATCGCACCTACCGCTATTTCAAGGGCCAGGTGCTTTATCCCTTCGGTCACGGCCTGAGCTATACAACCTTCGCGTATGACAAGCCGATGCTGTCGGCCAGCACACTCAAGGCGGGCGACACAGCCACGGCTCAGGTTGCGGTCAAAAATACCGGCAAGCGCGACGGCGACGAAGTGGTGCAGCTTTATCTCGCCAAGCCGGGCGATGCGGCCAATCCGGTGCTGGCCGGTTTCTCGCGGGTACACCTGAAAGCCGGCGAACGCCAGACGGTGACCTTGCCGCTCGATGCCCGCGCTCTGTCGCAGGTCGGTCAGGACGGCAGCCGCAAGGTTCTGCCGGGCGATTATGTCGTCACGCTCGGCGGCGGCCAGCCCGGCTTCAGCAAGACCGTTTCCGCCAAACTGACGGTGACGGGAACGGCGGAGGTGGCGAAATAATCAACCGGCCTTTTGCGGATCGTCGTCCGGCTCTTCCTCAACACGTCCTTTAAACCCCGACTGGCCGTCCAGTTCATTGGCCGGCCGGGGTATGGCCACCGTGTTGCGGTCATTGTCGAGAGCGGGTGTGCCGCCGGATGGCGGGTTGGGCTTACGGGCATCAGTCATGGCAGCCTCCTTAGTGGCCGGCCATCCTAACGCGCCGGCTGTAAGAATCCGGACGGGATCGGCGCCGCCACCATAAGGTTTTGACAAAGCCGGGGCCTATTTTGTCTGGCCCGAAACCAGACAGAACGCGCTGGCGGAAGCCAGAACGCAGGCCACGGCGCACAGGAGGACAGCCCCATGAAACCCCGTGATCAGGTCATGGCCCGACGCCCCAAGGACGCCACCAAGCAGGGCCGTGGCGATCATGCCCGCCGTCCGCGCCACGGCGCTGTTCAGGCCTGACGCCGAGCCGGTATGCGTGTCATCAACCGAAGACAATACCGCCGTCGTCAGGGGCGCGACCGCACCGGCCATACCGATAGCCAGGACGAGGATGCCGGGAAAGACCTCTGTCCAGTAGGCGGCCTGTTCGTCAATGCGCAGCAAGAGCACAAAACCGGCGGCCACCAGCAGCGGGCCGATGGTCAGCGGCAGGCGCGGGCCGGTCTTTTCCGCCACGCTGCCCATCATCGGAGAGGCCAACGCCAGCAGGGCGGCGAACGGCAGCAGGGCCGCGCCCGCCCCGGTGCCCGAATAGCCAGCGGCCTTGATCAGCACATAGGGCACCAGCACCAGCAGCGCGCCGAGCGCCCCATAAAGCAGCAGGGTCAACAGGGTCAGGCCGGCGAAGGTACGCGAACCGAACAGCGCCAGCGGCATCATCGCCTGGTCACCGCGCATCTTCTCGACATAGAGAAACGCACCGGCCAGAACCACACCGGCGCTGGCCGCGATGATCGCCGGCGGAGTCCAGCCCGAAGGTCCGGTGCCGATGGTCAGTCCCAAGGTGATGGCGCCGAGACTCCCTGTCGCCAGCACCCCGCCCGGCACGTCGAGCGCTTGCGATCCGCGGGCGGTATCCTTGATGTAGACCATCGCCAGACCGATGGCGCCCAAGGCCGGCGGCAGGTTGATCAGGAAGATCGACCGCCAGCCGATGGTATCGATCAGCCAGCCGCCAAGCACCGGTCCCGCCGCCCCCATCACCGCCCCGGCCGCCGCCCAGATGCCGACTGCCCGGCCCTTGGCTTCGCCGCTGAACGATCCACCGAGAATGGCCAGGCTGTTCGGCAGCAGGATCGCCGCGCCAACGCCCTGAACCACACGGCCTGTCAGAAACCAAAAAAGACTGGGCGCCAACGCACAGCCAAGCGAGGCCACGGCAAACAGGGCCGTGCCCAGGACCAGCAGACGCTTTCGCCCAAACCGGTCACCGGCTGCGCCACCGAGCAGCAGCAGCGCGCCGAGCGGCAGCAGGTAGGCGTTGATGATCCATTGCAGGTCGCCCGCGCTGGCCTCGAACGACGCGCCGATCGCCGGCAGGCCGACATTGACCACCGAGCCATCGATAAAGGACAGGCTCGACGCCAGTATGGTGGTCAGCAGGATCAGGCCCGCATGGCGAGGCTGTGCAGCGGTCATGCCGGTTTCAGGCCCTTCAGGACGGTCGGCAGGAGTTCCGAAACCGTCGGGTGGATCGGCACCGCCCATTGCAGCACGTCACAGGTGACGCCGGCGTTCATCATGTCGAGCACACCGTGGATCGCCTCGTCGCCACCGGTGCCAAGAATGGCCGCGCCGAGGATTTTCTTCGTGTGGGCATCGACGACCACCTTCATGAATCCCTTGGTCTCGCCCTTCTCGACCGCCCGCCCGACGCGGGTCATCGGCCGGGTGCTTACCAAAACCGTGTGGCCGGCTTTCTCAGCCTCGGCCACACCCATGCCGACCCGGCCGAGCGGCGGATCGATATAGAGCGCATAGCCCAGGATGCGATCGCTGACCTTGCGATCTTCCCCATCGAGCAGGTTGGCGGCGATGATCTCGAAATCATTGAAGGCGGTATGGGTAAAAGCGCCCTTGCCGTTGCAATCGCCCATAGCCCAGATGCCGGGTATATTCGTCCGCAAATCGTCACCGACCTCGATATAGCCGCGCTGATCGAGCTTTACGCCGGCGGCCGCCACGTCGAGATCGTCGGTATTGGGCTTGCGGCCGGTGGCGACCAGCAGGTCGGAGCCGGTGACTTCGCCGTCTGACAGGCGTACTGTTATCCCCACCGCATCGGACAACATGCCGAGAATATCAACACCGGTATGGACGGTGATGCCCTCGTCCTGCAATATCTGGCGGACGGCCTCCGAGATATCCGCATCTTCGCGCGCAATCAAACGCGCCCCCTTCTCGATCACCGTCACCTGCGCCCCGAAACGCCGATACATCTGGGCGAATTCCAGACCGATATAACTGCCGCCGAGAACAATCAGATGCGCGGGCACGCGATCGAGCCTGACAATCGAACTGTTGGTGAGATAGGGCCCTTCCGCCAGTCCCGAAATGGGCGGAATCGCCGCCCGTCCCCCAACATTGAGGAAGATCTTCGGCGCGGAAATCATCTCATCGCCGACCTGCAAGGTGGTGGCGTTCCGGAAGCGGGCATGGCCGGTCATTATCGTCACGTTTTTCATGCCGCGCAGCCAGTTCTCGACACCGCTGCGGGCATCCATCGTCACCTTATGGGCGCGCGCCGCCACGGCCTTCATGTCGATGGCAATATCGCCTGTGATTACGCCGAAATCCGCGCCGCGCCGCGCCAGATGGGCGGCATAAGCGCTGGCCACCAGGGCCTTGGTCGGCATACAGCCGGTATTGACACAAGTGCCGCCGAACAGCTTGCGCTCAACGAGGCAGACGGACTGTCCCGCCTGGCTCAGGCGCTCCGCCAGCGATGGACCGGCTTGGCCGGCTCCGATGATGATGGCGTCGAAGGTTTTCATGACGGCCTTCCCTGAATGAACGGTTCAAGATCGTTACGCGGGTGAAAATAAAAATACAGCCGAAAAACGCCGGGCGGCGGCGCCATATACCAGAACCTGTCAGCAGTGACATCCCCGGCCCTGGCAGGTTCATATAGACCACCTATCTAGGCCTTGTCGAACCGGCGTGAAGCGCGCCTATTACCTGCTCATTTAAAACTTATAATTTCACGGCGATAGTCAGCCGAAACCGGAGGCCAGGCCTATGGACACCGTTCCCTACCCGATAACGGGCGAGATGACTGATGACACCCCGCTGGCCTGCGCCTATGCGACGCTCCGCCAGCAGACCCAGACCCTCATAGCGCCCTTGTCTCCGGAAGATATGGTCGTCCAGTCCATGCCGGACGCCAGCCCGGTCAAGTGGCATCTGGCGCACACGACCTGGTTTTTCGAGACCTTCCTGTTGAAGTCCCTGCCGGATTATACGGTCTTCGCCCCCGCCTATGCCTTCCTGTTTAACTCCTATTATGAGGCGCTCGGCCCACGCCAGCCCAGGGCGCAGCGCGGCCTGCTGACCCGCCCGCCGCTCGCCGATATCCTGGCCTATCGCGCCCATGTCGACGCCGGCATGGAGCGTCTGTTACAGTCTGATTTACCGGCCGAAACCGAGAGCCTGATCCGCCTCGGCATCGCCCACGAGGAGCAACATCAGGAACTGATCCTGATGGACGTGCTGCACCTGCTGGCGCAATCGCCGCTGAAACCGGCCTATGACATCAGGGCCAATCCCGATGCCGGCGGCAAGCCGGGGCGCTTCCAGCTTCGGCCGGGCGGACTGGTCGATATCGGCCACGAAGGCGCGGGTTTCGCCTTCGACAATGAAGCCCCGCGTCATCGCACCTGGCTGCAACCGTTCGAGATCAGCGACCGCCTCGTCACCAATGGTGAATGGCTGGCCTTCATGCAGGACGGCGGCTACAGCCGGCCTGATCTCTGGCTATCGGACGGCTGGGCGCAGGTGCAGGCGCAGGGCTGGACCGCGCCTTTTTACTGGCAGGCGGACGGCGATAGCTGGCAGGAGATGAGCTTGCGCGGCCTGCACCCTATCGCGCCCGATGCGCCCGTGACTCACATCAGCTATTACGAGGCCGACGCTTTCGCCCATTGGGCCGGTGCGCGCCTGCCGACCGAGGCCGAATGGGAGTTGGCCGCCAGTGACGGCGTGCTCGACCAGAAAGATAATGTCGCCTGGCAATGGACCGGCAGCGCCTACCTGCCCTATCCCGGCTTTCAGCCCGGCGCCGGCGCGGTCGGAGAATATAACGGCAAGTTCATGAGCGGCCAGATGGTTTTGCGCGGCGGGTCGAGCTTCACGCCCGCCGGTCATACGCGGCCGACCTACCGCAACTTTTTCAAGCCCGAACAGCGCTGGATGCGCGCCGGCGTGCGGCTGGCGCGCGATCTCGCCGACAGACATGCGGCGGACGGCCATGACGCCGGGTTCGCCGCCGATGTGGTGCGCGGCCTGTCAGCGCGTCAGAAATCCCTGTCGCCGAAATATTTCTATGATGCCGCGGGTTCCGACCTTTTCGAAGCCATCTGCCGGCTGGAAGAATATTACCCGACCCGCACCGAAACCGCCCTGCTCACCCGCATTGCGGCGGAACTGGTCGCCGATATCCCCGCCGATGCCGTACTGGTCGAATTCGGCAGCGGCGCCAGCGATAAGACGCGTCTGCTGCTCGATGCCGCCCCGCATATCACCCATTATGTGCCGATCGATATCAGCGAGGACGCCCTGCGTCACGCCACACTACGCCTCAAGACCGCCTATCCGAAACTGTCGGTGACGCCGGTGGCCGGCGACTTTACGTCTGAAGTTAAGCTGCCAAGCGCCTTGAAGGGCCGGCCGCTGGTCGGCTTCTTCCCTGGCTCGACCATCGGCAATTTCACCCGTGCCGAGGCCGCAGCCTTCATGCGCACCGTACGCGGGCTGCTGGGCCAAGGCGCACGGCTGATCCTTGGCGCCGATATGGTCAAGGCCGAGGCGACGCTGGTCGCCGCCTATGACGATGCTTTGGGCGTGACGGCGCAGTTCAACAAGAACCTGCTCGTTCGCATCAACCGGGACCTCGGCGGCAATTTCGACCTCGACGCCTTCGACCACCTGGCCGTGTGGAATCCCGATTTCGAGCGCATGGAAATGCACCTCGTCTCGCGCAAGGACCAGATCGTGAAAGCGGCGGGCCATGCCTTTGCTTTCAAGGCCGGCGAGCGTTTCCACACCGAAAATTCGCACAAGTTCACGCCGGCCTCGCTGGCGCGGCTGGCGGCGGAATCCGGCTGGAAGATCGAAAGGCAATGGATCAGTCCGGCGCCGGAATTCGGCATCTTCAGTCTCGGTTCCTGATCTGCACAAAACGCGCCACATACTCATCCGCCGGATGGTTCAGGATATCGTCCGGCGTCCCGGTTTGCACGATGGCGCCGTCCTTCATGATGACAATGCGGCTGCCCAGCCGCACGGCCTCATCCAGATCATGCGTCACGAAAACAATGGTCTTGCGCAGGCGCTTTTGCAGGTCGAGCAGCAGGTCCTGCATATCGGCGCGGGTCAGCGGATCAAGCGCCGAAAAGGCCTCATCCATCAGCAGGATGCCGGTATCGACCGCCAGCGCCCGCGCCAGCCCGACGCGTTGCTTCATGCCGCCGGAAAGCGCCTCCGGCCTGGCCCTTTCGTAGCCTTCCAGCCCGACTGCCGCGATCCATTCCATCGCCTTCGGATGGGCCGTCTCCGCCGCTTCCCCCCGCGCTGCAAGACCGAAGGCGACATTCTCCAGCACATCGAGATGCGGCAACAGGCCGAAGCCCTGAAACACCATGCTGACATGGCTACGGCGGAAATCGCGCAGCGCCTTGGCATCAAATGACCGGACATCGACGCCATCGACCCGGATATCACCGGCGGACGGCTCGATGAGGCGGTTGATATGCCGCACAAGGGTCGATTTGCCCGATCCCGATAGCCCCATCAGAACGCAGACCTCACCGGCGGCGATATCGAGTGTCACGTCGCGCAAGGCCAGGGTGCAGCCGGTCGCCGCCAGAATCTCCGCCTTGCCGGCGCCCTGTCCTGCCATGGCCAGGGCGGCGCCTTCCTTACGGCCGAACAGCTTGGTGAGATGGCGCAGCTCAATCATGCGCGCTCTCCTTGCCGCCAAAGCCCTGCGTGATACGATCGAGCACAAAGGCCAGGATAACGATCCCCAGGCCGGCCTCCAGCCCCATGCCGACATCGAGCGTCTGGATACCGTTCAGCACCTGTTCGCCGAGGCCGCGCGCCCCGATCATCGAGGCGACGACGACCATCGACAAGGCCAGCATGATCGTCTGGTTGACACCCGCCATCAGGGTCGGGCGCGCCAGCGGCAGTTCGACGCGCCACAGCATCTGCCACGGCGTCAGGCCGAACGATTCCCCCGCCTCGCGTACTTCCCGGTCGACGCGTTCGATGCCCAGCGTCGTCAGCCGGATCATTGGCGGCAGAGCGTAGATGACCGTCGCCAGGATCGCCGGCACCTTGCCGAGGCCGAACAGCATCAGCGCCGGAATGAGATAGACGAAGGCCGGCAGGGTCTGCATAATATCAAGCACCGGCAGGCTGCCCGCCTTGATCCAGCGCGACTTTGCTGCGGCGATGCCCACCGGCAGGCCAATCAACAGAGCCAGGAAACTGGCGATCAGCATCAGGGTCAGGGTCTGGGTCATCAGGCTCCACAGGCCGAGCAGCCCCATGACGAACATCAGCCCACCGACCACCACGGTCAGGCCGATGCGCCGCGTCCCCAGCCACGCCAGGCCCATGAAAACAGCGATCAACAGCCACCACGGGATGATAGTGAACAGCTTGTCGAGTGCGACGATAACCCCCAGACCGGCATTGGATACCGCCCGGAAGCCGGCGCCATGATCGCGCACCAGCCCGTTCACCGCCTCATTGACCGGCTGACGGATCGAGAGCGTCCAGCCGGCCGGAAAGGCTGAGGGCGCCGCCTTGACCGGTCCTGCCTGTAAACTGGCCTCTATGTGTCCGGCTACCGCCGCATCCACCCAGCCACGCCACAGGTCCGGGCGGTCTTGCAGAAACCTGACCGCCTGCGCCCGCGCTGTCCGCTTGCTATCGGCGCGGCGAACCAGGTTGGCATTCAGGTCTTCCATCGGGAAGGTCGCCTGGGCCAGCATAGCGGCTATGGCCGGCGCCTTGGCGGCGAAGGGTGTGGACACCCCATAGGCGACATCAGCCGGCGGCGCGGCGCAGCCTTGGCTATGGCGCCCATTCTTGCTGGTCAGATCGGCCCAGCAGGCGGCGGACCAGACCGGTTCTTTTAATTGCACCAGTTTGAGCCGCCCGGCGATCGGACTGGGCGACCAGTAATAGAAAAGAATGGGCTGTTTCTGCATGTAGGCCGAGGTAATGGCCGCATCCATCGCCGGGCCTGTGCCGGGGCGGAAATCGACATAGGCGCCGGTCAGGCCATAGGCCTTCAGCTTGGCGCTGTTGACGCCCTCGCAGGTCCAGCCGGACGGACAATTGAGGAAGCGTCCCTTGTCCGGCTGCTCCGGATCGCGGAACAGGGCAATGTAACGTGGATCGGCAAGCTGGCTGACACTGTTCAGGCCAGGGGCGATCGCCTTCGGGCCATGCACCATATAGTTCGGCACATACCAGCCTTCGCTGGCCTCGGTGAACGGATGGCCGATGGCGCGCACCGATCCTTCCGCCTCGGCCTTTTTCCACACATCGCTGCGGCTGACCCATTCTTCGGCCAGAATCTGGATATCGTCATTGGCCAGGGCCTGTTCGAGTGTAACGGTATTGCCCGGCACGGTTTCGGTGGCGCAACCGTAGCCGCGTTCGAGGATTTCCTGCATGACGGCGGTGATGAATTCGCCGCTTTCCCAATTAACGCCGGCGAACCGGACCGGGCCGTCCACCGGGCACGCCGGCGCGGCCTCAAGCCTGGTTGCGAAACACAGGAAGCCAGCGAGCAAAACAAGCCCACACATCCCGATCATCCCCGCTTCAAGCCTGTCTGAAAAGCGCCTCAAGGTCTGCTCCTGCCGGCCACGCGGATGAATATGCCGCCCAGACACTCAATCAGAGGCCTTCGGTTCACGCAATCGCGTTGTTATTATCCGGTTATTATCCGGGGCTATAAAAAATATGTGCGGCGGCACGATGATGGCAACCCCAAAACGTTTACGTTTCGCCTACAATTATTTAGCTTCTTCGCGTTCGCAGTTAATATTTAATATTTGTGAATTTTTAATTTTATATTGCGTCACATTGCTTTCGTTTTTCATAAAAATGACAAAAAACAAATGAAGACATAACCTGCCTGAACGCTTTTGGCCGGAAAACGCCGATTTTTTACTCTCCAGTTCCAATTATATAGAAAATTCCCCATTTGGTTGAATTTTCGAAATAAAAGCTCTTCCGTCAAATCGAAAACTGCGTTATATTTATACAATATTTACTTAATCGGCCTTCTCGCCTGCCGTATTTTAATGTCGCGGGTGATACCCAGTTCAGCGTCGGAATATCTATATTCAGCGTACCTGTAACGCATTCGCCAAGTTTATCCCATTTCAGTAAAATATTCGCATTAGTCTAAGCCATTTATGCTTTAGCCGATCCGAATATACATGCCCTGCGATGATTTCGCCGGCGTGGAAATTTGTACGCGTAAAAACGCCCCAGAAGCAGTAAAAACGCGGGAAGAACAATGAGAGTCGATACAAATACCTGGCGCCAAAACGGCAGCCAGAGCGCCGATCTGACACATGTTTCTGAAGCGCCGGACCTGTCCGGACCAGAATCGCGAACATCAGTCCGGACTCAAGAACGGCGTACACCGGACGTCTTCCGTGATGCCGTCATCGCCTTGATCCCCGCCCTGCGTATCCACGCCGCCACACGCGCCGGGTCACGCAGTGAAGCTGACGATCTCGTGCAGGAAACCCTTGTCCGGGCGTGGTGCTATCGCGGCAGCTTTCAGGAAGGCACCAATCTCAAGGCGTGGTTATGCAAGATCATGCAGAATTGCTTCTATCACGACCTCTCGCGCCAGCGCGATACGGTGCAGGATATTGAAGGGCGCTGGGCGGCGATGCTGAGCGTCGCTCCGGCGCAGGAATGGCGCCTGCAATATAACGACATGCTGTCCGCCCTCGACCGGCTGCCGCCCGACGCCCGCGCCGCCCTTGTCCTGATAGGGGCCTCCGGCTGCTCCTATGAAGAGGCCGCCGAACTGGCGCATTGCCCGGTCGGCACTCTGAAAAGCCGGGTCAATCGCGCACGGGAAAAGCTGGCGAACCTGATCGATAACGCACTCGATATCCAGCCGCAACCTCCCGCCAAGGTTTTGGGCCAGCCAAGCCTGCAAACTTCCGAGGACTAATCACATGTGGCATATCCGAGGAAAACAGGTCTCCGTAAACGCCGGTCTTTTGGCCCTGATGACGGGCGCCAGCCTGATCGCCCTGGCTAGTCCCGCTCTGGCGGCCAATCAGGCCGATCCGCGCCTGACCCAGATCGAACAGACTCTGCAAACGCAGGAAAATCGCCTGAGCGCGCAGGAAAAGCGTCTCGCCGATCAGCAACAAGCCCTGGCGATACAACAGGCGGAAATCGATAAATTACGGGCGGAACGCAACAGCCTGCTCGCCGACATCCGCGCCGGCCGCAGCGACGCGCCCAACGATACGGCGGCGCCCTATGCCAGCCTGTCTTCTGACAGCGCCCCCCTGCTTGGCACGCCACCCGGCGCCCCTGCACCAACCGTCGCTCAGGTCGAGCCGGTCAGGCCTGATCCCCTGCCGCAGCAACCGGTCGGCACAGCGCCGCCACCCAAGCGTCAGGTCGAGGAAGTCGCCGCCCTGCCGGAACACGTCGGGGTTCTCACGCCGAAGGGGCGGCTTGTCTTCACCCCGTCGCTTGATTATGTCCGGTCGAGTTCCAACCGCCTGGTGTTCCGCGGCGTCGAAATCGTGCCCGGCATCCAGTTGGGCGTTATCGAGGCCAATGACGCCGACCGCGATTCAGCCGTCGCCACGGTGGCCATGCGCTACGGCCTGACCAGCCGGCTGGAGGTCGAGGCCCGCATTCCTTACGTTTACCGCCACGACCGCATCACCACCCTGGCGCAGCGCGACGAAACCATCAACCGCACCACCGAGCTGGACGGCCAGCAGATCGGCGATGTCGAAATCTCAGCGCGCTATCAACTTAATGAGGTCCGCCCCGGCCGGCCGATCTTCGTCGCCAACGCCCGCATCAAACCCCCAACGGGGCTTGGCCCTTACGATGTCGGCTATGACCAGTTCGGCGTGGCGACAAGCCTGGCCACAGGGTCCGGTTTCTGGGCGGTCGAGGGCGGCCTGACCATGCTCTATCCGAGCGACCCGGCGGTTATCTTCGCCAGCATTAGCTACCTGCATAACTTATCGCGCGATATCGATAAGGATATCGGTGGCGCCCATGTCGGGCGTGTCGAACCGGGCGGTTCGATCAGCGGCAGCCTGGGGTTTGGCCTGGCGCTCAACCCCCGCTTCTCCGTGTCGTTCGGCTACAGCCACAGCTACATCTTCCCGACGAAGACGCAGATCGGCACGACGATCCAGGAATCCAACAGCCTGCAAGTCGGCTCGCTGCTGATGGGCTGGTCTTACCGGCTCAGCGACCGCATGACCCTGACCAATAACTTTGAATTCGGCGTCACCAGCGATGCGCCGGACATGCGGATGGTCGTCGCCGCGCCCATGAGCTTTTAATGAAAATGCACTTCTGATTGCAGAGAACAGGGTTAATTCTTGCGCATATTGGATACCGGCCATCTCCTTGCTTAAAAAGAGAAAATAAATGCCGGGTGCGGTGATTTTTGCCGGAACCTTTTTTTCAAATCCCGATTTAATGATCTGAAGGACGGTCCTTCAGAATTCATGAATTCGAGGTTTACCAAAATGACCAGCAAAAGCATAAAATTATTCGCGTCCGCATCCGCGATCGCCCTCGGTCTGATGATCGGCGGGGCCATGTCAGCGGCTGCGCAGGATACCACCAATACGGCCGACAACGGTTCTAATGCGGCTAATAACGGTTCGGCCGCTGTATCCGTCGCTGATTCCGCCAACGACAATACCAACAATTCGGTCAATACGGCCGATTCCGCCAACGACAGTTCTAACAACTCGGTCAATACCAGCATCGCCGATTCCGGCAATGACAATTCGACGAACGACAATTCGGCCACCGATAACTCGAACAATTCCACCAATACGTCACTGAGCGTCGCTGACTCCGGCAATGACATGTCGAACAACTCCGACAACTCGAACAACTCGACTCATGACGATTCGAACAACTCTACCCACGACAACTCGAATAATTCGGTCAATACCAGTATCGCCGACTCGGGTAATGATAACTCGAATAACTCGACTCATGATGATTCGAACAATTCGACCAACACCAGCATCGCCGATTCGGGCAATGACAATTCGGACAACTCCGACAACTCGAACAACTCGACGAACGACTCCAACAACAACAGCTCGACCAATGTCGCTGATTCCTACAACGACAATTCGGACAACTCAGTTGCCGATTCCAACAACTCCAGCGCGGACGTCACGACCCTCACGCTCAGCCTGACCAATCAGGACCTGGCCGCCAACGTCACCGGCTCCAGCGTCACCCTGACCGGCGGCGACACAGGCCAGAGCGGCGATCTGACGACGGGTAATATCGTCGCCCGCGGCGGTTCCTACGCCAACTTCGCCGGCGTTCAGACGGCCAGCTCGAACACGGGCGTCGGCTCCATCAACCAGGCCGCCACGGCCTTGTCGGCCAACGCCAACATCAGCTTCACCGGTGGCGGCCAACCTTAATCGCACCTTCGCTGAAGGCCGGGTGCGCGAAGGTTCACCCGGCCTCACGTCTGCTTCGAACCAGTGATCCCTCCCGACTTCCCTTTAA
Source organism: Asticcacaulis sp. (assembly GCF_035497195.1). Classification (GTDB taxonomy): domain Bacteria; phylum Pseudomonadota; class Alphaproteobacteria; order Caulobacterales; family Caulobacteraceae; genus Asticcacaulis. Next base: position 24,801 of record NZ_DATJDZ010000004.1, read on the forward strand.
TTGAAAGTGCGCGCCATGTACACGATATGCCTGAGCCTACGCAGCCTGGCGGTCATGCCGTTAATCGTGGCCAGCCTCTCCGCCCCCGCCTTTGCGCAGGAAACGCCGGTCGCGCCACCGCCCACCGCCACGCGGGAAACGCCGGTCTCCGTCCCGATGTCGCTGGAAGAACTCGGCGAAGTCAGCGCCGAAGGCGCCGTCACCAATGTCGTCACCACTCAGGACCTGACCGCGACCAACAGCGGCAACACCATCACCGCCGGCACGGTTCAGAACGGCGACATCAATTTTTCCGGCAATGCCCTGACCGGTTTCAGCGGCGTCGGTAATTTCGTCACCAACACCGGCAACAACAATAACCTGCAAGGCAGCATCAGCGTCACCATCACCGGCGCGCCGCTGTCTCAATAAATCGGGTCCAATGAAACAGCTTACCGTCATTGCTGCCTGTCTGCTTGCCCTGGGATCTGTCGCGCCGCTGGCGCATGCCCAGGCCGTGCTGACTGACGGCGGCATGATGTTTTCGGTTCCCGTCACCAGCATGAAGGATATCCCCTTCCGCACCGTGGTTCGCCAACAGTATGATTACAGTTGCGGCTCCGCTGCATTGGCGACCCTGCTGCACTACCATTACAACATGCCGGTCACCGAGGCGGAAGTTTTCAAAGCCATGTACGCCACGGGCGATCAGGAAAAGATCCGCAAGGTCGGCTTCTCCCTGCTCGACATCAAGAATTATCTCGCCTCCCGCGGCTTTCAGGCCGATGGCTACAAACTGACCTTCGACCAGCTCGTGAAGATTAATCGCCCCGCCATTGCCGTCGTGACCGCCGGCGCCTATCGCCATTTCGTCGTCGTCAAAGGCGCGCGCAACGGCAAGGTGCTGATCGGCGATCCGGCGGGCGGCCTGCGCACCTACAGCAATGCCGAGTTCTCGCAAATCTGGAATGGCGTCATCTTCGCCATCCATGCCTCTGCCGATGTCAAAACCCCCTATAATCGTGACGAGGAATGGAGTCCCTGGGCCGTGGCGCCGCTGGGCCAGCCGATGGGCGACTCTTCCCTCTCCAGTTTCACCCGCGAACTGCCGCCGATCTATCAGATTACCAGCATGATCAACGGCAATCCGCCCACCACACCTTGAGTATATCCATGTCCAGAGTGCTTATCATCGGCCTTTTCGCCACCCTGATCGCGTTTCCGGTTATGGCCGAGGACACCCTGACTCCGCTCACCCCCGAAGAATTGAGGGAACAGGTCGGCGGGCTGCGCACCCCCACCGGCATCGAATTTGGTCTCGGCGCCATCATCACCACCTATGTCGATGGCCAGCAGGCGCTGCAATCTCACCTCACCTGGACGGACCAGGGCGTTGTGGAAACGACGGACGGCGGTTCGCTTGCCGGCGCGGCCGGCGCGGGGATTCACGTCGATGGATCCGTGCCGGGCCTGTATCTGCCGGGGCAAAATGGCGGCACCGTCGTGCTGCACGATCTGGGTGACGGACGTATCGGCAGCGTTGTCCTCAACACCGCCGACAACCGCGATATTCGCCAGGAAACCGTCATCAATCTCGATATTCCGCAGCTACAGAACCTCCAGCAGGATTTCGCCAACCAGAAGCTGGAAATGAACCTCCAGGATTCGCTTTCAAGAGCGCTGACGAACGTTAATCACTAAGCTTGTCCACGATATCAGCCAAGGCCAGCAGACAGGTTTCGCCAAGCGCGCGTGACCGGGCGGCTGACCACGCCCGCACCGGTTCCGGCGCGTCGTCGTGATCCTTGAACGGCATTTCCAAAGTCATGGCGATGGCGCCGAAACGCTCCGCCACCGCATTGGTCGATATCGCCAGGTTGGCCGCGCCCGGCGCCGGAATATCGTAGCCGAATTTCGTCTGGAAATCGGGCGTGCGCGCCAGCAAGCGATCGAGATAGGCCTGATAAAGCGCCCCGCGCGCCTCGGTCCATGAGGGCGTGCCCTCGAAACCGGCCATGAAAACATGCGGTATCGCCTCGTCGCCGTGCACATCGATGGCGAAATCGACCCCGCTGGTGGTCATCGCCTGCAACACATACAGAATTTCCGGGCTGCGTTCAGGCGTGGGGCCGGCCCATTCGCGGTTGAGATCGACGCCGGCGGCATTGGTGCGCAGATGCCCGCGCGCGCTGCCGTCCGGGTTCATGTTAGGCACGATGTAAAAAGTCGCCGTTTCACGCAGTTTGACCGCCGCCGGTTCATTGCCGGTCAGGAAGGCCAGCGCGCCTTCCATCCACCATTCGGCCATGCTTTCGCCGGGGTGCTGACGGGCATAGAGCCAGACCTTCGCCGCGCCGCTGCCAAGGGTGAACAGGTCGAGGTCGCGGCCATCGAGCGTCTGACCGAGCACCTTATGCCCGACACCCGGCAAGGCCGCCGTCTGCGCTACCAGCGCCCGGTGCCGTTCACTTTGAAAAGGGGCGAAATAGGCGAACCAGACCGTATCGCCGGCCGGTGTGTGGCGGATGGTCAGGACACCGTTTTCATAGCTGGTATCCGTGCACAGCCAGTCGGCATTATCCGAACTGACGCGAGCGCGGTAGTTTTCCCAGCCGCCCGGATAGGCCGAACCGCCGGCATTGGTGAGGCGCAGGGTCAGGTCGACGCCCGCCGCGCCATCGACGCGGAAATAGAACCACTGGTAATAGTGCGAGCCGTTGTCCGGCCTGATCGCCAGATCCCACTGACCGCCTTCCCCGCTCAAAACCTCGATATTGCCGCCGTCGAAATCGGCTGAGAACGTGACTGGCAATGAAGCTGACATGGGGGACCTCCGGCGCGCAAGACTGTTTCCTGCGTATCTATCCGAAATCAACCTATAACGCCCATCACTTTTTCCAGAAAAATCAATTCACCGGATTATAGATCTTCAGGAAGTTGAGCACCGCTTCCGCTGCCGCCAACCGTGTTTCCTCTGTCGCCAGTTCGTGATCGCTGCCGGGCAGTTCGACATAGGTCACCGCCTTGCCTGCCGCCTGCAAGGCATCACGCATCTGCTTGCTCTGACGAACTGGAACGGCGCTGTCATTCGTCTGATGGACCAGCAAAACCGGTGTCTTGATATCCGCCACCTGATTACGTGGCGAAAGCGCCGCCCAGCCCGCCGGATCGCCGAGATAGCCAGTGACGATCGATACCGATCCCGGATCGGGCGAGAAGGCGCGGGGCCATTGCGCATCGGCTGTCAGGCTGGCGATCTTGTCCGGATCCGGCAGGGGCCGTTTGCCCTTCACCCAACTCACATAATCGTCGATATCGGATATGCCGCCCAACGATGCCGCGCAACGATAGGCGCCGGGCGTCGTTGCGCCCTCCAGCGCCGCATAGCCGCCATAGCCACTACCGATGATGCAGACACGCGCCGGATCGGCCAGGCCTTCGCCCACCAGATAACGCACACCATCGGCCAGATCCGACTGCATCCGCCGTCCCCACTGATCCCTGCCTGCCGCCATGAAGGCTGGGCCAGACCCATCCGACCCGCGATAATTAGGTTGCAGCACCAGATAGCCGCGCGACGCCAGCGCCTGGGCCAGCCAGTCGAACCCGCGCTGATCGTGCGCCTGCGGGCCATCATGCGGCAGGACAATCAGTGGTAAATGTTTCGGTTCCGGTTTTGGCGGCAGGGTCACCAAGGCGCCGATATCCAGACCGTCTGGGGCCTTGTAGCTGACCACCTTTTGCGAGGCGACCCATTCCGACGGCACTTCCGGATGGATATCGCCGATCTCCAGGGTTTTGCCCGTCGTGAAATCAATGAAATAGTAGGCGCCCGGCTCTTCGCCGCCTTGCGCGAAGATGACCATGCGGTGCGGATCACGCGCCGTGGAGACAATTTTGACCGCCTGCCCCGGCGCTGCGTCCTGCGCCCGCTGGTATAATTTGTGCAGGACCGGATCGGTCAGGGTATATTCCGGCGCCTCACCGGTTTCGACAAAGCCCGCCAACCATCCGGTTTCAGGATGGAAAATCGGCCGGTCCCGCGTCGCGTCACCGGGTTCAAGCGGCGCGGAGAACGTGCCATCGGCCGTCAGTTCGTAATAATGGAAACGCCGGTCAGCGCCTTGGGCCGTAGTGCCGGCCTCAACGTCGAAGATGACGATCGACTGGCCATCACGCCCCAACCCCGCCATGAACGGCGCGAACGTGCCGTCGCGTGTCACGATCTTGCGCGTCAGGACCGGCTTCCATTTGCCATCCGTTTTGCGCTCGATGCTGAACTGTTCGTTCCTGAAACTATAGACCGAGCGGGCGACGATATTGCCTTGCTTGTCGAGCAGCCAGTCATCGACATAGCGGTTCTCCCGATCCAGATCGCCGCCGCCGTCATTGATCAGTTTGCCCTGCCCGGTTTCCGGATCGCTGCGCCACAGGTAGACGCGTTTCGTCGGCTGGCCGCTCATCGACAGGCCGCGCAGTTCGAGATACGGACCGATCAGTTGCACCTTGCCGTCCAGCGTCACCGGTTCGGGCGTGCCAAGGGCGAGATTGGCGTACTCGCTCATTCGCGTGCCGAGTCCAACGCCTTCGCGCTCAGCGATATTGACCGAGGTTACGGCGGTCTGGGCGCGCACGCCGTAATAGGCGCAACCGGGCGTGCTGAGGGAATTCAGCACACTCAACATGGCACTGTTATCGGCAGCGTTACTCGCCGGATTGCCTTGCCTGGGCGACGGCATACTGTTTGTCTGTGCGGTGCTTCCACTAAGGCTGGCGGAATCCGCTTTCTTCTGGATCGGACCGCTGCCACAGGTGCCGCGCAGGCCGGTCAGCGTGGTCGAGATCAGGACATGATTGTCATCCGCCCAGGAAATGCTGGAAATATCACCCGGATTGAGCTTGATGACGCGTTTGGTCTGATCCGCGACGCGATAGACCACCAGCACGCGATAGCCTTCAAGCCAGGTGACGAAAGCGATCTGCGTCCCATCCTGTGACAGGGCGACCTGCTCGATGCGCGGCCGCTTGACGAAGATATCGAGCGGCGGCGGCGCATCGACCGGGCGCAGACGTAAAGCGCCCCGCACCACGACCTCGGTCGGTGCCTGGGTTTGGGCCTGAGTTTGGGCCTGGGCCGAAGGGCCAGTGACACCGCAAACCAGAGCGGCCAGGCTTAAACCCGCCAAATAAATACGTGACATCCTAAACGTCCCCTCGACAGGTCTTGCCGCTTCCCGCTCTCCGGCAGGTTCGCAATCCACACTGGCATTTTATCCACTACACCGCGAATTCAGACGGGATGCAAGGCATATCGTCAGCCCGGATATCATACCGCAAAAAACCAGTGTACAGGGGCCTGGCGATCACCTTTACGATTTTCACTCAGCCAATTCGTTTGAGTTTAAATTTCAGGATAAGCGAACGGCCTATCCGCATTTTTCTTGGCAACGCAGCCGATAAGGCCGTATTGAGAGAGCAACAGAATCTTTTCAGGGCTGAACATGTCGACCATCAACGACGTCGCCAAACTGGCCGGCGTTTCGACCGCCACCGTTTCCCGCGTCCTCAACGACTACGCCCACGTTTCGCCGGCGGTGCTGGATAAGGTGATGGGCGCCATCGACCAGTTGGGCTATGAGCCGAACCAGATGGCCAAGAACCTGCGCACGCTGAAGACCTCGCGCCTGATCGTCACCGTCCCCAATATCGCCAACGCCTTCTTCGCCCATATCATCCGCGGCGTCGAAGAAGCAGCCCTGGCGGCGGGCTATACCGTGCTGCTCGGTGACGTGGGATTTCATGGCACCAGCGAAGATGCCTATGCCGGCCTGCTGCGACGTAAAGAGGCCGACGGCATGATCTTCCTCGGCCACACCCTGCCGGTGTCGCTCAATGATCTTGTGGCGAAAAAAGGCGCCAGCGCGCCGATCGTCAATGGCTGCGAATTCAGCGACTCCTTAAGTGTCTCCTCGGTCCATATCGACAATGCTCTGGCGGCGCGCCAGATCATGGATCATCTCTATGCTCTCGGTCACCACCGCATCGGCGTCATCACCGGCGACCTGCGCAGCCCAATCAGCCGCGACCGCCTGCAAGGCGTCACGGCCAGCGCCGACCAGCACGGCCGCAGCAATGACCTGACTATATTGACGGGCGACTACTCCATCGAATGCGGCGCCACGATGACCGCGCAACTATTGGCGCAATCCAGGCGCCCGACGGCCATCTTCTGCTTCAGCGACGACATGGCCTTCGGCGCGCTCCATGCCATCCGCGCAGCCGGTTTGAGTTGCCCGGCCGATATGTCGGTGGCCGGTTTCGATGATGTCCACCTGTCGCGTTTTTCCGCGCCGTCGCTGACCACCGTGCGCCAACCAATGCACGAAATCGGCCGCAAGACCGTCGAACTGCTGCTGGGCATCATCGATGGCGGCGTCACCGAACGGGTCAATATCACGCTCGACCACGAACTGGTTTTCCGCGAAAGCACCGCCGCGCCAAAGGCTTAAATACCGCGGTAGATTTGCGAACGATTCTCTCGTGATGAGTCTATTGTAATCGATTTCAAGTCATGTTACCCATTTTACAAAAGCGGATACTGCGGCATGATCGTAAGGTCCAAAAACAGGTCGCAGGAGCTGATCAGTGCCAGTGTTTTCGAGCCGTTTCCGGCCCGCTATTTCCTTTATCATCGCGGCGGCGGCCTTCGCGCCCGCCGTTCAGGCCGCACCGGCGGTTGACGCCGCTCAACTGGCCGCCGGTGAAAAAGCCTTCGCCCAATGCAAGGCCTGCCATTCGATCGCCAAGGGCGCCCGCGATGGCGTCGGCCCCAATCTTTATGGCGTCTACGGCAGCAAGGCGGGCGCACATTCCGCCACCTTCAAATATTCCGCCGCCATGAAGGCTTCGGGGGAGACCTGGAACGACGCCATGCTGAACAGTTTTCTGCTGGCGCCGATGAAGGCCATGCCGGGAACGAAGATGACCTATGCCGGCGTCAAGGACGACGCGAAACGCGCCGCTCTGATCTACTACCTTAAGGTCAAGTCGGCGGAATAATACACAGAGTCCGAAAACGGACCTGCCAAAAGGGATGGAAATGATGCGCTTGAGTCTGATGACGCTTGGAGTCTGCCTATTGCTTGCCACGCCGGCACCCGCCGGAGATCTCGGCTTTACCGACACCCCCATGCTGCCCGGCGGCAAATGGCACGTTCATGATCCGGCGCGGCCGCACCCGCCTGTCGTCACGCCCGGCAAGACGGCCAGCGACGCGCCTTCCGACGCCATTGTCCTGTTCGATGGCTCCAGCCTCGACGCCTTCGTCACTGCCGACGGCAAGCCGGCCGACTGGACGCTCGCCGATGGCGCCATGACCGTACCTCACCGTGACGGCCCGCATGGCGACGGCAGCCTGACCACCAAAGACGCTTTCGGCGACATGCAGCTTCACATCGAGTTCCGCGAACCGGCCGACGTTGCCGGCGCCTCGCAAAATCGCGGTAATTCCGGCGTCATCCTCATGGGTCAATATGAGGTCCAGGTGCTCGATTCCTACAACAATGTGACCTATGCCGACGGCCAGGCCTCGGCCATCTATGCCTGGCAGCCGCCGCTGGTGAACGCATCGCGAAAACCCGGCGACTGGCAGACCTATGACATCATTTTCGAGCGGCCCCATTTCGATTCCGCAGGCAAGGTACTGAAGCCGGCCTACGTCACAGTGCTGCACAATGGCGTGCTGACACAGAACCATCAGGAAATCCTCGGCAAGACCGACTGGAAGACGCTGGCGACCTATCACCCCCATGCCGACGCCCTGCCCTTCACCTTGCAGGATCATGGCAGCGCGGTCTCTTATCGCAATATCTGGGTGCGTAAACTCGCGGCACGGGAGGAATAAACATGGCCCATGATCATAGCCGTCTGGATCGCAGAAGCCTGCTGACCGGCATTGTCGCCATGGTCGGCGGCGTGGCCATAGCCCCCATGGCTCGCGCCATGCAGGCCGGCATGGACCCCGGTTTTAAGCCGGCCACCCCCTACATGACCGCCGGCCAGCGCGCCCTGACCGCCGCCGTATCCGAACGCATCATTCCCACCACCGATACGCCGGGCGCCATCGCCGCCGAGGTCCCGGCCTTTATCGAGATGATGCTGTCGGAATGGTACTGGCAAGCCGAGCGCGACATGGTGATGAGTGGCCTGACCGCCATGGATGCTTTCTCGCACAAAACCCACGGCAAGCCCTTCGCTGCCATTACGCCCGAACAGCAGGATGCTATCCTGACGCTTGCCATGCAGCAGACCCTGACCGACGCGCCGAAAGATAGCTTCGAGCATCTGCGGCAGCTCGTCATCTTTGGCTATTATAGTTCCGAGATCGGCTGCACGGTCGAGCGCATCTATCTGCCGGTGCCGGGCAAGTACGACGGCGCCTACCCCTATGCCGAAGTCAACCGCGTCTTCTCTTCGTAAAGGTCCGCCATGTCTGAATATGAATTCGACGCCATCGTCATCGGCTCCGGGGTTTCGGGTGGCTGGGCCGCCAAGGAACTGACCGAAAAGGGCATGAAGGTATTGATGCTCGATCGCGGGCGTATGGTCGAGCACAGCACGGACTACACCTATGAAGGCACCGGTCCGTGGGAGCAGCCCTTCCGGGGCCAGACACCGCCGGCCCTGGTCGAAAGCGACTATTACGCCGCGCGTTATGGCGGCGCAGCCCAAACGGCGGTGAAAGGCTTCATGAACAATGACCGCCTCAACCCCTATGCCTTCAAGGACGGGCCGGAATTCCGCTGGGTGCGCCCCGGCACAGTCGGCGGCAAGTCGCTGACCTGGGGCCGCGTATCGCTTCGTTTCGGCCCGCAGGATTTCGAGGCCAATGGCAGGGACGGCCACGGCAATGACTGGCCAATCCGTTATGAAGACATCGCGCCGTGGTATTCTTACGTCGAATCCTACGCCGGCATTTCGGGCCAGAAGGAAGGCCTGTGGCAACTGCCCGATGGCGAATTCCAGCCGCCGCACCCGATGAACGTCGCCGAGACCTGGACCAAGGAACGGCTGGAAAAGGCCATGCCCGGCCGCAAGCTGATCCATACGCGCTGCTCCAACATGACCGAGGACAAGCCCGAACAGGGCCGGTCGCGCTGCCAGAGCCGGTCGCAGTGCAACCGCGGCTGTTCGTTCGGCGCCTATTTCTCGACGCAAGCCGTCACCCTGCCTGCCGCGCGCGCCACCAATAACCTGACCCTGCTGGCCGATCAGGTGGTGACCTCGCTGGAATATGATCCGAAGACAAAGCGCGTCACCGGCGTCCGCACCATCGACGCCAACAGCCACGCCGCCCATACCTATCGCTCGCGCATTGTCTTCCTGTGCGCCTCAGCTATGGCGTCGAACCAGATCCTGCTCAATTCAAAGCTCGCCGGCAGCGACCGCAGCTTCGCCGATTCCAGCGGCAAGCTGGGACGTTACATAATGGATCACGCCATGCTGACCACCTTCTCCGGCAACCTGCCGGAAGGGACATACTCAGACCTGATCGAATATGGCCGCAAGCCGACCGGCGTCTATATTCCGCGCTTCCGCAATCTCAACGGCCAGGACGCCGACGCCGACTTCCTGCGCGGCTACGGCTGCCAGGGCGGCGGTCATCGCGGCGTCACCGGCGCCGTCGGTTTCGGCGCCTCGATGAAGGAAGGCTTGCGCAAATACGGCCCGTGGTCGATCGGTTTCAACGTCTTCGGCGAATGCCTGCCCTATATCGACAATACCCTCACCCTGCACCCGACCAAGGTCGATCGCTTCGGCGTGCCGCAGGTGCTTTTCAATGTTACCTTCCGCGAAAACGAGCGCAAGATGATGGCCGATGGCGCGCGCCAGGGCGAGGCCATGATGAAGGCCGCCGGTCTGGTCAATGTCTGGTCGGAAGAAAAGCCGCATATTCCCGGCGATGCGATCCACGAAATGGGTGGCGCCTGCATGGGCAAGGACCCGCGCACCTCGGTCACCAATAAGTGGAACCAGCTTCATGACGCGCCCAATGTCTTCGTCACAGATGGCTCCGCAATGGCGTCGACAAGTTGCGTCAATCCGTCCCTGACCTTCATGGCCTTTACCGCCCGCGCGGCGGATCAGGCCGTGAAGCTGGTAAAGGCGGGCGCGATCTGATTGTCCTTGCGCGGTCTTTCGCTCCCCCTGCGGAGGCGCCGCTGCAAGCCGTAACATCTCCTCCAGGTTACGGCTCAAACCCTGAGCACCGCAGGCGGTGCCTCAGGGTTCTTTTTTGGGAGCCCCTACCCCATCAGCCCCTGGCTGCGGGCGAAATTGACAAACAACTGCGGCCAGATGTGATAGGGCCGATCCAGGTCGGGCTTCATACCGAAGCCATGCCCGCCGCTGGCGAAAAGGTGCGTTTCGACCACAATCCCCTTCGCTTTCAGAGCATCGCGCAGCACCACCGAATTGGCCACCGGCACGGTCGTGTCGTCCTCAGCCTGGGCCAGGAACACCGGCGGGGTTTGCGCATCGACATTGTGGTCCGGCGCATAGCGAGCGATCTGTTCCGGCGTGGCCGGGCCGCCGAGCAAGGACGGTGCGGTGCCTTCGTAGGCAATGGCGGGATCCAGCGAAATAACCGGATAGATCGGCGCGGCGATAAACGGGCGGGCATCGAGCTGATCGGCGTCATCGACGGGCGCATAAAGCGCCTGCGCATGACGGGTGGCCAGCGACGCCGTGACGAAGCCGCCCGCGCTGAATCCAACCACGCCAACGCGCTTCGCATCCAGTTTATATTGCGCAGCATTTTTGCGGATCAGGCGCATGGCGCGTTGGGCATCGATCGTGGCGACATCGGCGCGATTGTCCCAGCCGTCATTGGCCAGCCGGTAGAACAGCACGAAGCAGGTGACGCCCTGTTTATTCAGATAGTCGGCCAGGGCATAGCCTTCATGGTCGAAATAGTTCCACCAGAAGCCGCCGCCGGGGATAATCAGCATGGCCCCGCCATTGGGGTTCGCCGCCGGAAAAACCGCCATGCGCGGCTTCGATATACCCTGAACGCGACGAAATTTCACCGCCGGATCGGTCGAGGTTTCTTCAACCACTTCCTTCATCTGCGGGTGCAACTGGCCGGGCGCGCCCTTCGGCCACAGGTCGATGGTTCCGGCAGGCGCAGGCCAGCCGGCGACGGTTTTCGCGGTATCGGGGGCGGGTGTCTGGGCCATAGCCCCTCCGGCAGTCAGGGCCAGCGGTGCCAGCAAGAGTGAACGGCGATCCATATCAAAGTCCCATCAGATTACGTAAGGCGTCTTTGGATACGCCGCTGCCGGCGAAGTCGTCAAAGGCTTTTTCGGTGACGCGGATAATATGATCGCGGATAAACGGCGCGCCTTCGCGGGCGCCATCTTCCGGATGTTTCAGGCAGCACTCCCATTCCAGCACCGCCCAGCCGGCGTAATCATACTGCGCCAGCTTGCTGAAAATGCCCTTGAAATCAACCTGTCCATCACCTAGCGAACGGAAGCGCCCCGGCCGCTCCACCCAGCCCTGATAGCCGCCATAAACACCTGACCGGCCATTCGGATTGAACTCGGCGTCCTTGACGTGGAACATCTTGATGCGGTCGTGATAGATGTCGATATAGCTCAGGTAATCCAGTTGTTGCAGCACGAAATGGCTGGGATCGAACAGGATATTGGCGCGTTTGTGCCCGCCGACCTCATCGAGAAAACGCTCGAAGGTGGCGCCGTCGTGCAGGTCTTCGCCGGGGTGGATTTCGTAGCAGCAATCGACGCCGGCATCCTCGAAGGCGTTGAGGATCGGCAGCCAGCGCCGGCCCAGTTCGGCGAAAGCTTCTTCCACCAGACCCGCCGGGCGTTGCGGCCACGGATAAATATAGGGCCAGGCCAGGGCGCCGGAAAAAGTGGCGTGCGCTTTCAGGCCCAGTCGCTGCGAGGCCTTGGCCCCCAGCTTGACCTGCTCGACCGCCCACGCCTGACGCTCCTTCGGTTTGCCGTGCAGGGCCAGGGGCGCGAAGCCATCGAACAGGGTGTCATAGGCCGGATGGACGGCGACAAGCTGGCCTTGCAGGTGCGTCGAAAGCTCTGTCACCGACAAACCGTATTGCGCCAGCATACCGGTGATCTCATCGGCATAGGTCTGGCTCTGCGCGCATTTTTCCAGGTCGAAAATCGCCGGCGAAGAGGTCGGGATTTGCAGGCCCTTATAGCCAAGGCCTGACGCCCACTGCGCCATGCTTTCCAGCTTGTTGAACGGAGCGCTATCACCGAGGAATTGCGCCAGGAAGATACCTGGTCCTTTGAGTGTCTTCACAGCAGTGTCTCCCAGCTTTTCTTGCGGCTAGATGTGACCGCTGTCTCAACGAAAGCCATACCGCGCACACCGTCCTCGATGCCCGGCACCAGCGACGGTGCGCCGGTTGATATCTCGTCAGCGAAATCGCGGTAAAGCGTGGCGAAGGCTTCGAGATAGCCTTCCGGATGACCGGCCGGCACCCGCGCGCCATAGGTCAGGTAAGGCGTGCCGGCGTGCAGGATTTGCGAAGGCTGATCATGTCCGTTGATCGTCAGGGTGTTGGGCGTTTCCTGCGACCAGTCAAGCCCGCCGGTTTCGCCATAGACCCGCAGCCGCAGGCCATTGCGGTCGCCCGCCGCGATCTGCGACGACACCAGCACGCCGCGAACACCATTGGAATAGCGCAGCAGCACATTGCAGTCGTCATCGAGGGCGCGGCCCGGCACCACGATACCAAGATCGGCGCAGAGGCTTTCCACCTTAGCCCCGCTGACAAATTCGCTCAGGTGAAAGGCGTGGACGCCGATATCGGCGATACAGCCGCCGAGACCGGACTGCGCCGGATCAGCCCGCCAGTCGGCCTGTTTGTTGTGCAGTTCCTGCGACAGCCAGCCTTGAGAGTATTCGACCACAATCTTGCGCACCCGGCCGATCCGGCCTTCGGCAATCAGCTTCCGCGCCTCACGCACCAGCGGATAACCGCTATAGGTATAGGTCAGGCCATAGGCCTTGCCACTCTTTCGCACGACCTCGCGCAATGCAAGCGCCTGTTCGAGATTGAGCGTCGCCGGCTTGTCGCACAGCACATTAAACCCCGCCTCAAGCGCCGCTTTTGCAATCGGAAAATGGGTGTCGTTGGGGGTAACGATGGCGATCAGGTCGAGCCGGCCTTTTTCCGCCGCCAGCATGTCCCGCCAATCCGTATAAACACGATCCGGCGACAAACCATAGCCCGCGCCGGCCTGCCGGTTCTTCTCCGTGTTACGGCTGAAAGCGCCGGCGGACAGGGTGAACCTGTCATCCAGCCGCGCCGCCATCAGATGAACCGGACCAATAAACGCGCCCGGCCCGCCTCCCACCATGCCTAGTCTTAGCTTAGTCATATCTTCTCATATTATTGTTAGTCAGTGATCCCCGATCACCACCGGTTTATAACCACCCCGGCGTCGGAACCACAGGATCAGGCCGAGGAAGATCAGACAGGTAATCACCGGCAGCAAGGCCACCTCTTTCAGGGCGTCTTTCTTGGCGCTGCCAGCGAGGCCATCAAGCACCGCCTTATCAGCCTCCGAAGCCACAGCCACCTTCGCTTCGTCGAGCGCCTTGTAGCGGCCGAACACACTGACTTTTTCCGTCAGGTACTGCTCGGAAAGCGCGGTCTGGTGCGTGGCGTCATGCAGCATCAACCCTGCGCGGGTCGAATTGTCCTGCGCCGCGCCCAGCAGCACCGAGCCGACAATACCCGCCGCCAGCATACCGCCACCGGCCAGCATGTTAAGCGTCACCGCGCCCCCCTTGGGGAACTGTTCCGAAGCGACGCCCAGCGCCGTGCCCCAGAAGAAGCTCTTGCCGATGCCATAGAAGGTGGCCGCCGCCAGAATGGCCATGCCCGTCGCGCCCGACATCAGGAACAGGCCTGCCGCCGCCAGGGCCGAGGCCATAGCCAGCACGCCGAGTGGATTGAGCCATTTGATCAGGGTGCCGGCGAAGATGCGGATGACGAAAACCAGCGCCGAGGTATAGATCAGCACCCAGCCAGCGGCGAGGCCAAGCTTGTTCATTTCCGGCGTCATCAGCGAGGAAATCCAGCTATCGGTCGAAAGCTCGGTGACCGCCAGCGGCATCATCACCAGCACCAGCAGGATGAACAGCGGACGTCCCGGCGAACGGGCGAAGAAGGCATAGACCAGGGCCAGCACCACCGCGGCGCCGAACGACATCATCGGCGGCAGGGCGAAAACGCGCCCGACTTCGAGCATGATCAAAGCCGCCAGGATAAAGGCCGAGATGAAGCCCGCCTCGCCCAGCATGGTGCGATAGGACACACCCGACGCGACACGTTCCGACACCGGGAATTTGCGGCCGATCAGCAGCACCGTATAGACCAGCACCGGGATGATCATGAGGCCGACCTTCACTCTCCAGTCGAAACCGCCGAGGCTGTCCAGCCCCATCGCCAGCAGGCCACCGAGGATCATGCCGCCCGGCCAGGCGGCGTGCAGGCGATTGAGCCATTTCGACTTGTCGTGGCTGAAAAGTGTGGCGATCAGCGGATTGGCGGCGGCCTCGACCGCGCCATTGCCCAGCGCCATAATAAAGGTGCCTGCGTAAAGCGACCAGTAGCCGGTGGCGGTGAAGAGAAGCCCCAGGCCGACAATATGGCAGAGCGCCGCGAACCACAAGGTCACACGGAAACCGATCCGGTCGATGAACAGCGACATCAGCACGATGGTGATCGAGAACGGCCACAGGCCGACGCCGAGCAGTTCGCCCTTTTGCGTTTCGGTCAGGGCGAAGGCGACGCCCCAGTTATCGATAACCAGCGCGCGCAGAATGAAACAGAAGGAGGTAGCGGTGATGGCGGCAAAGGCGGTGGCGAAAAGCCAGCCCTGCCCTTTACGTGTCGTCGTATCCATGAAAACCCCTGTGAATATGGCCGATCACGGATATCGCCCCCGCCCCGGTCTTTTTGATAGCTGTCACAAAGTGTAATCGATTACAGAAAAAATGCAAAGAAAAAGGGCAAGGTTTGCCCCCTGCCCTTCCTGTTCTTACATCGGTCCGCCACCGCCGCCGGGACCACTCCAACCGCCGCCACCGGGACCGCGCCGGCCATCCCACTTGCCTTCGCCGTCCTTGCTGGCGCTGGCGCCGCCGAGCGTATAGCTCAGGCCCACCATAATGACCTGTCCCTGCATACTGCGCGAGGATTCGCTGTAGACGGTATCCGTATCGACAACCGTCTTGAATTTCGCCGTGCGGAACGGATCCTGCACCGTCACGACCAGCGCCGCCTTGGGCGTTACCTGGTGGCGATAGGACATATTGCCCATACCGAAGGGCGCGCGATACCCCTGGCCGGTCAATTGCTTGCCGCGGGCGAAATAGCTGAGCTGGAAGCGGTCCTTGGCCGTGGCGGTATAGTCGAAGCTGATCCGCCCGCTGAGCGTCGTCGCCTCGGTGTCGCGCGTCTGGGAAGCCGCATTCAGCTTGGTGTAGGCCAGGTTGCCGTTGAGGCGCAGGGAGAGCTTGTCCGTCAGCTTGCCATCGAAATTGCCTTCAAGCCCGCCCGACTGGCTATCACCGAAATTGCGCTTGGTGGTAACAAGCACCAACGGGTCCGCCGGATCGTAAAAGCTGTAGTCGGTGATGCTGTTGTCGGTTTTCCGGTAATAGGCGCGAACCTGGTAATTGATCTTGCCGGCGCTTTTTTCGTAACCAGCTTCGAACGAGTCGGTTTCTTCCGGTTTCAGGTCCGGATTACCGGCGCTGACATTCTGCGGATCACGATAGGTGACGAACGGATTGAGATCCTGCGGTTGCGGACGACGCAGGCGGTGCGAATACGAAAAACGCAGCTTGGCGCTGTCGTTCAGCGCATAGGTGGCGAAGGCGCTGGGGCTGAACTTGGTATAATCAATCTGGCTCGTCGTGTGGCTGCTGATCGCGTCGGTATCGAGCGACAGCGCCTCGACGCGCACGCCGCCCATCACGGTCCACTTCTCGCCGATTGGCTGCTGCCAGGTGATATAGGCGGCGCTCAGGGTCTGGGCGTAGGCGAAATCATTGATCAGGCCCGCCGCATTGTCGCCGGTGGCATCATTGTGGAAACTGTTGTTGTCCTGGGTGATCTGGACACCTGTCGTCATCTGCGCCTCGCCATAGGGCCGCACATAATCGACGCTGAAAACGGCATTGTGGAAATCGCTCTGCGACGTGCGGGTTTCCGTATCAACCGAGCCGTCACTGTTGGTGTTGGCCGCCTCCGTCGCGGTGTTGCCGGTCGAACGGCCAAACCGCAGGTCGGTCTTCAGACTCTCGCCGGTCAGGGCGCCGGTGTGGTTCCAGTTGAGATCGAAGCTGAAATCGTCACGCGGGCCGGTATTGTGCGAATTGCGCGTATAACCATTGGTAAAAGCGCCGGCGGCGGCGTAATTGGCGAAGGTTTCCTGACTGTCACTGTCCATTTCGCGGCGCGACCAGGCGATCTGCGAGCCGATCGAGTCCTCGTCACCGAGATTGTAATCGATCCCGGCATTGGCCGAGATATTGTCGTTCTGGCCTTCGGATTGCCCCGATTGCTCGGTGGACATCACCGGGTCGCCATTGGCGTCAAGGCGCGTCATGACCGAACCCGAACGGCTCGGACGATTGTCATGGCGAATGTTCAGGCCGCCGCTGATCGTGTACTTGCCGGTATTGCGCGCGCCGTTGAGCGAGGCGTTGTAGCGGCCGTCTCCGACATTGACGTTGACGGCGCCGGTATTGCCGGGCTTGCGGTTCTTGCGCATCACCAGGTTGATGATCCCGCCGGAGCCTTCCGAGGAAAACTGCGCGCCGGGATTGGTCATGACCTCGATGGAATCGATATCGCCGGACGACATGGATTGCAGCGCGCCGGCGCGGTTATCGCCCTGCATCATCACCGACGGCTTACCATCGACATAGACCTGGACACTGGAATTGCCGCGCAGCGTCACATTGCCGGTCGGGTCGATATTGACCGACGGCACCTTGTTCAGGGCATCCGCCGCCGTACCGGTCTGGCTGTCGATATCCTTGGTGTTGTCATAGACCTGACGGTCGATCTTGTTCTGCGCCTTCTTGCCTTCGACGGTCACGGTTGTTGTCGGCGCGTCATCCGGCTTTGCGGCCGCCTCAGGCGCAGCTTGGGGAGGCGCAGCCTCCTGCGCCATCACCGGCATGGCGCCGGCCACGCAGCCGAAAAGGATCAGGCCATACAGGCCCGTGGTCATGAATTTGGTCGAACGCATTATGTTGCCTGAAATATAGATAATCCCCGATCCGCTCGGATAACGGGGGAAAGCGACCGTTAGAAGGCGGAACTGTTTCTATAACGCAAAATGTCTGACAATCCGTCGGGGAAGCCACACGGAAGATCAAAACCTTGCTGGGGATACATAGCGGGTGCGGTTGTGAACCAGACCTGAACGTCCGGTAAATTCTTACATCTCAAGTTTTATTGGGCCAAGCCGGCGGTCACATCCAGCCTGGCCTTCCACGGATCGGGCATAGCCACAGGCACGCCATCCGAGGCGAAATTGAGCAGCACATCCGCCTTCGGATCATATTGCGGCCACTCCGGCAGGCCCTGGCCATTCGGATTGCCCGTTTTGGCGAAATTGGCCCAATAGCTGTTGGTCTGGTCGGCAATTTTCGCGTCTTTTGCGGTCAGCTTGTCACCATACTTGGCCGCCACCGTATCCATGACATAGGGAATTTCCGTGGCGTGCGGCGTGCCCGTCTTCCACTCCGCCTGCATCGAGTCCGCCACATAGGCATAACGGTACTCATAGCTCGGCACGCCCTGCGTCGCCAGGGTCGAGGCCACGAAACGCGCTGGCTCGATCATCATCGCATCCATGCCCATGAAGTAGCGGATGACCTCGACCGTAAACTTGCCCAACGGATCATAGGCGGCTTTAGCGGCGGCGATATTGGCCCCGAATGGCGCGAAGGTCGCCTCCTTGGTCTGGGCGAAATTGAAGCCGATATCGGCGCTGTTGGCCCCGATGATCAACGGCGCCTTGTTGTAGCGCCCGGCTAGGTAAGCAGCCTGCGGGGTCTCGACCACGATCTTGCCATCGACCATCGGCCCGCCATAGGTATCGGACGCCATGTTGGCGAGGCTGAGCTTGTTGGTCACCACTTCCGCCGGCAAGGCGCGCAGTTTCGCCAGGGCCGCCGCGTCCGTGCCGTCGATGCCGTTCGCCCTGGCCAGCGCCACGCCGAGCGTTTCCGATGACGGCTGGCCCGGCATGTCCTCGTGCAGGCGGCGCTCGCCCATCAGATTGCCACGCCCACCACCCGATTGCACAATTGCCTTAGCGAACAGCCCCCTGGTCAGCGGCGAGGTCATCAGCATATGGACACTGCCGCCGCCGGCCGATTCGCCGAAAATGGTGACATTGGCCGGATCGCCGCCGAACGCCTTGATGTTGGCCTGCACCCATTTCAATGCGGCGATCTGGTCCATATAGCCGTAATTGCCGAGCAGGTCATCCTTGTCCTCAGCCGTCAGGGCCGGATGGCCGAAGAAGCCGAACCGCCCCAGTCGGTAATTGAAGCTGACCATGATGACGTCCTTGCGGGCGAACGCCGAGCCGTCATAGACCGCCGGCGAAGACCCGCCATTGACGAAGCCACCGCCATAGATCCAAACGATCACCGGCAGCTTGTCGTGATGTCCCGCCGGACGCCAGACGTTGAGCACCAGACAGTCTTCTGAAGGCGTGGTGCCCAGCGGCGCGGCATCTCCGCCGAACGGTTCCTGCATACAGTCGTGACCGTAGTGATCCGCCTTCAGCGGGGTCATCCAATGCGCGGCGGGCTGCGGCGCGCGCCAGCGCAGATCACCGACCGGCGGCGCGGCAAACGGAATGCCTTTGAAGCTTTCGACGCCATCGGCCGTCACGCCGGACACCGGCCCGCTGGCGGTTTTCACCGGGATCTGGGCCAAGGCCGGAAACGCAACAACTGCCGCCAGAACCGCCGCGCTCACCAGCGCGCCACGAAAACCAGATACCATGACAGCCTCCCTTGATTATGGCGGTAATTTACGCCCGGAACCCGTAACGGGCAATAGACACAAAAAAACGCGGCGGGATCGCTCCTGCCGCGTTTCTTTTTACGAACGGAAGACGAAGCGCTGTGGCGAGTCGAAAACCGTTAGCTGGCGAGAAGCGCAGCGTACTTGAGTACGTGAGCACCGCATCGCTAGTATCGTGAAAGCGATATGTAAGAACGTATCCCGGCAGATGACGGTTCGCAGACCACCAACGAGCTTCGTTACCAGAAGTACCAGTAAAGGCCGATCAGGATGACGATCACACCGATGGCCAGGGCGTTGACCACCGGGGTCGTCTTGAAGCTGACGCCTTCCAGCGTAAGCGTCGAGACTTCCTTCTTGTTCGGCACCACCAGCGAGACGGCGACGCACAGGCCGAGCGCGATCCAGAAGACCCAGCCGACGCGGTTCATGAACGGCATATCCGGCACAGTCGTGGCCATGAAGCTGTTGCTGAAGCCGAGGAAATCGGGATGGGTGTGGAGGTATGACGCCACGTAGAAGAAGCACGACATCAGGAAGCCGCCAGCCACGGCGGCGAAAGCCCCTGCGGTCGAGCAGCGCTTCCAGAACATGCCCAGCGCGAAGATAACCACGATGCCCGGCGTGAAGAAGCCGGTGAAATCCTGGATATACTGGAAGGCCTGGTCGAAGGAGCCGACCAGCGGCTTGGCGACGACAATGGCGATCACCACCGCCACAATGGCGGCGACACGGCCGACCATCACCAGGGTCTTTTCACTCAGGTCGCGCTTGAGCGGCGCCACGATATCGATGGTGAAGATCGTGGCGATGGAGTTGATCTTGGAGGCCGTCGAGGAAATGACCGCAAAGGTCAGCGCCACGAAGACAAGACCGAGCAGGCCGGTTGGCAGCAGCGTCATCATCTGCGGATAGGCCTGGTCTGGCTTGGGCAGGCCGGGCGCCAGGATCAGGGCGGCCATGCCGGGCACGACGACGATCAGCGGCATGAGCAGCTTGAGGTAGGCGGCAAAGGCGATGCCCTTTTGCGCTTCCGCCAGCGACTTGGCGGCCAGGGCGCGCTGAATGATGTACTGGTTGAAACCCCAGTAGGAGATGTTCATGATCCACATGCCGCCGACCAGCACGGCGATGCCAGGCAGATCCTTGTAGTGCTCGGACGACTTGTCGAGGATCATATGGAAGTGGTCAGGGAAGCTGGCGCGCAGCTTGTTGAAGCCATCGGCAAAACCGGTGATATTGGCCGCGCCACCGATCTTGCTCAGCGTCAGGCCGGCGATAATCAGCCCGCCCAGTACCAGCAGCGTGACCTGCACGATATCGGTCAGTGCCACGGCTTTCAAGCCCCCCGACAACTGATACAGCAGGGCGAAGGTGCCCAGGCCGATCAGCACGGTCAGGGTATCGAGGCCGGTTACGGTCGTCACCGCCGTGCCACCGAGCCACAGGATCGAGGTCAGGTTGACGAAGACGTAGAGGATCAGCCAGAAGATGGCCATCAGGTATTTCACCGACGGGCCGAAGCGCTGTTGCAGGAAGCCCGGCATGGTCTGGACGCCATTGCGCAGGAAGACCGGCAGGAAATATTTCCCGACGATGATCAGGGTAATGGCCGCCATCCATTCATATGAGGCGATGGCCAGGCCGATCTTGTAACCCGATCCCGACATGCCAATGATCTGTTCGGCGGAGATGTTGGCGGCAATCAGCGAGGCGCCGATGGCCCACCACGGCAGGGTGTTGCCGGCCAGGAAGTAACCGTTGGACGTGACCGCCTCGCCGGCCTTGCGGCGCGAAACGACCTGGGCCAGGACGAAAATGGAGACGGCGTAAAAGAGCACGATCCAGATATCGAGGCTCTTCAGAAAGCTGCTCGCGGGCAGCAGTGTTGCTAAATCAGGCATGTTTCCCCTCTTGAGCGCGTTACGCAACGCTCTTGATCTATATTATCATACAATTGACACAGCTTTGCGGCTGAATCAATCCCGAATCCCAACGATCGCCTCAAGCGAGGTGAAACGGCGGCGATTGCATTCGCCGCTCTGTTCTTCAAAGATCCTCCCCTGCGTAGCGGGGGAGGTGGCGAGCCTGTCGAGCCGGAGGGGGCAATCTCTACCGTCCGTTCCCCCCCTCCGTCAGCGACACCGGCTCTTCGAGCCTCGCGCTGACACCTCCCCCGCTACGCAGGGGAGGATCATTTCCTTACTTCGCCGGACAGACGGCGTCGCCCTCGTCCGAAGCCAGCTTGATCTCGCTGTAGCTGATCGACAGAGGCGCCGTCGTCGACAGCGAGAACGGCACGCCGACCTGCTTCACATCGAGACCGGCCGCTTCATAACAGTCCAGCTTCACCTTGAGCGTCGCCCATTGGCCGACCTGCCCCTTGAGGTTCGAGCCGATATCCAGTGAGCTATAGGTCTTTTCGTCCTTGCCCATGGTCAGCATGACCGGTCCGGAAACAGTGGAATCGAGGCGATACCTGACCTCCAGCGCCATCTTGCCCGTGGTCTGGCGGCTGAGATCGACCGGCGCACCGAAAATGGCCACCGCACCTATGCCATTGCCCTTGAAGACCACCGACCGGCCGGCTTCCTGCTTGTCGGCGTCCACCGTCGTCTGGGTGACATTGCCGCTCGCGCTTTCGACCGAAGGCCCGCTGATCATCGTGATGCCCTGGCTGTCCATCACCGCCGATTGCCACGGCGCCTTAACCCGGCCGGCGGCGAAATAGGTATCGACATTGACCACGGCGACATCACGCAGGCCGGAATCTTCCGACAACTGCGGCACATCGCCGATATCTTTATAGGTCAGGCCATAGCCATAGGGGAAGAGCGGATCATAGCCGGCGGTGCCGACATTGAGCGGTCCCTGATTGGCGGTTTTCGGCCACGAGAAGGTCAGCTTGCCCTTGAAATCATAGCGCGGCTGCTTGTTGAGATCACCTATGATGACATCTGCGATGCCGCCGCCTTCTGTGCCCGGCAGCCAGGCCTCGACAAAGGCGTCAGAGGCATTGATTTCCGGATTGGTCCACAGCGGGCGGCCCGACAGGAAGACGGTGACCACCTTGATGCCCTGGCTTTTCAGCTTGTGAATCAGCTCCAGGTCGGTGCGGTCTCCGGTCTGGTAATCAAGATTGGCGCGGTCGCCCTGGAATTCGGCATAGGGGTCTTCGCCGATGACGACGACGGCCACGTCCGGCTTTTCCTTATAGACTCCGTTTTCGCTCCACGACGCCACGCCGCCGGCCTTTTCCGTCACCTCGGCAATGCCTTCCCAGATCGACTGGCCATGCGGGAAATCAGCACGCGTATTGCCGGTGCCCTGCCAGGTAATGGTCCAGCCGCCAGCCTGCTTGCCGATATCGTTGGCGCCGGAACCGGTGACAAGGATGCGCGCGCCCGGATCGAGCGGCAGGGTGTGATTTTCATTCTTAATCAGCACCAGCGATTCACGCACCGCCTGACGGGCGATGGCGCGATGTTCGGGCGAGCCTAACTGGTCCCACTTGCCGGACAGCGGCCGGTCGAGCGGCGCGCCAAGCGTGAACAACCCGCCCTTGATCTTGGCGCGCAGGATACGGCGCACGGCGTCATCGAGGCGCGACATCGGGATGGTGCCGGCCTTCACATCGGCCAGCGTATTCTCATACATCGGCTTCCACGAATCCGGCGCCATGAACATATCGACGCCGGCGTTCATCGCCTCCGGGCAATCGTCCTTGGCGCAGCTTTCCAACTGGCGATGGGCGTCCCAGTCGGTAATGGTGAAGCCGTCGAAGTGCATCCGCTGTTTCAGCGCACCGGTGATCAGGCGTTTGTTTCCGGCCATCTTCTGGCCGTTCCACGACGAAAACGAGATCATGACCGACAGGGCGCCTGCCTCGATAGCCGGCGGATAACCGGCGCCATGAATACGCGCCAGATCGGCTTCGCTCATCTCGGCGTCGCCCTGGTCCTTGCCGTCCATCGTGCCGCCGTCACCGAGGAAATGCTTGGCGGTCGACATGATATGGCCCGGCTTGATGCCGTCACGCCCGCCGCCGACGCCTTGCAGCCCCTCGACCATCTTGCCGGCATAGGCGGCGACGTCGGCCGGGTTTTCCGAATAGCTTTCATAGGCGCGGCCCCAGCGCTTGTCGCGCGCCACGGCCACGGTCGGGGCAAAGGTCCAGTCCACGCCGGCGGCGGCCATTTCGGCGGCGGTGGCTTCACCGATCTTCTCGATCAGGTCCGGATTATGCGTCGCGCCCAGACCGACATTGTGCGGAAAAATAGTGGCGCCGACGAGATTTGAATGGCCGTGAACAGCATCGATGCCAAACAATAGCGGGATCGGCGCCTTGGTCGGGCGCTCGGCGGCGGCGCGCCAGTAGTCATCGGCCAGTTTCAGCCACTGGTCGGGCGTGGCGCGTTCGTTCTGGCCCGGCGAGGAGTTGCCCCCGGCCAGGATAGACCCCAGCGGGTAAGTTTTCAGCTCTTCCGGCTTGATGAAGTTGATATCGGCCTGGATGGTCTGGCCGACCTTCTCTTCAAGCGTCATCTGGCTCATGATCTCGGTGATCCTGGCCTCGGTGGCGGGATCGACCAGACCGGCCGGGGCCAGTTTCGGCCAGGCGGGATCGACAGCGATCACGGCCGGCGCTTTCGCCGCGGCCTTTTTGGCGACCGCCTTTTTCTTTACGCCGTTTTTTTTCTTGACCGACTTGTGCGCAGCGGGCTTGGCTTTCGCTTCCGCCACATCGGGCAGGCCGAAGCTGAGCGCGCACAATACGCCAAGCGCCGCACCAAACATCAGGGCCGGCTTGAGAGATATCTTCCGGGTCATTTCACGATTAGACAATTGGAGGCTCCTTAAGGCGTTCTTCCACAACATTTTTTTCGCGTCTGTCCGATGGCATCGGACGGCGCTTTAATTCTTTGCTTTTACGCGCTTTTTAATCCGAAAAGTGCAGCACACTTTTCGGAAAGCGCTCTTGACCTGTAGCACGCTCCAGCGGTCTGAAAAAGCCACCGGTTATCACGCCACACATCGCCCCTTTTTGCAGTCTGTGACGACGGGGCAATCCCTTTTAATGACAGCGCTATCAAGGTGCGTCAAGTCTCGATACCCCATGGCGCGAAACGGTTGCAGTGCGGGATATCCCGTCTTTCACGTCAAAAAAGATATTTGCTTTCATAATTTATTTGACAGCGTTGTCAGATTTGATATGACTGTCTCACCCTGTTTCCCCGATGCGCCGGTTTCCATGAAATTTGCGGATTGGGTTCTGTGTTTAAAACCATTATGCGGCCCGGTTTCTTTCCCTTTTTCATAGCCGTTTCGCTTCCGTGGTTTTAAAGCGCCTTCTTAAATGTGGCATTATTTGGAAGGTACTGGCCTTTATCCCGATGGACCTTTTTGGTCCATCGGGTTTTTTTTGCCCCGCCGCCAACACGCAAGGGCGCGTCGCCCCCTATAATAAGCAGCTTTCTTGTCCCTCCCCGACGTGTTCGGGGAAGGGAACCGCGCCATTCTTCATGGCGGGGTGGTGGGATATCTTGCTTGCTAAATTAAACCGCTTTCGCCGACTCGCGCTCAACCAGCTCGAACGGCAGTTCGCGGCGCGTATCGCTGAAGTTCGGCGCGTCTTCATCCACCGTCGCGCGTGACAGCAGCATATCGGCCGCGGCATAGGCCAGGTCGGTCACCGGCTGGCGGATCGTCGTCAGGTGCGGCCAGATAATCATCGATCCCGGCGTATCATCGAAACCGACCACCGACACCTGATCGGGGATACGCACGCCGGTCTGCTGGGCATAGGCCATGACGCCAAAAGCCATTTCGTCATTGGAGGCGAAAATGGCGGTCGGCAGGTCGCCGCTATTCTTGAAAAGCCCCTTGGCCGCTTCTAGCCCGGACGCGAAACTGTTGAAGCCCTGCGCGATCCGGTGGGTGCGCGGCTCAACCTTCGCCTCGCGCATCGCCTTGACGAAGCCGTCATAGCGTCGGTGCGAGGAGCCATGTTCCGGATGGCCGCGCACAAAACCGATATCGGTATGACCGCGCGCCAGCAGGAACTGCGTCATCTCGTAGGCCGCCTGGGTATCGTCCATCTCGACCAGCGCCGAGCGACCAGGGAACAATGACGGCGACACCCGCACATAGGGCACGCCTGCCGCTTCGACCGCATCGAGCACCACGGCCATGTCGCACAAAGGCGGCGTCAGGATCACGCCGTCGAGGCGGATGGTGGCCAGCAGCGAAGCGATCGCCCGGCCGATGTCCGGCGCCAGACTGTCCTGCGGCTCGCTGAGCACATGGTAGCCGCTCTGGCGGCAACGCTCGATCACGCCCTGCTGCATGTCGATGACATAGCTGGAGGATGGATTATCATAGAGCAGGCCGACGAGGAAACTGCGCGCGCCAGCCAGCGACCGCGCCAGCAGGTTCGGGCGATAATGCAGGCGGGCGGCGGCGTCTTTTACCTTGGTGCGGGTTTCCTCGCGCACGTTCGGTTCGTTGTTCATCACCCGCGAAACGGTCTTGATCGATACGCCGGCCAGTCGCGCCACGTCGTTGATCGTGGAGACCGTATTGGCAACGGATTGTTCTTTTGCCGGAGCCTTGGTCTGCGTCACTCGAATCCGAGCCTTTATATAGTCAATTGGTATCCTCAACTTGCGTCTGTCATGACAGCTTTGTCAATGGATAAGACCTGAGTGTTTTCAACACTCAGGTCTTATCCATTTCCATTTTTTCCACTGCCGCGCAAGCATACCTCCCAAAGGCTCGGGCGCGCAGTCGCGCTTGCCAAATCTCACGAAGAGATTTGGCGTTATTTCTTGCTGAACGTCGCCACCGCTTCGGCGGCCAGACGGGTGATTTCAGCCCAATTGCCCTCGTTCATCGCCTTGGCCGGAGCCACCCACGACCCACCGACGCACAGCACATTATCGAGCGCCAGGAAATCAGCGGCGTTTTTCGCATCAATCCCGCCGGTCGGGCAGAACCTGGCCTGCGGCAGCGGACCGCCGATGCCCTTAAGGTAGGGAATACCACCAGCCGGCACCGCCGGGAAGAATTTCAGGTGAGTAAAGCCCCACTCCAGCGCCTTCATCACTTCCGACGAGGTGGCGACGCCCGGCAGCAGCGGCAAGGCGTCCTGATGCGCCAGGGTCTTGGTCAGGCCCGGTGAGACGAGGAACTTCGCGCCGGCCCTGGCGGCCTTTTCGGCGTCCTTCGGCGTCAGCACCGTGCCGGCGCCGACGACCGCATCCGGGCGCTCTTTGGCGATCAGGGCGATGGCCTCCAGCGCGCAATCGGTGCGCAGGGTGATTTCCAGCACCTTGATGCCGCCGGCCAGCAGGGCGTCGGCCAGCGGCAGGGCCTGGTCGAGCGACGGGATGACCATCACCGGCAGCACCGGCCCCATAGTCATGAATTTCGGTATATCGGGATGCGTGGACATGGTGGTCGTTCCTTTGTTCTGGGAAAGCAAGACACCCCACCACCATTCGCTGCGCTCATGGTCCCCCTCCCCGGCAAGCCGGGGAGGTACAAGCGCTTTCTTATACCTCCCCACCTTTGGTGGGGAGGGGGACCGCGCCTGAAAGGCGTGGTGGTGGGGTGTCTTACTTTCTAAATTTAAGCCGTAATCTGCACATCCGTCAGCGCATTCGCCGAACCGAGCAGCGCCGCATACGGATGGATGATGATGCTCGACGGAATACTGGCCACCAGACCCGCCAGCGGCGCCTTGGCCTCCATGCGGGCGCGGAAGCGCAGTTCGTCAATATGCTTGATCAGGCGCGGCGCGATGCCGCCGGCGATAAACATGCCGGACACGGCGCCGTGCGCCAGCGCCAGGTCGCCGCACACCGACGCCATGATATCGAGGAAGGCCTCAACCGTGTAACGCGATCCGGTGGCGTCCTCGCCTTCGAGATGGGTAATCTGCGCCGGCGTCAGGTCTTCGGCCAGTTCACCCCGTATGGAGGAAATCGCCTGATAGAGATTGACCAGCCCAGGCCCCGACAGCAGCATTTCGACCGTCACGCGGCCGTGCTTCTTGCGCAGGAAACGCAGGATTTCGCTCTCATAGTCATTGACCGGCGCAAACGAGATATGACCGCTTTCGGTGGAGAGGCAATAGGGGCCGAATTCTC
This sequence comes from Asticcacaulis sp., assembly GCF_035497195.1. Classification (GTDB taxonomy): domain Bacteria; phylum Pseudomonadota; class Alphaproteobacteria; order Caulobacterales; family Caulobacteraceae; genus Asticcacaulis. Next base: position 52,047 of record NZ_DATJDZ010000004.1, read on the forward strand.
CGCCGACCAGCACCGAGGCGCCGAAGCCGGTGCCGGCGCCCATGACGGCATGAACGTCGCCGAAACCTTTTCTGACCAGCCCTATGCACTTGGTGTCGCCGTCACCCAGGTGCGGCAGGGCAAAGGCCAGGGCCGCATAATCATTGATCAGTTTTGCCCGACGCGCGCCGGTCGCCTTCGCCAGCAGTCCTTCTTCGACCTCCCAGTCGAGATTGGTGAACTTGATCCGGCCGTCCTTGACCGGTCCGGCCACGGCGACGCAGGCGTAATCCAGCTCCGGCCGGCCGCCGATCGACTCGAAATAGGTCTTCAGGGCGTCATAGACGTCCTTGTGGTCGGCCGTTTCCAGCGACTTGAAGTTCGCCAGGTTCGTCTTGCCGTTTACGCGCTCCGCTATGGCGAACCGGGCGTTGGTGCCGCCGATATCACCCACCAAGCCGCGCAGGGCGCGATCGGATGTTGTCTTGATGGAGCTGCTCTCGAAATGCGCTGTCATATATTTACCAAAAAACGGCGCCACCCTGGTCGGCCGGTCCTACCGCTCGACGCATGTGCGCAAAAAGTTCCCGTCCCATGCCGTCCGCCTCTGGGGGCCGATCGGCATTTGTTCTTTGTGAAAACTCGGCGGCATCACCGAGAAAGTTGATGGTTCCGGCCACGCAATCGACGCGCAACAGGTCTCCGTTTCGCAGTTTCGCAATCGGTCCGCCATCGACCGCTTCCGGCGTCAGGTGGATAACGGCAGGCACCTTTCCCGATGCCCCCGACATGCGGCCGTCAGACACCAGCGCCACCTTGCGGCCGGCATCAAGCATACTCGACAGCGACGGCGTAAGGCTATGCAGTTCCGGCATTCCGTTGGCTTTTGGCCCCTGGAAGCGGACGACGCAAATGAAATCGCCTTCCGGCAGTTGTTTCGTCTTGAAGGCGGCCAGGAAATCGTCCTGATCGTCGAACACCACGCACGGCGCCTCAACGATCTGGTGCTCCAGCTTGACCGCCGAGACCTTGGCGACAGACGTGCCGAGATTGCCCTTGATTTCGCGCAGGCCGCCCTCCGGCGAGAACGGATTGGACGCCGGGCGCAGTACGTTTTCATCATGGCTGACCGCCGGCGCGTCACGCCACACGACCGTATTGCCGTCAAGGAAAGGCTCCTTGGCGTAGTCCGCCATGCCTTGTCCCCAGATGGTCTGGACATCGCCGTGCATCAGGCCGGCGTTCAGCAGTTCGCGAATGACGAAGGCCATGCCGCCGGCAGCGTGGAAATGATTCACATCGGCCGAGCCGTTCGGGTAAACGCGCGCCAGCAGCGGCACCACGGACGAGATCCTGTCCATGTCTTCCCAGGTCAGGATCACGCCGGCGGCGCGGGCCATCGCCGGCAGGTGCAGGGCGTGATTGGTCGAACCACCCGTCGCCATCAGGCCGATGACGCCGTTGACGATGGCCCTGGCGTCGATGACATCGGCCATACGCGACGGGGTTTTGGAATTTTCCGCCGACTTCGCTGCACGCTCGACGGCGCACTGCGTCAGGGCGTCACGCAAAGGCGTGCCCGGCGACACAAAGGCGGCGCCCGGCACATGCAGCCCCATCATTTCCATCAGCATCTGGTTGGAATTGGCGGTGCCGTAAAAGGTGCAGGTGCCGGCCGAATGATACGAGGCCATTTCGGCGGCCAGCAGCGCGTCACGGCCAACTTCGCCCAGCGCATAAAGCGTGCGGACCTTGGCCTTTTCCGGGTTCGGCAGGCCGGACCCCATCGGGCCGGACGGCACGAAGATGATCGGCAGGTGGGCGAAGCTGAGCGCGCCGATAACCAGGCCCGGCACGATCTTGTCGCAGATACCCAGCATCAGACCGGCATCGAAGGCGTCATGGCTCAGCGAAACGGCCGTGCTCATGGCGATGACATCGCGCGAGAACAGGCTGAGTTCCATGCCCGGACGGCCTTGCGTCACGCCATCGCACATGGCTGGTACGCCACCGGCGACCTGGGTGGTGGCGCCGAACTTGCGCGCCATGCCGCGGAGCTTTTCCGGGTAGTCATGATAGGGCTGGTGCGCCGACAGCATGTCATTATAGGCCGTCACGATGCCGATATTGGGCACGGCGTCGAGCGCGGCCTGGAGCTTTTCATCCGGTGTGGACGCCGCCACGACGTGGGCATAGTTGGCGCAGCTCAGCTTCTTGCGGCGCGGTTCGTTCGCCTTGTAGCGGTCGGCGCGGTCCATGAATTGTTGCCGCAGATCTTTCGAGCGCGCGATGATGCGGTCAGTGACTTCGGCGATTACGGGATGCAATGTAGTCATGGTTTTAGTCCTTAGCCCGCCCAGACGAATTCGACGTCGGTCGGACATTGCGCGATAAACGCGCCGATCGGCGAGGTATAGGGGTCGGTGTCTTCGGTCGATGCCCGCAGGGCGTCGAGCTTGGCCTGACCGGTGATATAAAACAGAATGCGGCGCGAATTGTTGATGGCCGGCACCGAAAGGGTGATGCGCGGCAGTTGCGGCTCGGTGCCGTCGGTATGCGGCTGAACCGGCAGGACGAGGCGCTCGGTCGTATAGACCTCGGCATTGACCGGATTGTGCGGAAAGATCGAGGCGTAGTGCGAATCCGGCCCCATCCCCATCAGGGCGAAATCGAAACGCGGCGCCTCGCCGTGATTGAGATCGCGCAGGGTCTTTTCGGCTTTTTCGGCGCAGGCGGCCTGATCGTCGATATCCTGAATAAGCGTCAGGAAGGTCATTCCCTTTTTTTGGCCGGAATGATCCCTATCAGCCAGAACCGGCGCCAAAGCCTCACGCATCATGCGCGTATTCGAGGCGGCGTCATCGATCGGCACGAAACGTTCATCGACCTGGGCCAGGGTCACCTTTGACCAGTCCATCTCGGCATGGATCAGGTGCTGATAGACCGGCTTCGGCGTAGTGCCGCCACAGCCGATCCACACGGCCTGGCCGCGCACATCAACAGCATGGCGCAAGGCCTCGGCGATGGCGTCGGCGATATAGGTGCCGGCCCGCGCCGCATTGGCGAAGCAATGCACGGTTACGGTCTTGCCGTGCGCGTTCCAGGTCAGAACATCTTCCGAGACGTTCAGCTTATGCGCGGCCTCAGTCATTCCATACACGCCCTTCGTCGCGCTCGATCAGGCGGAAGGCGCTGACCGGGCCGAAGGTGCCCGCCGGATACATCTGCGGCTTCATGTGCGTGTCGGTCCACGCCTGGATGATGCCGTCCACCCAGGTCCAGGCCGCCTCAACTTCGTCGCGGCGGACGAATTGCGCGTTGTTGCCATTAAGCGCATCAAGGATCAGGCGTTCATAGGCGATGCGGCGGCGGGGCGGCTTGCCGTCATCATTGCCGTCAAACGCCTTGATCAGCGACAGGCTGAGATCGAGCGGTTGCAGGTGCATCCCCTCGGCGGTCAGGCCGGGCGCCTTGTTCATCAGGGTCAGCGAGATATCTTCGTCCGGCTGCAAACGGATCAGCAGGCGGTTGGCGTGCGCCTCGGCGCCGAAGATCGAGTGCGGCAGCGGCTTGAACTGGATAACGATTTCAGTGGCGCGCGACGGCAGGCACTTGCCCGTGCGCATGTAGATCGGCGTGCCGGCCCAGCGCCAGTTGGCGATCTCGGCCTTGATGGCGACGAAGGTTTCGGTGTTCGACGGCGAACCCTTTTCGGCCTCGTAACCGGCGATCGGATGACCGTCGGCGAAGCCGGGACCATACTGGCCGCGCGCCGTGGTATTGACGACATTGGCGGCAGTGATCGGCTTGAGCGAGCGCAGCACCTTGACCTTTTCGTCGCGCAGGGCATCCGAAGCCAGCGAAGACGGCGGCTCCATCGCCAGCAGGCAGAGCAATTGCAGCAGGTGATTTTGCAGCATGTCGCGGATGGCGCCGTATTCGTCATAATAGCCAAGGCGGTCCGCCACCCCGACCGTTTCGGCGATGGTAATCTGGATATGATCGATCGACTGCGCATTCCACAGCGGTTCGAAGACCATATTGCCGAAGCGCAGGGCGATCAGGTTCTGCACCGTCTCCTTGCCGAGATAGTGATCGATGCGGAAGGTGCGTGCTTCATCGAAGGCGTGGGCGACGGAATCGTTGATGATCTTCGAGGTCGCCAGGTCGCGGCCGATCGGCTTTTCGATGACGACGCGATTGGGGGCCTTGTTGAGGCCGGCCTTCTCGATGTGCTCGCAGATCGGCTTGAACAGCGACGGCGACACCGACAGGAAATAGACGATATCGAGCTTGTCAACATCACCGAGTTCGTCTTTCAGCTTGACGCCCCAGTTATCATGGGCGGCATCGAGCGCAACGTGAACGATACGCTTGCGGAACCGCTTGAGCGCCGCCGGCTCGACCCATTCGCCGACCCGGCTCATCACGGCCGCACCGATACGATCGACGCAGGCCTCGGTGCCGCAGTCTTCGCGGGCGACGGAAATAATACGCAGGTCATCGGACAAAAATCCGTCCTGATCCAGCATGGCCAGCGAAGGCCACAACATGCGCATGGCGAGATCGCCCGTGCCCCCGACAAGGACAAAAACCTGTTGGCGCACGCCATTACTTGCAGAAGATGCCGACATGAGACCTTTTCGTTCCGAACCTGTGACCCGCCCTTTGTCCCAGGGCTTTAGTCATGACAGCGTTGTCATAACCTCTGTTTTCCGGCAGGTCAATCGTGAAAATAAACTGCGTGATCGAGGACGGAGCCAAAGCGCCATCCCAGCCGGTCATATAGGATGAAAGCCCCTGCCAAAACAAGGCCGGATGCGGGATTTAGCGCCCTGTTGCGTCTGTTGCCGATATCGTTAAGGTTCACCACGGATAAAGGCACGAATTTCAGGATATCTTCATGCAATGGTGCATAAACCGGCCGCTTTCGACGGCGAAGCCGTCATTCAAATCATGCAAAACCGCACAGGCTCCACTCATCCGCGAAGCCCGTGCCGCCCACAAAATCCGTGCTGATCCGTGTCGCCGCGCAGCGGCATCCGTGCCTTATCCTGTATTGCGCAGCGCGCTGGCAATACCGTTGACCGTCAGTTGCATGGCCAGTTGCACCAGCTTATGGCGGTTGCCGTGGCGGCGGATGCCGAGCAGATAGACCTGTAAGCGATTGAGCGAATTGAGCAGTGGATTGGCACGTTCGATCTGGTTGCGCAGGCGTTCATGCGTCGACAGCAGGTAAGGCGCCTTGCGGAGGCGCAGGATCAGCGCCACGGTATCGTCGAACTCCGCCTTGATCCGAGCATAGATGCGGTCGGCCTCTTCCGGCTCGCCGGCCAGGTCGGCATATTGGCGCGCGATCTCCATGTCGGTCTTGGCCAGCGCCATCTCCATATTGGCGATGAAGACGTCGAAGAAGTCCCACTGGATCATCTCTTCCAGCACACTGTCCGCGATCTTCAGTTCCCGCACCGCCGCCGCGAAGCCATACCAGCCGGGCAGCATAAAGCGCGTCTGCGACCAGGCGAAGACCCACGGAATCGCCCGCAAATCCTCGATCTTGCCCGATGAGGTGCGCGAGGCCGGCCGCGAGCCGATCTTGAGGTTGCCGATCTCGTCGACCGGCGTCACCGTATGGAAGAAGTCGAGGAAGTGCGGGTCGTCATAGACCAGGCCGCGATAGGCCTCGAACGACACCGCATGGATCTTGTCCATCACCGGCGTGAATTTCTCCTCCAGCACCGCATCGGCTGACAGCGCGGCGGTTTTCGAACCGCGCTTCGGCACTGTCGCCAGGAAGGTCGCCGCCGCGAAACTGTCAAGCGTCTTGTGGGCGGTGACGACATTGCCGAACTTGCGCGCGATCATTTCGCCCTGTTCGGTGACGCGGATCTGCCCGCCGACCGTGCCTTCCGGCTGGGCCAGGATGGCGGCAAAAGCGGGACCGCCACCACGGCCGACCGAACCGCCACGCCCATGGAACAGGCGAAGTTGCACGCCGGCCTTGTCGCATACCGCCTTGATCGCCTTCGACGCCTTATGCAGCGACCATCTGGAAGACGTATAGCCGCCGTCCTTGTTCGAGTCGGAATAGCCGAGCATCACTTCCTGCAAGGCCGGGCGGCCCATCAGCGAGCGCACGGCGAAATTGCCGAGCCACTTCTTCATGATCTCCGGCGCCGCCTCCAGGTCACCGATCGTCTCGAACAGCGGCGAGATCTTCAGCATACAGTGCGGCTGCGGTCCGCCGCGCACCAGGCCGGCCTGTTTCAGCAGCACCAGCGGTTCGAGGATATCCGATACCGACGACGCCTTGGAAATGACATAGGCGCCGAAGGCGTCCGGCCCGAAGGTCTTCACGATCTCCGCCGCCGCATCGACAATGCGCAGTTCGCGGCGGGTTTCGTCGGAATATTTGCCGAATTCCCAGCGCAAAATCCGGTCATTGGCCAGTTCGGCAAAGAGCAGCGAACAGCGCTCGCTTTCCGACATGCCAAGATAATCGACCAGTTCCGACGACTGGGTGAACAGTTCGGCGATGACGCGCTCATGCACATCGGAATTCTGCCGCAGGTCAAGCGCCAGAAGATGGAACCCGCATGAGCGCGCAATACGGATCAGGGTCTTGAGCGTGGCGCCCACCATCCTTCGGCCGCCATTGGTCACTAGGGAATCGCGCATCACCCGCAGGTCTTTCAGGAAGGCGGCGCAGCTTTCATAGGCGGGTGCAGCGGTATCGCCGGCACGGCTGCTTGTCGCCTCGCCGAGCGTTTCCGCCCGCGTGCGCGCCAGGCGCTGCCTGATGTAGGCGATGGCGCGGCGATAAGGCTCATCGACGCGGTGGATATCGGTATTGAGCGACTTGCGCGCCAGGTCGTGGAGCGCGTCACTGACCGGCGTCACCTCGTCCGACATAGTGAGTTCGGCATCGAGCTTGTCGAGATGAACGAGATAGAAATCGAAGGCGACCCGCGCCTGCTCGCGGAAGGCGTAGGTCAGGGTCACTTCATCGACATGCGGGTGGCCGTCGCGGTCGCCGCCGATCCATGATCCCAGCTTGAGCACGTCCGGCAGCGGCCCCTCGTGCTGGATATCGCGGCCCCACTCGGTATAGAGGGTCACCAGCGCCGGCAGGACCGAACGCTTGACCGCACCGATCAGGTTGTTGATCTCGTCGCGCACCGTGATGCGCTCCGGCCGGTTCAGGCGGGTATTCCACAGCAGGGCCACGGCGCGGTACAGGTCGTCGCCGAGTTGTTTCTTCTCTCCCGGATTGGCGGCCCGCTCATAGGCCTGCAACAGGGTGGCAATCTCGGTTTCGCGCTCGACGATCGAGGCACGGCGCATTTCGGTGGGGTGGGCGGTAAAGACCGGCGAAGCCAGTATGCTGCTGAGCGTGGCGTCGATCTCGGCCTTGTCTACCCCCGACTGGCGGGCGGACGCCACGGCGTTGGCCAGGCTGATCGGCTGCATGGAGCCATCGGCGCTCTCGAAACTGTCGCTCTGCCCCAATTGCCCGACATCCTCCGAAAGGACCGACAGCATCGACAGGCAGGTCATGATGCGGGCGATATGCGCCGCTTCGGATTCACTCAGGGCGCTGAAATCGAAAGTCTTGTCCTTAAGCGCCTCAACCTTGTCCATGACCTCGGCCTTGCCGAATTCGTGCACGGCTTCGCTGAGATAACCATCGAGCAGGCCGATATGTTGTTTGACGTGATTGAGGACGGTATCGGTCATGTTTTAGTGTTCCAGGGTGCCCGTTAGGCTTGCACAGGTCACACTTTACGTCACAAAAACATAGACTTGCAGTCAGGTTTGTTCCGACGACGCATGATCAGATGTCAAGCCGGTTTTATTTTATGCGCTCCTGATTAGGCGCGATTTTTGTGCATCGCAAGATAACAAATTGGGCCTGTTTTCAGGTCATATTGATAGTACGAATGAATCCAAAGCCTTGAATATTATTGTCTGATTTAATATTTTTTCCTGGCTGAACCTTTCGCCAATAAAGTTTCATTGGAAACAAAGCCTTGCTCGCACGCCGGCCACCCCCGCACGGCATCATAGCACCGCCCGTCATTTATTAAGACTTTTGCGGTAAAACAGGCGTTCATAACAAGCTTAAGAATAAGCAAGAGGGTGTTTCATGGCCAAAGCGACCTACCATCGCCATCAGCGCGTCTATGTCGAACCTGTCGGCACCTGGGCGGTGATCGACAAGGTGAATCCGGTCTGGGTCAAGGGCTTCGACGAGCCGGTCCGCGTCACCTATGATTGCGGCCTTGGCCGTGATTTCGCCGCCGAGGAACTGACTCCGGAAAGCGCCGCCGAGAAAAACAATGGCGATCAAAACCTCGATCACTGGCGCCTGATGCGCGCCCGTAACAAGTGGCAGACACCGGAAGAAAGCCGCAACCACCCCTTTCCCGGCACCTACCCGATCGTCGTCACCGATGAAAACGACTGGGGCGGCTGGCGTGTGCCCGGCGCCGAGTACGAACGCGACCCGGCCCTGATCGAAATGCAGGCCCGCCTGATCGCTTCCGCGCCGCACCTGCTCAAGCTGGTCAAAGACCTGCGCGACTATGCCCGCAACAACAGCGAGATCGACGACGACCTGATCGCCCTGGCCAAACGCGCCGACCAGTTGCGCCAGCACGTCGAAACCGATACCACCGATGTGCCGAAAGCCGCCCGCCAGCCGGGATAAGGTTAAAGGGGGGACACGGATAAAGGCACGGATGTCCGTTCCTTTATCCGTGTCCCCCCTTTAACCTTTTATAAATCTGACCAAATCCGCCCGAATCCACATTGTATCGCTTGAGGTTCTCTGAAAAGAGTCCCATGTGGACTGAGACCCCAAGCGAGACAAAACCAATATGCGCACCGATACGCCCCAGCCGATCCAGCTCAGCGATTACAAGGCCCCCGATTTCCTGATTCCGGCCACGGAACTCGATGTCGATCTCGCGCCCGAAGCGACGCGCGTCAGGGCGCGGCTGACGATCACCCGCAATCCCGCGTCTTTGGGTGCGGCCAATGCGCCTCTGGTCCTGATGGGCGAACGCCTGAAACTGATCAGCGTCGCCATCAATGGCCAGCCGGTCGAATACACCACCACCGACGAAACCCTGACCATCGCCAATGTCCCCGATAGTTTCACCCTCGAAACTGAGGTCGAGATCAATCCGCTGAACAACAAGACGCTGGAAGGGCTTTACATGTCCTCCGGCCGCTACTGCACCCAGTGCGAGGCGGAAGGCTTCCGCAAGATCACCTATTATCTCGACCGTCCGGACAGCCTGTCGAAATACCGTGTCCGCATCGAAGCGCCCAAGGCCGGTTTCCCGCACCTCCTGTCCAACGGCAACCTGCTGGAAAAGGGCGACCTGCCAGAGGATAAACACTACGCCCTGTGGGAAGATCCCTTCTTCAAGCCGTGCTACCTGTTCGCCCTCGTCGCCGGCGAACTCGACGTGCTCGAAGACAGCACCGCCACCGCGTCCGGCCGCACGGTCGAACTGAAAATCTATGTCGATACCGGGATGCGCGACCGCGCCGCCTACGCGATGGACGCCCTCAAGCGCTCGATGAAATGGGACGAAGAGGTCTATGGCCGCGAATACGATCTCGACCTGTTCATGATCGTCGCCGTGCGTGATTTCAATTTCGGCGCCATGGAAAACAAGGGCCTGAACGTCTTCAACGCCTCGCTGCTGCTGGCCGACCCGACCACCGCCACCGATCAGGATTACGAGCGCATCGAAAGCGTGATCGCCCACGAATATTTCCACAACTGGTCGGGCAATCGCGTCACCTGCCGCGACTGGTTCCAGCTTTGCCTGAAAGAAGGCCTGACCGTCTTCCGCGACCAGGGATTCAGCGCCGACCAACGCGGCCATGCCGTCGCGCGCATCAAGGACGTCAGAGCATTGCGCGCCCGCCAGTTTCCGGAAGATTCCGGTCCGCTGGCCCATCCGGTCCGGCCGTCGTCCTACGTCAAGATCGACAATTTCTACACCGCCACCATCTACGAAAAGGGCGCGGAAATCGTCGGCATGTTGAAGACCATCGTCGGCCCGGCAGTCTATCGCCAGGCGCTCGATCATTACTTCGCCACCAACGACGGCACCGCCGCCACGCTGGAAGATTTCCTCGCCAGTTTCCACGCCGTCACCGCCGGCAATCCGCAACTGCGCGCCGACCTGACCGGCATGATGGACTGGTACACCCAGGCCGGCACCCCGCAGGTCCGGATATCGCAGCATTACGACGCCGCCGCCAAAACCCTGACCCTGAATTTCGCCCAGGCCACGGCGCCCACCCCCGGCCAGCCTGAGAAGAAACCCCTGCCGATCCCGATCCGCCTCGCCGTGCTCGATGAAAACGGCGCGCCGCAATCGCCCTTCGATGCGGATCAGGACTCGTGGCTGTTCACGCTGCGCGGCGTCCAGGAAGAGATGGTGATCCGCAATATCGAAAAGCCGCCGGTGCTTTCCGCCCTGCGCCATTTCTCCGCCCCCGTCACCCTGCATCTCGACGAACCGCAATCCCACGCCTTCGCCCGCTTCAAAGGCGACAGCGATCCGTTCAACCGCTGGGAAGCGGCGCAAGGGCTTGCCAGGGCGATCATGCTGGACGAGATACCCGACGACAACCTGATCGACGCCTTCGCCCAAGCGTTGGAAGCCACCTTGCTTGACGCCTCGCTCGATAACGCCTTCAAGGCCCTGATCATGGGCCTGCCGACCGAGGCCGATCTGGCGCAGAGCCAGTCACCGATCGATCCGGCCTTCCTGCATAGTAACCGCAAGCGCTTCAAGGCGGCGCTCTCATTGCGCCTGCATGATACGCTCACCGGCCTCTACAAAAGTCTCGCCACAGCCGAAACCTTCTCGCCTGACGCGGCTTCCGCCGGCCAGCGCGCCTTGCGCAACGCCCTGCTCGACCTGATGCTGGCGGGCCATAACCGCGGCGCCGAAAACGCCGCCTCGGTCAACCTGGCCTTCCGTCATTTTGAAACCGCCACCAACATGACCGATATGGTCGGCGGCCTGGTGGCCCTGATGCACGTTCAGGACCGCCCCTACAAGGATGCGCTCGACGCCTTTTACGCGCGCTTCAAGAACGAACCGCTGGTCATCGACAAATGGTTCGCCCTGCAAGCCGGGTGCCCCCATCCCGACACTTTGGCGCGGGTGCGGAAACTCAGCCAGCACCCCGATTTCGACGCAAAAACGCCCAATCGCTGGCGCGCCCTGGTGCAGGGTTTCGCCAATAATCAGAGCGTTTTTCATGCGCCCGATGGCGGTGGCTACGCCTTCCTGGTCGAGCAGATTCTGGCTGTCGACGCCTTCAATCCGATGACGGCGGCGCGGCTGGTCGAACCCCTCAGCCGTTACCGCTTCTATGCCCAGCCCTACCAGGAAAACATGCGCCAGGCCCTGCAAATGATTACCGCTGCGCCGAAGCTGTCAAAAAATGTGCTCGAACTGGCGACAAAAGCGCTGGCTGCCGAAAAATCAAGTGAACATAGCTAATTGTTATTAACTACTCTTAAGCATTGCCTACCGTAAACTAGGGCGCAGGGGGCCGCCGCGTCCCGGTTTTCGCAAATGTGGGAGAGACGATTGGCAAGCCTCGAACGTGTCCGGTTCCTGGTTGTGGACGACAACGCCCACATGATCAATATCGTCAAAACCCTGCTGCGCGGGTTTGGCGTGACGCAGATATTCGAGGCGCGCGACGCCACCGAGGCCTTTCATAAGCTCAAACATGACGCCATCGATATCTGCATCAGCGATTACCAGATGGAGGTGCTTGATGGCGTCGAGTTCGTCAAGCTTGTGCGCAATTCCTCCGACAGCCCCAATCGCTATGTCCCCATCATCATGCTGACGGCCCATTCGGAACGCTCCAAGGTCATCGCCGCGCGTGACGCCGGCGCCAATGAATTCTGCTGCAAGCCGGTCACCGCCACCGAATTGCGCCGCAAGGTGGTCGCCATCGTCGATTATCCGCGCCCCTACATCAAGACGGGCCATTATTTCGGCCCCGATCGCCGCCGCAAACAGGATCCGAAATACCACGGCGATGAGCGTCGTGAAGGCTGGAGCGAAGACCATTACCCGCCCACTGGCCGCAAACGCAGCGCCACCGCCGGCAATAGCGCCTATGATCACGACGAGGCCGGCTAACTGCCTGTTTTAAGCCGCCTGCCGGCCGGTAATTAATTAAGTTTATAAAACCTTAAGACTCTCGACAATAGGTTAACGGGGCGTTTACCCTGATCGTGTTCGCCGAATCAGGCGCAATCGAATCTGGCTGGCCGAAATCGCGGCCCAATTGTACAGGACTGTCCGTGGCGGAGACGCGTCAAAATTTGCGCACCCGGAGCCTGGTGGGTAACCCGGCTGCGGCGCAGACGACTTCCGGCGACGCCCAAAAAGGCCAGGCGTCTCAAGGCAAATCCGCCTTCTCGCGCCTGATGACCACCCCCGTCTCCCCCACCATGCCGGTGTGGATCAGGCTCGGCGCCCTTATCCTCACGCTCGGCCTCTTCATCTTCATGGCCCTGTCCACCCTGCAACTCGGCAACAGCCTGTCCGCCGGCAAGGACGCCGAGGGCCAGACGCTGCTGACCACCGCGCGGCTCGATTCCGCCCGCCTCGATGGCCGCCTCGGCAATGCCAGGCTGGCGCTCGAAGCGGCACAGGCGCAATGGAGCCGCACGCCGGACGCCTCCCTGACCGCCGCCGAACAGGGCCTGAAACTGGGGCGCGACAGCCTCAGCAGCGTGGCGCTCGTCAACACCACCAAAGGCGAGATCGTCGCCCAGTCCGGCAGCGAAGACGCCGACCTGATGATCGAGGCCGCCCATAAAGCCAGCGATCCCTTCGCCATCGTCACCGCCGGTTCGCGCCTCAGCCGGACGAACCACACCTTTGCCGTGCTGAAAGGCGCTGGCGACACACCCGACCTGGTGGCCCGGCTTGAAGACGGCCTGCTGCCCGCCCTGGATAACAGCAAAGGTGCCCTGAGCGCGCTTGTCACCCCGGATGGCCTGATCGTCGCCGCATCGGATGAGGCGCTCATCGGCCAGGACCTCAAGGCCGCCTTCGCCGTTTCCTACGGCCAGCTCCGGGCGCGTGCCGATTCCGGCGATCTCATCCAGGGCGCCCTGACCGAAGGCGGCTTCGTCAAGATCGCGTCCGTGGCGCAGGCCGACCTGACCACCGGCGCCGAATTGCGCGGCAGTGGCAAAAGTCCGCTGATCCTGCTCCGGGCCGCCGCCACGCCGCGCTTTTTCTCGGCCTCGCAAAGCCTGCTGAAAGCCGTGCTCTTCGTCGGCGGCCCCCTGCTGATCGGTGCGCTTTTCGGCCTCCTGCTGTTTTTCCAGGCGCGCAAGAACCGTGATGACACCCGGCTGTTCCAGGCCAGCGAGCAGCGCTACCGCCTGGCGGTCGAATCGGCGCGCTGCGGCATCTTCGACTGGGATCTCGACCAGGACCTGATCTACATGTCCGATGTCACCGGCGTCATGCTCGGCTGGGGCGGCGGCGGCGTCGCCTCGACGGCCGAGGTTCTCGACCGCATCGCGCCCGAACAGCGCGCCGATGTCGTCAAGGCGCTGGAAACGGCGCGCTCCACCGGTGCGCTCGATGTTTCCTTCCGTGTCCCTTCGGCCACTGGCCAGGCCCTGTGGGTCGATGCGCGCGGCCAGTCGGTCGGCGAACGGACGGACGGCGGCTTCACGCGCCTGTCCGGCGTGGCGCTCGATGTCAGCCAGGAGCGCATCGCCCAGATCCGCGCCCAGCGCGCCGAAACCCGCCTGCGCGACGCCATCAATTCGGTGTCGGACGCCTTCGTGCTGTGGGACCGCCGCAACCGCCTCCTGATGTGGAACGCCACCTTCGGTGAAACCTTCAATATCGATGAGCGCTTCCTCAAGGCCGGCACGCCGCGCGACCTGATCGACCAGGTGATGCAGATCGCCATCCGCCGCCAGCAGCCGACGCAGGATGAACGCGAAGGCGTCTTCGAGGCCGAACTGAACAACGGCCGGTGGATTCAGGTGTCGGAAAGCCGCACGGCGGAAGGCGGCTATGTCGTCAGCGGCGCCGATATCACCGCCGTCAAGATACAGGAAGAAAAGAGCCGCGAAAACGAAGAAGCCCTGCAAGGCCTGGTCGACAAGCTGGAACAGAGCCGCCAGCAGCAGACGGTTCTGGCGCGCAAGTACGAGATCGCCAAACTTCGCGCCGAGGCCGCCAACCACGCCAAGAGCGAATTCCTCGCCAACATGTCGCACGAACTGCGCACCCCGCTCAACGCCATCAACGGCTTCTCCGAAATCATGTCGTCGGAAATGTTCGGTCCGCTCGGTCATCCGCGCTACAAGGAATATGCCGGCGATATCCTCAGTTCCGGCCAGCACCTGCTGTCGCTGATCAACGATATCCTCGACATGTCGAAGATCGAGGCCGGCAAACTAAACCTGCGCTTCGAGCCGGTGGTCGTCGATGAGGTGGTCGAGGATACCCTGCGCCTGGTGCGGCAAAGGGCTGAAAAGGCCGGCCTCAAGGTCCGCGTCCACCTGCCGCAACTGCCTGAAATCACCGCTGATTTCCGCGCCCTGAAACAGATTCTGCTCAATTTGCTGACCAATGCGGTGAAATTCACCCCCACCGGCGGCACCCTGACGGTCTCGGCTATCGCCACCGAAACCAATGTCCATATCACGGTGGCCGATACCGGCATCGGCATCGCCCGCAAGGACATGGAGCGGCTGGCCAGGCCGTTTGAGCAGATCGAGAACCAGTTCTCCAAGACCAAGGAAGGCACCGGCCTCGGCCTGGCGCTCACCAAGTCGCTGATCGAGATGCACAACGGCCGCTTCGAGGTCGACAGCCTCCTCGGCGAAGGCACGACCTGCACCGTGGTCCTGCCGATCGTCCAGAGCGCCGCCAATCTCAGCGCCGACCGGGCGGCTTAATCGTTATTTGCGAAACAAATAGCGATTAAGCTTTTTTTCGTAAGAGATACGCGCAAACCTGCGCGGCGGGCGGCCGCAACTTCTCCTTCCCATTTCTCAAATGGGGAGGTGGCAGCGCGAGGCCCTTTAGGCCCGGTGTCGCTGACGGAGGGGTGTCCTCCCTTTCCTTGCGTCCTTATTCCCCCAAGTGCTACAACACCCCATGAGCGTAGCCTTCACCAGAGACGAAGACCATGAAGCGGCGGCGGCCAACCTGCCCGACCGCCCGGTCTCGCCACATCCTAATCTCGTCACGCCGGAAGGCCTGAGCCAACTTGAAACCGCCTTCGCCGAGGCCAAGGCCGCCTATACCGCCGCCCAGACTTCAGGCCTGATCAACGAGGACCGCACGGCTATGGCGCGCGCCACCCGCGATCTGCGCTATTACACCGCCCGCCTCGGTTCGGCACAGCGCATAGATCCGGTCACCGCCCCCGATCGCGTCGTTTTCGGCTGCACGGTCACCATCGAACGCGACGACGGCCGGATACAGACCTTCCGGATTGTGGGAGAGGATGAAGCCGATCCGAACAAGGGCAGCGTGTCCTACGTCTCGCCGCTCGCCCGTGCCCTGCTCGGCAAGGAAACCGGCGACGAGGTGCAACTGGCCGGCGCCAGCGTGGAAATCATCGCGATAAGCTGACCGGCGGATTACTTCGCCGTTGCCCCCACCGCCACCGGCGGCTTGTCGTCCTTTTCGATAAAGCGATCGAACCGTCCGCTGGCGCGTAACAAGGTCGTCAGCATGAAGGCGCGCTCGCGCACCGGCAGGTCCTTCATATTGAGGATCAGGGCGTTCTCGATCTTGCCGCGCGCATCATTCTCGGCGCTGCGGGCCTGTTCGGACAGCATGGCGATCTGCGCCGCGTCATACGGTTCCTGCGACACCAGAACACGCGCCTGGGCGCGCAGATCCCGCGCCTTGGCCATGTCGGCCTCACCGGTCAGGGCCGCCGCCTTGGTCAGCAGGTAGATGTGATGGCGCTCCGCCTTGGTGGTCCCCTCGGTCGCGGCGCGCCAGGCCTTCTGCATGGCCATAGGGCGCTGTAAATCACGCAGGTGATGCTTGACCACGAAGCCGGCGCCAATGGCCGCCCCGATCAGGAAGATATTGACGATCAGCGAGACCGCCACAATCCATTTCAGCCGGGTCTCCGTCAACCACGATCCCATAGTCAGTTCCCCCCGTCGATCATCGCCACCTGCTCCAGCACGCTTGTCACGCGCAGATCGCTCAGACCCATCAGGCTGAGATTAACCCCAAGCACAGCCCCGGCCAGACAGGCGGCGGCGGCGATGCCCGCGCTCCAGAAAATCGACCGCGACACCGGCGCCGGACGTGGCCGCACCGGGAAGCTGATCACATTACGCGCCGGCGCAAAGTCCGCCGCGAACCGTTCCACGGCGACCTCAAACAGCGGCTGATCGTCTTCGGCGCGCGCCTGATCGACCACCTTTACGGCCTCCATCATGTCATCCAGCCCGCGCGCTTCGGCGAGCCAGGCCTGGGCTTCCGGATGCGCGTCCAGGCAGGCCAGCGCCGCTTCGCGCTCCGCCTCCGGCCAGCGCGCCGCATGGGCGCCATAGGCCTCGATAATCGCTTTCAGTCGTTCCAAACGCATGTCACTCATCTTTTACCTCCCGTGCTCCCCGGGATTGCAAATGTCTCACTCATCAGGCCGCGCAAGGTGCGCCGCGCCCGCGCCAGCAAACTTTCCAGCGCCTCGATGCTCACGTCCATCACCGCCGCCGCCTCGATATTGGACATCTCCTGATAGTAGTTCAGGGTGATGGCCGTCCGCTGTCTTTCGGGCAACTGCGCCAGGGCGTTTTGCAGCGCCTGCGCCGTCTGCGCCTGCTCAAGCTGTGCCGAAGGCCCCGCCGCGTCATCGATAATCTCGATATCGTCCGAACTGACGCTATCCCTGCGCCGGCGCAAACGATCATAACACAGGTTGAGCGCGACCCGGTGCATCCAGGTATCGATGCGCGCCTTGCCGGGCGCCCAGGTCGCCGCCTGTTTCCAGGTCCGCACCAGGGTTTCCTGCGCCACATCCTCGGCCTCGACCGGATCATTCAGCATCCGCCGCCCCAGCGACAACAGCTTCGGCAGCTTGCGCGAGACAAGCGCCGACACCGCCGCCATGTCGCCGCGCGCGATCCGCTCCAGCAGAACCTCGTCAGGATCTGTCGTCACTTGTGTCCCCGGCAGACTGTCAAGGCGGTCCGATACAAGATGTATCCGCTTCTGTTGCAGATTTTCCGTCACCCCTGCCCGGTTCGTTCCGGGCCGGTTGAGGAAAGGCGTCTGCGCCATAAATCAAGGTCCTTCAGCGAGATATATGAATAGTCAAAGCTTATAATCCGCCGCTTGTCTCAACGAGAGTGCATCCCGAAAAGTACTGCACACTTTTTGGGATGCACTCTCGTTTCACGCTGAAATTCGTTTTATCCGTCGTTTGGCCGGACAATCTTTTCAAAAGCAACCCTCGCTCGCTTGCGGATATCACGCAGTTTCTTCTCCAAGGTATCCAGGCGGCGGGTATGGACGGCGCGCGCCAGCTTCCTCTGGAAGGCTTCCGGTTCGTTGCGCGGATCGTCCTGCGCCGTCAGCGACACCCGCATGACCTGCGCCAGGGATTGCTGCACCCGCCACGCCACGCTGAGCGTCTCGATCTCGGCGGCCGGGGCCAGACCGGCGCGCGACATGGCCGAAAGCGCCGCCAGTGTACCGACGCGCAAGGGGCCGCCAGCCTCGGCATGGACCAGTTGCAGGTATTGCGCAGCGAACTCGCAATCGACCTGTCCGCCGACCGACAGCTTGAAATCCCAGAAACCTTTGGCCGGGCGCTCCTTCTCCATCAGGGCGCGCATGGCCAGCACATCGAGCGCGGTCTGCGCCGTCGAGCGTTGGCGGCGCAGGACGGTTTCCACCTTTAGCCGCACCAGATCGGCGAAATCAGCCGAGGTCGACCAGACAATCCGCGCCCGCGTCAGGGCCTGGAATTCCCAGGTATCGGCGTCCCGGGTGTAATAGTTCTCAAACGCCGCCAGCGACACCGCCACCGGTCCCTTGGCGCCCGTGGGCCGCAGCTTCATGTCGATTTCGTAGAGCTGACCTTCGTGCGTCGGGGCCGACAGCGCCGAAATCAGCCGCTGGGTAAACCGTCCGAACCAGGTCTCCGGCGCCCAATTCTTGATGCCGGACACCGACGACGGATCATCCGGCAGATAGACCGCCATCAGGTCGAGATCGGAGGTCGCCGTCATTTCCTGTGAGCCGAGCTTGCCGAGCGCCAGTATGGCCACATGGCCATCGAGCCGGCCCGCCTGCCGCACGATATCCTCCAGCGCCAGCGGCGCCAGGTGATGGATGCAGGCGTCGGCCAGCCGGGCATAGGCCGCGCCAGCCGCTTCGGTGCTGAGACGGCCGCTGAGGATTTGCATCCCGATGCGGAACTGCTGCTCGCGGCCGATCCGGCGCAGGGCGTTCATCACCGCTTCGAGATCCGGCGGCACGCGCTCGACCTCGCGCGTCACCAGTTGATCGAGTTCCTCGCCGAGCGGATCGAAGAAACCGGCGTCGAGCATGGCGTCGAATGAGGTCGGATGGCGCGCCAGCATCTGCGCCAGGCGCGGCGAGAAGCCCATGATCTCGACGATGGTGTGGAACAGCTTCGGATTGGCGAGGAACAGCGATTGTATCTGCACCCCGGCATTGAGCGTCACGAAGAAGGAGGCGAAACGCGTAAAGGCGATAGATGGCGTGCCGGTCTCGTTCAGCGCCTCCAGCAGGCGCGGCACCAGCCGCGTGAACAGTTCGCGGCCGCGTTCGGAGCGCGTCGCCGGGATGCGCCCGTGGTGCCAGGAACGGATGGTGGCCGCCACCTGCTCCGGCTGATCGAACCCCATGCGCGCCAGGGTTTTGATCGTTTCCGGATCGTCCTCGATGCCGGTAAAGACCAGCGAACCGAAGGAGGACGACAGCGATTCCGATTCGGAAAACAGCTCGCCATAGTGCGAATTGACCAGCCGCAGGGTGCGCGAAACCGCCAGGTCGAAGCGCGACAGATTGGAGAAGCCGCTGAGCACCGCCACCCGCATCCGTTCGTCGTCATTTTCCGGCAGTTCGTGGCTCTGCTCGTCCTGGATCATCTGGACGCGGTGCTCCCAGTCACGCAGGCGGATATAGGCCTGCTTCAGCTCCTTGGCGACGGCGGGGGCCAGATGCCCGGCGCGACGCAAGGCATCGAGCGCATCGAGCGTTCGCTTGGAGCGCAAGCTTGGATCGCGTCCGCCGAGGATAAGCTGCTGCGTCTGGGCGAAGAACTCGATCTCGCGGATACCGCCGGCGCCGAGCTTGAGATTGGCGCCGGCCGCCTCCAGCCGTTCATCGACCTTGTAGACGTGGATCTGGCGCTTGATCGAATGGACGTCGGCGATGGCCGGATAGTCGAGACTGCGCCGCCAGATGAAGGGCGACAGATCGTTCATGAACGCCTTTGCCTCGACCATATCGCCGGCCACGGCCCGCGCCTTGATGAAGGCGGCGCGTTCCCAGTTCTGACCAACGGATTCGTAATAGTGCAACGCGAAGGGCACGCTCACCACGGTCGGCGTTGACGACGGATCGGGCCGCAGGCGCAGGTCGACGCGGAAGACATAACCGTCGCCGGTGCGTTCGGAAAGAATCGTCGAAACACCGCGCGCCACTCTGTCAGCAAAAGTCTGTGGATCGACCTGGCCATTGACCGGCAGGCGTTCCAGATCGCAGAAGAAGGTGATGTCGATATCCGAGGAATAGTTCAGTTCACCGGCGCCATGCTTGCCCATAGCCAGTACGAACAGGCCGGGCAGGATGCCGCGCTCGTCCTGCACATATTCGGCTAGCCGGCCCTTGTCGCGCTCCTCGCGCACCACCAGCGCCAGGGCTGCCTCGGTCACCGCGTCGGCGAAACGCGTCAGGGCGGCGGTAACATGATCGAGGCTCCACACGCCGCCGAGATCGGCCAGGGCGGTCAGCAGGTGGGTATCGGCCTTGAGGTGGCGCAGAATCTTCTTGGCGGCGGGGATATCAAGCGTCTCGACGGTCGCCGCCTGGTCTTTCAGCGCTTCGGTGGCCAGCAGGATCGCTTTCAGGCGGGCTTCGGGCGCGCTGATCAGGGTTTCGCGCAGACGCTGCGGATCGCGCCGCATGATGCCGCCCAGATAAGGCGAGGCGGCGGCCACCGGCCGCAGGGCGTTTTCCGCCTGTTGCAGCACATCGCGCCAGCCCTCGGCCGTGGCGACCTCATACAGGGTCTCGAAGACATAATCCGCCGCGCCGGCGTTCAGGATCGGCCCGCACGGATGCAGCCGGTCAACCAGAGAAGAGAATAAAACATCTGCCATGAGGTAAGCGGTACAGGTCCCTGCGTCTTTTGTCCTCTATGTGTAACCCTGAATCGCCGAAATACCAACCTTTCCAACATGTTTTTGGGATTGGCAGCGAATTGGGGCAAATTTGACCACGAACGGACACGAACGCTGAGTTTCGTGGTTAGCCCTTGACGAAGACGACGTACATTCCGGCAACTTGATTCCGGCCATAAACCTTTCGCCAGTAGATACGTTCCATTTTACTGGCCCGCTAATGAAGCCAATAATTGCAGTCTTCCGGCTGGGACCATTGCCCGATTATGGTGAGCGTCTTGCAGTAAAACCCCATTTTGCTCGGACCCGTCCGAGGCTGTCCGACCAGATAATGCTTGTCTCGGATAGCTCTCTCAATCGCTGGTGCGGCTTGCCTCGCATCCGGACCAATATAGCTCAGTGCTTCGACGGCAGAAAATCTGACCTCATCGTCCAGATCGGCCAATAGGCTGGCCAGCGACATGACGGCATCGTTGTTGACGGTGCCTGTGTGAAAGTCACGCAGGCTATCGGCCAGCGCTTCGGCAGCCATGCGCCGCCCTTCTACAGATTGCCCGATCTTTATCGCTTCAACATGGGCCGTTAATTCGGCCGAGACATCCCTTGTCTGCGCCTGAACAAAGCCTGATTGAGCGACCATCAAAACGGCCGCAAAGATAATAAAGCTAAGCCTACCCATCGCATCCCCCTGATTGGCGTTATCGTTTCCGAAAGGCTACCCCTGCACCGGCGGTAATACCAGCGCCGTCCGCAAGCCCGGTCCCTGACCGTCAAAAACACCCGGCCCTTCGGCCACTTCCAGCCGTCCCTTGTGCGCCACCGCCACGGCCTCGACCATCGAAAGCCCCAGGCCCACGCCCGGAAGCGTGCGCGAGTTTTCCAGCCGCACGAAGCGTTCGGCAATGCGCTTGCGGTCCTTTTCCGGCACGCCCGGCCCGGTATCGGTGATGGAAAATTCGATTTCGCGCTGCGACGTATGGCGCATCCGGAAGGTCACCCCGCCCGGCACCGGCGTATATTTGATGGCGTTATCGAGCAGGTTGGCCAGGGCCTGCGCCAGGAAATCGCGGTTTCCATAGGCGCGGACGCCTTTTTCAATCTCGGAATCGAAATCCAGCCCCTTGTCCGTCGCCACCGCCTCGAACAGTTCGGCCATATCGTCGGCCAGTTCGGTGGCGGAAAACAGCCCCTGATCCGGCGCCTGTCCCTGCGCCTGCAAACGCGACATCGAAAAGACCGTCTGGAAGGTGCGCAGCAACTGGCCCGTTTCCTCCAGTGCGCTCGCCAGCGCGTCATGGGCTTGCGATGGGTCTTTTTCCACCTCCAGCAGCGAAACCTCCAGTTTGGTGCGCAGGCGTGACAAGGGTGATCTCAGGTCATGCGCGATGGCGTCGCCGGCATATTTGAGATTGCCCATCGTCTTTTCCATGCGGTCGAGCGTCTGATTGATGCGCAGGGAGAGGGCATCGAATTCATCGCCGGAATCGCGCACGGAAATCCGCGCCTTGAGGTCGCCTTCCTGCACGCGTTCGAGCACCGTTGTCACCCGCGCAACCGAGCGCGTCACTTCCTGGTTGATCAGGGTGCCGGCGAACAGGCCGAGGATCACCACCAGCAAACCGCCACCGGCCACGGCCTTGATTTCCTGCTGAAAACCATGATCGGCCCACGACATATCCATAGCGACATAGATGTAGAAGTTGTCGTCCAGCCGCACGACGCGGCCCTGGAACCGGCAGCAGTTCGGGTCATTCGGCGAGACGGAAAAGAAGTTGACCGAGGCCACCGGATTGCCCGAACTGACCTGTTTCAGTCCTTCGCGGATCACCGTATCGGGCAGCCCCTTGCCTTCCATGCGGGCGCGGCCGTTCTGCGCCAGCACCTGGCCGGAATTATCGAAGGCACCCTTGGCGAAGACCCATTCAACGGCGTCGTCACCGAGGATTTTCGCCACCACCGCCGCATGGCCTTCCCGCGCATCTATGTCCCGCAAGCTTTTGATGCGGGCGTCGATCGACACATTGCCCCAGGCGCGCGATTCCGTCGAGGTAGCGAGATAGATGTAACCGAAAACCAGCGCCGCCACGAAGACATAGACGCACAGGAAAACCAGCGTCAGCCGGAAGGGCGTCTGCCTGAAAAAATTCGGCCGCAGAATGGTGAGCGCATCGACCCGCTGCCAAACGGCGTCGATCATATGTTTGCGGGTATCGGAGGCAGAGTCAGTCATAATCCATCCTTGTACCTGCCAGAGCAGGTACGATTCTCTCCTCCCCATTTCTCAAATGGGGAGGTGTCAGCGCCCAGCCCGCGGGGCTGGCGTCGCTGACGGAGGGGCGCACCACCTCCCCGCTTCGCAGGGAGGAGAAAAAGCTAAGCCTTAAGCTGATAACCCTCACCACGTACCGTATGCAGCATCGGACGGTCGAAATCCTTATCCAGCTTCGAGCGCAGGCGCGAGATATGGACATCGATGACATTGGTCTGCGGGTCGAAATGATAGGCCCAGACCTTTTCCAACAACATGGTGCGCGTCACGCTCTGGCCGACATGGCGCATCAAAAACTCCAGCAACTGGAACTCACGCGGCTGCAAATCGATCACCTTGGTCTGGCGCTTCACCACGCGTGAAATCAGGTTCATTTCCAGATCACCGACGCGCAGGATGGTCTCGACCTGATCCTTGTCCTTGCGGCGGCTAAGCGCCTCGACCCGCGCCACCAGCTCGGACAGCGCGTAGGGCTTGACCAGGTAATCATCGGCGCCGGCACGCAGGCCCGAAACGCGGTCTTCCAGTTCGCCAAGCGCTGAGAGAAACAGCACCGGCACATCAACGCCATCGGCCCGCAGGGTTTGCAGCATGGTCACGCCGTCCATCACCGGCATCATGCGGTCGAGGATGATGACATCGGGCACCTCCGCCTTGATGGCGTCCAGCCCCTGCACCCCGTCACCGGCCAGGCGGGCCTCGATACCGGCCTCTTTCAGGCCCTTCTGCATGTTTTGCGCGGCTTCGACATCATCTTCGACGATCAGGACGTTCATTATCGGCTCTCGCTCAATTCAAATACGAAAAAGGGTCATAACATGCGTTACGACCCTTTTCTTGTTAAATATTGGCAATTAAGCCTTAGTTACTTCTTTGCGGCCTCTTCCTTGAGCGCCAGAGGCAGGGCGATATTGCGGCCGTCGCGGCGCACCAGGAGCAGGATGCTCGGACGGTTCTGCTTCTTCAGATCAGAAACAATGCCGCTGAACTGCGCCTGCGTGGTCACCGGCTGATTATTGGCCAGCACAATAACGTCACCCGGCTTGAGGCCCTTTTGCGCCCCATCCGAATTGCCCGCCACATCGGTGATCACCAGGCCATTGCTGGTGTCGTCCAGGCCAAACGCCTTGCGGACGTCCGGCGTGATCGCCTTGACCGACAGGCCGATGACCGGCGCCGCGCCACTGGCCGAACCGCTTGACGAACTGTCGTCGGTTTGCGGGCCATTGAGGCTCTTGAGCAGGTCTTCTTCCGAAGGCCGCAGGGCCGCCGTCAGGGTCAGGTTGACCATCTTGCCATTGCGCAGCACGCCCAGAACCACCTTTTCACCGACCTTGATATCGGCAATACGGCGGGTCAGTTCGGTCGGACTCTTGACCGGGTTGCCATCGACGGACTTGATGATGTCGCCAAGCTGGACACCGGCCTTATCGGCCGGGCCGCCGCGCGTCGTTTCGGCGATATAGGCGCCGGTCACATCGGTGATGCCAAGCGCCTCGGCGTTTTCCTGCGTCACCGACTGGATGGTGACGCCGATATAGCCGCGCTCGATCTTGACGCCCTTCATCAACTGGCCGGTGATCTTGGCGGCGACATCGGCCGGGATGGCGAAACCGACGCCGGCATTGGCGCCCGAAGGCGTGACGATGGCGGTATTGACGCCGATCACCTTGCCGTAAAGGTCGAAGGTCGGGCCGCCCGAATTGCCCCGGTTGATGGCGGCGTCGATCTGGAGATAGTCGGTATAATCCGGACCGGATGAGGTATCTTTCAGGTCGCGGCCAAAGGCCGAAACGATGCCGGCGGTGGCGGTGTTGGAAAAATTGAACGGGTTGCCGACGGCGATCACCCAGTCACCGACGCGCGGCTGCTTTTCCAGTTCCCAGCGCACGAACGGGAAATCCGTGCCCTCGACCTTGAGCACGGCCAGGTCGGTGCCGACGTCACGGCCGACGATCGTGGCCTTCAGTTCCTTGTCATTGGTCAGCTTGACGGTGATTTCGTCGGCGCCTTCGATGACGTGATTATTTGTGACGACATAACCATCGGCCGAGATGAAGAAGCCGGAACCGGCGCCGCGGACTTCCTGTTCCTTCTGACCCGAGCCATCATCCTGACCGGGGAAGCTGAAACCGGGCAGCGAGGGGATGCCGGTGTCGATCTTCATCTTGCCCTTGGTCTCGATCGAGACGACGGCCGGGGAAACGCGCTCGATCAGGTCGGCGAACGACATGGGGGCGCCCGCCGGCGGCTTGACCGGGGTCAGGTCGGCGGCCTTGATCAGCGAAGCGCCATCATAGCCGGCAACAATACCGTGCGCGCCGAAACCGGTAATGGCGGCGCCGGCGACGCCCGCGCCCAAAACCAGACCGGCAACAGCGCCACCCACTGCCGAACGATTTTTCAGCAGCGCCTTGAAATTCCAATTCCCCATAGTCTTACCTTTATCCGTACGAATAAGCCGCGTTTAGTCAGATATCTGAGCGTTAAGCGGGGCGATTACAACTACAAACCCGCAAAGACCCGCGAAGAATCTTTGTTTCCCGCTTACCTAATCAAAGCGGTGAGGCAAAATCGTGACATCAATCACGTTTCTTCAGGAGAACGCGAAGCTTTTTTTCCTCGTCGTCGCTGAGGACGTAATCTGTTGATTCCGCTGGCTTTCGGCGCGACCGCCAGAGGATTACGCCGCCAATCAAGGCAATCAAGGGCGGCAGCAGCCACAAAAGCAGGTTGCCCAGTGAAAATCTCGGCCGAAAAAGAACATAATCGCCATAGTGAGCAAAGAGTTCCTTGCGGATCTGCGCATCGGTCTTGCCACCGGCGATATCGGCACGGATTTCGCGGCGCATGTCACCGGCGATCTGGGCGTCCGAATCGGCGATGCTTTCGCTCTGGCACTGGACACAGCGCACCTCGGTAAAAAGTTGCCGCGCACGGGCTTCGTCTTGCGGCGTGGCGGCGAAAGCGTGAAGGGGAAGGAGGAGAACCGCGAATAAACACGAATAAACACGAATAGTCTTTTCAATGGACCGGAGCACATGAATCCAACCAGCAGGAAGACCTAAATATTCGTGTCTATTCGTGTGCATTCGTGGTTCAAGCTTCATACCTTTGCTGCCTTCTGTACGATCCCCAGACGCAACCGCCGATCACACAAAGACAATACACCGCCCAGCGCCATCAGAAGAGGCCCAAAGAAGATCAGCCGCACCCACGGATTATAGAAGAAACGCACCTGCCAGGTCATCGCGCCATCCGCGCCCACCTGCGGCTCAGCCATGACGACGTAAAGATCATCGAGCGGCGTGAAACACAGCGCCACCTTGCTCTGCACCTGGTTCGACGCCGGATAGAACCGCCGCTGCGGCTTCGGCTGACAGATGACCTCTCCTCGCCCATCCTTTATCTCGAACACCCCGCCCTGCGCATCGTAATTGGCGCCCGTTTTCTGATAAAGCGACTGGAAACTCAGTTCATATTGCCCAAGTTTCACATTGTCTCCAAGAGCCATGCCCTGCATGACGCTGAGCTTCTGGTGGCTCTCCACCACCGCCCCCAGCACGAAGACACCCAGCCCCACATGCGCCAGGATCATCCCCCAGGTCGCCAGCGGCACGCCCGGCAGCCGCTTGAGCGCCACGCCGATAGCATTCATGCGGAAATCAAGCGCCTGCATCAGGGTGCGGACAGAACCAAAGATCAGCCAGAAACCGACCAGCAACCCGATGAGATATTCGGCTTCACTGAGAAGCGTCGGACCGCGATAAAACAGTGAGCCGATCGCCGCCGCCAATACCGCCACGGCGAAGGCGGCCATAAGCCTTTGCAGCACGCCTTTCAGATCGGCGCGTTTCCACGACATCAGGCCGGCGATCGGCACCAGCAACAACGCGGCCACCATTATCGGGCAGAAGACCAGCAGGTAATAGGGCGCCCCCACCGACATGGTTTTGTCGAACAGGGCCTGCATCAGGATCGGGTAAAGCGTGCCGAGAAACACCGAGCACAAAGCCGCCGAAATCAGCAAATTATTGAGCACCAGGGTCGTTTCGCGGCTGACCGTGGCGAACAGTCCGCCGGGCGCCAGCGTTGGTGCGCGCAGGGCGAACAGGGTAAAACCACCGCCCGCCGTCACCAGCAGGATCGCCGCCAGCAATATGCCGCGCTGCGGATCGACGGCGAAGGAATGCACGCTGGTCAGCAGGCCGGAGCGCACCAAAAACGCCCCCATCATCGAGAAGGTAAAGGCCAGCAGCCCCAAAAATACCGTCCAGGCTTTCAGGCTATCGCGCTTTTCCATGACGATGGCCGAATGCAGCAGGGCGGTCGCCGCCAGCCACGGCATGAAGGAGGCGTTCTCCACCGGATCCCAGGCCCACCAGCCGCCCCAGCCGAGTTCGTAATAGGCCCAGAAGGCGCCAAGCGTGATGCCGATGGTCAGGAAGCTCCACGCCAGCAGCACCCACGGCCTGATCCAGCGCGCCCAGGCGCGATCGAGCCGCCCTTCGATCAGGGCGGCGACGGCAAACGAAAACACCACCGACATGCCGACATAACCCATGTAGAGCATGGGCGGATGGAAGGCGAGCGCCGGGTCCTGCAGGGCCGGATTGAGCGATTGCCCTTGCAGCGGCGCCTCAGCCAGCCGCGCCAGCGGATTGGAT
Organism: Asticcacaulis sp.; assembly: GCF_035497195.1. Taxonomy (GTDB): domain Bacteria; phylum Pseudomonadota; class Alphaproteobacteria; order Caulobacterales; family Caulobacteraceae; genus Asticcacaulis. Next base: position 79,408 of record NZ_DATJDZ010000004.1, read on the forward strand.
GAGAACAGGGTAAAGCCGACAAAGGCCGCGCCAAGCAGTCCCTGCACGCCGAGCGCCTTGAGTTTCAGGCCCTCCGGCAGGCCGCGGCCCTTCAGGGTGATCATCGCGCCGTAGACGAGCAGAATGGTGCACCACAGCAGCATCGAGCCTTCGTGCGATCCCCAAGCGCCTGAGATTTTATAGAGCAGCGGCTTGTCGGTATGCGAATGTTCGTAGACGTTCACCACCGAAAAGTCGGAGCGGATAAAGGCGAAGATGAGAACCCCAAACGCGATCAGAATACTGACCGCACCCGCCAGCGAGACACCTTCAGCATAGCGGGCGATGCCGCGGCCCTTTCCGGCGATGACCAACCCCGCCTGCGCCAGTGACAGGCAGAAGGCGAGGACAAGACAATAGTTACCTATTTCGTTGATATGGGTCATGCCTATCAAATCTCCCCCTCTTGGAGGGGGAGCTGGATTTTTCGCCCCGCCAAAAAGACAGAGGGGGTAAAGCCCCGTCCGCTGGTGCCTGTAACTTTACCCCCTCTTCCCTTCGTCGCAAGCGCCGAAGAGAAGCTCCCCCTCCAAGAGGGGGAGATCAATTGTGCAAAATCATCCCTCATTGAAACGGCCTCTGGACCGGCTTCGGCTTATCCATGCCCGCTTCCGGACGCCATTCACCCTGCTTTTCCAGCTCTTTCTGGACGTTCTTCGGGATATATTTCTCGTCGTGCTTGGCCAGAACCTGCACGGCCCTGAGCGAAGTCGCGCCGGTCACTTCACCCTCGCAGACTACCCCCTGCCCTTCGCGGAACAGGTCCGGCAGTTCCCCTCTATAGGCCACGGTGATCTCTTTCAACTTGTCCTGCACGATGAACCGCGTCGTGCCATCGGGCGTCTTCACTACGCTGCCCGGCTTGACCAGACCGCCCAGCCGCACCGTCTTGCCAGCCGGCACCTTGGCCTCGATCCACTGCGCCGGCGTATAGAAATAGACGACCGTCCCCTTGAGCGCATAGAGACTCAGCGCTACCGCTCCGGCGAACACCGGTGCGGCGATCAGAAAGATAGTCAAGCGACGACGCGCTTTCACTGACCTGGGCCAAAAACTCATTTCGCCGCCCCTTCCGACCCGACGCGCGTCTGCGCCTTCGTCAGGATATCGGCGATCACCTCCGGCCGGTTGACGTAATGCGCCTGCATCGCCGCCCGCGCCTTCGCCCGCGCCGCCGTGTTACCCAGCACATCGTACGACCGCAACAACCGCGCCCAGCCGTCGGCATTTTCCGGATCGGCTTTAAGCTGCGCTTCCAGACTCGCCACCATGCCGGAAATCCGTCCGCTCATCGCCCTGGCCGCCGTCTCCGCCGGATCGATACTCTTCAACGCCTCCAGCACCTGCGGCCGGCTGACATCATTCGGCGCCATGGTATTCAGCGCTGCATTATAATGACCGCGCGCCACTTCGTACTGGCCGTCCGCCAGGGCCTGCTGACCGAGATAATAGTGCGCCCGCGCATCGTTTGGATTCAGTTTCAGCGCCTTTTCAAACGCCTGCTTCGCTTCCGGACCGCTCGTGCCGCCGCCGACAAAGGTCAGGGCCTCACCCAGTTCCGACCAGGCGGTGAAAGTGTCCGGAGCCAGCGCCCGCGCCTTTTCATAATCTTGCGCCCCGTCGTAATTATTACCGGCCAGCATGTCGATCCGGCCAAGGAACAGCCAGTAACCGACCTCTTTGGCGTGTGCCTGGTGACCTTGCCGCAGCACCGCCGCCATCGCTTGCGGCGGCAGGACATCGGGAGTCTTTTGCGCCAGGCTCGTCCAGGCTTGCAGGCGCTTTTTATAGGGCTGATCTTCCTGCGCAGGATGACCGACGAACAGATAAAGCGTGGCGCTCAAAACCACGATCAGGCCCAGCGCGATATAGCCATGCAGCGGCTTTGCCTGCCCGCTTTCCGTCGTGGCTTCGCTGACCTTCAACAGCGCCCGCGCCGCCTGGGTACGCTCTTCCTGAGCCTGGGCATCGTCGATGTCACCCTTGGTGAGCCGCCGGTCGAGATCGGCGATAAAGCCGGCATAAAGTGCCTTTTCCTGCGCCAATCCGGGCTGCGCCCGGCGCGTCCGCTGCCAGACCACCACCAGGGCGATCAATGCGGCGCAGATCAAAACACAGGTCAGGATGAGCAGAAACATACGGTCTCAATAGCCGATTTCAGGCCAAAAGGAAGGGGGTTTGTTGTCGCAGGGCAGGCACCGATGTTGGCATCTTAAGATTCACCCACGAACCCCACGAACGGACACGAACTCTGTATTCCGATATCACGGAAAGCCACGGAAGAAGACGGAAACGCAGTTCGTGCGGTTCGTGGTAAAATCCCTCTCAAAGTTTCCCGCACATCACGCCACGGATTTCGACGGGTTCATCAAATCCGACGATGCGACACGGCGGCGCGCCAGTTGCCCCTTCTCCTCACCGCACAAAGCTTCCATCAGGTCGGTGATCCGCTCGAAGCCGCCCAGCAATTGCCCGGCGTCAAACGGTTCCTCCCCATTGGCCAGGGCCAGCAATTCGCTGAAATAGGCATCGAGCATCAGTTCGCAGGCCTCGGCGGTCCTGGCGTGCAGAGCGGCGAATCCGCCCGACATGGCGATAGGCCGCACCTTGCGGATAAACAGCAGTGCGCCCCCCGCCCTGGCCAGGATGTCCTCCGAAGGTACGCGGGCGTAATCCGGCACTTCCTTCTTCACCCGGCCATACACACGCTCGACGCGCATCGGCATAACGCCTTCCAGCGCTTTTTCCACGGTGTTGAACTGGTGTTCGACCAGACTGGCGATCGCCTGCTGCGCCTCACTGACCCGCCTGGCCCAAGGTCCTTCGCGCGCCAGTTCGATATATTGACCGAAGGCCTGCAACTGGCTGAGGCACTGCGCGACCCGATCCCCGGCCGTATCCAGATCGTCACAAACCTGGCCCTTGCCGCCCATGAGAGCCTTGAGTTCCCTCAGGCCCGCTTCGATCCGATCAAGGATGCGCGTACCGAAATCCGCCAGTTCCGACATCGCCAGGAAGCGATCATTGGGCCGGTCGGAAACAATGGCGACGAATTTGATGATCTGCGATCCGTCATCCAGGTTGGCGAAAACAATCTCCAAAAGGCGTGTGCCACCTTTTATATCGAGGTCGCTGGCATCGTTGAAAAGAACCCGCAGGGCGGCGGCCTTGTCGGCGTCGATCCGCCCCATGAAATCACTGAGCCGCACCAGAACCTGCCGCGCCAGCCGGTGCAGATCGAGATAGCGCCCGAACTCGGCCACCGCCGCGCGGTCAGCCGCGCTGGCATGAGGGGGCAAAATCACTTCGGGCGCGGCATTGCAGATATGCGCGGCGGCCGTCACCAGCCGGAAAAAGACCACCGGCGTCGGGTCTTCCGTGCGCAGGCTGCGCAAGGCGAACTGCGCCTGGGCATGAAGATCGGGTTCGCTTGTTTCCAGCGCCGACCACAGCGCATTGATGATCCACGGTGCGAATGTCACACCGGCCAGGCCATCAGCACGCGGCTGAAAAAGCGGCATGTATGGCGCGAACACCGCCTCACGCACATGGCGAAATTCGATCTCGGCGGTGATCAGGTCGCGGACCTCGACCATCTTCGTGTCACTGGTCAGGCCGAGCGCCATTTCAAGCGAACGCAAAGAGGCCGGCGGCAGGGTGCGAACCAGACCTTTGAGCATATTCATACGCTTTTCGGCTATCACGCTCATCAAACCAGGAAAATCCTTACGCTGCAACGCTTTCGGAAAGGCGCATCATAGTGACGATCCGGTTAATTTTGTCTGACGGGTATTTCTGCACCCTGCTATTCCGCCAGGTTCGCCGGCAGTTTCGTCACCACCTTCAAACCACCCCAAAGCGAGCGCTCAAACTGCAACTGTCCGCCATAGGCGCGCACCAGTTCATCGACAATGGACAGGCCGAGGCCTGACCCCGGTACGCTTTCATCCAGCCGGGCGCCGCGTTTCAGCACCTCATCGAACCGCGCCGCATCCAGCCCTGGCCCGTCGTCCTCTATGGCCAGGTTCATGGTCTGATCGGCGGTTACGAATTCGGCGGTGATCCGTACCTTGCGTTTGCACCAGATGCAGGCGTTTTCCAGCAGATTGCCGGCAATCTCCTGCAAATCCTGCTTTTCCCCGCGAAACGCCAGGTCTTCCGGCGCCCGCCAGTCTATCACTACGCCCTTGTCGTGAAACACCTGCTCCAGCATCACCGCCAGTTCATCGAATACCGGCTCAACCGGGGTCCGTTCGCCCATGGCCTGCGACCGCGCCGCCGCCCGCGCCCGGCGCAGATGGTGATCGACCTGCGCCCGCATGGTTTCGGCCTGTTTGCGCATGGTTTCCGGCAATACGCCCTCCGCCTCGCCGGCCGTCGCCATCAGCACCGAAAGCGGCGTCTTGAGCGCATGGGCCAGATTGCCGACGTGCATCCGCTGGCGCTCCACCACCTCCTGCGAATAGTCGAGAAAGGCATTGAGCTGCGTCGCCACCGGGGTGATTTCCGCCGGATAGGTCTTGGTCAGGCGCTGCTGCTTGCCGCCCTGCACATTGGCGATCTCGCCGGTCAGGTCGAACAGCGGCCGCAAGCCCACCCGGACCTGAATAAAGATAGCGACCAGCGACCCCAACGCCAGTACGAACAGCGCGGCCGCCGTAATCAGCGCAAACCGCCGCACGTCCTTGTCCATTGAGGCGCGATCCTCCGCCGACAAAAAGACGAAGGCGCGGCCATCGATCATCGAATAGATCGCCGCTACGCGCAACGGCGCCTTGTTCGGCCCCATACTGTCGTAAAAGACGACCTCGCCTGAGCGGCTTTTAGCCTCCGCCAGACTTTTAGACGGCACGGCAATCCGTTCACTCCACAATGAGCGCGACCGCGCCTGGTCGATTATCGCGCCCTTGCTGTCGATCTCGCTGATCTGCCAGTAAAGACCGGAATACACACGAATGGTGCGGGTATCAGAAAAGGCCGGCGTGACGATCTTGCCGTCGCTGCCGATATCAGTATCGGCGTAGAGATTATCGGCGATCTGCCCGACATTGAGTTGGAAGCGATGCAGGGCCGTCTGATGGAAATAAGCCGTCAAGGCGACGCCGGTGATGACCAGCGAGCAGATAAACCACACGCTCGCCAGCCGGATCAACCGACCCACCAGCGAATTCTTACGCGTCATACGCCGCCAAAGCCTGGCAACGGCGCGAACAATCGGGACCGCGCCATCATCGGTCATCGGAAGGCTCCAAGCCATGGGACCGCACGAAGGCGCGAAGCGGCTGAGATGTGGGGGTGGGGTTTCTGTCTTACTTCCGTACAATAGCGTAAGACGCTTTCCGTCAAATGCACGGCCAAGTCGCTCACAGATCGCTGATCTCGTCATGCAGCGGCTTGAGGCGATAGCCCAGCCCGCGCACGGTTTCGATCCGGTCGGTGCCGATCTTCTTGCGCAGACGGCCCATGAAAACCTCAATCGTATTGGAATCGCGGTCGAAATCCTGATCGTAGAGATGCTCGACCAGTTCGGTGCGCGAAATGACCCGCGCCTGGTGCATCATCAGATAATGCAGCAGGCGATATTCCAGCGAGGTCAGGCGCAAGGGTTCGCCATTGACCGATGCCCGCGCCGCCCTGGGATCAAGCCGCACCCCGCCGCACACCAGCATCGGCTGGGCATGACCGGCGGCGCGGCGCACCAGGGCGCGCAAACGGGCCAGCAGTTCCTCAGTATGAAAGGGCTTGGTCAGATAATCATCGGCGCCGGCATCAAAGCCTGCAACCTTGTCGTTCCAGGCGCCGCGCGCCGTCAGGATCAGTACCGGCGTGCTCTTGCCGGCGCGCCGCCATTTTTCCAGCACGGATACACCGTCGATCTTCGGCAGGCCGAGATCGAGAATAACCGCATCATAGGGTTCGGTATCGCCAAGGAAATGCGCCTCTTCGCCGTCGGGCGCGTGATCGACCACATAGCCGGCATCCGAAAGCGAAGCCTTCAACTGGCGCGACAGATCGGGATCGTCTTCGGCAAGTAAAATTCTCAACTAACGTTCTCCAATGATACGGCCGGTATCGGCGTCGACCAGCAGGTCGACTCGCCCGTGGTCGGTCGCCACGCGCACCCAGAAGACTGAACCGCCTTGCGGGCCGGCGTCAAGCACCCGTCCGCGCCGCCCGGCCACTGACATGGCGCGATTGATGCGGTCGTCACGATTCTGAAGCTGCCCGCCATTGCCGCGATCGAAGCGTTGCGCATCCGGCTGGCGATCCCTGGATTGGCGATCGTTATTCTGGCGGTCCTCGTTCCGGCGGTCGTCATTGCCGCGCTGGCGATTACCGCCACTGTTCCGGCGGTCATCACGATCCTTGTTGGCCGCCAGGACCATCACGGCTTCGCCCAGCCCGCCACGCAGAGTCGGAGCTTCCGCCGCCGCAACCCCAGGCGCGGCCAGGGGTGCGGCGATCAGCACAAGACTAAGAAGGGGCCAAATCTGTTTCATGACATCGTTTATAGACAAGCAGACCTGAACCTTATCTGAACAGGCCCGTCAGGGAAGAGATTTTATTTTAACGCCTATTTGCGCCTGGCGGTAACATTTGGTGTATAACCGGCCTTTTCGCGCCACTGCTCAAGCAGGCTGACGAACGCACCGCGCAGGTCTTCCGGCATTCCGTCCAGCCCCTTGTCAGGCATGGCCAGGACGACATGCGCGAACAGATCCCCGCGCGTTCCGTCTTTGGAATCGAATGCCCCACGCCCTTTCAGGCGCAGAATCGCCCCCGAATTCGACCCTTTGGCGAGATTGACGCTGACCGGCCCGTCGGGCGTCGGCGCCTGCACCTTGCCGCCCAGGAGCGCGTCCGGCAGCGAAACGAACAGGTCCATATGCAGGTCGTTGCCGTCCATACGGAAGATCGGATGCGCCTTGAGCCGCAGTTCCACCAGCGCATCGCCGTGAGGACCACGCCCGGTCGGCGAAGCCGCCCCCTGGCCTTTCAGACGCAGGGTCTGGCCGTCGCGGCTGCCCTTGGGGATATTGACATCGACCGTGCGGCCATCGGAAAGCAGCACCCGCCGCGTATTGCCGACGATGGTATCGAGCAGGTCGATATCGAGCCTGATCTTGATGTCATTGCCCTTGACCGGCGCCTGTTCGCGCTGCCCGCCAAAACCCCCGAAGGGGCTGCCACCCCGGCCACCACCGCCGAACATGCCCATGATGTCGTCGATATCCATGCCCTCGAACTGCGTGCTGCGCCCGCCGCCGGCGCCAAACGGCGAACCGCCGGCGCGACCGCCGGGTCCATTGGCGCCGCCGAAGCCCCGGAAAATCTCACGGCCATCGGCGTCGATTTCACCCCGGTCGAATTTCTTGCGCTTGTCGGCGTCTTTCAGGAAATCATAGGCGGCCGTCACGCGCTTGAAACGCTCCTCGGCCACCTTGTTGTCGCGGTTGGTATCGGGATGCAGTTGCTTGGCCAGTTTGCGAAAGGCCTTCTGAATCTCCGTATCGCTGGCGCCTTTTTTCAGGCCCAATTCAGAATAGGGATCACCTGTCACTGTAACACATACCTCCAAAACCAAGAGGTGTGTCCTAGCCCCTATCGTTTCAAGAGGCAAGCGTGGCTTAGGCCACGCTTGCCTCTTGAGTCTTTAGTGGCGGCGCAAGCGCCGCGAAGAGCCTCGCAACGGCTCGGGCGCGCAGTCGCGCTTGCCAAAATTCAATGAATGAATTTTGGAAACTTCTTCTCCTCCCCATTTCTAAAATGGGGAGGTGGCGGCGAAGCCGACGGAGGGGCGCTACGCCAATGCCAAACTCAACACCGGCCCATACCCATAGACCTGCGACTTCTGCGCAATCTCCACCCGCGCATCCGCGCCGAACCCACCCGGAAAATCCGCCGCGCGCTCGGCATAAACCCACTCCGTCGCGCTCACCTCAACCGTACGCACCACTGCCTCCCCATCAAACACCTGCACACGGTACAGTTCATAGTCTTCGCACAAAGGCGGCTCAGCCTCCCAGCTATCGCCGCCGTATCTGGGCGACCTCAGCCAACTGACCGTATCCCCCAATACACGCCCGTAAACCGGCGTCCTCGGCCGCAAGGCCAGCCCCGTCCAGGTCGCCGTCACATCCAGCGCCTGACCGGCCATACCGCCAAAACCGGTCCGTCCCGTCCGCCACAGCCGCGCCAGTCCCAGTTCATCAAGCGCCATATCCGCCCGCACGAAACCGCCCGGCAGCATCACCACTTCCGCGCCTACGCTCATCCCCGCCAGCAAAGCCTGCTCCGATCCCCACTGCCCCCGGATCAATCCACTCAGACGATACTGATCGACGCCCAAAGCCGTCACGGTCAGAAACTGGATGATCTCCCACTCGCCGTTCCCCGCCTGCACGCAGATATAGTTCTCACCCGTCAGAACCTCTTCCTCTGACCGGCTGACCGGCGCCGCGCCTTCGAGATAGATATCCAGCGACGCCTCTTGATGCAGATAATGCCTCCGCTGCACCGGCAGCGCCGTCAACACCCGTCCCACCGATGCCGCCTCGATGACCCGTCCGCGCTGACGCAGACTGGCCGCACTCGCCCCGGCATAGACATCCGCCCCCGCCCACGGATCGGCCGATGGTACAAGAACAGGCCGCACATTCTGTGCATCCGCTCCAAAACATGGTAACTCCAGCAGACGGAAGCCGGTGACAATCGTGCCCGCCACTACCGCGCTCACCGATCCCGCCGCCGACGGATCAGCACTGACAAACACCCGCGTTTCGGGCGCGGCACTCAGTGAAATCGTCGGTGTTTCCGACTGGTCGATACTGGCCAGCCGCCAGTCCGCACCCTCAAAACTCAGCCCGTCACCGATCTCCAGTTCGAGCAGGCGCAACGGATCGACATCCAAGGTCAGGGTCTGGTTCACCCCTTGCGCCGCCCGCAGCACATAGCCGGCATAGTCCATCGCCTGCGCGGCGCTCAAAACCAGCGGCATATCGACTGACACCTGCGACGCACCGCCCTCATCACCGCGCACACTGACCGCCAGCAACTGATAATCCCGATCCACATCATAGCAGCGCAGAGTCAGGCTGGCCGGCGGCATCACTAGGTCGCGCCGCGCCATCACCGGGCTTTGCTCGCCATAGGCCAGGTCATCGCGCACCAGCGCCGTATCGACGCCGTGCGCCGAACCGATCAGTCGCAATCCCTCGCCGCGCTCCGCCACGCTCAAACCGAGATAAGACAGCACCGGCGACAAGGCATCGGCCACCGCCATTGGCTGCTCGATGACATAACCATCGATCGCGCCCGTCACCTCATCGAGATCGAGCTGATCCACGCCCGCCTGGCCGGCGATATCGGCGATCAGGTTGCGAGCATCTCCGCTCCCCACCCGGCCATTCAGCCAGTGGCCGGTCCGCCAGTTGAGTGTATCGCCCCAGACGTCCGACCGCTGCGGAAAATAGGGGTATGGCCGCGCATCGTAAGCCCACACCGCCATATCGGCCAGCATCGGCCCACCATAGACGGTCGAGACCGGATTATGCGCCGCATAATAGTGCGCGAAGGCCTCAAGATAGGCCCGCTGCGCCCGGTCATCCCGCGCGCCGCTCGAATACGGCGGCACAGCGCTTTCCGAGCTTTTCGGATCGAGGAACAGGTTTGGTGCATTTGGCCCCTTGTCGACCGCCCCGCAGCCGATTTCGATAAACCGCACCGGCTTTGATTGCGGCACCCACGCCGTCGCCCCTGCCGAGCGCACACCATCCGGCCGGTCATGGTGCGCATTCGACCACCACGACACGATATCCTTTGGTCGGTAAATCCACGGCTCGCCATAGGCGCCGTCACTGATAGGTGAACGCACCTGCGCATCACGATCGGACGGGCTGGCATAGTACCAGTCGTAACCCTCGCCGGCTATAATTCGCCCTTGCAGATAGGCGTCATCATAGATCGATTCCGCCAGCGCCCGGTCGAGATGGTCCTCCCCGTCGCGCCAGTCGGTCAACGGCGCGTACCAGTCGATGCCGATAAAATCGATGTTGCTGTCGGCCCATAACGGATCGAGATGGAAACTGACATGACCGGTGCCATCCGCCGGCTGATGACCGAAATATTCGCTCCAATCGGCGCCATAACCGATCTGCGCAGCTGGCAAAATCGCCCGCACCTCCGCCGCCAGGCCGCGCAGGGCTGTCACCATCGGATAGGTGTTGGCAGCGCTTCTCAGCGTCGTCAGTCCACGCAGTTCAGAGCCGAGCACGATCCCATCAACCCCGCCCGCCACCGCACCCAGCGCCGCCACATGCCTGACAAACCGCCGAAAACCCCACGCCCCATCCATGAACGCACCGACCGCCGTGGCCGCCCCCGCCGTCATATCCGCCGCCGAAGTGATCCGCCCGCGCCACGGATAGCCGGCGCAGTCCATCAGGATAAACGGGATCAGGGTTACCGAATAACCGCGCATCTTCAGTTCCTGAACAGCCTCGATCACCACGGCATCCGAAGGCGTGCCGCCATAGGCCGGACGTCCCTCAATCTGTGACACGACATAGGCATCCTCACGCGCCACGCCATCGACTTGCCAGACCAGCGGCGTCGTCACCTTGTCCGCCACCTCGACACCGGGCCGTATGGTGCAGGTCGCCGCATCCAGGCTGGAACCGAACCAACTCACCACCAGATTGACCGTTGTCACATTGGGTAATTGCGCCTGCAACTGATCGAGCGAGACGACGAAATCCGTCCGTCCGTCGCCTGAATGCTGCGTTTCATAGCTGGCCCGCGTCATGCCGCTCAGCACCGCATTCGGTTCCGTCGCATAGATAAATTCCCCCGCGCCGGGGATCAGGCACACGCCCTCGACCAGGGTTTCCAGATCGGCGTAATCCCCCGCCGGACGGCGAAACACCTCGACCGACAGATTGGGCGGGCGATTGCCGAATTGGGTGATATCCAGGTCTTAAAAGACCAGATAGGCCAGACCACGATAGGCCGGGGCGGTGCCCTCCACCGCTTCGATCAGCGCATCGGGAACCTGCGTTTCCTGGCCGCGATAAAGCCGATAGGCCACCGCCGACTGATCGAGCAATTGCCCGTCGGCCCAGATGCGGCCGATGCCGTCTATCGGCCCTTCGCAAAGTCCGACGGCGAACGACAGACTATAGCTGAAGCTCTCCGTCTTGCCCGATGTCTTGCTGGCGCGGGTCGTCGAACGGTTCTCTTTCAGCCGCGCCGCCCAGATGATCGTACCGGCCACCCGCGCCTTACCAAACACCTGCTTGACCGGATCACCCTGGGCGCTCCCGCTCAGTTGCAGGCCGGTCAACCGGCTTCCCACCTGCCGCGTGGGCGACAAGGAATTAATCGCCGTCCGGTCGATCGCCGATCCGATCTGCGACCCGATCCACCCGCCGATCGGCCCACCCAGAACCTGCCCCACCGCACTCAAAACCACCTGCGCCATAAATTACCTTTCCTTGTACCTCCCCAACTTGTCGGGGTTTGGCGTCGGCGAACGCATGTCGTTCGCCAGCCATGGGACCGACGCGCCCTTGCGCGTTGGTGGTGGGGTTTCTTTACTTTTTCTCCTCCCCTGTGAAGCGGGGGAGGTGTCGCCGCTTGTCGGCGACGGAGGGGGGCATTTCAGGAAACCGATACCCCGCCACCACACACTTCCGCCAAAACGGCCCCAACCAACTCTCGACCACCGCATGGCCCCAATAGGCGTGGATGATCTTCGCCGCCGGATCACCAAGCCCCTCGCCGGCGCTCAAAATGGCCACATGCTTGGCCACCGCGCCCGGCTTCATCCGAAAGACCAACACATCCCCCGCCCGCGCCTCATCCACCGGCTCAAAATGCGCACCCAACCCCGCGATCAACCGATCCTCCCCGCCCACCTCCGCCCAGTCCGGACTATAGGCCGGCAAGTGGCACGGTTCCGCGCCATACAAAGCCCGCCACACCCCGCGCACCAGGCCGATGCAGTCACAGCCCACGCCTTTGAGGCTGGCCTGATGCTGATAGGGCGTGCCGATCCATATCCGCGCCTCCTCTATAATCATCGCCCGGCGCCCTGCCGCCGCGAGGCGCCGTCCATCACATCGCCACTGCGCGGATAAACCGTCAGAAAATCCTCACCCGGCAGATCGGGAAAGCCGCGAAAATTCAGCACATTGCCGAAGGTGTTCAAACAGGTGTTAAACCGCTTGTCGCAAGTTCCCGCCGCCAAGTGACCGGTCAGCCCGCAGCGCGCATCCCCCAATGCTGCGTCACACAGAAAGCCGAAGCGCCGCCCGATCACCCGATCGAGCTTCGCCGCCGGTCCTTCGACATGGGCGATAAACGCCCCGCCTTCCGCCACCCCGCCGCGACTTTCCAGCCGCGCCAGTGTGCCTGCACCGGTCAGCACATAGTCCGAGGCCCCCGTCCAATCGACCATGTAGGTTTGCACCGTCGCTGCATCATATAGCCCTGCCGCAATATCTTCCGCACGGATCGCCTCGGATGAAATCACGCCGGAAACGGCCGCGTTTCCGACCTCGCCGATATCCTGTCCCGCTGCGCCAGCCGTCAGGCCCGATTGCGCCTGACAGGCCACACCTAAAAAGGCCAGCGCCTCGTCATGATCGGTAAAACCAAGTGTCACGCCATCGCGCCGTTCGATCAGCCAGATATGGCAAAACTTCGCCGCCCCCTGCGCCAGCGCAGAGGCCATAGTCTCAGAAATTGTCCGCACGTTATTCTCTTTATCTTGTACCTCCCCGGCTCTGCCGGGGAGTGGTGGTGGAGTTTCTTACTTCCTCAAACCCGTATCTCGACCATTGACACCGCCGTCAGCCGACCGGCATCTACGCCTTCAAGCGTCAGATCGATCCGTTCGGAATCGAACCGCACCGGCGCATCGAATTCAAAGCCGGCGCTCACAACCACACCCGCCGCCGGGGCCGTCGCCAGGCTCACTTCACCCGTCGCCGTATCAACCGCAAACCCGCTCACCTCGACACCGCCGACCGCCACGCGCACCGTCCCGCTGACCGGCTTGGTAATCGGCCGAACGACCGCGCCATAGACCTTGCACAACGAAAACACCTTGTTCACGCCATCGCCCGTGCCGATCGCCTGATCCGCCGGCCCCGGCGCCACATTCAGCGCGCAGCTTTTGAAGTCGGCAAAATCCTTGAAACGGAAGCCATACAGCCGCCCTTCCCGCGCCTCGAAAAAGCTCAGCAACTCCGCCGCAATCGACCAGCGACTTGACGCCCGCCCCGATCAGATATCGCCTTCGCCCCAGCGCCCACGGACTGATCCGCCGCTCATAGCCCGACGCCAGCGACACAATTTCGGTCTTGCGCTCGATCCCCGATCCCGACCCGAAGGCCAGCCGCGCCGGAAACCGCACCTCATGAAAACTGATCATCGAATACTCTCCTCCCTTGCGAGCCTCTTGGCAAAGCGGGGGAGGTGGCACGGCGAAGTCCGTGCCGGAGGGGGCCTCTTCACCACCATCACCGACCCCCCATCCGCGCGGCCCGCTGCAAGGCCGTCGCCACCTGGGCCTCCGATCGCACCAGCGCCTGCGCCCCGCCCGAAACCATCACCGTCACATTGACATTGGGCGACGAACCACCCGGCTCAACATTCCCCGAAACCGCCGGCCGAAACATCTCCGGTCCGCGCTCCCCGACGAGATAACTGCCGCCGGCCCCGACAAATCCACCCTCCGCCCGCGCCCCCGAAAAAGATGACGTCGCCGCAGAAAACGCCTGCGAAAGCACATCCGATAGCCCGCCCGAAGATGACGACACGCCCGTCGCCGAATTGACCGCGGCCAATACCGCCGAGGCCAGTTCCTTCAGACTGACCTTGCCATCGGAGGCGGCCCGCGCCAGTGATCGTGACAGGCTGTCGCCGGCTTTTGAAAACGCCTGGTCAATCGCCTCGGCGCTATCGGCCGCGGCGGCGTCCAGCGCCTTGAGCGCCGCCGCGCTCTCGCTCGCCTGACCTGTCAATCCTCCGCCTGAAAACGGATCACTCATCCGGATACTCCCGCATCAAATCCTCCATAGCCTGCCGGCTCATAACCGCCACTTCCGGCGCCGCAGTCAGCATCTGCCATTCGCGCCAACTCAGTCGCCAAAAGGCCTCAGGCGCCAGACCCAGCACCAGCACCCCATGCCGAAACAACGCCGCCCAGTCGACCTTTTGAGACCCTCCCCTGATTTCAGGGGAGGGTGGCGCGAAGCGCCGGGTGGGGTTAAAGGCCGCACGCCCTGCTCTATCCATTCATCGCCTCGAACGCCTTCACCACCGCTCGGATCGCCTCAGAAAAACCAACCCCCTCCGGCACCTCATCCATCGCCAGCGCCTTTAAAACGACCATGAGATCCGCCGCCCCAAGAACCTTCAGCCGCTCGCCCAACGCCTCAAATCCGGCCACGCCGAAATGGCCTTCCAGCGCGGCCAGCGCGCCCAGCGTCACGCACAGACGCACGTCAGTTCCACCCACCGGCACCGACACCTCGCCCCTGGCCACATTACAAAGCGGCAAAGCTGACCTCCCCCGCCGAGGCCAGGGTCAGGGCGAAACTGGCCTCGCCATCATGCTGGCCGGCATATTCCAGCGCGACGATCAGGAACGGCCCCTCGAACACGCCGAAATCCGGCACGATCACCTGCCAATCGACCTGGCTTTGCGCGAAAAACGCCTCACGCATCAGCGCATCCGATGCCGCATCCCGAAAGACGCCGCCCCCCGAAACCGACAGCGAGCGCACCCCGGCCCCTGCCATCAATTCACGCCAGCCGCCGGAGCCGGAATCGGTGACATCCACCGTCTTGGCATTGAGCGATACCGTCCGCGCCCGCAGCCCCGCCACGGTCACAAACGCCTCGCCATCGGAAATCTTGAGCAGCATGTCCCTGCCCTTTTGCACAGCCATCACGGCCTCCTTCATTTAAAAAACTGAGCCGTTTTGAGCCGGCGAAAATGATTGGCTCACGAGCATCCGCTGCGACGTGTACTTTGGTACACGAGCAAGGACGCGCAGGGAGACGGCCATTTGCAGCCGCTCACAACGGCTCAGACACGGCCCGTAACCTGACCAGCGCATAAGTCGTCCGCTGGTCCGCCGATCGAAACACATCGACATAGCTGACCCGCAGACTGACCAGCCCGGCCAGGTCAAGCGCCGCGCCATCGAGCAGCACCCGCAGTTCCGCCGCGATGGCCTTGGCCTCTTCCGACCCGCCGAAACGCGACACGCACATCAGGTTCAACACCTGCTCAGTCACCTCCGTGCCGACACCGCCGATCGATTGCGTCGATACCCGCCCGAAGGTGACATACGGGTACACCACCTCCACCGGCGGCTGATCGTAAACCCGTGCCGGCGTCCCCAGCCAGACGGCCAGCGACGCCTGCCCGCGCAGGTAAACCAGCAGCGCCGCCTGCAAATCGAGAACCGGATCGCTCATAAGTGAATCCTTTCCAACCGCACACGCACCGCGCCATCCGCGCCTTCATCAAGGCTGATGATCGTCCAGTCGAAACCCTTGAGATTGAGCCGGCCGCCGCGCGCCATGCCCGCCGCAGACCGGCAGATGAAATCGGCCGCCTGCACCACGAAAGCGTCCCCCTCGGTGGTCGTTTCCGCCACCGGCGCGTCCGGTTTGAAATCGCCCCAGGTGATGTCCGTGCCGGCAAAAGAAAAGCTCCGCCCGCCATAGACACTCTCGGTTTCGGTCACGGCATAAAGCCGCGCCGGCGTCTGCAAATCGACAATTCTCACAGTCGCACCTCACGATAGGGCGAAAGCCAGGCCTCCAGCGCCTCCAGGTCCGTCGCCGTCTCACCGCGATTGGCATAGGCCTGCGCCACCAGGTAGAGCAGGCACAAGCGCAGCGGCGCCGGCGAGGCATCATCGAGCGTCAGACTCACCACACCCTCCAGCCGCGTTTTCGCCGCGGCGATGAGAGTCGTAATCAGCGTGTCCTCGGCGTCATGAGACACGCGCAAAAAGAGCTTGGCCTCATCAAGCGAGACAGGTTCAGCCATTTGATTTTCCTTGAAAATATTGATCCGGAGACCAATCTAAATCGGCCCGAAACACCGGGGATTATTTCCGGCTCAGGAGGCCGAGCGTCGAGAGCCGGGCCGCTGGGGTGAGGCGAAAACCGTTAGCTTTCGAGCACCCGCCGCGGCGTGTACTAACGTACACGAGCAAGGGCGCGCAGGAAGATGACGCGTTTGCAGCCCACCCCAGCGAGACCGGCTACGACGCGGCGATTTTTAGAAGTTTAATGGCATCAAAATTCTGCACGCCACCACCCACACGCTTGGTGGTATAGAACAGCACATAGGGCTTGGCCGAATACGGATCACGCAGCACCGAAATGCCGGCACGATCGACAATCAGATACCCCTTGGCGAAGTCACCAAATGCAATCGCATAGGCATTGGCGGCCACATCCGGCATGTCCTCGATCTCGCTCACCGGATAGCCGAGCAGCAGCGGCAGTTGCCCCGCCGTCATCGCCGGCTGCCAGATATAGTTGCCGTCGACGTCCTTGAACTTACGAATTTTCGCGGCCGTGCGGCGGTTCATGACGAAGCTGGCGCCGGGGCGATACTGCGATTTCGGCGCATAGATCAGGCTGATCAGCGCGTCGGTCGGGTTGGTCGTGGCGAAGTCCGCCGCGGCGCCCGAAGCGACATAGCCGATCTGACCCCAGGTCGCTGTACCCTCGGCAGCGATGGTGTAGCTCAGGAAACCCTTCGGCTTGGCCGAGCCGTCACCGCTGACAAAAGCCGTGGTTTCCTGGGCGGCGAAGCTGTCTTCGATCTCCGACGCCAGCCATTCATCAAGATTGATATAGGCGTCGTCGAGAATATCCTGCGTGGCAGAAGGCGAGGCATAGAGATCACCGGCCGAGAAGGTGATCAGGTCGAGCGTCGCCGGATTGGTTTCCGGGCGCGCGGCGGTTTCCGCCACCCAGCCGGAGGTCACCGAAGCCGTCGTCACCGGCTTCCTGAAGGTCGCCGCACCGATCTGGCGCACGCTGGCCAGAGACCGGAACGGCGACACCAAAGCCAGGCGGCGATCGATAAAGGTTTCCGTCTCGGTCGGCGCCAATACGCCCGAACCGCTGGCCGATGAAATACCGGCCTTCAGTTCGATCCCCAGACGGCCAGACCGCAGATAGCCATTCCACGCCGCCTTGGCTTCATCCGGCTGCGCCAGACGCGAACCCTCTTCAATCGCCGGACGCGACTTCTGGCTCATCAGGCGCTGCAGACGGCTCTCAGCGGCCTGCAACGACGTTTCGATGCGCTCCAGCTTGTCTTCCAGCAGGCCGTCACCGCGCTTGTGTTCGATGGCGTCGAGCCGATGATCATTGGCCGCCTTGAAGGCTTCAAAATTGGCCAGCACTTCATGCAAAGCCGCACGGACCTCCGGCGAGGTCGCGGCCTGTTTCACTTCTTTCATCCATTTTCTCCAGTTGAAAACACAGCCCTCCGCTCCTCCCCTCTTGGAGGGGAGGTGGCAGCGCGAGGCCCTTTAGGGCCGGTGTCGCTGACGGAGGGGTAACAAAAGACGGCAGGACTTACCCCTTTAAGCCGCCACGCTCTCCTCCCGCATCGACGTAATCCGCGCACTCGGCAGCATTGGAAACGTCACGATGGAAATTTCCCAAAGCTCGACCGCCGTCAGCACCCGCAAACTGCCGCTGTCGCGCCGGCTTTTCACCGCGCGAAAGCCAATCGACAACCCATCGATCACCCCGGTCTTGACCAGCGATCCGACCATCCGCGCCTCCGGATTCAAATCCAGAATCCGGCCGCGCACATAAAGCCCGATGGCGTCTTCGCGGATCTCATCCCACACCCCAACCGGCGACTTCACCTGATGCTGATAAAGCATCCGCACGCCCTTCGGCCCCGTACTTACAAGTGTGTCACGGAAGGCGCCGGCCACCACCACATCGTCATTCAGATCACGCAGGCCAAAGCGCGAGGCATAGCCTTCAATAAAGAGCGTCATGAATACTCGCCTTTTGAGTTAAAGATTGGCCAATTTGGTCTCGATCCGGTCGAGCGTGGCGCGCTGGGCGAACGCCTGTTCTTCCAGACGCGCCAAGCGTTCATTGACACCCGCCTGCTGCTCAAGCCGTTGTTCCATCATGTCAAGCCGCGCCCCGGCCCGCCCGACCCACAGCAGGACGAACGCCGTCTGTATAACGATCGTGATAACCGCCGCGACCGGCACCGCTTGCCAGAAATTCATCGTTCCACCTCGCTTAAGCCAGCCAGATGCCGCCGCTCCGCATCGGTCAGGAAGCTCGCCGCCTCCAGCCTGGTCCACAACGCATCACGCTCGGCCGAAAGCGCCGGCAGCGCCTCGATATCATTGACGATCCGTGTCCCCGGAAACTTCACCTCCAGCCAGGCGCTCAGGGATCGCGTTGTCTTCTCAGCCAGAGGCAGCACCGCATTGCGCCAGAAGGCGGCATTGGCCTCCTTGTAATTGGCGTAGGAATTGTCACCCGGAATGCCCAGCAATTGCGCCGGCACCCCGAAGGCCAGGGCGATCTCGCGCGCCGCGGCATTCTTGCCCTGAATGAAGTCCATATCGGCCGGTGTCAGCGACATCGGCTTCCAGTCCAGACCGCCTTCCAGCAATAGCGGCCGACCGGCATTGTCCTGGCCCGAATAGGTGTCAGCCAGTTGATCCTTCAGCCGCGCAAACTGGTCCTCGGTCAGACGCTCGGAGGCTTTCGAGCCATAGACCAGCGCCCCGGAAGGCCGCGCCGCATTATCGAGCAGCGCCTTGTTCCACGCCCCCGAGGCATTATGCACGTCGATCGAAAACGCCGCCGCTTCGAGCGGAGACAGCCCGTACCAGTCATCGAGCGGATGCCACAGCTTCAGGTGCAGCACCTTCAGCCAGCCCTCGCCGTCGCGGCCGATCACGGTCTTCGCGCTGCCGGTGCTGTACTCATAGGCTTCCGGCCAGCCTGAGCGTCCCGGCACCACCTTCATCCGGTCGGGCCGCAGGCTCCACAGTTCTGCCGGCAAATCCTCATCGAGAAACGCCGCCTCGACATAGGCATTGCCCGCCGTCTGTAAACCGCCATAAACCGCCTCGCGCAGGTCGGCCCCGCCCTGTTCCGGATTGGGCCGGTCGATCAGTTTTTGCAGCGGATGATCCGGCGCTCGCCGGCCCTCATATTCCACGCGTAGCGGCACCGACGCGCAGGCTTCAGCCATCATCCGCACGCAGCGATAGGCGATAGCGTTCTTGGCGAAACCTTCACTGGCCAGGGCCTGATAATTGCGCGGTGTCCATACCGGTTTTCCGACCACATTCATGGCGATCACCGACCCCGCCGCCGATTGCTTCTGCGCTCGCCCAAAAAGGCCACTCAGTTTCTCAAACATAAAAAATCCTTTCTTCTCCTCCCCTGCGAAGCGGGGGAGGTGGCGCGCGCAGTCGCGCCGGAGGGGGCCACTTTCCCTAAACCCGCCGCAATCTCGGCTCTGCCTTCGCGTTCACCAGCAAGGCCCCAAGCGCCCAAACCAGCGCATCCGCCCTGTCTGGACTCTTCCCCAGTTCTCCGCTCCCCAGCGCCATCAATTCCTCATCCAGTTCGGCAAACCGCCCCCGGCCGATCGGGCAATGGCTCACCCGCCCCTGCTCATACAAAGCCGCCACAGGCTCGGCCCGCGTCCGCTTGCCGGATCGCGCATGGACCAGTTCGATCGGCACATCGCAGCCCGACATGGCCAGCAGCGACCGGACCATTTCGCCGCCCTGATTGGCTTCGGCGATAAGCCTGTGCGCCTCATATTCCGCCACAACAGACGCCACCTTCTGCGCCCAGCCAAGCGGCGAAAATCCGCTGACCGTGGCGTCCTCCAGCACATAGCCGCGCTGGCCAAGCCGCCCCGCCACCACGATCCCGCAGGCATCGCCGCCGGCCGTAGCCGATGGATCAACGGCCACCACCACCTCTTCAAAATGGTCTGGCCGTGCGCCATAACAACGGCCGAGATCATCGGCTCGCCACAAGGCGCGGTTATCGTCATCGACCACCAGCCCTTCCAGTTCCTGCGCCGCCAGCCGTGTGCCGCCATAAAGCCCGCGCAAACCTTCCAGGAAGGCTGGCGCCAGGTTTTCGGCATTGTCCTTTGTCGCTGCCCGCGTAATGGCCAACCCGCCCTCCATCATCAGGGTGCGCAAGGCCGTGATCGGCTTGGGCGTCGTCGTCAGGCACAGCCGGGGCTTTTCCCCCAGCCGCAAGCCCATGCGCAACATGGCGAGCGTCTCAGCCGGATGCCGCCAGGCGCAGAATTCATCCGCCCAGGCATAGTGAAATTGCGGCCCGCGTAAGCTCTCCGGGTCTTCCGCGGAATAAGCATAGGCCACCCCGCCATTGGGCCAGCGCAGCCGCTTCCGCGACACCTCATAACTCGGCCGATTGCCTTTTGACGCCGTACTTTTCAGCCCCGAAGGCCCTTCGATCATCACCTCACGCACATCATGCAGGCTGGCCCCGATCAGGGCGCACCGCACCCCGCGCTGCGCCAGCGCCGACAGCCATTCGGCGCCCGCCCGCGTCTTGCCCGCACCACGCCCGCCGAGAAAGAGCCAGCTATGCCAGTCCCCCGCCGGCGGCGTCTGCGCCTTGTTGATCCAAAACCCCCATTCCTTTAACCGGTCCGGCGGTTTCGGCCCCCTCGGCAGGTTGTCCAGCCAGGCCTGTCTCTCTTCGGGCGGCCACGAGGCGATTGAGTTTATGTTCCAGTTCTGCGCGCCAATCCCGGCCGGCCCAGTCATCATTCATGTCTTCTTCCTCAATATCGTCCGGCGTCTCATCATCGCCTTTGAAAATCTGCTCTATGGCAGCATCAGCCGCCTTCAGCGCCTTGGCCATCCGCTCCGCTTCCAGCGGCGTTTTCGGCTCATCCAGCCCCTCGATATAGCCCACCAGCTTTTCGGCCTGCGCCGCCAGCCTCAGCTTCAATGACTGCTTCAACAATGCCAGATCGTTCAGGTCTCTTTCCATGACCCAAATCTACCGCATCCCAAATGAGCGGGGATTTTTTGCACAAAAAAGCCGCTCCACTTTCATGGAACGGCTCTAATTTCTCCTCCCCTGCAAAGCGGGGGAGGTGTCGCGGCGCAGTCCGCGACGGAGGGGGTAACTTGCCTAAGGCCGCCACACAAACGTCGCCACCGCCCCGGCCGGCAGCGTGTACCCAAACGCCTTCCCGTCTGCCTCCACCGTAAACGCCGTCGCCGCCTTATTGCCATTCAAAGCGATCAGCACCAGCGAGCCATCCGGATTGCGAAACGCCACATTCGATATCCCGCCAGCCTCGTTAGAAGCCACCCGCACCGCCCCCGCCTTCACGAATTTCGACGCATGACCGAAGGCATAATATTCGATGTTTTTCGTCACCGCGCCCGTGCCTGAATTGATGGTCACGATACCGCGGCAATCGCCGCAACCGCCTTTATGCGGACCAAAGTTCTCATCGAGCGCCAGGTTCCACATCAGCACGCCCTTCGCCCAGTTGCGCGTAGACCCGATGATCAAATTCTTCACCGTCCAGCCGAAGGTCTCGTCGAATTTTGGCGCCCATTCACCGCCCGAACATTCGGTGAAATAGGCGTCCTTGTCCGGATAGGCGTCATGCACCGGCCCTTGCGCCGCCACATCGCCGGCATAGCAATGCCAGGCTACACCGGCCACATAAGGGCTGGCCTTTGCATCCCCCAGAACCGCCAAAGGCGAAGACGGCAGATCCCAGTTATGATCGTAATCAAGAATCTTTGTCGTGCCGCCATCGGCTGCCAGTTTCGGCCCCAGAAACCCGCCGATAAAGGCCGCGCGTGACGCCGGCTCCACCCGCATCCCCGGATAGGAATCCGGTTCAAACCCCGGCTCATTCTGCAAGGTCAGCAGCGTGATATCGACGCCCTCCGCCCGCATGTCCTTGAGATACCGCGACAGATAATCGGCAAAATACGGATAAGCTTCCGGCTTCAGCGAACCCTGAATAAGACTGTCCGTCGTCTTCATCCAGCCCGGCGCCGACCACGGCGAGGCCATGACCGTCAGCTTCGGATTAATCAACAAGGCCTGCTTCACCGCCGGAATGACATCCGTCTTCGCGGCCTCAATCGAGAAATGCGCCAGGCCCGGATCGCTCAGCCCCTTCGGCATGTCGTCGTAGCTGTAATGCGCGCGCGAAAAATCCGACGCCCCAATGGTCAGGCGCGTAAAACTGAACCCCAGACCGCCCTCGCCAAACAAATCACTCATCAGGGCATTGCGCTGGTCATCCGTCATTTTATTGCGGATCAAATACGCCGAAGCGTCCGTCATGGCAGCGCCAAACCCAACCATACTCTGATAGGTCTGCGCCGGATCGACCGTGATCACCGTACCCGACGCCTTGCCAAAGCTGACATCCGCCTGCGGCGCCAGCAACTTCGACTGATCGGCATCCGTCTCCCATACCTTTACCGGTCCGGCCTGCGCCACCACCGGCAAAGCGACCAACGCGGCCAATACCGCCACCTGGAAAATCCGCATCCTGTCCTCCTATTGGGCCTTGCCTAATTTGCTTGGCAATTGGCCTCTATATATTGCGCATGGCTCGGCATGGCGGCCACGCATTTGCCGATCACCCGGCTGATATCGTTGAGATATTTGAGAACCTCCGCCTCCGGTCGCAGATCAACGAACGGATCGTAACCGGCCGGAATCGCGCCCTGTCCGATCAGCACCTGTATCCAGCTCTCATCGGCGAAAAGCTCCTCGCCGTCCTTGAAGAAACGTCCCGCCGCCGACCACAGTTTCAGCCGTTCGGCCAGCCCTTCCGGTATCTCCATATCCCGGCAATACCGCCACATCGCCGTATCGTCGCGCGTGGTCAGCTTATAGTGCGCGATCAGGAAATCGCGGATGCGGCTATATTCAAAATCCGACTGATCATTGAAGGCGTCGCGCTGCACCGGATCGAAACCGCTGTCGGGAAACAGCGCCACCAACCGCAAAATCGCGCTCTGCACCATCTGGATCGAGGTCGATTCCAGCGGCTCCATGAACCCGCCGGCCAGCCCCATCGCCACGACATTCTTCAGCCATACCTTGCGCCGCTTGCCCGTCTTGAAGCGGATCACCCGCGGCTCCGCCAGCGCCTCACCCGGCAGGTTCGCCATCAGCACGGCCGTTGCCTCATCCTCGCTCATAAAGCGCGATGAAAACACATGGCCATTGCCCATCCGATGCTGCAACGGTATCCGCCATTGCCAGCCCGCCGTCCGCGCGATCGAGCGCGTATAGGGCAACGGTTCCCCCGTCGATACACACCCCACCGCCACCGCGCGATCACACGGCAGCCAGTGCGCCCAGTCCTCGAAGCCGGCACCCAGGGTCTGCTCGATCAGCAGCGCCCGCATCCCCGAACAATCGATAAACAGTTCGCCTGCGATCACCGCGCCGTTCTCCAGCACCACGCCTTCGATAAAACCATCCGCCGCCCGCTGGTTGACGGTGACGATCTTCCCTTCCGTCCGCTTTACCCCCAATGCTTCAGAATATTTTCGCAGGTATTGCGCATAGAGTCCGGCGTCAAAATGATAGGCATAGGCGATATCATTGAGCGGCGACGCCTTCATGTCCGGCCGCGCCCGCATGAAGCGGTTTTGATAGGCCGCCGCCGTATTGATCGAGTAGTCGGCAAACACATCCGACACCTGACCGGTGCCGCGATATTTAAGCCAGTACTGGTGCATCCTGAGCCAGCCGAGGTCCTGGCCGATCTTGCCGAAGCCGTGGATATAGGTATTCCCGACATGGCCCCAGTCGGTGAATTCGACCCCCAGCTTGAAGGTCGCTTTCGTCGATTTGATGAAGTCGGTCTCGTCCAGCTCCAGCAGATGATTGAAGCGCTTGATCGCCGGAATCGTCGCCTCGCCGACGCCAATGGTGCCGATGTCTTCCGACTCCACCAGCTCGATCTCAAGCCCTTTTCGCGCCAGTTTCGCCAGCAAGGCGGCGGCCATCCAGCCCGCCGTCCCGCCACCAACAATCACCACTTTCTTCAGAGGAGTCATGCCCGGATACCCACGGCATTTATCCGTACCTTCCCGGCTCCGCCGGTGAGGGGGACCGCGCGCCGGCTATTCAGAAGACACGCAAGGAATGGCGCGTGGTGGTGGGGTTTCTTGCTTTCTTTTTCTCTTCCGTCCATTAAGTGAAGTAAGCAAGATACCCCACCACCACGCCTCAAGAGAGGCGCGGTCGCATGGCTTGCGAAAGCTATATTTTCGCCAGCGCCAAACTCCATCAGAGATGGGGAGGTACAAGAAAAAGCGGGATCGTTCAGCGTCATTTACATTCCACCGGTGCGGCCACAGGCAATGCGCCCACCTCTCCGGTTTTAGCATAGCTCAGCCCGTATCCCAAGGCGAACAGCGGCGCCGCCCCTGCCGGACAACCCGCCGACGGCCAGTCAAACGACAGGGTGCCTCGGAAGTCTTTCGTCCCGAACAGCACATCCGTCACGCCCTTGCCTTCGGTCCCCGGCAGCCACGCCGCCACAAAGGCATCCGACAGATTGATCAGGTCGTTGGCATAGGCCGTCCGGCCCGATTCAAACACGGTGATCACCGGTTTGCCCTTGCCGGATACCGCCTGCAACACCTTCACATCTTCCGGATAGCGCGCCGAATGCGACAGGTTGCTGATATCCCCCGCCGTCTCGGCATAGGGCGTCTCACCCACCACCGCGATCACCGCATCATACTGGCTGACATCTATGCCCGACGCATCCGCGCTATAGGTCACATCCCCCGCCTCGGCCTTTACCCCCACCAAAATGCTGTCCGCATTCGGGAAGTCCGTATTGGCATTGTCCGTGCCCTGCCAGGTGACGCTCCAGCCGCCGGTCTGGTTGCCGAGACTGTCGGCGCTCTTGCCGACCACCAGGATTTTCGCGCCCTTTTTCAATGGCAGCGCGCTCCTCTCATTCTTCAGCAGCACCAGCGACTCGGATACCGCCCGCCGCGCCAGATCAGGCGCCTGGATCGCCGACATCTTGCCGGCATAGGGATTGCCCGAAGGCCGCTGACCAAAAATCCCCGCGCGCATCTTCACGCGTAAAATCCGCGTCACGGCGTCATCAATGCGCGCCACCGGAATGGCCCCGCTCTCGACATCGGCCACGGTCGCCTCAATGAATTTGTCCCACTCCAGCGGCACCATCATCATGTCGATTCCGGCATTGATCGCCTGCGGGCAATGATAATTCAGGCACCCCGGCAACTGCCCCACAGCGTTCCAGTCGGAGACGACAAATCCGTCAAAGCCCATCTTGTTTTTCAGCACGTCGGTCAGCAAGTATTCGTCGCCGTGCATCTTGCCGTAGTCTTTACCTGTCGCCCCATCGGTCCATGATGAATAGGAGGCCATCACCGTCTGCACGCCGGCGCCCAGCGCGCCATAATAGCCCTGGCCATGAATATTCATCAGATCCGATTCCGACGACATATTGACGCCCTGGTCCTTGCCGTTCAGCGTGCCACCATCGCCGATATAATGCTTGGCGGTCGCCACCACATTGCCGGCTTTCGAGAAATCGCCCTGCATCCCGGTGACATAGGCCGAAGCATAGGCCTTCACCTCCAGTGGATCGGACGAAAAGCCCTCATAGGTCCGGCCCCAGCGCTGGTCCTCAACCACGGCAAGCGTCGGCGCGAAGACCCAGTTGATGCCGGTGGCGCGCACCGCCTTCGCTGTCGCCGCACCGATCTCGCCGATCAGTTCCGGATCATGCGCCGCGCCCAGACCGATATTGTGCGGAAAGAGCGTCGCCCCGATGACATTGCCGTGGCCATGCACCGCATCCGTACCCCACAGCAGCGGAATCTTCGTCTTCATGTCGGTTTTCATCGACGCGTCATAGAAGCCGTCCGACATATCCACCCAGCCCTTCAGCGTGGCGTGCTTCATCATATAGGGCCATGAGCCGCCACCATTGAGCACCGAACCGATATAGGACTTGCGGATATCCTCCGGCGTCACCGCCTTGATCTCGGCCTGAGTCATCTGGCCGATCTTCTGCCGCAACGTCATGCCAGCCACAATCTGCGCGATCTTCGCTTCCATCGCCGCATCCGGCTTGATGGCCGATTCAATATGCGGCCAGTCGGTCAGTGCCTGCGCATAACCCATCGGCGCAAACAGCAGACACAGCGAGATCGATCCGAGCAGCGCCCGGCGGAAAGACAACTTGGACATGGGAATTTCCTATACCTCCCCACCTCCGGTGGGGAGGGGGACCGAAGCGCGCTTGCGCTTTGGTGGTGGGGTTTCTTACTTCAATCAAATTCAAAAAAAGTATCCGGGGAAGACCGGGAGGAGCCCTCCCCGGATAACCGTCGCCTTCCGCCACTACAGCGGAAGACGTCTCAGGGCCTACTGGAACTTGTAGCTGACGCCGAAGAGGATCGTCTGGCCATATTCCTCGTAGTTTTCGGGATAGGACGAGCCGTCCGCCGCCCGGTTTTCGCCTACCTTCAACTGCGTCTGGTAGTTCGAATTGGCCAGGTTATAGCCCTGCAACAGGAAGGTGACGCCCTTGAGCGGGCCATCCTGCATCTGGTAACTGACCTGTGCATCGACCTGCTTGTCCGCCAGGATACGCGTCACCGCTCGGTTGGCGTAAAGCGCATAGGCTTCACCCAGGAAGGCCGAACGATAGCGATAGCTCAGGCGCGCCGAGAAGCCGCCATGCTCGTAATAGCCGGTGACATTGGCCACGTCGCCGGAGAAGCCCGGCAGCTTGCTCGGATCAACATCACTGCCCGACTGGATATTCGTCCAGCCGCGCGACACACTGCCGATCAGGCCGAAACCATCCAGCTTGTCCCAGATCAACTGACCATCGATCGCGCCGCTCAGTTCCAGACCACTGACATTGCCGCCATGGCCATTTTGCGGCTGGGTGAACGGACCAATATTGGCCGGTGCGCCATTCTCATAGGTCAGGCTTTTGGGCCAGGCGATCGGCGTAGCGCCGGTGTAGTTGACAAAACCATTGGCGTCGAAGTCGAAATAGTCGTCAGTGACATTGCGGATATAGGTACGCAGAACCTTCTGGAAGGTGGCGACGCCGATATAGCTGGTCTTGTTGAAGTAGCGTTCATACGAGAAATCGACGCCATCGGCGATCCACGGCTTGAGGTTCGGATTGCCGCCGGAACCGCTCCAGTGCGGCTCATAGGTGCCGCCGCTGCCGGGAAGCGGCACGCTGGCGTTGCGGGTGCCACGCATGTCGTCCATGCGCGGACGGGCCATGGCGCGGCTCAGCGCAAAGCGGAAGACCGAGCTGTCGTCGATATCGTAGATCAGGTTCAGGCTAGGAAGGAAATCACCGTATTTTTCAGTGCCTTCAACCCAGTTTCCCAGCGAAGGCGTGGTGGCAGTCGAGTGCTGATAGATGTCATAACCACCGGCGGTCTGCTTGGCGCTGACATATTGCAGGCCCAGGTTACCACGCAGGCCATGTCCGCCCATGGTCGTATCGATATTGAACTTGGCGAACAGGGTCACCAGTTCCTCATCAACCTGCCAGTATTTGTTGAGGTTGTCGTCGTTGAGCAGCGGCTTCTTGTCGTAATACTTGTTGATCACATCGCCCAGATCATACGAAAGCACCCCGCCAAAACCGGCGAAATCGAGATTGGTCGGCGCCTGCAAGTCGGCGGCGTCAACCGCCACACGGGTACCGTGGCAGTTATTGGCGGCCTGGTCCCAGCCCTTGAGGCACAGATCCCATTCCTGTACGCCCTTGTTCTTGGTGCGATGCGAATAATCGACGCCCAGTTCAACGCTCTTGAAACCAGCCCAGTCGATATCGTGCACGCCGCTAAAGCGCGCCGTCGCCAACTGGTCGGTGACTTTCGGCGTGCGGATGGCGCCGTCATGACCCCAACCGCCCCAGGGCGCCGCATCGCCGAGATAGACATTATCGGCATCGGCATAATCGAAACCCGGATGAAGCTGCGGGAAATCACCAAAGGCGATATTCTCGTCAATCGTATCGAAGGTCCGGCTGACCGGCGTCGGATTGGTGCCATAGCCGGCATAGGTTTCGGCGATGCTTTCCTTACGGACCGAGCGCGAATAGCCGAAATCAATCACCGACCGCCAGGCGCCGATGTTGAATCGGTTGTTCGAGCCGAAAGCGAACATCTCGTCGCGGCGCAGGTTGTTATCATTGCGGATGATCGGCGCGATGCCGCTGATCGTCGCCTTCTGCACCACCGGCGTGCCGCCGTGATCGGACACCACGACGTTCGAGAAACGGATATCATCCGTCCATTGCGTCTGATACCACTGCGCCCCGTGCGTCACTTCATTCTGGTCGAAGACCGAATAGTAGAAATCATTCACGCTGCGGAAATTTTCGCTCGGTTTGAAATCGAACACGGCCATATAGCCGTCGCGCGTCTGCCGGCGGGCCGTCGACCAGATTTCAACGCCGTGCAGGCCGAACACGTCCGCATTGCCAGCGCCCAGGCGCGGCACATCCGGATCGGTTGGATTAGCTTTCGGCAGATTGCCTTGCTTGTCCCACCACCAGCTCTTAGAATGTTCCAGTTCCGACGGATCATCGAGGTGCGCATAGGAGAGCGCGACGCCCAGCTTGCCATCGAAGAACTGGTCGATATAGGCCAGGCTGATACGGTTACCATTGGGGCTGTAACCGGGAACGACCTCGCCATTGGTATTGACCGAACCGCGCAGGTTCACCGAGATGACGCGCTTGTTATAATCGAGCGGACGCACCGTATTCAGCACCACCGTACCGGAAAGCCCCTGGCCGGTAATGCCGGCGTCCGGCGTCTTGTAAACAATAGCCGAGGAGACCATTTCCGACGGATACTGGTCGAATTCGGCGGCGCGGTTGTCACCGGAAGAGACCTGCATCCGGCCATTCAGCAGCGTGGTCGAGAAATCGCCGGAGAGGCCGCGAATGGAGATGGTCTGCGAGCGGCCCCCGACGCGCTGCGCCGCCAGGCCCGGCAGGCGCGCCAGCGATTCGGCGATCGAGGCATCCGGCAGCTTGCCGATATCTTCGGCCGAAACCGCTTCGACGATCGAGGTGTTCCGTTTCTTGATGGCCAGCGAATCCTGCAAACCCTTGCGGATACCGGTCACCACAATGGTGGTTGTATCTTCGGCCGGGGCAGCAGCGGCGGCTGTATCCTGTGCATAGGCGGCGGTCACCAGGCCACCGAGCGCGACCGCGCAGGCGGCCGTCCCCATCAGAACCGCTTTAATGGACGCAGAATGGCCGCGTCGCGTGACAGATTTCATCATGTTCCTCCCCAGATCGGGTTATGTGCTGTTTAGCGGCGGGTTGACCCCGCCATTGGAAGCGCTCTCAATTTCTGCTCCGCACGATACGCTTCTGTCAAGCACTAGACCACGCAGGAGCCTGTTTCCCGCCATATTTTGCCAGATCAGAAGCGAAATGTGTTCAATATGACACAAAGTTAACCTTGAAACGAAGATACATCGCCGCATGGGAGCGCTCCCATAAACCTGCGCCTCCCCGCCTGTCAGGGAGGGGGACCCCGCCTCTCTTGAGGCGTGGGGGTGGGGTATCTGGCTTTCTTATTCCTACTACGCCTGCGGCGCGCTGGCGCTTTCGCGCATGACCACCTTATGCGCCACCACATCGAAGCGCACCGGCAGGGGGCCGCTGGCCGTCTTGCCGGCCTTGATCCGCTCGACAATCATTTCCACGGCGCGGTAACCGATGGTTTTCAGCGGCTGATTGACGGTTGTCAGCGGCGGCCAGATGATCTCCGACACCGGCGTATCATCGAACCCGACGATCGACAGATCCTGCGGAATATTCAGGCCGATCTTGTGCGCCGAAAACAGCGCGCCGACGGCCATGTCATCATTGGCGCAGATCAGCGCGCTCGGCCGATGCCCATTATTCAGGATCGCCGCCGTTGTTTCGACCCCCGACCGGAAGGTGAAATTGCCGCGCATGACCATGACATCGCGTTCCTCGACCCCCGCTTCGGCGATGGCCCGGCGGAAGCCTGAATAGCGTTCCTCGGCCGACAAGTGCCCTTCCAGGCCTTTGATAAAGCCGAACTTTTTATGACCGAGCGACAGCATGTAGCGGGTCATTTCATAGCCCGCCACCTCGTCGTCGATCCCGACGCCGGAGGCCACCTTCTGCGCTTCCAGTCCCGGTGAAATGCACACCACCGGGCAGTTGCGCTTTTCCAGTTCGCGCAGCAGGTCGCAGTCGTCGGAAAAGGGCGGCGTCAAAATCAGCCCGTCGCAGCGGCGCGAATCGACCAGTTCGATGATCTTCGTCGTCTTGCCGAGCGAATGCTGGTTGACCGTGTGCATCAGCAACTGGAAACCAGCCTCGGCGCAGGCCCGCAAGGCCCCCAGCTCCAGGCCCGAATGATAGAAGGAATTGGGTTCCGAATCGAGATCGGAGGCATAGACCAGGCCCAGCACCTGCGTCTTGCCGCCGGCCAGGAACCGCGCCTGCATATTGACCTTGTATTGCAGCTTGTCGACGGCCTTGAGCACGCGCTGGCGCACTTCCTCGCGCACATTTGGTCCGCCATTAAGCACACGCGACACAGTGGCCCGCGCCACGCCTGACAGCGCCGCTACGTCATCAATCGTCGGTTTACTTGTGGTCTTCAGTTTACCGGCACTCAAAAGGAAGTCTCACTCGCCAT
Source organism: Asticcacaulis sp. (assembly GCF_035497195.1). Taxonomy (GTDB): domain Bacteria; phylum Pseudomonadota; class Alphaproteobacteria; order Caulobacterales; family Caulobacteraceae; genus Asticcacaulis. The sequence continues at coordinate 110,265 of NZ_DATJDZ010000004.1, forward strand.
GAATTATGACCGCTTTATGCGGCCTGTCGGCGAATGACACAAGTCTTCATCGCACTCAAATTGAAAGCGCTCTCAAATTGTCAGTCGTGATTGCGCCCCCGATCATGGTCATGCCGGTCATTCCGCCGGTTGCCATGATTGTTGTCACGTCCGCGGCGCATCCGTGAAGACTGATAACCGTCCGAAGCCTCCCGGCGGAAATGACGGCCTTCGTCACGGCGGTAGCGGCGGGTCGTGCGATCGCGGTAATAGTACCAGCCGTCGGCATCCCAGTAGCCTTCGCTCACCGGACCGTAATAGTTGTCATAATAGAGGTCGTCGTAATCGTTATTGCCATAGCCGACACCGGCGCCATAATAATCGGCACAGGCGCTAAGGCCCACCGCCGCACCGGAAACAGCCGCGAATAACAAGGATCGTCTGGAAACAGGATGCGTCATAGCGATGCCTTTCTGACAGCCCCCGCCGTCCGATTTACGCATCTTATCCGCTAAGCGCGAAAGCCGGAATGACCGCCATATCGCAAGGATATTGTAAGCGCTTTACCGTCTCTGCGGCTTCTGCGGCTTCGCCGTCTGCCGTTTGCGGATTGCATCACGCATCCGGGCGAAGAACTTCAGTTCGCGCGTCACGCCGCCGAATGTCCCGGCCTTGTCCAGTTCGACCCACAGAGCGCTCGTCCTGTCCTTGCTGTCCTTGTGCGCCAGGATATAGTCGAGATAGGCGCCAAGCCGCTTCTGCGCCTTCACATCGGTCAGGCCGTAATCGAGAAAATAGTCGCCAACATCCATGCCAAGGTTACTGGCCACCTTGTCCACTGCCGGATCAGCCATATCGCTGACCAGTTTCACGAATTCTTCCGGCATTTCCATCAAATGGCTCATCATCAGTCCTCGTGAATTTCAAAATCGTCGAAGCGGCCGGCCATCACCGCCGGCCAGTCGTGGTCTTCGTAGCCATAGACCTCCAGCGAAAAGAAGTCTTCCGCCGCATTGGGAAACCACAGCAAAGCGCCGCCGCCCAGTTGATAATCGGCCATCGAGAAGTTGACGCCAAAAGGATAATCCGCCTTGTGATCGGTCAGGACATCGAGCAGGTTTTGCAAGGCCTCGTCATCGCTGAGGATGAAGTGCAGATAGCCGCCACCGGGCGTATATTCGCGTGACAGAACCTGCGGCGCCAGACTGCCCCAGGCCGTCTGCCAGTAGGGCGCCAGGCACGCGGCGATCAAACCGGCCTCGACCTGCGTCAACCCCTCGCTCACCGGTCCTCCACTGCATCAATATCCTCCGCCGGCCAATCCGAGCGGTCTTCATTCAGGTCCCAGGCGGCGAAATCGAGCGCCTCTTCCGGATATCCCAACGACAGTTCCGAAATCGTCTGGCCGCGGATAGATACGCCGGCGCGATGCACCGTCTCGCGGTCGCCGGTGATCAGATGATGCCATTCCGGCAAGGTCTTGCCCTCATTCAGCCGGCGATAGGCGCAACTCAGCGGCATCCATTCCAGCGCCTGGATATTGCCCGGCGTCAGCTTGATACAGTCCGGCACATGCTTCTTGCGGTTGGCGTAATCCGAGCACGTACACTTACCCGGATCGAACAGCTTGCAGTGCACCCGCGTCGGGACGACCTCCAGCGTGTCCTCGTCCTCGAACCGCACCAGGCAGCACAGCCCGCAGCCATCGCACAGGGATTCCCATTCCTGCGGGTTCATTTCGGCGAGAGTCTTGGTTTCCCAGAAACGGTTTTGTACAGCATTATCGGTCATTTGCGGGCTTATAATCCCCCGCGCCCGATTTTGCACCCATGATATTGCCTAAACCGGCTTAAGCGTCACCAGAACGATATCATTGCTCGACATCGGCAGGCTGACAGACGCCTTGCCATTGACCCCGACCGTCACCTTGCGCACCTCTGGCTTATCCGTCGTCAGGGCCTGCAACTGCGCCAGTTGAGCGGGGTTAAGCGACTCTGGCGCCTTCATGTCGATATAGGCCGAATAGGCGTCATTTTTGCGGAAACCGGTGCGGCGGATTTCCAGCGCATAGACGCCCGGTTTCAGCCCGGCCACGCGCATATCCACCGGCGCTGACGGCGCATTGGCCACGATCCGGCTGTAAAACGGCTTGTTGCTGACGGTTTGCACCGGCTGCTGGAAATCCCAGACCATGGCCGCCACGCTATTCCCATCGGCCGCCGCCCAAACCTGCGCATCGGATGACGGCAGGGCCTTACCCTGCAAAGCGTTGAGGTACTTATAGGCGAACCAGGCCGGTTTGCGGATGCCCTCGCGGGTCTGCAAACCGAAACCACCGTGGAAAGGCGTCGGCGGCGGACCGGGCTCCTCAAAGAGATCAGTATAGACCCAGTAACTCATCCCTTGCAGCAACCCCTGACTGGCCTTGAGCTTGCTGAGGATATAGGGCGCCGAAATATAGGAATCGTGGACCAGGTCGCGCGGCGTATAGCTGGTGCTCCATTCGGTGAAATAGAGCGGCAGGCCGGGATAGGCGGAGGCCTCGATCTCGGCGCGCACACGCTTCACATCGCCGACAATCGCGTCCGGTGACGGATCAAGCTTGGTGTCCTGTTTGCCCTGCTCATCGAGGAAACCGCCCTGCACGCCATAGGTATGGGTGGTGACGAAATCGACCGGCGCATTGGTCGCCTTGGTGAAGGCCAGGAATTCCGGCACCCACGCCGCGCCGGCCGTCGAAGGCCCGCCGACGCGCAAACCGGCATCGACCGCTTTCAGGGTCCGCGCCGTCAGGCCATAGAGCGCGAAATAGGCCTGCTGGTCGGCATACTGGAAGAAACCGTCGAGGTTCGGCTCGTTCCACACCTCGAAGAACCAGGTCCGCACCTCGTCAATGCCGTAACGCGCGATGATATGGCGGGCGAAGGCGTCGATCAGATGCGCCCACAGATCGAAGCGCGGATGCGAGGTATTGCCCTTCCAGTAGAAGATGGTCTGGTCGGAGGTCTTTAACGCCTCCGGCGTGAAGCCCAGTTCGACAAACGGCTTGATCTTCTTGGCCAGCAGGGCGTCGTAGAGATAGTCGATCTTCGTCCAGTCATAGACGATCTTGCCGTCGACACTTTTCACCGTGCCCAGCACATCATGGAAAATGTCGTGGAAACGGATATAGCGAAAACCCAGTTCATTGACCGTGGTTTTCAACTGCGCCTGACTGTCATCACGGATCAGCGTACCGGGAAAATCCGACCCGACCGATAGGTCAAAGAACCGGTCCAGCGGCAGCAATGCCTGCGCCACATCGAGCGCCACCTGACGGGTTTTGCTACTTTTGGCGAACCCCGCCGACGGCGCCGCCATCCCCAGCAACATCAGTGCCGACAGCGACCGGCGCGACATCTCGTGACCCATGATCTCTTCCCTTCAATTGTTTTTATATGACAATTGATAGCGCTAACAACGAAAAGCGCAAGTCCTATTGAATTCCACCAACCAGTCGCTAAATGGCCTTTATGCTCATTAGAAATCACCAAGGAAAATTCAACGGCTCCCAATCGGTCTGAGGGTGCTCGAACAAGGCGACATATTGATCTTGCGGACCCCATTCAGGCACCACCTCGAAATAAAAGTGGCCACTGAGTTCAGTCGCTATCCCAATCGCATTTTGCAGACCAAACTGTGCCACAAGCATTACTGCACATGCCGCAACTGCTTGAAAAGCATGTGCAAGAGTGGCCTTAGCAAAATTGATTTCTCGATCATGCTTTGTGAGGTTGTATGCCTGATACCACGGTAAATCCTGAGTAGGCTTCCCCCCAACTCGCCAGCGTGCAAATGGTTTGAAAAGACCAAGCTGAGGATACTTCCAAAAATGAACCTGAAAATCTTTCAATTTGAGTGGCGCAGCTAAAAGTACATAATCAGTGGTACTGCTGGTCTTAGATCGATTATTTGCTCTCAAAACCCCCGTCCAATGCATTTCCGCCTCAGTGCAAGCCGAAATCAGAAGGTTCCGCACATTATGTCCGTACACACTTAAGGTAGATTTATCTGGATGCACCGACCTGCAAATGTGATCTAATTCCCGGCAAAATACTGCGAGCTGTGCTTTTGCATCTGCGACATAGATTTTTTCTGCTTTGGTCAATGCTCTTTCATAGGGGCCGCCGAACGGCGCGTAATTTGGACGCCACATTCGAGGATAATATTTACCTGGAGGGACGCTTATCTCCTTGAACTCCTTCTTCGACCATCCTGCATTTCCATTGATTGTCCAAATGGCCTTCTTACCGTAATTCGTTACGTCAGACGCAGTTGTGAAAGGTTTCTCCCAACTTAAAGCATTGCGTCTCCACAATTCAGTCTGTTCAATTCCGAAACTGCGAATAAAATATTTCGGATTAGCTGACAATGCTCACCCCTTTTGCGCTGTAAATTTTAAACTTACGCCAATTGTTGAAGTATGTTGAGAACAGAGCAAGCCATCAACGTCTTTATGATTTTCAAATTTAAAACACAAATCGGCTTACGGGTATATATATCCAAAAGAGACAAAAGCGGTTTTTCGGCATATTACCTCGATCGCATTCAAATACGACAATCCTCCAAATTTCCTTTGTAAAATAGGCCGTCACGCACTACATCCCCGTCATGGCCAAAAACCCCTCCCCCAAGGCGCCGCTGCTCGCGCTCAAAGACGTCCGCCTGATGGACGGCATGAACCCCCTGTTCGACGGCGTCGATATCGCGCTGGAGCGCGGCGTGCGCGCCTGTCTCGTCGGCAAGAACGGCGCCGGCAAGTCCACCCTGATGCGCCTGATGTGCGGCCTGATCGAGGCTGACTCAGGCGAGCGCGTCGTCAATTCCGGCGTCCGCTACGCCTTCGTCCTGCAGGAACCGGAACCGACCGGCGACACCATCCTCGACTGGGCCTGTTCCGGCGGCGCCGAACACTATACCGCCGAGGCCGAACTTTACGCCTTCGAGATCGACCCGAACGGCCCGACCACCTCGATGTCCGGCGGGGAAAAGCGCCGCGCCGCGCTGGCCAAGGCCTTCGCCGAAGAACCCGACCTGTTGTTCCTCGACGAACCGACCAACCACCTCGATATCTTCGCCATCGAAACCCTCGAAGACCGCCTGCGCTCGTTCCGCGGCGCCGCCCTGATCGTGAGCCACGACCGGACCTTCCTGGAGCGCACCACCCAGCGCTGTTTCTGGCTCTATGACCGCAAGGTCAACAAGCTCGACCAGGGCTATGCCGCCTTCGAGCCGTGGTCGGAATCAGTGATAAAAGACGCCGAAGAATCGCTGTCACGCCTGCAAAAGGCCATCGAGCGCGAAACAAAGACCTTCTATTCCTCGATCACCGCCCGCCGCACGCGCAACGAAGGCCGCGCCGCACGCCTCAACGCCATGCGCGCCGATGCCCAGGCCCGCCTGATGCAACGCGGCAAGACGATGGAAATGACCATCGATTCCGGCGGCACCTCCGGCCGCCTCGTCGCCGAACTGAAAGGCGTCAGCAAGGCGTTCGGCGAACGCACGCTTTTGAAAAACTTCTCGACCCGCATCATGCGCGGCGATCGCCTGGCCATCGTCGGCCCCAACGGCGCCGGCAAGTCCACGCTCGTCAAGCTGCTGCTCGGCCAGATTCCGGCGGACTCAGGCGAGATCAAGCTCGGCACCAATCTCGAAGTCGCCTATCTCGACCAGGGCCGCGACGCCCTGAAAGGCGACGAAACCCTGTGGGACGTGCTGGCCAATTCCGGTTCGGATTCGATCATGGTGCAGGGCACGCCGAAGCACGTCGCCGCCTACGCCAAGGACTTCCTGTTCCGCGACAACCAGTTGCGCCAGCCGGTGAAATCGCTCTCCGGCGGAGAGCGCAACCGCCTGCAACTGGCCCGCGCCCTCGCCAAGGCCACCAACATGCTGGTGCTCGACGAACCGACCAACGATCTCGACATGGACACGCTCGACCTGCTCGAAGATATGCTGGCCGATTACGATGGCACCTTGATTCTGGTCTCCCACGATCGGGATTTCATCGACCGCCTGGCCACCTCGACCCTGGCGCTCAACGGCAAGGGCGACGCCGCCGAAACCCCCGGCGGCTGGCAGGATTTCATCCGCCAGAACCCGGATTTCTTCTCCGAAATCTCGCGCATGGAATCGATCAAGATCAAGGGCGATGCGCCCAAGGTCCTGTTCGAAAAGCCGGTAGAGGTAAGCACGCTCGCTAAAAAGCCGGCCGCGAAACTCTCCTACAAGGACCAGAAGCGCCTCGAAGATCTGGAGCGTCTGATGCCGGAATGGCAGGCCGAAATCGCCAAGATGGAGGAGATCCTCAGCGATCCCAACCTCTATACCAAGGCGCCCAAAGCCTTTGAGCAGACCACCCGTATGTTGACCCACACCCGCACCTCGCTGGAAAACGGCGAGATGGAATGGCTCGAACTGGAAGAAAAACGCGCCCAACTGGCGGGTTAGGAACCACTAAGCAAGATACCCCCCCTTCGCCCCCAATCCACTTCCGCGCCGCCACCGAAATTCCCCGCCCCTTATTAGGTCTTAATTAAACTCACTGGCTTAGGCTGTCAGGGTTGCAACCTGACGTACTGCGTGAAAGCCCGATCGCAAGCCATGACCAAGCCTGCCCGCCGCGCCTGTTATCTGCTGTCCGCCGCCGCCCTGATGGTGATTGCGGCCCCGTGCGCGGCATTTGCCAGTTCGGCCGGCTACCTCTACTGGAACGCTAAGTCTCAACCATCGGCCGATACCCCTGCGCAAACCGAACAGGTCAATACCACCACCGGCGCCTATCCGGTTCCCGCCTCGCCCTACGGCCAGGTCGGCGATCCCTATGCCCACAGCCTGCGCTGGCCGGCCAAACAGACCCCCGCCGTCGCCTCGGTCTCCCCGCCGCCGCAACCGACCTTCGCCCCCGTGCCCGCACCGCCAATCCGTAATCCGTCGCCGGTTTCGGTGTCGCAACCGGTGCCAATGAGCGCGCCACGTCCGGTCGCCGTTGTGCCTGTTCCGCAAGCGCCTGAACGCGAAGACCCCGGCCTCGCCGACGATCCCGGCATGGCTGACACGGCGCCCCCCAAGCCTGCGCCCGCGGCCGCCCCAAAATCCGCGCCGGCAGTCGCCACTAACGACGCCTATCAGGTGCCTGCGACCAGCAAGTACGCCGCACGCATCGCCGCCGCACGCGCCACCGCCCTGCCGGCTGCCGAAGCGCCCCAAACCATAAAAACCGATCCCAAATCGACCGCCACCGCGCCGGAACCCGATGTGTCGCTGGCGTCACAGGAAACCGATCACGTCTTCATTCCCGGCGAACACTATACGTCCCCGGCCGACGAACCGCGTATCTACAGCCTGCATCGCCAGTACGGTATGCGTCCCGATCCGATTACCGTTACGCAAGGCGCGACCGGCGCACTCCTGACCGTCTCACCCGATGAGCAGGCCGGCGATCCCAACGATGACGACAAAAAATCCGCCACCGATAAGAACTGATCCATACTAAAACCTTCTCGCCAGCCAAACCTTCCCCGCCAGAACGGCCCTCAAGGAAACAGAATGTCCCGCGTCCCGACCTCTTCGCTGATCGACCTGATCGAACTGGCCCAGGAGCCTTCGAGCGCCAAGCGCCGCGAACTGCTGCGCCAGGTAACCGGCATCTTCATGACCAGCCCGGAAGAGATCAGCGACTCGGAAATGGCGCTGTACGACTCGGTGATGAGCCAACTCGCGGCCGATATGGAAACCGTCGTCCGCGCCGAGATTTCCTCTACCATCTCCCAAACGCGTAATGCGCCGATGGGCCTGCTGCGCCGGCTGGCGTCCGATGACATCTCCGTCGCCGAACCGATCCTGACGCGCTCGCAGGCGCTCAGCGAAACCGACCTGATGCACATCGTCTCGACCCAGGGGCAGGACCACCTGCGCGCCGTCTCGAAGCGTGAGTCCGTGCCGGAAAGCGTCTCTGGCGTCATCGTCAACCGCGGCGACGACACCACCCTCCACACGCTCCTGAGCAATGATGGCGCCCGCCTGTCGCGCGCCTCGAACGAGGCCGTCATCCAGCGCGCCCAGGCCAATCCCGCGCTGCACGAGGCCGTTGTCAACCGCGCCGATATGCCGGTCGATCTGATGAATGACATGTATTTCGTCGTCGAGGCCCGCCTGCGCGAACGTATCATGCGCGAAAACGAAAAGCTCGATCCCGCCACGCTCGAACAGGCTTTGTCACGCGGCCGCGACAAGGTGGCCGTCGCCTACGGCAGCTTCCCGGACGATTATGAAAAGATCTCAGCCGAGGTCGAAACCCTGCGCCGCAATTCGCGCCTGACCCCGACCCTGCTCGCCAAATATATGCGCGATCCGAACCCGACCTATTTCCTCTGCGCCCTGTCACAGATGGCCGATCTCGATTTCCTGACCGCCCGGCACCTGGTCGAAAAGAAGGAGATCGACGCGCTGGCCATCGCCTGCAAGGCCGCCGATCTCGACAAGGCCCTCTTCCTGACCTACGCCATGATCATGCTGTCGGACCAGGAAAACGCCATGGGCAAGGCCAGCGATTACGCCCGCCTCTATACCGACCTGCCGCGCGATACGGCGCTTCGGACCATCCGTTTCTGGCGCCTGCGCCGCGCCGAAGGTCACGCCGCGTGATCGAGACAAGTCTCGATTAAGCTTTTTTACTTTAGAAGATACGCGCAAACGTGCGCGACGGCCGGTCGGCCTTACCAGACGTGACGGCACGATGCCGTCTCATCTGGAATTCTGTGATCTTGCACCTCCCCACTTGTTGGGGAGGGGGACCGCAAGCGTAGCGAAGTGGTGGTGGGGTTTCTGGCTTCCTTACCCCAGGCTCCAGCCAAAAAAAAAGCCGCGCTATCAGCGCGGCCAGTTTACAGGGAGGAAACGCCCAGGAAGGGCAAAGGCCTCGAACAAGGCCTAGTAACCTCTCGATAGCAGGCTGTTAGCGCTAACGCAAGCGAAAAATGACAGCGCTGTCATTTTCTTTTGAAGCTATCCCGCCTTGCCGTCATTCCCTCTGACCGCTAGGGTTCCGCCGGGTATAAACACACAGGCGGGAACATGGATAGAAGAACACTTATGCGTGGCGGTCTGGCCACCGCCCTGCTGGCGCCTGGCCTCGCCCGCGCCACCGAACCGGCGCTGATCGCCATCCGCACCGATCCGGCCCAGGTCTTCCGCACCACCGTCTGCCTCAGGCCCTTCCGCGCCGCCGGACCACGCATCGAGGCCGAAACGGTCGGGCGCAAGCAGGTGATCCACAATTACGGCCACGGCGGCAGCGGCTGGTCGCTGTCCTGGGGTTCCGCCGATGTCGCGGTCGGGCTCGCCATGCAGTCTTCGCCGCGCAAGGTGGCTGTCATTGGCGCCGGTGCGCTCGGCCTGACCGCCGCCATTACCGCCCAGCGCGCCGGCGCCGAAGTCACCATCTATGCGAAGGAGCGCTTCCCCTTTGTCCGTTCGGCACGCGCCACCGGTATCTGGTCGCCGGATTCCCGCGTGGCCCAAACCGCAACCATGCCGGCCGATTTCCCTGTCCAGTGGGAACGCATGGCCCGCACCTCCGCCGCCATGCACGAATCCTTTGTCGGCAGCGCCGGCAATCCGGTCGAGTGGATGGACTACTATACCCTGCGTGATCCGGAACCGGAGCCTGCGATCACCGAACCGGCAATTCCCGAACCGTTCGATCCCGGCTTCGCCTATCTCAACGACCGCCTGCGCGGCCTGATGCCGGCCTATGGATCGGTGGCCCCGGAAACGACGCCGTTTGCAGCCACGCAGGTGCGGCGCGGCGCCAACCTGACCTTCAATATCGCCGACTATGGCCGGCAGTTGGAAGCCGATTTCCTGCTGGCTGGCGGGCGCTTCGAACATGCCGAATTCCACGCCCCGTCCGACCTGTCGAAGCTGAAGGAAAAGGTCATCATCAACTGCACCGGCTATGGCGCCCGTGCCTTGTGGAAGGACGAAAGCATAGTCCCCATCCGGGGCCAGATCGTCTGGCTGGCGCCGCAAGAGGGCGTCCATTACGGCTGCTACCGTGATGGCATCGGCGTCCTGGCCCGTCGCGACGGCATTGTGGTCCAGGACTTCGGCCCGGACGAAGCCTTCGGCTGGAACGACGCCAACGAAACGGTCGATCCGCTGTCGGCGCAGGCCACGCTGGAAAAGCTGAAGGCGGTTTATCGCGCGTAAACCCCTGAATTCGTGTTACCTTGCGGAAAACATGTATTTGCGCCAACTGTGTCGATACTGAACTCTACCGGGAGATATTTATGAAGAGTCTGATTTTCATGAGCCTGGCGCTGATCGGCGCTGCCCCCGCGCCTGAGGCGAAGTGGGAGCCGCTATTCGATGGCAAATCGCTTGAGGGATGGACCCCCAAGATTGCCGGTCACGCGGTTGGCGAGGACCCGCTGCATACCTTTGTTGCGCAGGACGGTGTCATCCGCGTGTCTTACGCCAATTACAAAAAATTTGACGGCGCCTACGGCCATCTCTTCTGGAAGACGCCCCTGAAAGCCTATCGCATTCGCTTCCAATACCGCCTGTTTGGCCCGCCATTGCCGGACATCAAGGAATGGGAAATCAGCAATTCCGGCCTGATGTTTCATTCCCAGGCGCCCGAAACCATGCGGCGCGAACAGGCGTTTCCAGTCAGCCTGGAATTTCAGTTACTGGCCGTTCCCCGTCCCACCAAAGAACCGACCGGCAATCTCTGCACACCCGGCACCACCGTCGCTATCGATGGCAAGCGTGACCTGCGCCACTGCATTCTGTCGTCTTCGCCCCTGCTCCCCCTGGACCGCTGGACTCAGGCTGAGATAGAGGTCTTGCCCAATGGCGACATCACGCATTTTGTCGACGGCAAGCCGGTGCTGCACTATTCCGCACCGGAGCTGGACCCGAAGGACACGGACGCCGTGCCGCTGATAGCGGCGGCCGGAGGGTCTGTTCAATTGGGGAAAGGCTATATCGCGCTACAGGCCGAAGGCCAGCAGATTGAGTTCCGCAACATAGAATTACAGCGGCTTGAGTGAGTCCGACCAAGGCCGTTGGTCTGCGCGCTTAAACTTCCGCCTTCGCCGTAAAAATCGACTTGGGAATATGCGTGATCCGGCAGGCCAGATCGCCCTCACCCGACGCCACGATATAATGGTCGCCACCATCGACGATCCCCGTGGTGAAGACAACATCGCGGATATAGACCTGATCCTCGATCGGCCGTGTCAGGTCCGGATTGGCCTCGATCAGCGGTGTGTGTTCGGTATGGATCACGCGGCTCGGATCGTCCTTATCAAGGATCGACCAGTAGGTGCGATAGATGCCGACCAGTTCCTTCGGTTCGACGCCATGCCACAGGCTGAGCCAGCCCTCAGGCGTCAGGATCGACGGGGCGCCGCCCCCCATCCGCGCCGTCGCCACCGTGCCGGAATGCGGGCGTATCCCCGGCTTGCGATACGGCTTCCAGTACAGCCCGTCTTTCGATGTGGCCAGGTTGATCGACGGCCCGGCGCGCCATTCACTACCAGGCGGATAAGCGAAATAGAGATCGCCGAGCGGCCTTGTCTGCGCCCAGTATTCATCACCAATCTTGCCTTCGAAAATCAACATGTCCTTGTTCTGGTGATCGAGCACGATATCCTCGAACACCCAGTCGAGACCATTTTGCGAACTGTACAGCGTCGTCGACTGACGCTCCGGGCTGATCGAACAACTGGTCATCAGCCAGCGCCCGCCCACCTTCGATATGCGCGGGTCTTCGATGCCATAGCATTGCAGGCTGTCCTGCGGCGCCACGGCCTTGTCATAGTGCATGGCCACGACCGCGAGTCCGTCCGGCGACAATTCGACCGGCAGAAGCCACGACAGCGAGGTCAGGGCGATGATCCGCCAGCCGCCGCCACGCAGCTTGAAGACACGCGGGTCGGCGGTATCGACCAGTTCCAGCGGCCACGGGTCGAGCACATAGCGGCCGCCATTCCAACGGATGGCATGGACATGGTTGTCAAATATCGGCGTGCGCAGGGCTTCGGCGACACGCACCATCAGCAGCAGGTTGCCATTTTCCAGTCGCGTCAGGCCCGGATTGAAAGCACCCAGTACATAGGTTTCGGCATTAAGATGCCCGGCCAGAGGCGAGCGCGACAGGTCGATATCATCCGGCGTCAGAATCAGGCGATCAACCGCGTAGGCACTCACCGCACCGGCCTTGCATCATCGGCGATGGGACTTTCGCGCTCGGTGTCGAGCAGGTCTTCGTCCGTGTCATGCACCGCGACCACGCCGTCATCCGGCATGTCGGCGGCATCGATATCGAGCGCGGCGCCGCTGTAAACCTTATGCGTATCGTCAATACCTGTCGGCACGTATTCCGAGCCGTGCCGTTCGCGGTTCTCCGCCGTGAACGGCAGGCCGGCGGCATCGCTCAAAACGGTTTCGCCGGGCTTCAACACGGAATCGCGCGCCAGGCCTTTTGAGGTGGTTACGATCATGATCATCTCCTCTTGCGCCCCGCGCGATTTCAGCGCGAAGCGTATCAAGAGGCAATGTGTTTCACGCCTGTTCGCGGACCCGATCAAGCTGCATCTGCGCGCCCTTCGCCAGGCTTTTCAGGTGCTGTTCGTCAAAGATTTCCACGGCTGCTTCCAGGGCGTAGGCCGCCTCGGTGCGCTCCATCATGAAGCCGGTGATATCGCCGCGCGCCACATACAGCCGCGCCAGACTGGTTTGCAGGATCGCCCAGCCGACCGGATCGTGCTCCGGCTTGCAGGCGCGCAGTTCGGCCTTGAAATCGGCTTCGGCCCGATCGAGCGACTTGAGATCACCCTTCAGTTCGGCGTGCTTGGCCAGGCAACCGGCGCGATTATTGATCAGTTGCCCGCGCAGGGCCAGGCCCTTTTGCAGCGGCCGCTTCAGCGCCAGATCATAGACCTGCATCGCCTTGTCATAGATCTGTTCGTTGAGCGTCAGTTCGGCCAGGGCCTGCAAGCCCATAGCCAGGGCCTGTTTGTGCGCCACCCAATCGAGCGGCGAATGTTCGAAATCGACCGGATCTTCCTCGGTGCTGAGCAGCGAAATGCCTTCCGAGATCACGCCCGGATTGCCCTCGATCTCGCCTTTCCACACCATGGCCAGGCCCAGGCGCAGATTGACGCGCGACCAGGTGACCGGCTCATAGGCCGGATCAAAGCGGGCCTGCAACGCCTCGAAATCCTTGATCACCGCGCCCATCAGCGACGAATCGCAACGGTCAAGGCCGACCAGGGTCAGGAGGTCGGCGCGCTCATAACGGGCCTGCGCCGCTTCGATCTTGTCGGCGGCCGCATGGGTATGCTGTACGCGCTTGTCGGCGCGCTCGACGGCGCGATCAATATGCGACATGGCCAGCAGGGCCAGTTCGAGATCCTCGCCGACGCCCTGTTTCACTGCCAGACGCGCGGCCAGTTGCGCCTCGACGCGGTTGAAACGGGCGCGTAAGGAGTCATCGTCCTGAATGGCGGCGCGGCCACCGGCCAGCAGGTCCTCTGCGGAGGTCAGCAGGTCGTGGGTTTCGTAAAGATCAGCCGACAGGATGCAGGTCTGCGCCTGTTCCAGCGCGGCGATGGCGGCCTCGGCGGCGGTCTTGGCTTCCTTGCCGGCGTTTTCGGCAGCCGAGGCGGCGCGGCGCAGCGCCACCGGATCACCGGTGCGGCGGCCGTATTCGCGCCAGATCTGCGCGGCTTCGAGATAGGGCATGAAGCGGTTCTTGGTAGAGACGCGACCGCCTTCGATATCGAGCTGGCGCCCTTGCGTGATCAGCAATTGCAGGTTCATCAGCTCATAAAGACTCGGATCGGACTCCATCCGGCCGTGGTTACGAAAGATGCGCCTCAGTTCACGGCCAAATTCAAACATCGCTTGTCCATCGCGTCCGAAGCGAAAAGCGTATCAGGACGATACGCTCCGTTCGGCGGTAAATGGACATTTGCAAGGGAAGTGCCGAAGGGCGCAGACAAGGACGGTTTATCCACCATTGCGCTTCTTGTACCTCCCCATCTCTGATGAGGAGGGGGACCGCGCGCCACTTGGCGCGTGGTGGTGGGGCTTCTTGTTTTTACCGCCCCGCCCGGTCCAGCGCTTGGAACTCCTCATCGGATAGTGCGATCTCCGCCGCCGCGACGTTTTCCTCCAGATGCTTCACCTTGGATGTGCCCGGTATCGGCAGCATGACCGGTGAGCGTTTCAGCATCCAGGCCAGGGCGATCTGCGACGGCGTGGCCTTATGCAGGCGGGCGATATGATCGAGCGGACCGCCGCTTTGCGCCAGGTCGCCGGCGGCCAGCGGATACCACGGAATGAAGCCAATACCATTGGCCTCACAATAGTCGAGCACAGCCTCATACTGGCGATTGACGAGGTTATAATGGTTCTGCACCGTCGCCACCGGAAAGACCTTCCGCGCCGCCCCGATATCCGCCACCGACACCTCGCTGAGGCCGGCATGGCCGATCACCCCGTCATCGAGCAGGGATTTCACCGCCGCGAACTGTTCATTCGCCGGCACATGCGGATCGATGCGGTGAAGCTGCCACAGACCGATCTGTTCAACGCCCAGCAGTTCCCGGCTGCGGTGCGCCTGCGCGATCAGGTATTCCGGCCGGCCGTTCATCGTCCAGCGATCCGGGCCTGAACGGGTAAAACCGGCCTTGGTGGCGATCAGCAGATTGTCATAAGGATAAAGCGCCTCGCGGATCAGCTTTTCCGAGACTTCGGGGCCATAGGAATCGGCGGTATCGATGAAGTTGACACCCAGTTCTGGCAGGCGCTTCAGCGTGCGCAACGCTTCGTCACGGTCCGCCGGTTCCCCCCAGACACCGCGTCCGGTGATCCGCATGGCGCCGAAGCCGAGACGATTGATCTCAATTTCACTGCCTATTTTGAAAGTGCTGCTCATAATGATACCTCTCTGGTCCGTCGGTGTAGACATAGGCATCCAGCCTGAGATTACCAATGACAATTTGGAGATTGCGAATGAGCGACGCGGGAAAAGGAATGCTGGCGGCCATACTGGCGATGGGTGTGCTGCACTTCGTCATGATGATGTGGCTTTATCTCAGCCGCTTGAGAGCTTTCAAACAGGCGGGCGTCACGCCGGATACCGCGACCTATTCCACCATGCGCAAGCTGCCGGACTGGGCGCTCAACCCGGCGGCCAATTACAACAACCTGACCGAGGCGCCGCCGCTTTTCTATGCCGTGGTTATCGTCATCGTGCTGCTGGGTCAGGCGGATACGGTCAACGTGGTACTGGTCTGGCTCTATGTCGCCATCCGCGTGGCGCATTCGCTATGGCAGTCATTGGTCAACAGGATCAGCATACGGATGATGCTGTTTGGTGCGTCCTGGTTTGTACTGGGTGCGTTGATTGTCAGGAGTGGATGGCGGGTTTTATCTTAATTCTCCTCCCCTGCAGGGCGGGGGAGGTGTCGAGCAAGCGTAGCGCGTCGAGACGGAGGGGCTCTCGCCGCTTGGGGGATGCCCCCTCCGTCAGCGACACCAGCCCTTCGGGCTTGGCGCTGCCACCTCCCCCGCTTCGCAGGAGAGGAAAAAGTTTAACCCCGCTCTTTCGTCCGCTGGAAGCTGACATCCGGGAAGCGCTCTGACACATAGTTGATCTCCCAGCCCGACTTGCCGAGGAAGACCGGCGCGTCGTCGATATCCGCCCCCATCTGCGCGCGGTACTTGCCGGCGAAATCCTCGATCTTGGCCGCGTCACCGCCAAGCCAGCGCGCTTCGGCGTAAGGCGACGGCTCGAACATACACTCCAGGCCATATTCATTGGCCAGGCGATCGGCCATGACCTCGAACTGGAGCTGGCCCACAGCGCCGACGATGAAATCCGAGCCGATCGAGGGGCGGAACAACTGCGTAACCCCTTCTTCGGCCAGGGATTCCAGTGCCTTTTTCAGGTGCTTGGCCTTGAGCGGATCTTTCACGCGCACGCGCTGCAGAATTTCCGGCGCGAAGTTCGGCAGGCCGGCGAAACGGATCGTGCCGCTTTCGGACAGGCTATCGCCCACGCGCAGAACGCCGTGGTTCGGAATGCCGATGACGTCGCCGCCAAAGGCATCCTCGGCCAGTTCGCGGTCGGAGGCGAAGAACATGATCGGCGCGTTGACCGACAATTGCTTGCCGGTGTTCTGCACCTTCAGCTTCATGCCGCGCTGGAACTTGCCGGAGGTCAGTTTCAGCATGGCGATGCGGTCGCGGTGGTTCGGGTCCATATTGGCCTGAACCTTGAAGACAAAGCCGGTGACTTCCTTGTCGACCGGATTGACCACCGTATCGACACCGGCCTTCGAGGCTTTGACCACCTTCGGCGGCGGCGCGAAACCGCCGATGGCGGCCAGCAACTGATTGACGCCGTAGTGGCGTAAGGCGCTGCCGAAGATTACCGGCGTCATATGGCCTTCGAGGAAGCTCTCCACGTCGAAGCTCTTGAAACCGCCTTCGAGTAGTTCGGCGTTATCCTTCAATTCCTGCAATTCGTCCGCGCTCAGCCAGCCCTTGGCCACAGCCTCATCGACCGGCACGGGGGCATCGTGGCCCTGGTCGTATTCGGCGCCGGAGTCGCGCTTGGTGAAGGGATAAAACAACCCGGTTTTCAGCTCGATCATGCCGCGGAACCGGTTGCCCGAACCGGCCGGCCAGTAGAGCGGCGACGGGTCGAGTTGCAGCTTCGATGCCACCTCATCCAGCAGGGCCAGGGCGTCCTCGGCTTCACGGTCCATCTTGTTGATGAAGGTGATGATGGGGATATCGCGCAGGCGGCACACCTCGAACAGCTTGAGCGTCTGCGGCTCGATGCCCTTGGCGGCGTCCAGCACCATGACGGCGGCATCGGCGGCGGTCAGGGTCCGGTAGGTGTCTTCCGAAAAGTCTTCGTGGCCGGGGGTATCGAGCAGGTTGAACATGAGGCCGTCGTGCTCAAACGTCATGACCGAGGACGAGACCGAGATGCCGCGTTCCTTTTCGATCTTCATCCAGTCGGAGCGCGTGCGACGGTTTTCGCCCCGGGCCCTGACCTGTCCGGCGGCGCGGATCGATCCGCCGGACAGCAGCAGGTGCTCGGTCAGGGTCGTCTTACCGGCGTCCGGGTGGGAGATGATAGCAAAAGTCCGGCGGCGCGGCGCTTCGGTTTCGGGGGTGTTTGACATGCGGCAGCGGATATAGGTTCAGGACTGAAAAGTCAAAGTAAGAAACCTTACCATCACTAAAGCCAAGTGCCATTTGATAGACACGGCCTTTGGCGCGCGTTAGGTTAAAATTCGATACGTAACAAATGAAAAACGGTAAGCTGACAATGAGCGAAATCGACTGGCAAGCGCTCGCCTATAAATTGGGCTACATCACCAAGACTGAAAGTGGTCATACTGAAAGTGGTGGCACCAAAAATGCGCGTGCTGCACTTACAGATATTCTTGGCGAGGAGCTACTTAGAGGGGCTGTCGATTTCTATGTATCGGGTCGAAGGGGGGCCGAAACGGCACGGTCCGTCCTGTGGTTGCTTCAACCGCCATGTGCGATGGAGCGCTGTCATGAAATTTTTCGATCCTCAAAGGATGAGGTCGAAAGAAGTGAGGCAATAAACCTACTAAAAGTGGTTGCCGACAAGCGCGTACTCTCTTGGGTGCCAGAATATCTTGCTGACCATAATTTAGGAGTACAGGCTTGGGGCATCGGCATTGTCGATCAGCTTGCCTGGTCAGGCAATGCTGAACCAGAGCAATGTATGCCACTTATAAAAGTGGCGCTTGAACATTCCAATGAACGCGTTCGTGAGACGGCTCAATTTGTAATGGAATATCTTCGGGAGAGGGCCGAAAAAGAACACGAAATACCTGTCCTCTCTTAGCCTTAAGCAAGTGTACTCTTACTTACAGCCGTCTTCGGGCGCCAGATCAGCAGTCCAAGCAAGCCCAGCCACAGCGCCAGCCCCCCTTGCGCGAAGAGATCACCGATACGGCTGTAGAGCGTATGTCCGCTCCCCATTGGCAGATCACCGACCAGCATCGATGGGCCTTTCACCGTGCGTTTTTCGGCAATGATCCGGCCCTTGGAATCGTTCAACGTCATCAGGCCCTGCGACGCTGAGCGCGCCAGAGAGAACCCATTTTCCACGCTGCGCACCACCGCCATCCGTCCATGCAGGTAAGCGTCGCGGTCGAAATCCCAGGCTGGCACCAGCATCAACGCCACGTCACGCTTCCCATAAAGCCGTAGATCGGAAGCAAAATCCATATCCTTGCAGATGGCGATGCCGACGCGTTGGCCGTCGATAGGCGTAATCAGTTCGGCATGACCGCGCACATATTCCGCTTCAAGGCCCGGCACCATGCGCTTCTTGAGATATAGACGCACGTTCGCCCCTTCATAAAGCGCGGCGATATTCAGCCGGCCGCCTTTCACCGGACCATCGAGACCGGCGACGATCACGCTGTCCGAAGTCAGTTGCGTACCCGTCGCCAGCATCTTTTCCGGAATGACAATGGCGGCCGGTTTTTGCGCCGTCGCTTGAGCAATCTGCGCGGTAAACGCGGCGGAGATCTCAGGCCCGGCTTCCGGATGATCATAGATACGCCCGGCATAGCGGTCATCACTCAGCAGAGCGATGCGCAGGGACAGCCCCGACGGCTGCGCCAGTTGCCAGAAGCCGTAAACCAGCGCCGCCACAACCGGCAGAGCCCAGACCGCCAGCGCCGTCACATCACGCGGCCTGAGGCACAAAACCGCCAGTCCGGCCGGTATAATAGCCGCCAGAAAGCTCAGGCCCGCGATGCCTGCCAGCGATGCCGTTTGCAGCAAGGGTACAACATCGACCATCGCATAACCCAGCGCGCCGAAGCTGCCGTTTGGCGACACCAGTCCATAGAGATATTCGATGGCGGCGGTCATGGCCGCAAAGCCCAGCACAGCCACCGCCGGTGATATGCGACGATAAAGCCCGCGCATAAACAGCACCGCCAGGGCAAACACCAATGCCTGATAGACCGCCAGACCATAGATCAGCGGCAGGACACGACCATAGAACCACACCGGTCCGGCCTCGCCCATTAATCCGGCGATTAAGGCCAGACCGAAGACCGGCCACGCTTTTGGCGCGCGCACGGCATAAACCAGCAGCGGCACTGGTGCCACCAACACCAGCCAGCCGAATTGTCCGGTATCGCGGCTCACCGCCAACAAGGCCCCCGATAGTAAAGCCGCGACTATGCCCCATAATTTCACTTTTCGTCTCCTTTGAGATAGATCCGCGCCGCCGAGCGCAGGCACAGCGCCGTAAATGCCTGACGCGACAGGTTGAACCGGCCGGAGCGATGCAGCCCGACCAGTCCCTGCAGCACGCCCCAGACCGCCATGGCCAGTTCCAACGGCGGCCCGTCGCGCACCAGCCCCGCCGCTTGCCCCTGGGCCAGACGCTGCGCAAAGCCGCCGACCACCGGCGAGCGTCCGGCTTCGAAACCCTCCGGATAGATGCGTTCGGCGCGCGTTTTCAGCACGAAGGCGGCATCAAACAGGGCCGACTCATCAAGTGCGTAATCGACAAAGGCCGTGGCCATGGCCGCGAAGCCTGCCAGCAACGGCAAATCCGCCATCGCCTGAATGCGCGCCTGCCACCGGCCGAGCGCGTATTCGCCCAGCGCCTGCAACAGGTCGGCCTTGTCGGCGAAATGGCGATAGACGGCCATCGGCGTGATCCCCGCCTTCTGGCCAACCGCGCGCAGGCTCAGGCCTTCCAGCCCCCTGGCTTCGAGTTCGGCGGTGGCGATGGTCAGGATGCGGTCTCTGGTTGTCATGTATACAGTGTATACTTGATCACGCCATGACGCAAGCCGGCTGAACAACCCCACCGCGAAATTCGATAAAATTCAGACTTTGGTAAGATTGTGGCAACGGTCCCTTAACCAAAGCTGTTCACTATGACCCCGACAAGCCCTGCCCGAAGTGTCACTTTCGGGCGCGGCCGCCAGTACAATGGGGTATGAAGTGGACGACTTAATTTCCGAATTCCTGACCGAGACCGCCGAAAGCCTTGAGGTCGTCGATAGCGAACTGGTCCGGTTCGAAGCCAACCCCACCGAACGCAAGACGCTCGACAACATTTTCCGCCTGGTCCACACCATCAAGGGCACCTGCGGCTTTCTGGGCCTGCCGCGCCTCGAAGCCGTGGCGCACGCCGGTGAAACCCTGCTCGGCCGCTTCCGCGATGGCAAGCTCGACGTCACGCCCGTCGCCGTTACGCTGGTTCTGCATTCCATCGACCGCATCAAGGTCATCCTCGCCAGCCTGGAAGCCACCGGCAGCGAACCCGATGGCGACGATCATGACCTGATCGCCCAGTTGGAAGCCATGGCCGAGGGCCAGGAAGTCGATCTCGCCGCCGTTCAGGCCGTCGAAGTGCCCGTCCGCACCATCGGCGCCGAGGTCGAAGCCGCCGAACTGCCACAGGTCATCGAAAAAGCCCCTGAGCGCACCCTGCGCCCCGGCGAAGTTTCCGAAGAAGACCTGGAAGCCGCCTTCGCCGCCGCCGAAGCGCCCGACTGGATGAACGAAGTCGTCACCGAGGTGGAAGAGCCTGAACCGGTCGCCGAAGTGAAGCCTGTCGCCGCTGCCGCCCCCAAGGCCGCGCCGGAGCCGATGGCCGGCCTGGGCGGTGAAGATTCCCAGGGCATCGCCACCACCCAGTCCATCCGCGTTTCGGTCGATGTGCTCGAAGGCCTGATGACGCTGGTGTCGGAAATGGTGCTGACGCGCAACCAATTGCTCCAGATCGCCCGCACCCGTGAAGATTCCGCCTTCGCCACCCCGCTGCAACGCCTCTCCACGCTTACCGGCGAGTTGCAGGACAGCGTGATGAAGACCCGGATGCAGCCGATCGGCGCGGCGTGGAAGAAGCTGCCCCGCCTGGTACGCGACCTCTCCTACGAACTCGGCAAGAAGATCGACCTCGTCATGGACGGCGAAGGCACCGAACTCGATCGCCAGGTGCTCGAACTGATACGCGATCCGTTGACCCACATGGTGCGCAACTCGGCCGATCACGGCCTGGAAGGCACGCAGGAGCGCATTGACCTCGGCAAGCCGGCCAACGGCACCATCAAGCTGGCGGCCTTCCACGAAGGCGGCTACATCGTCATCCGCATCGCCGATAACGGCCGCGGCCTCAACACCGCCCGCATCCGCGAAAAGATCATTGAAAAAGGCCTGGCTTCGCGTGGCGAAGTCGAGGGCATGAATGATCAGCAGATCCATCGCTTCATTTTCGCGCCCGGTTTCTCGACGGCGGCGGCAGTCACCAATCTGTCCGGCCGCGGCGTCGGCATGGACGTGGTGCGCACCAATATCGAGCAGATCGGCGGCCAGATCGACCTGACCTCCGTCGCCGGTTCGGGCACCACTTTCACCATCAAGATTCCGCTGACCCTGGCCATCGTCTCGGCGCTGCTCGTCGGCGCCGGCAAGCAGAAATTCGCCGTGCCGCAGACCTCGGTCATGGAACTGGTCCGCACCGGACAAAACGCCGAACACAAGATCGAAAAGATCAACGACGCCCTCGTCCTGCGCCTGCGCAACAAGCTATTGCCGCTGGTCCAGCTTGGGCCGACGCTGCAACTCGAAGCCGCCAAGGATGAAGACGCCACCTTCGTCATGGTTATTCAGGTCGGTGAACGCCGCTACGGCCTTGTCGTCAATGACGTGCTCGATACCGAGGAAATCGTCGTCAAACCGCTGGCCACCATCCTGCGCGATGTTGATGTCTTCTCCGGCGCCACCATCCTGGGCGATGGCTCGGTCGTGCTGATCCTCGATCCCAATGCCATGAGCGAACGCGCCGGCAATATGCTGGAAGAAAAGGCCGCCGAGGAATCGGAAGACGCCGTTTCCGACGCCGGCAGCCAGAAGGTCGCCATGCTGATGTTCAAAGCCGGCAACGGGGCGCCGAAGGCCGTCGAACTCGAACACATCACCCGCCTCGAACACGTCGAATCGTCACAAATCGAGATCATGGAAGGCCGCGCCGCCCTGCAATATCGCGGCAAGCTGATGCCGATCCTGACGGTCAACAGCGATTTCAGCGGGCTTCTCGCGGCCAACGGCCAGGACAACCATATCCAGCCCCTGCTCGTCTTCACCGGCGAGGGCTACGCCATGGGCCTGGCGGTCGATGAGATCGTCGATGTCGTCGAGGACTACATGACCATCGAACTGTCGGCTGATCGCCTGGGCGTTCGCGGCACCGCCATCGTCGCCGGCCGCGCCTGCGAGATCCTCGACGTCGATTATTACCACCTGCGCGGCCTGGCCGAACACCAGCGAACACCTGGTTCTTTGGCTGCCGCCAACAATGAGAAAGCCGTCGCATGAGCCTCAAAGATTACGTAACGCTCCGCGTCGGCGGCCAGCTTTTCGGTGTTGACGCCGCCCGCGTCCATGATGTCTTCCATCCGCGCGGCCTGACGCCCGTGCCACTGTCACGCGCCGAAATCGCCGGTGTGCTCAATCTGCGTGGCCGCATCGTCACCGCCGTCTGCGCCCGCCAGCGCCTGGGCCTGCCGCCGCGTGACGCCGACGCCCCTGAACCCCTGGCCATTGGCCTTGAAGTGCATGGCGACAGCTACGGTCTCGTCATCGACTCGGTCGATGAGGTCCTGAAACTCGACGATGAAAAGTTCCACGCCCCTCCCGGCAACCTGCCGCCGCGCTGGGCCGAAATAATCGTGGGCGTTTATCAATTGGAAAAGGAACTTCTGATAGTGTTGGACCCACACACGCTTTTGGATGCCGCACATCTGAAAGCCGCTTAACGCCTTTTAGAAAAATAAGGGAAAATCAGGATGAAAACCTGTCTCGTTGTCGATGATAGCCGCGTTATCCGCAAGGTCGCCAGACGCATCCTGGAAAACCTGCAATTTGAGGTCTCTGAGGCCAATGATGGGCTTGAGGCGCTGAAGTCCTGCAAGGAAAACATGCCCGCCGCCATCCTGCTCGACTGGAACATGCCGGTCATGGACGGCATCACCTTCCTGCGCCAGTTGCGCAAGGAAGATGGCGGCAAGGCCCCCATCGTGGTCTTCTGCACCACCGAAAACGACCTGGCGCATATCACCGAAGCCCTGACCGAAGGGGCGTCGGAATACATCATGAAGCCATTCGACGGCGAAATCCTCGAAGCCAAGTTCTCCGAAGTCGGCCTGATCTGAAAACAAAGTAGTGTAACCTCCGAAAGCCATCTGGCTTTCGGCAAGGCCAAGTGGCCGCCGTCGCTGATGCGACGTAAGCCCCGCGGCGACTGAGCGCAAAAGAATGTCCCTCAATCCCCATACCGTTGCTTCGCTGCGACCCTTGAAGATCATGATCGTCGATGACTCGGCGGTCGTGCGGGGGCTGATCTCGCGCTGGCTGGAACATGAGCCGGACATGGTTCTGGCCGGGCTGGCCATCGATGGCGCCAAGGGGGTCGAAAAGGTCAAGGAAATCCAGCCGGACGTGCTGATCCTCGACATCGAAATGCCGAATATGGGCGGCCTCGAAGCCCTGCCGAAGCTGCTGGCCGCCAAGCCGGGCCTCAAGGTTTTGATGGCCTCGACGCTAACGACGCGCGGCGCCAATGTCACCCTGCGCGCGCTTGAACTGGGCGCGGCCGATTTTGTGCCGAAACCCGACTCCTCGCGTATAGGCGGCGCTGACGGCTTCCGCACCGAACTGCTGACCAAGATCCGCGCCCTGTGTGGCCGGACGCGCGCCTGGCCTACGCCACCGACGGCGGCCCAGATGCACAGCGCGCCGGCTCCGGCGCCGGCAACGCCCTCCGCTCACGGCCACACGACTCCCGCGCCCGCCTCAAGCCTGCGCGCCCCGCCGAAGCCCGTCATCGTGCTGGCCACGCCTATCCTTCGCCCGCGCAGCACCGGCCCCAAACGCATCGACTGCCTCGTCATCGGCGCCTCGACCGGCGGCCCCCCCGCCTTGCGCGCCTTCCTGCTCGGCCTGGGGCCTGACTGGAAATTGCCGATCCTGATCGTGCAGCACATGCCGGCCACCTTCACCGCCATTCTCGCCGAGCATCTCGACAAGGCCCTGCCGCAAAAGGTGCAGGAAGCCAAGAACGGGATGCTGATCGAGAGCCGCAACATCTACATCGCCCCCGGCGACTGGCACATGACCATCAAGAACGACCCGATCGTCAAGCAGATCAAACTTGACCAGGGGCCGCAGGTCAACTGGTGCCGCCCGGCGGTCGATCCCCTGTTCAAATCCGCCGCCGAGGTCTACGGCAACCATGCCCTCGGCGTGGTGTTGACCGGCATGGGCCATGACGGCCGTGACGGGGCCGCCGCGATGGCCGCCGTCAACGCCTCCGTCATGGTGCAGGACGAAGCCACCAGCGTTGTCTGGGGTATGCCCGGCGCCATCGCCGAAGCCGGCCTCGCTGAAATTATCAAACCCATCGATGGGCTGTCCGCAGCCTGTAAAGCTTTTGCGCGCGGGGAGCGTCCAAACTAATGACACCTGAAGATATTGCGCACCTTGCCACAACGCTGAAAACGCGCTCCGGCCTGATCCTCGGCTCGGACAAGACCTATCTGATCGAATCCCGCCTGTCGCCGGTGGCGCGCCGCGAAGGCTTCGCCAATGTGTCGGCCCTGCTGTCGGCCCTGCGCACCAAGCGCGACGAAAAGCTGATGGCCGCCGTCACCGACGCGATGACGACCAACGAGACCTTCTTTTTCCGCGACAAGATTCCGTTCGACCAGTTCAAGAGCGACATCCTGCCGGCCCTGGCCAAGACGCGCATCAACGGCGACATCAAGGTCTGGTGCGCCGCCTGCTCGACCGGCCAGGAACCCTATTCGCTCGCCATGCTGATGGACGAGTCGAAGATGTTCTATCCGCGCCTCAATCTCGATATCCTCGCCACCGATATTTCCGAGCGCTGCCTGGAGAAGGCGCAGGCGGGTCTTTATACCCAGTTTGAAGTCCAGCGCGGCCTGCCGATCACCATGATGGTCAAGCATTTCGAGAAGGTCGACGAGATGTGGCGCATCTCGCCGAAGCTGCGTTCCTCGATCCGCTTCAAAAAGATGAACCTGCTCGATGATCTGCGCATGGTCGGCCGCCAGGACGTGATCTACTGCCGCAATGTGCTGATCTATTTCGACCTGGAAACCAAGAAGCGCGTGCTCGAGCAGATGGCGACCCTGCTGACCGATGACGGCTGCCTGTTCCTCGGCGCGGCTGAAACCGTGCTGGGCATTACCGACGTCTTCAAGCCGATGCCGGGGATGCGCGGACTGTATGTGAAAAACCAGGCCAGCGCTCAGAACGCTGCCCAGAGGAGCCTGCGCGGCGCGGCTTAAGCCGGGACACGTCCCTGCACCCATAAGTTTGGCGTTTAAGACCCTGCTGGCATATCACCAGCAGGGTTTTTTCGCATCTTCCCGCAATATCCCTGCCACACGCAGCCGGATGCCATCGGCAACCGCATCGGCGCTGCGGTAGACCTCGGCTGCCGAAATTCGATAGGTTTCGATGCCAAGCCTGGCAAAATAGGCATCTCGTCCGGCATCCCGCTCCGCGTCATGCAGACCGCCAACAACCTCAACCGCCAACTGTGCCTTATGACAGAAGAAATCGAGGACATACGGTCCGATAGCCTGCTGGCGTTTGAAGACGACACCCCCGGCTCGCTCTTTTAAACGCGCCCAGAGCAAGTGTTCCGGCACCATCATCGCCTTTCTCAATTTTCTCGCAAGCGCAATTTTACGGTCTGGTTTGTTATCCATACCGAAGGCTAGCGCGAAAATTGAAAGCAAGAAACCCCACCACCATTTCGCTGCGCTCATGGTCCCCCTCCCCGACAAGCGGGGAGGCTCAAGTAAGTATCGTCCCTCCCCGCTTGTCGGGGAGGGGGACCGCGCTCATTCTTCATGAGCGTGGTGGTGGGGTATCTTACCTTCTTTTCCCCCCTCTCTTTCAACGCCAATGAAAAGCCCCCATATATGCCGGGCTTTCTGTGAGAGGAGCCTCCCCAAAATGAAAACACGTAAACTCGGCCAAAGCCTGGAAGTGTCCGCGCTCGGTCTCGGCTGCATGGGCATGAGCTGGGCCTACGGGCCTTCCGACCGCGCCGCCTGCCTGAAACTGCTGCGCGACGCCGTCGATCTCGGCATCACCTTCTTCGATACCGCCGAAGTCTATGGCCCGTTCGTCAATGAAGAACTGGTCGGCGAAGCGCTAAAGCCCGTTCGTGACAAGGTGGTGATCGCCACCAAGTTCGGCTTTGCGATGGGCCAGCAACCCGGCAACCTGACCGGCGTCAATTCCCGCCCCGACCATATCCGCGAAGTGGTCGACGCCTCGCTGAAACGCCTCAGGCTGGATGAAATCGACCTGCTTTACCAGCACCGCGTTGATCCGGATGTGCCGATTGAGGACGTGGCCGGTACGGTCGGCGACCTGATCAGGGCCGGCAAGGTCAGGCATTTCGGCCTGTCCGAAGCCTCAGCCGACACCATCCGCAAGGCCCATGCCGTACAGCCCGTCACCGCCGTGCAAAGCGAATATTCGCTGTGGACGCGCGATCCGGAAACGCAAATCCTGCCGACCCTGGAAGAGCTGGGGATCGGCTTTGTGCCCTATTCGCCGCTCGGCCGCGGCTTCCTGACCGGCGCGTTGAAAGACGCGGCGCTCGATCCGACCGATTATCGCAACACCAGTCCGCGTTTTACCGGCGACGCCAGGGCGCAGAACACCCGCGCCGTCGATGCCCTGAGCGATATCGCCAAGGCCAAGGGCGTCACGCCGGCGCAGCTGGCGCTGGCCTGGCTGCTGGCGCAAAAACCGTGGATCGTGCCCATCCCCGGCACGCGTCATCTCGATCGTTTGAAGGAAAACATCGCTTCGGCGGAAGTGACCTTAAGTGCCGCCGACCTGAGCGAGATCGAAAACGTCATCGCCGAGACTGGTTTCGCCGGCGCCCGCTATACCGATGCCGGCATGGCGATGCTGAACCGGTAAACTTGATAATAAAAAATCCCCCAGGACGGTCCTGGGGGATCTTTTCGCCCGCAATCAGGCCGCAAGGCCTGACCCGCTGGGGCTAAGTTAGTTACCGCCTTGCGAAACCGAGTCGAGCTTATCGCCATTGGCGGCCAGGGTCGGCAAGGTATTGGCGGCGAAGGTCTTGACCGATTCATCCGTACCGGTCGCGGCATAGGCCTTGAAGACATTTTCGGCCTTGTCGTTCACTTCGCCCTGGGCGGCCACATACTTGGTGTCGAAGTCTGCGCCCTTGGCGGCCTTCAGTTCACCGAGCTTCATATTGTAGTCGTCGGTAAAGTTCTGGTCGAAGTGCATGTCCGAAGTCGAGGACTGGATGGCGGCGACCATGCCGGTGCGCGTCTTCAGGCCGTTATCGAGCACAGCTTGAGCCGTCGCCTTGACGTCCGGGCTTTGTCCTTGCGTCGCGGCCAACTGGCTGGCGGCGATGCTGAATTCATTGGCCATAAAGGCTTCACGCATGAAATTCTTGGCGGCATTGGCATCGGCAGCAGGAGCGGTCGCATCAACAGGTGCCACCGGCGCCGTTACCGGCGGCACGGTCGGCTGGGCCTGCGGCATGGTTTGGTCAGGCGCCGTCGTTTGTGCAGAGGCACCAAGGGCGGCGGCAGCGACAACGGCGGCCAGAATACCGGAGACCTTATAAGCTATTGTGTTCTTCATTACATTCATCCTCATTTTTGAATATCTGCACCTGTTAAGCGGGTGCCGGCTGAGGAGATCGACAATAATGACACGGCTTGGTGGAAATGCGGCTGTTTAAATAAGAGGCCGTACCCCGTCGTCACGCAAAAAATAAAAAAGCCATAGTCACGCGTCGTGACCCCGGCCAATCGTGTTCTTAAAATGGCGGAAGTCCGGCCAGAGTAAAATGACTTTAGATGGAATCGTCATTTTGCTCTGTCTTTTTTGTTTTGCCGCGCAATTGATCCGATAAGTGGTGGCCACTTTGTCGGATTGCGCTCTAAAGAATTTCCAGCACCTTTTCCTGCGGCCGCGCCAGGATCGCGCCCTTATCGCTGACCACGATCGGGCGCTGCACGAGAATAGGCTGTTCGATCATGGCGGCCAGCAGGCGGTCATCACTGACAGCCGGATCGGTCAGGCCCAGTTCTTCGGCGGGCGTGCCATTTACGCGCAGCAGGTCGCGCGGTTTCGCCTTCATGACCCTGAACAGCGATTTCAGCAGGTCTTTCGTCCAGCCTGCTTTGCGATAATCGACAACGACCGGCTCGATACCCGCCTCGCGGATCAGTTCAAGCGTCTTGCGGGAGGTCGAGCATTGCGGATTGTGATAAATGGTGACGGGCATGATCAGGCCTTGGCGTGTGCGGACGCATCATTGGCGGGATGGTTCCTGAACCAGGCCTGCAAGGCGGTGGCGGCTTCGGCGTTGTTTTCGGTCACGTCATTCAGCAGAAAGCCCATCAACTCGGCATAATGGGTGAAATTGGCGCGATAGATGATCGAGCGGCCATCACGATAGGCCGACAGCAGGCCGGCGCCGGTCAGGATGCTGAGGTGCGTCGAGGCCGTATTGGCCGGAATGGCGTTGGCCGCGGCGATCTTGCCGGCCGCCATGCCGTCCGGCCCCGCCTTCACGATGGTGCGGAAGACGTTCAGACGGCCAGGATGCGCCAGAGCAAAGAGATTAACCACCGCGTCGTCACTGATCATTGGGAGGCCTTTGGAAATGGATCGCGCGCAGGGGGGGACCTTGAGTTTGCGCGATCAAACACTGTAAGCGGAGCTTTCTACTATTATAAAACTATGGAAACTTAAAGGCGAGGTCGCGGCCGCCTCCACAATATTTCGTGCGAAGTCGTGATCGGGGGCAAAAATAGCGCGTCATCCGTGGGGCAGATGACGCGCCTGAAGTCGGGCAGGAAAGTTGAAATTATCCCCCTAAGCCGCCAGGCGCACACCGTCTTCGCCCATGCGATCGAGACGTGACTGGATGTGCGGACCGGTCAGGCAGTCTTCCGACAGGTTGGCCAGGGCGTCGATGCGCGCCGCCAGATGATTGAAGACATCGGCATAGGCGGTGGCGATGGCGCCGGACGCGCCGGAGACATCGGAGGGATCGGGCATATGCCAGTCGGTGACAACCGGCGCGCCTTTAAACTGCGGCAGGCGTCCGCTGCCCCGGCGATCGGGCGACAAACGGATGATGAAATCAAAGCCGGGGTCGTTTTCTTCCATGACCTCAGCCATCTGCTTGGCGGAAACCCGGTCGGCGTTGTAATTGATCTTGTCCAGCAGGGCGAGTGCATCAGGATTGACCGCCTCGGCCACGCTGTAGCCGGCGGAAAACGCCTGGAACCGGCCGGCGCCCAGGCGATTGAGCAGCGCCTCGGCCAGAATGGAACGCGCCGAATTATCGGTACAGAGAAACAGCACAGTGAAAGTCCGCAAACCCGTTGTCATCCGCCAACCCCTATATCCGGAGCGGCCACTGTCGGCGACTCCCGTTATGAGAACAACGTTACCACCAATTGTTTATTCTGGAATTTACGAAATGGGTGAATGAATTGACAATAAAAACGGACCCGTCTTCCTTAAATCTCCCCCTCTTGGAGGGGGAGCTGGATTTTTGGCCCTGCCAAAAAGACAGAGGGGGTAAATACAACGCGCGTGACCATAACCCCCTCTTGGAAATGGGCATCAAAAAAGCCTGCCGAGAGAGGTCGGCAGGCTTTTTTGATATTCAGAAAGCAGAAGCCGCTTAGGCAGCCACAATGCTGGTCTGTTCGTGCGGATCGCGCAGCACATAGCCGCGGCCCCAGACGGTTTCGATATAGTGGTTGCCATCGGCGGCCACGGCCAGCTTCTTGCGCAGCTTGCAGATGAACACGTCGATGATCTTGAGTTCGGGTTCGTCCATACCGCCGTACAGGTGGTTGAGGAACATTTCCTTGGTGAGCGTCGTGCCCTTACGCAGGCTCAACAGCTCAAGCATTTCATATTCCTTGCCGGTCAGGTGGACGCGGTTGCCGGAGACTTCAACGGTCTTGGCGTCGAGGTTGACGACGATATCGCCGGTGCGGATAACCGATTGGGCGTGCCCCTTGGAACGGCGGACAACGGCATGAATGCGCGCGATCAGTTCGTCCTTGTGGAACGGCTTGGTCATGTAATCATCGGCGCCATTACCGAGCGTCTTGACCTTGGTGTCGATTTCCGAGCTGCCGGACAGGATCATGATCGGCGTGTTGATCTTGCCGACGCGCAACTGGCGCAGCACTTCCAGACCGGACATGTCGGGCAGGCTGAGATCGAGCAGGATCAGATCGTAATCATAGATCTTGCCGAGGTCGATACCCTCTTCGCCGAGGTCGGTGGTATAGACGTTAAAGCCTTCCGACTTGAGCATCAGTTCGATGCTCTGAGCGGTCGCGCTGTCGTCTTCAATAAGTAGTACGCGCATATAAGCCCCTCCCGGCTCGTGGGTAACGAAAACAGCGCCCGCGACATGCAAACGCCCGTTAACCTTCATGCTAAACAGGAAATCCCTTAAGATTCGTTAAGCTTAACAACTCAGATAATAAAACTCAGAATCAAGCGGTAAGGTGATTTGCGAATCGGGGGCAAGAGTCGTGAGTCAACGATTCTCCTTATGCACAGGATTTTTACCGCCATTTTTCATCGGTGAGTCATTTGAATCACACAGTACAGCGCGCTCGCCCCAAAATGCTTCGGGCAGGCGCGCTGTATGGAAAAACAGCGATGAGAAATTAATCAGGCTTCCTCGACCATATGGTGGAGGATATCGACATAGCGCAGATCGTTCTTTTCCGACGCCAGGGCGGCCTTTACCAGCTTATGGCGGGCCTCCTTGCAATCGAGTGCGCCGGTATCGACCCGTTCGACGATCCGCATGAGATGGGCTTCGAGATCGGCGGCATCATGGTGAGCGGCGCCCTCGAAAAAGCGCGTCAGGCCTTCGCACGTCTGCTGGCGGTTGAGGACACCTGTGCGGAACATCTCAAGCACCCGGCCGATATTGATATCAAGCGCCTGCTGCGCCGCATCTTTCATAAAGAACATAGGAGCACTCCTGCTGACCCCGCCCCTATGCGTAATGTAACACAGCTACGTGAAGCCGGCTGATCAACACTTCGGGAGCGCCTTCAATCCGCAGCTTTCCAGGTAGGCATAGGTCTCATCATAAAAGCGCTTCGGACGCGTATGATCCCCGTCATCGCCGGACGGCACGAAAATCACCATGCCCTGCCGCGCCCGCGTGAGAATGACGCGATAGGCGTTTCTCAGATAGAGCCTGCGGAAGCGATCATTGACCGACTGCCACTTCGTGCCCTTGAAATTGTAACAATGCCAGCCGTCATCAACGTAGCGCAGGTCCGCGTCCCAGCAGACACCCACATAGTCCAGTTCCAGCCCCTGAACGTCGAATTCGCTGGCGACATCTTCGAGATAGAAAGACGAGCGGATATCGCTGCGGTCGTTGAGGAACCAGTTCGGCGGATCGATGCCGGCCTTTACGTGCAGGCCTTCCGGTCGCAACCGCATGGCCCCTGACGAGGCCACCAGACCATAGCGCTCCGAACCCCGCGCCGTCGTGCGCAGCCAGTGCCGGGCCGCCGCCAGATCACGCGTCAGATGGATGGGATAGTTTTCCAGCTTTTCGTGCGCCTGACGCGCCGCCCCAGCGTCGCCATTCAGCAGATGGGAGATGAAATCGGACAGGGTTTCGGCGCGGAAAGAACGCATCGAAACCCCCAGATGCAGGTCATCATGCAACCGCACCTGTTCCGTGGCGATAAAGGCCCTCGCGTCATGATTCAGGTCATAATCCGGCTGTTCGATCTGCGCCGAAACATGCACCGCCCAGTGCGGGAAGCGATCGCGGATGGCCGCCATCCATTCCGACATGCCGGCCTCACCCATATTGATTTCCTGCCCGCCGCCGATCAGGCAAACCACCGTGCACCAGTCGGCATGACGGTCCATGACGCTGAGTAGGAATTCCGGTTCGGACATGTCGAAATCAGCGACGCCGCGCTTCTGCTGCATGAAACTCGCCGCCTTCGCCTGCGTCCAGGCGCGCTGGGCTTCGTCGAACACCACCACATGCTCGACCGGTGCAGCGCTCGTGTGAACATATTCATCGCGGAACTTGTGGATGTTCTGGATAAAGGCGCGCACCTTGCGCTCGACATGCGCCTTGGGCTGACCGGTGCGGCGGGCCTGATCGCGCGTCAGGGCCTCGCGCAGCACATCGACCAGCGGGCCGTTGCCTGACAGAAAAACCGCGTGCTCATCGGCGTGGCGCTCGCTGCGCTGGGTGGCGATATTCAGCCCTGCCAAAGTCTTGCCGGCGCCGGGCACGCCGGTGACAAAGCAGATCGATTTACGGTGATGCGCTTTGGCGTTTTCAATCACCCCGGCGATGACATCCTGTGTACGGCCGAGATTGATCGCCCCGGCATCGGAACGGGTGATATCGGCCACCTCATGCCGGGCATAGAGCGCCCGCGCCGCCTCGACGATGGTCGGCGTCGGACGGTAGCCGCTGGCGGCCCATTTTACAGTGTCGAAAAACGGCGCGTCATGGTGCGCGGCGATCATGCGGATGACCGCGCCAAGATCGATGACCGCAAGACACAAAGGTTTCGCCACCTGATCAAGCGCCAGTTCAAGCTGGACATCGCGTGAGGC
The DNA here is from genome assembly GCF_035497195.1 of Asticcacaulis sp. Classification (GTDB taxonomy): domain Bacteria; phylum Pseudomonadota; class Alphaproteobacteria; order Caulobacterales; family Caulobacteraceae; genus Asticcacaulis. The sequence continues at coordinate 143,085 of NZ_DATJDZ010000004.1, forward strand.
CGCCGCCTTCGTGGCCACCAGGATCGGCACGATCGACAGCCCATGACTGCCTTCATGGAAATTCTTCAGATCGAGCGCATAGTCCTCGACCTGCTCGATGGCGTGGCGATCAAAGGTATCGCTGCCGACCTTGAACTCGATGACGAAAATGCAATCGCCGATCACCACCACGGCGTCGGCGCGCTTGCCCATGCGCGGGATCGAAAACTCGAAATAGAGGGTGAAATCCGACGCCTCTTTCAACGCCCCGCGCAGGATGGCGATCTGTTGCAGCCACGCCCCTTTTTGATTTTCTTCAAGATCATGGCGATGGCGCAGGGCAAGTTCGCCCATAATATGCTCAGGCGTGTCCTTATAAAACTTGTCGCGGTCGGCTGTGTAATAGGCGCGCATATATCCCCCAGGGCCGGTTACATAGACCAGGTGCGATCCGGACGGTCAAGCTGTGAAGGCCTCTTGCGCACGGAGGACGATATGCCAATCTAGGGTAAAAGGGAGGTGACAATGGTGGAAGCGACACTTAACGGCTTTATCCGCCGCGATCTGGTGACCGATGGCCCCGTGCTGATCCGCGTTAATGGGCCGGCGGAGGGGCCGGTGCCGTGGGAAGCTGCGCCACCCATACCCATCAGCGATGCCCGCGCCCTGCAAACCGGTGAATTGCCCGTACACGATTTTCTTGCCGCCAATGGCTTTGTGCTGGTCGATCATGTCTCGCAGGTGGCGGACTGGGATTCCGGCGCTTCGCAGGACCGCGACACAAACGATATCCTGCGCACCTATATGCCGGAGGTCGAAGCGCTGATCCGTGATCGGTTGTTGCCCGGCCGCAGGCTGGAAATCCGCCAGGGGCCGTATCTGGTGCGGCGAGGCCCCGGCAGCAATCCTTATGCCCAGGGTGTGCATCAGGATCATGGCCTGACGCCCGACGATTATCAGGAAAGCCTGGAAGCCTTCTCGACGCCGGAATATGCAAAGGCGTGGCGGGCGCGGTATGATCAGCCCGATGTCGCCGGCTTCATGGTGCTCAATTTCTGGCGGACGGTCTATATGGATGAGGCCTTGCAGCATATGCCACTGACGATCTGCCATCCGGCCTCGGTGGCGCGGGCGGATCTGGTGCCCGCCGCCCTTGTCGATTTCGCACCGAGCGGCAAGAACACCAACCAGTTATCCCTGCGCTATAATCCCGATCATCGCTGGCATTATTATCCGGAGATGACCACCGGCGAAGTCCTGGTCTTCAAGATTTTCGAGGTCTTCAAGGATGCGCCCGAAGGGGATTTCAAAACCGTCTTCCATACGGCCTTTGCGCATCCCGATACGCCGGCGGATGCCCCCGAACGGCAAAGCTGCGAACACCGGGTAGGCGTGTTTATTCTGCGGGACTGAGGCAGCAAGACACCCCACCACCAACGCGCTCTGCGCGTCGGTCCCATGGCTTGCAAAAGCTATATTTTCGCTGACGACAAACCCCGGCATAGCCGGGGAGGTATAAAGGAAAGAACCTGCGACTTATACCTCCCCACCTTTGGTGGGGAGGGGGACCGCACGAGACGCGAAGCGTTGAGATGTGGTGGTGGGGGTTTCTTGCTGCTTACTCCCGGCCGTTAACCTTTCTTAAGCTCTCATTTACCATAATCGCCGCCATGCAAGATCTCGTCGACATGGTGAAGACTATCGATCCCCTGCGCGTCTACGGACGCGTGGCGGTGGTCAACGGCCTGCTGATCGAGGCCAAGGGCGGCCTCTCCTACATGCAGGTCGGGGCGCGCTGCGAGATCATTCGGCGCCACGATACGCCCCTGCCAGTCGAGGTCGTCGGGTTTCGTGAAGATAGGGCTTTGATGATGCCGTTCGGTCCGGTCGAAGGCGTGACGCCCGGCGCGGAAATCCGCATTTCCAACGAAGGCGCCAAGGTCTACCCGACCACCGCCTGGCTCGGCCGCATCGTCGATTCATTCGGTCAGGCGATCGATGACCACGGCCCCCTACCGCAAGGCAAGGAAGGCTACCTGCTCAAGGCCGCGCCACCAGCGGCGCACAAGCGCGCCCGCGTCGGTGAGCGGCTCAATCTCGGTGTCCGGGCGATGGACGTCTTCACCACCTGCTGCCGCGGGCAACGCCTTGGAGTCTTCGCCGGCTCCGGCGTCGGCAAGTCGGTGCTCCTGTCGATGCTGGCGCGCGAGGCCACCTGCGATGTCGTTGTCGTCGGGCTGATCGGCGAACGCGGCCGCGAAGTGCGCGAATTTATCGAAGAAACGCTCGGCCCCGAGGGTCTGAAACGCGCCATTGTCGTGGTCGCCACCTCCGATGAGCCGGCGTTGAAACGCCGACAGGCCGCCTATATGACCATGGCGCTTTGTGAATTCCTGCGCGATCAGGGGCTGGAAGTCCTGTGCCTGATGGATTCGGTCACCCGCTTTGCTATGGCCCAGCGCGAAATCGGCCTGGCCACGGGCGAGCCGCCGACGACCAAGGGCTACACCCCCACCTGCTTCGCCGAACTGCCGAAACTGCTGGAACGCGCCGGCCCCGGCCCGATGCTGGAGGACGGCACCCAGACCGGGCCGATCACCGGGCTTTTCACCGTGCTGGTCGATGGCGATGACCACAATGAGCCGATCGCAGATGCTGTCAGGGGGATTCTCGACGGCCACATCGTCATGAGCCGGACCATCGCCGAGCGCGGCCGTTTCCCCGCCATCGACGTGCTGAAATCGATCAGCCGGACCATGCCGGAATGTCAGACCTTGCCCGAACGCGAGGTCGTCCGGCAGGCGCGCAAGGTGATGTCGGCCTATGCCAACATGGAAGAATTGATCCGCATCGGCGCCTATCGCTCCGGCGCCGATCCCGATGTCGACCGGGCCATCATTCTCAACCCGGATATCGAACAATTTCTGCGTCAGGATAAGGAAGATTACACCCCTCTTGACGAGTCGTTTACTCTTTTGGCCGACATTCTCAGCAAGGGTTAGTTTTGACCTGATTCCGCAGGCTCCGCCTTCGGAAAGTTCAGTCAGTACAAGGGGAATATCATGACCAAGTGGGCCAAATCGCTTATTCGACTGTCCACTTTTGAGGTCGAAACCCTGCAAAAACGACTGGCCGAGGTGGTCACCCGCCGCACCCACGCCGAAATGAAGATCGCCACCCTCGACGCCGAATACGAACTGGAATGTGTGCGCGCCTCGGAAGACCCGATGCTGTCGCACAGCCTGGCCGCCTACAAGCGCGGCTTCCAGCACCGCCGCGATACCGTTTCCAGCGATCTCGACCTGATCGTCAAGGAAGAAGAGGGCGTGCGCGATTCGCTCAGCATGGCTTTTGAAGACCTGAAGAAATTCGAGCACGTCGCCGAAATCACTCACCTCAAACAGGTCGCCAACGACAAGCGTATCGAAAACGCCATGCTCGACGAAGTATCGCTGCGCACAAAGCGGCCTGCTTAACCTATGAACCGGCGCGGCCTTCTGAGCGGACTTTCCGTCGGCGCGGCCGCGATGGCTTTGAGCCGTACCCTTCCGGCGGACGCGCAGACCTATGGCAATGTGCCGCCGCTGAAATCCGTCACGCCTTATCCCCTCGGCGTTTCCGCCACCTTCCGCAAGCTGTCCGATCCGGCCTGGTCAAAACTGGCCGCCACGCATTTCTCACGCCTGACGGCGGAATGGGAGATGAAGATGGAATATATGCTGCGGCCCGATGGCGGCCTGCAATTCGATCGCGCCGACGCCCTGATGCGCTTCGCCCGACTGAATGGCATGGGCATTCACGGCCACACCCTGATCTGGTACGCGCAGGATGGCGAATACTTCCAGAAACTGAAGACGAAACCCGACGCTTTTCTCAACGCCTATGTCGGCTATGTCAACGGTGTGATGGGCCGCTATAGGGGCTTCATCAAGGGCTGGGATGTCGTCAACGAACCGGTGTGGAATGACGGACGCGGCCTGCGCCCGTGTTTGTGGCGCGAGGTGCTGGGCGACGACTATATCGGCCTGGCGCTGGAGGCGGCGCACCGGGCCGATCCGTCGGCGGTGCTATTCCTCAATGATTACAATCTCGAACTGACGCCGAAGAAACGCACGACTTTCCTGAAATTGTGCGAAAAGCTGCTGAAAGAAGGCGCCCCGCTGTCTGGTATCGGCACGCAAACCCATATCGATTCCGGCATCGCCCCCGGCCTGATCAAGACGGCGATCCGTGACATCGCCTCGCTGGGACTGATGGTGCACGTGTCGGAGGTCGATATTTCCCTGCGCGAAGAGCATCCGGTCAATCTGGCAGAGCCGCGCATCCATCAGGTGCGGGTGTTGAACGAACTGCTGGATGCCTATCATGACGTGCCGGTACGCCAGCGCTATGGCCTGACCATTTGGGCGTTGCGCGATTCCGATTCCTGGCTGAACACCCCGCAGGGCGGTAAATCGCTTATGCCGGATGAGCCGGTGCTGTTCGATAGTCAGGGCCGGCCGAAGCCCCTGACCCAGGCCTTTGTCAGCGCGATGAAATAAACGAACTCCCCCTGATATCAGGGGGAGGTTCCGTTGCTTACAGATCCTTGCGTTCGAAGCGCGGACGGAAGAACGGGTCTTCGAGGATATTGTCCTTGGACTTGCCCTTGACGGTCGGTTCCGGCACCTCTTCGGCCGTGGCGGTTTCCGGCGCCGGCGTATCGATAGGCGCGGACGCACCTTGCGGCGCAACCGGCGCGCTGCCGAAAGCGCCCGGCTGGACCAGCTTTTCCTGATACTGGCGCAGGGTGCGCAGGTCATCGGCGATGCTCATCACCGCCAGATAGAATTCGCAGAAACCGCGCCACAACAGGATACCGACCATAATCGACAACAGACCGACGATAAAGAACGGCAGGGCGAGCAGAACGCCCCACGGCATACCTTCCTTGATGGCGGTGCCAATGGAAATCCCCAGCACGCCGAAGGCGGCGATGGTGAACAGTCCCAACCCGACCCAATAAATGATATGGACGATGGGTTTGGTGACCAGGCGCTCAAACGTCAGCAGATCGCCCCAGATTTCCTTGGGACGCGTCGTACCGAACACCTGTCTGATGATGCGCTTCATTGGCACACTATTCCCCAAAAGAGACTCGCCTGCGAGACGAATTTGTCTTCCGCTGTTTTGTTAAAAGGCGTTTAGGCCTGTATTGTCAAGTTCTTCTGTCAGGACAGATGGTTAACGCGCCCCCAGCTAAACCTGCCCGACGGTCTTGAGCTTTACCTTGGGATGGATTTCATTCTGGCTCATCACCACCGTATTGGCCCTGAATCTTTCGATGATCGAGCGCACGAACGGCCGGATATTGGGCGAGGTCAGCAGCACCGCCACCTCACCATTCATCGACACGCGCTCAAAGGTATCGCGCACGCCGCGGATGAAGTCCTGCAAATGCGACGGCGCCATTGTCAATTGACGATCTTCGCCCTGCCCCACCAGCGACGAGGCGAAGGCGTTTTCCCAATCGGGCGACAGGGTGACGATCGGCAGGGAACCATCGTCCGAACGATTCTGCCAGCACAGTTGCCGCGCCAGGCGAGACCGGACATGCTCGACCATCTGGGTAATCGACTTGGTGTGCGTCGCCGCTTCGCCGAGCGCTTCAAGGATCGCCGGCAGGTCGCGGATCGACACGCGTTCTTTCAGCAGGGCTTGCAGCACGCGTTGCAGGGTGGCGGTCGAAACCACCTGCGGGATCAGGTCTTCCACCAGCTTCTTCTCGTCGCTCGGTAAGTCGCGCAGCAGCTTGGACAATTCCGAATAGCTGAGCAGGTCAGCCATATTGTCCTTGAGGATTTCCGTCAGGTGCGTGGTGATGACCGTCGCCGGATCGACGATGGTATAGCCCAGAAAGGTCGCTTCCTCACGCAGGGCGTTGTCGATCCACGTCGCTGGCAGACCAAAGGCCGGCTCTTTCATATGCTCGCCGGGCAGCTCAACCTGGCGGCCGGTCGGGTCCATCGCCATCAGCGAACCGATACGCACCTCGCCGGTGCCGGCCTCCATTTCCTTGATGCGGACGGCATAGCCCTGGGACGGCAGGCGCATATTATCGAGGATGCGCACCGACGGCATGATGAAGCCGTATTCCTGCGCCAGCGTCCGGCGCAGGGCCTTGATCTGGTCGGTCAGCTTGCGGCCGTCGAGGTCGTTGATCAGGCCGAGCAGGCCGAGGCCCAGCTCGATCTTGACGTCATCGATGGCCAGGGCCGCCGAGATCGGCTCTTCTTCCGCCGGCAGGTTGGCGGCGTTGATGGCGTCAATTTCCGCCTTGGTCGGTGGCGCCGGGGCGCGGCCAAGCTTCCATGCCAGGGCGCCGGTTGCCAGCGAAATGGCGCCGAAGAAAATGATCGGCATGCCGGGAATAAGCCCCATGACGCCGGAGGCCGCCGAAACGACGCCCAGCGCTACCGGATTGCGCGCCAGTTGCAGCACGATGGCCTTGTCGGCCGACCCATCGACACCGGCTTTCGACACCAGGAAACCGGCGGCGATCGAGATGATCAGGGCCGGGATCTGGGTGACGAGACCGTCGCCGATGGTCAGCAGCATGTAGGTCTTGGCGGCCTCGCCGGCGTCCATCTGGTGCGAGAAGATGCCGATCAGAATGCCGCCGACAATATTGACCAGTGTGATGACGATACCGGCCACGGCGTCGCCGCGCACGAACTTCGAGGCGCCGTCCATGGCGCCGAAAAAGCCCGATTCCTGCTCCACTTCCTTGCGGCGGATCTTGGCCTCTTCCTGATCGATCAGGCCGGAGGAGAGATCGGCGTCGATGGCCATCTGCTTGCCGGGCATCGAATCGAGGGTGAAGCGCGCCGCCACTTCAGCGATACGGCCGGAACCCTTGGTGATGACGACGAAATTGACCAGCACCAGGATGGCGAACAGGATCGCCCCGATGATGAAATTGCCCTGGGTCATCAGCATACCGAAGGCGTGGATGACCGCTCCGGCCGATTCGGCACCGTCCTGGCCGTGGGTCAGGATGATGCGCATCGAGGTGATATTGAGCGCCAGCCGGAACAGCGTCGTCACCAGCAACACGGTCGGGAAGGACGAGAATTCCAGCGGCTTCTTGATGAAGAGGCCGGTCATCAGGATCAGGATGGCCGAGGTGATGGAGAGCGACAGCAGGATGTCGAGCACCCAGCTTGGCATCGGCACGATCAGGATCACGATGATCGAGATCACGCCGACGGCCATGATGACCTCGCCGCGCTTCAGCCAGCCGCCGATTTCACCGAACTTGAAGGGAATGGGGACAGCAGACGCGACAGCCAAAGGGAGTCTCCGGATACAAAACAATCCGGCAGCCGGACTAGGCAAAAATTACCCGATCCGTGGTGAACAAGTGGTTAATTAGTCTTAAAAGAGTTCGCTTTGACGGCTGTCTTCGTGGCCTTCCAGCGCCAGCAGATGCGCCTTGGTTTCCAGTCCGCCGGCGAAACCGGTCAGCTTACCGTTAGTGCCGATGACGCGATGGCAGGGCGCGATGATCGAGATCGGATTTTTGCCATTGGCCGCCCCGACCGCGCGGCTGGCGGAAGGCTTGCCAAGCTGAACAGCGATCTGGCCGTAGCTGCGGGTTTCGCCAAATGGAATAGTCAGCAAGGCTTGCCAGACGGACTTCTGGAATCCCGTGCCATTGAAATCGAGCGGTACGGTAAAGACGCTGCGTTTACCGGCGAAATATTCCGCCAGTTCCTGTTCGGTTTGCCACAGGAACGGATTGTCGGCAGCCTCGGTCAGAACACCAAGCGGCACACGCTTCGGATTGTCATCCGGCCACAGGATCGCCGCCAGCCCCTTGTCGCCGGCCACCAGTTTGAGGCGGCCGACGGGCGAGTCCATCCATTTGAAAACATAAGACACAGCGTCATCCTTGTTCGACCTTGCTACAGAAGCGGCAGCGCTTTATCCCATCTGTCAGGGCGCGTTTACGTCAGCATGAGGGGGCGGTCATAGTGAAATTGCGGATATCTTACGCGCTGGCGGCTATGGCGGTCTTCGTTATCGAAATCCTGATCGCGCTCCATGTCCACGATCGGTTGATCCGGCCATATATTGGCGACAGCCTGGCGGTCATCCTGCTCTATTTCGGATTGCGCGCCGTAACGCCTCTGCGGGTCGTTCCGGCAGTGTTGACGGCGCTCGTCATCGCCTTCGCCATTGAGTTCGGCCAGATGTTCCATCTGATCGATGCGCTTGGCCTGCGCGGCAACCGCATCGCCGGATTTATCCTGGGCGGTTCTTTCGATGTGAGAGACCTGGCCTGTTATGTGGCCGGGGCGATGGTGGCGCTAATCGTCGAAGGCTTCCTTACTTCCCGCAGCAGAAAAATTGTGTCATACGAAACCAAATTATAACAAAAGACCAAATTATAACCAACGGGATGAAACGCACAGGCCAACCGCTTTATGGATGCCGCCTGATGACGACAATGACCAGCCAACGGATCGACAAGGACGGCAAGGACGCCCTCTACCCCACCGTCAAACACACGGTGCTGGAGGATGCCTATGCCTTCGCCATCGGCTGTTCGTTCATTGCGCTGGGTATCGTCATGCTCAAGACGGCCGGTCTGACCACCGGCGGCGTGGCCGGTATCGCCCTGCTGGCTTCCTATGTGGCGCCCCTGCCGGTCGGCCTGCTGTTTATCCTGATTAATATCCCGTTTTTTCTGTTCGCCTGGCCGGCTATGGGCAAGCGTTTCATGATCAAGACGGTGATCGTCAATCTCGCCATCATGGGCATGGCCACCTACGCGCCCTATGCCTTCAAGCTGGAAAGCCTGAACCCGCTGTTCGCGGCACTTTTCGGCGGCACCATCATCGGCATGGGCATCCTGGCGCTGGCCCGTCATGGCGCTGGCGCCGGCGGCACCGGGGTACTGGCGCTCTATCTGCAAAAGACGAAGAATATCAATGCCGGCAAGACGCAACTGGCCTGCGACGCCCTGATCATGGCGGCGTCGATCCTGATCCTCAATCCGCATCAGTTGATGTTTTCGGTGATTTCCGCCGCCGCCATGAGCGGGGTCATGGTCGGTTTCCACAAGCCGGAACGCTATCTGGGGCGGTAAGCTATTTCGCGGCCTGGCTTAGCATACCGAACAAGCGTGCCTGATCCATATAACCGACCATGCCGGTCAGGGCGCTCTGCACCCCCGGATCGCCGGCCAGATCCTGCATCGCCGTCTGGCCGAGGGCGGTAAAGGCAATTTCAATGGCCTTGGCGCCATCAACGCGGATAGCGGCGGTCGTCTCCGTCGGGCAGTTTTCGGTCAGCAGCCGCGAGAACAGCGCGCCGCCGGCCTGATTGACCGATTTCAGTTGCACATCCGACAGCAAGGCCAGATCCGACACGCCCTGATGCTTCGATATGGCGGCGAATACCCAGCGCGTCAGGACCAGTTGATCCGCCGGACTGGCGGATTTGACCAGGCAGGCCGACAGCGCGTCGGTTTCCGGGCTGGCCAGCGCCTGAGACGCCGCGGGCAGGCTCAGGGCCACGGCGAATGCGAAACCAAGCGTTTTAAAGGAAAGGGTCATGCGGTCCTCAAGAATCCGTAGGGTGAGCGGGCAGGTTACGACAGGCACGATAGCGGCGCAATTAGACATTTCTCAGGCTTTCCTGTATAGGGTCCGCCAATCCCCGTAATTCGTCTTTTGAAAGCCGCATATCTTGGCCCATACGCTCGACCTGTCCGTCAAATCCGCCGCTCCGGCGCTGGTGAATCTCACCGGCCTGACCCGCGATGGCCTGATGCAGGCGCTGGTCGAGTCCGGCGTGGTTGAGCCGCGCAAGGCGAAGATGCGCGCCACGCAGATCTGGCGCTGGATGCATCACTACGGCTTCACCGATTTCGACCTGATGACCGATATCGGCAAGGAACAGCGCGCGCTTTTCAAGGAAAAGTTCACCCTGGCCCGCCCGGAAATCATCGAGCGCCAGGTCAGCAATGACGGCACGCGCAAATACCTGATCCGCATGGCCCCCGGCATAGAGGTCGAGAGCGTCTATATCCCTTCGGTCGGCCGCGCCGGCGCCTTGTGTGTTTCGTCGCAAGTCGGCTGCACGCTTAACTGCACCTTCTGCCATACCGGCACGCAAAAGCTGGTGCGCAACCTGACGGCGGCAGAAATCATCGCCCAGGTGCAGATAGCGCGTGACGACCTTGGCGAATGGCCGTCGCCCAGCGAAGACCGCCAGCTTTCCAACATCGTCTTCATGGGCATGGGCGAGCCGCTGTATAATCTCGATAATGTCTCCGACGCCATCGACATCATTTCCGACAACGAAGGCATCGCCATTTCGCGCCGCCGCATCACGGTCTCGACCTCCGGCGTGGCGCCCGAACTCCAAGCGCTCGGCAACCGCACCCAGGCCATGCTGGCCATTTCGCTGCACGCCACCAATGACGACCTGCGCGACGAGATCGTGCCGCTCAACAAGAAGTACAATATCGAACAACTGATGGACGCCATCCGCAACTACCCCGGCATTTCCAACGCCCGCCGCGTGACGTTTGAATATGTCATGCTGAAAGGCGTCAACGATACCCCGGCCGAGGCGCGCGCGCTTATCCGCCTGCTGAAGGGCATCCCCGCCAAAATCAATCTGATCCCGTTCAATCCGTGGCCCGGCACCGATTACCAGTGCTCAAGCTGGAGCGCGATCGAGACCTTCGCCGCCATCCTCAACAAGGCCGGCTATGCCTCGCCGATCCGCACGCCGCGCGGCCGCGATATTCTGGCGGCCTGCGGTCAGTTAAAATCCGAGAGCGAGAAGAAGCGCGCCTCGGTGGTCCGTCGCGAACAGCGTGAAGAGGCTGCCTCAATTCAGGACAACCTGCCCGCCGGCGAAAGCCTGCCCTTCGCTCACCTGGCTGGCGGCATGATCGACTAAGGCCTTGCGCAAACTGGATATTTCCGCCGTCATATAAAATTTATCCACAGCCCTCCAGAGCAGGCCTTGATCTTGCAGGGAACTTACCCCTAAAGTGCGATGGGCCGTTACGCGCGTAACTTCATGCGTAACGGACGCGCACAAGACCGCGTGTAGGGGACCAGAATGACACCTGACAGTTTTAACCTTAACTTCCTGTCGCCGGAGGTCTTGCGGCCGGAAATTCAGGCCTTCGCTTCCGGCTTTCCGATCACCCTGCTCCATGCCGGCGTCACGCTGCTGCTGCTGCTGATCGGCGCCACGGTCTATTCGCTGCTGACCCCCTACAAGGAAATCCACCAGATCCGCGAAGGCAATTCGGCCGCCGCCGTGGCCTTCGGCGGCGTCATCATCGGCCTGGCCATTCCGCTGGCGGCCTCGATGGCGGCCTCTACCTCCCTGCGCGATATCGTGCTGTGGGGCGGCGCCACCATCGTGCTGCAACTGTTCGTCTTCCGCCTCGTCGATTTCCTGCTGGCCGGCCTGCCCAACCGTATCAATGAAGGCGAGGTCTCCGCTGCCGTGCTGCTGGTTTCCGCCAAGCTGGCCGCCGCCCTCGTTCTCGCCGCTGCCGTCGCGGCCTAGATCATGAAACTGGACTGGCTCCTTTACGCCGCCGCCCTCACCGCCCTCGTGGTGGTGACCGGAAGCTGGCATGAGGTTTCCGACTCGCCCCCCGCGCCGCCGCCACCGGGTATCGGCGAGATGTCGCTGTTCGCCACCTACACGCCCTTCACCGCCACCTCGATCATCAACCTGCCGGTGGATGACCGCAAGATCATGACCGGCACGGCCTTCTCGATCTCCAAGACCGGCGAATGGATCGTGGCCGAACAGAGCGTCGGCAAGTGCACACATCCTTTCCTCAACATCGGCGGCAACCTGGCCGTTCCTTTCAAGACGCGGCCTATTCCCGGCCATGAAGGCTACCTGATCGCCATGACCGATGGCGGCGGGCGCCCGCTTTCCATGGCGGACCCGGCCAATGTCAAGCCGGGGGTACGCGCCTTCATGCCGGGCTATCCCGGCGGCACGGTCGGCGAGGCGACCGCGCGCCTGATCGGGCGGACCATGATGAAGCATTCCAAGCGCTTTGAAGGCAGCGAGCCGGTTCTGGCCTGGGCCAAGGCGGGTCAAACGTTTGAGCTGAAAAGCGACCTCAACCAGTTGATCGGCGGTCCGGCGCTCAATGACAATTCGCATGTCATAGGCATTACGCTGAAGGAAAACCCGCGCCGCGGCCGCATCTATACCTCCGTGCCGGAAACGGTGGCCGCCATCGCCAATACGGCGGACCGCAAGCCGGATTACGACTCCGAGGCCATCATCACCAAGCGCAATTATGGCATTGTCTCGGATACCCTGCGCCGCGAATACCGCGTGGCGCAGGTGGGCTGCATTATCGCCTGACCGCCCACAGGCTGGACGGATGTTTTTTTCTCCCCGCTGACAGATTTGCGTATCAAATCTGCTAAGATGGGCCATGACCGACACCGCCAATCCCCTCGCCCCTGAACATCTTGCGCATCTGGCCGAACGCGATCCGCGCCTGAAACCCCTGACCAAGCATTTCGCGCATATCCAGCACCGCAAGCGCCCCGGCGGTTTCCCCGCCCTGCTCGGCCTGATCGTCGAGCAGCAATTGTCGGTCAAGGCGGCGGACACCATCTTCGGCCGCGTGCGCGATGGCCTCGGCGAGGTCACCCCGCAAAGCCTGCTGGCGCATGATGAAGACCTCCTGCGCGGCTATGGCCTGTCACGACCCAAGATTGCCTATGCCCGCGCCCTGGCCGACGCCTTCCATACCGGCGGCTTCGATACGGCAACGCTCGAAACCCTCCCCATCGAAGACGCGGCGGCTCGCCTGATCGCGCTGAAAGGCATCGGCCGCTGGACGGCGGAGGTCTATCTGATGTTTTCCGAAGGCCGGCTTGATCTGTTCCCCGTCGGCGATGTCGCCCTGCGCGAGGCCGTCAGCTGGCTGGATAACCTGCCGGAGCGCCCAAATGAGGCCTATTGCGCCGAACGGGCGCTCGACTGGTCGCCTTATCGCACCATTGCCGCGCACCTGCTCTGGGCCTGGTATGGCGCGGTCAAACGCGGGGAAATGGCCCAATGATATGACACAGTAAAAACGTCGTGAATTGACGCTATAAAAAATCAGGCGCGTAGTCTGCCTTATCCGAAACCCGCAAAGGAAAAATTCCCATGAGCCTGCTGAACGATATGCTGGGCGCCGCCTCCGGTCCCGGCGGTTTTGATATCGAAAAACTGGCCGGCCAGCTCGGTAATGGCGGGCTGAATGGTCTGGTCGCCAAATTCGAAAAGGGCGGCATGGGCGAAATCGTGCAGTCATGGGTCGGCACCGGCGGCAACCTGCCGATCTCCGCCGACCAGATTCAGTCCGTTCTCGGCTCGGAGCAGGTGGCGAGCCTGACAAAGGCGATGGGTATCGACAGCTCGCAACTCGCCAGCGCCCTGCCCGGCCTGATCGACCACCTGACTCCCGGCGGCCAACTACCGCAGGGCAACATCACCGATGTCGTGCTTCAGGCGGCAAAGCGTGGCGGTTTTGGCGATGCCCTGGGCGGCCTCTTTAAGGCCTGACGCGTCTAATCTTTATGAATTTGCTTGACCTTGTTCCCCGGCGTCACCTCGACGTCGGGCGTCAGGGCATGTGCGTTCGCATCCTTCGGCGCATTGAACTTATGATGCCCGTCTGGATGAAAATACTCCTTGTCTTCACCGGCCTGATTCAACTCGTTAGGCGAAAAAACCTTTTTTCCGACATGGGTTTCATCGACGGCGGGGGTCTTGTCCTTCTCTGTCATCGTGGTCATGAGGCTTCCTCCTGTGACATTAAGACGCACAGTATAGGCCCCTAACCGTAAGAACCACGTCGGCATGGCAGGCGTGAGTTATAAAAGGCCTATAAGAGTACGATGCTCATGAACGTGAAACGACAGAGCTATTTTGGTGTGTAAATACGCAACCCCAGATTACGATACTGTTGCCCCGAAAAGCCGGGCGTCCAGCTTACAGCGAAACTGCCGCCGGAAGCGCTGCCGAGCGCCAGCGCTTCCGGCATGGCCCCGCCGGTCATCGCGTCAAAACGCGTGTTGAAGACGCTGCCATCAGCCTTGAACACCTGTCCGCTGACGTTACTATAACCGTGCCAGGCCACGACATAACCGCCACTCGTAAGGACGGCAATACGCGCGCGCGCGATGGCTTCGCCATCCACGGCAAAGGCATTTTCAGCCCCTGTAAAGGCGTTAGAGGCATCAACACGCCGCGTGCGGATGTCCCCGCCATAAGAAGTCCTGAGCCACATGGCCATATACCCGCCATCGGCCATTGGCGCAGCATAGCCGCCGCCACCACCATTACTGGCATCGTTGACATAATAGGCCGCCCCCTGGGCTGTGCCGGAGGCTGAATATACCTGTGCAGTCAGGTTCGGCACGATGGCGCTGCCCTGTCGGGGGGCGTTGGTTACCAGCAGGAAAACAAAATTACCGTTCGTAAGCGGCGCAAGCTGATCATTATGTATGGCCCCGCCCTCATTACTGATATCCGCCAACTGGAATTCCGCACCAGAGGCCACGCCGCCTGAGGTGAAAATACGGGATCTGATGGTCGTGCGCGCCGGTCCCACACCGCCACTGGGATGGAACTCCGTCCACGAAATAACGTACCCGCCGTTGGCGAGGCCGATCACACGGGCGCCACCTGGGTCATCGGTAGTGGTGGTGCTGACTTGAGTCTGCCCGCCCTGTTTGCCACCGTTATTGTCAAAGCGCTGCATATTGATCTTGCCGTTATCGCTCCATGCGATCACGAAGCCGCCGTCTTTCAGCGCGCTTGCCGCAGGCTCGCGTTGATCATTGGCGCGTGTTGTGTTCGCTACGCGCACCGCCCCCGCTGCCTTACCGGAAGGCGCATAAATCCTGTAATAGACACCACTGCCTTCTGTGTCCTTTTCATCCGACGTGGCGCCGGATGCCCCCCACGTCACAAGGTAATTGCCGTTGGAAAGGCCTGTGACCACCACCCCTTCCAAAATGTCAGCACTTGCGACTGTAATCTCGGCCCCGGCTGAATAAGAAGCCACGGATGAGGCAGAAGAGGATGAGGATGAGGAAGATGATCCTCCGCCCGAACCACTACTGCTTCCACCACCACCGCAGGCGGCAACCGCGATCATAAGGCTGCCCAGACAAACCGCCGTCACAATTTTTCGAGATACAGACACAAGGACTCCTGAACTTGGTAATTTGCGGCTTCTATTCCACCATAAGTGGTCATATGCAATAAATTACCGTATAAAAATCAGTTCAGCCCTTTGGCGCCTTCGATCAGATCGGCCACCACTGACGGATCGGCCAGGGTCGAGATATCGCCCAACTGGTCTGGCTGCCCCTCGGCGATCTTGCGCAGGATACGGCGCATGATCTTGCCCGAACGCGTCTTCGGCAGGCCGGGCGCCCACTGGATGACGTCCGGCGACGCCAGCGGCCCGATATCCCCACGCACATGGTCGCGCAAGGCTTTTTTCAGCGCTTCGCTCGGCTCAGTCCCCGCCGTCAAGGTCACAAAGCACCAGATGCCCTGGCCCTTGATATCGTGCGGAAAACCAACCACGGCGGCCTCGGCCACGGCGCTGTGCGCCACCAGGGCGCTTTCGATTTCGGCCGTGCCCAGGCGATGGCCGGAGACATTCAGCACGTCATCGACGCGGCCGGTGATCCAGTAATAGCCGTCTTCATCGCGCCGGCAGCCGTCACCGGTGAAATACTTGCCGGGATAGGTCGAGAAATAGGTGTCGAGGAAGCGCTGGTGATCGCCATAGACGCTGCGCATCTGGCCGGGCCAGCTATCGGCGATGCACAGATTGCCTTCGACCGCGCCTTCCAGAACCTGGCCTTCCGCGTCGACCAGAACCGGCACGACACCCGGCAGCGGCCTGGTGGCCGAACCGGGCTTGAGCGGCGTGGCGCCCGGCACCGGCGTGATCATCAGGCCACCGGTCTCTGTCTGCCACCAGGTATCGACGATCGGGCAGCGGCTGTCGCCGACCACGCGATGATACCACAGCCAGGCTTCCGGATTGATCGGCTCACCCACCGTGCCGAGCAGGCGCAGGGACGTGCGCAAGGTGGCCTTCACCGGCGCTTCGCCATGACGCATCAGGGCGCGAATGGCGGTGGGCGCAGTGTAGAAGATATTGACCTTGTGTTTGTCGACCACCTGCCAGAAGCGGCTGTTATCGGGATAATTCGGCACGCCCTCGAACATCAGCGAGGTGGCGCCATTGGCCAGCGGGCCATAGACGACATAGGAGTGGCCCGTCACCCAGCCGATATCGGCGGTGCACCAGTAGATGTCGCCATCCTGATAATCGAAGGCGGTCTTGTGGGTATAGGCCGCCCAGGCGAGATAGCCGCCGGTGGTATGCAGCACGCCCTTGGGCTTGCCGGTCGAGCCGGAGGTATAGAGGATGAACAGCGGATCTTCGGCGTTCATCGGCTCCGGCGCGCAGTCATCAGACATGCCTTCCAGCGCTTCCGGCACGCTGACATCGCGCCCGCCATGCGTCAGGTAATGCGCCTTGGTGTGCTCGACCACCAGCACGGTCTGCACATTGGGGCATTGCAGCAAGGCGAGATCGACATTGGCCTTGAGCGGAATGATCTTGCCGCCGCGCAGACCCTCATTGGCGGTGATGACTACATCGGACTGGCAGTCCTGAATCCGGCTGGCGATGCTGTCCGGCGAAAAGCCGCCAAAGACGATATTATGCACGGCGCCGATGCGCGAACAGGCCAGCATGAAATAGGCCGCTTCCGGCACCATCGGCAGGTAGAGCGTGACGCGATCGCCCTTTTTCACACCGTACTTTTTCAGCAGGTTGGCACGTTTGTTGACCTCTTTCGAGAGCTGATTATAGGTGACCGAATATGACACCGACGGATCATCGCCTTCGAAAATCAGCGCCACTTGATCGCCGCGCGTCGCCAGATGACGGTCGATACAGTTCACCGAGACATTGAGCACGCCATCATAAAACCAGCGGATACGGAAGTCCTCGCGGTTGAACGACACGTCCTTGACCTGGCTGTAGGGCTGCATCCAGTGGAGCGCGTCACCGAGCGTACGCCAGTGCGCGTCCGGGTCGGTGTCGAACAGTTTGTGCTGCGCCGCCAGGCCATCGGCGGTCAGGGTCTTCGGGCGGATGAAATCAGCGGGCACGCGGAAAAAGGTATCGGACATCTGGGTATTTCCTGGGTCGTCTGCAAGGCATTTTTTGGTTGGCCCGACCTTACGGCGCACGGATTCGAGAGTCTATATGACCAATGCGAAAAAACCATCGCGCGCCGCTCATTGGCCCGATAGCGATGCAGATTGCGACAGCATGGTTGCCCTGAAGCGCTCCCAACGCGTATGGTCATTACAAATGAGACGACGGAGTTTCCCATGCTGCTGCATATGTCCACCTGGAAAGAGATCGACGAACGCCTGAAATCCTCGCGCACGGTCATCATTCCCATCGGCTCGAATGAGCAGCATGGCCCAATGGGCCTGCTCGGCACCGACTGGCTGTGCCCGGAAATCATCACCCATGCCGCCGAAAAGGCCGGCGACCTGCTGATCGCCCCCACCTTCAATATCGGCATGGCGCAGCATCACCTCGGTTTTTCCGGCACCATTTCCCTGCGCCCCACCACCTTCATGTCGGCCATCGAGGACTGGGTGGATTCGCTGGCGCGGCATGGCTTTGACCGCATCTATTTTCTCAATGGCCACGGCGGCAATGTCGCCACTATCGAGGCCACCTTCTCGCAGATCTATGCGTCCTATTCCTATTCCGGCAATCCGTGTCCGTTCATCCTGAAACTACGCAACTGGTGGGACCTGCCGGGCATTTCACGCCTGTGCGCCCGGCTGTACCCGACCGGCCACGGCAGCCACGCCACCCCGTCGGAAATCGCCGTCACCTTCGCCGCCTATCCGGACTTTGTGAAATCGGCGGCGATGGAACCACAGATCGCGCCCAGCGGCCCAATACGTGACGCGCTCGACTACCGCGCCCGCTTCCCCGATGGCCGCATCGGTTCGGATTCGTCACTGGCGACGATCGAACAGGGCCAGCAGATCATCGACGCGGCGGTGAAGGGCTTGTTCGATGATGTGGCGAAATTTGAGGAGGAGTAGCTTCTAAGAAAATGGTGCGCTTAGGTGACTCGAATTCGAGAAATAACCTATTGAATTCAATTCCGTTTGCAAAGTTTGGATTTTTCGGAGCCCCCAATTTGGCCCCCAAGACTCGTGTGGTGTCCCGGTTACAGTCCTGAGAAATCGCGGGATTACTGTAGCAGGCCGCAAATTACCCTTAGAGCAGATCTCGCACCTGAGAAATGCCTGTGAGCGGTTATCAGCGCAAATTACACCGTTTTTCGGAAAGTTTGTCAATGGAAGCGCCAGTGACCAACTGAGGTCATGATCTTCTGGATGATCAATAGAGGTTGTACGGCCAACTACCGCAGTTGGCCCGAAGCGGTCAAAGTGGTGGGTTCAGCCGAGGCGAAAAGCCGACATTTCCTGCCTGTTCCCATAGCTCGTTCATAAACGGAAAGCGTTTCAAGGTTTATTGGCGTCATTCCGAGATGTTCTACGCCCTTCTTCATTTGGGACGATCCTTCATTTTTATTATGGTTTAAAGATGCCGGTGCCGAAGCGTCGCGATAGTGAGACATAAAGCGTTGGCCTTTGCAGGGTGGACCAACTTTGGGCTTTCACGTCCGGACTGTCTCGCACTATCCGCAACTTTGCGGTTTTGAAAGCGTTCTCCACTGTAATGTTCAAATTCAGCGTTTTACTAATGTTGTGAGTGTAGGACATGGAATTTGTAGCGTAGCCCTCGATATAACCGTCGCCTGTGATTTGTCTGCCTTGAATGCTAAAGTTTAAAGACAGCGAGTCCTGATTTTGGGCAATATACGAGACGCCGATCTGGCTGGAGTTCGTTATCAGCGCTTGTTTCACTGACCGTGAGGGCACATCGATCCCCATCGAGTAAATATTGGTGTTGAGATTCAAATACCATTTGTTTGCAAATTGGCCGCTATAGGTCAGTTGCAATCCGGTTTGACGGCTGCCCCCTGAATTTTCTCGCGAAACTTGTAAGATGTTTCCCCCCGTGCCTTGCAGGTCGGGGACAACGCGAGTAATCGGGGTGATCAAATTCCGATTATCGAGATGATATGCGCGCATCGCATATGACTTGCCGATTCTTGAATGCTCAAAAGACGCTTCAAAAGAATCCGTTTCTTGAGGCTTCAGAGATGAATTGCCAGCTCGAACCGATTGTGAATCGATGTACACAACCGATGGGTTGAAATCCCTCGGCGTGGGGCGGACGAATCGGCGGACGTAGTTCAACCGGACTTTCGTCGCATCCGAGATGACGTAGGTAGCGAAGATACTAGGACTGACATTGGTATAATTGGATTTCACTCCTGGCTTATTGTCGCCGTTGCGCCCGTTAAAATTGAAGGTCTCAGCGCGAACGCCTGCCAAAACAACCCAGTGCTCGCCGACAGCCTTTTGGTAGGTCACGTAGCTTCCGAGAAGCATTTGCGTATATTCGAATGAATTCGAAAGACGTGGGTTGACCACTGGTATGCCGCCGTTAGTTGAGGGCGCCAGCGCCAGATTTGGCTCCTTTGAAGTGTCAGCCGTGACTTGCAAACCGGTAGTGACTTGATCGTTACCTACAGTCGTCGTGTAGTCAACGCTAAGTATTCCTGAGGTTTGGCGCGATCGCGACCAATTTGACAGCTGACTCGGAACGTCTGCAACAGAAATAAGGCTGGGATCGAAAATAAGGTCACTATCAGTGGAGATCACTGACACCTTGCGTGTGATCTTCGCGTCGGCCTTCAAATTGTCTCCGATATTGCTCCCAAAGCGCGTCCAGGTGAGGCCGAAGCTGTTATTCTCGATGATATATCGGCCCTCGTCAAAACGAGCGTAATTTTTGGACAGCATAGTGTCGGCATCGTATATTCCAGAGACACCTTCACTTCGTGTTTTAGTTAGCGCGTGCATTGCACTAGCCTGCACAGCAAGCGCATCGCGCTCGCCCAAATTCACGTCGACGGTTAAATTCATTGAGGCGATAAGGCCGCGCGTCTCAGAGAGTCCTTCACTATTTGTTGACGTGCCGGGTTGCAGCTGCCCTGGTGACGTGGTGAAGCCTGACCGGCTTTGACCGGGTGTCGAAGCCAAATTTCCAAAGAAAGTCGTCGACACATTTTTTTTGCTGTTCTGAATAAATGTGCTCGCGCTGTAGCCCTTATTTGAATTGAGTTGTCCGGTGATATTCCCCAACATCCCTGGAACTATGGCTTTGCGGGTGACAATGTTGATTATGCTTCCTGCGCTGCCTGATTCAAATTGAGCGCCGGGATTTGAAATAACTTCGATAGAGGAAATTGCGCTGGACGGCATTGCTCGCAGAGCGGCGCTGCGGTTATCTCCAGACATAATAGGCGAAGGCTTGTTATTAATATAAATCTCCACCGCATTGCCGCGCAGACTAACATTCCCAGTTGGGGTAACTGTGACCCCTGGCACCTTACTCAGAGCACCGGCAGCGGATTCGCCTCTGTCTGCAGCCTTTTTATCGACTTCATATACCTGGCGATCAATCTTGTTTGTCGGTCGCTTGCCTCGAACAACTACTGTCTTGTCATTTCGGCTTTCATCGGATTTCAGGCCGTCGTCAGCACTAGGTTGCTCGACCGATCTGTCAGTAATGTCTTGAGCGCCGATTTGATCTGCAACCAAAAGCAAAGGAGTGGCCGCCTGGACGTGGCCGCTTCCCACCGCGAAAAGTAACAACGATAGGGAAATGCTTTGCTGGAACAACTTTTTGCTCGTCATGGGAAACGCATGAGCTGATTCGAATATGTGCCCAAGGAGCTGGGGATGCCAGCACCAAATATTTCGATCAGAGATATATCCATCTCAGCGCTGAGTGCCAATCAGTCGGCTGGCGACGTTCCGAGATGCGGCCTCTAAATGTGCTGAAAGGCACGAAGAGGCCGCCCTCGCCATGTGACTAGTACGGGAATATTGCCCTGAAGGTGAATACGAAACCGCTTGGCGACTGCGGTGAACTCGCCGGGCTACTTTGGCAACTACTCATTGCCGACATGCAGGCACTTTGATTGACCGAAATCTCGGCATACGCTTCAGCCGAGGTAATTAATCCAGCGACGCGGCGCGCCACGGGGCCTTCTTGGGCTGCTGACATGCAGTCATTGTAAAACGTGCCACAATTGGCGAAGTAGTATCCTTGGCCGCCATACCCGCCTGCTGCCGCGGCGGTATTGGCATAGGCAAGTGATGAAGCTGCAAAAATCGCGGCCGCTCCAAATTTCCTTAACATTGCTAGGGGTTTGGTGTGAGTTTCTACTCTCAAGAGGTTTCTCCATGCTTGGCGCGGTATTCGCGCACCTGTACCATGCATGGAAAATTGCAACGTGCAAGAGTTTTGCTGGCGAGGAAACCCGTCTAGGCTGCGGAAAATTGCAATCCAAATTGCTGATTGCCTCTCGTTGTAATAAATTGCGACACAATTCGTTTAGCGTTCGAAACCTTTCCGATCTCGCGTAACGCGCTCGCCTTGCTCCCGATCAGCCGTTGTAGCGTTAGGCAATCCGATAGTTTAGGTGGATACTTCAACTTCCGCTTTCGGCTCTTGCTCAGCAAACCCCCACCGCACCGGTTCCATTTCCGCTAAGGGCGCTGAGCTGCCGTTTCACGACTTACACACTTCCGTGACAATTTTACGCATCCAACGATGCGCGGGATCTGCATCCATTCTCGGGTGCCATAGAAGTGAAATCGTGATCTCGGGTAGAACGACCGGAAGCGGAAAGCTGAACATTCCGGAGCGCAACCCTTCAGTATGCCGCTCGGGAACGCTGGCGATCAAATTAGAGCCACGAGCCAGGGCGACCGCGGTGGCGAAGCCACTGACAATCGTGACGACCTGTCTTTCTATCCCTCGAGTCGCCAGGGCTTCGTCGATCGGTCCCTTGTCCAAGCCAGGTCGAGACACAATAATGTGCCGCCCGGCTGCATAACGCGCGGCAGTGATCTCCCCATGGTTCAGAGCATGTGTCTGGCGCACGACGCCAACGTACCGGTCGCGGAAGAGGAACTGCATGCGCACCTCCGGTCCGATGGCGCTGTCTACAACCGCCGTTTCCAAATCGACGGTGCCTTGGCGCAGTGGCGCACTGTCCTTATCAGGCTTCTGAACGAAACGAAGACGAACGCCCGGGGCCTGGTGGGCGACCCGGTCGATCAGTTCGGGTCCAAAGCTCTCCGCGAAACCTTCGCTGGTCCGCAAGGTGAAGGTCCGAACAAGGTTTTTGAGATCCAGCACTTCAGCAGGGCGCAAAACCGCCTGAGCTTCCTGGACAACTTGAGCAACCCGTTCTCGCAGTTCCTGCGCCCTGGGCGTGGGCACGAGGCCTCGGCCTGCCCTAACCAACAAGGGATCACCTGTCGTTTCGCGCAACCTAGATAGGGCACGGCTCATTGCTGAAGGGCTAAGCCTCAGCCGGCGGGCGGCTTTCGCGACACTACCTTCAGTGAGCAGGACGTCCAATGTCAAAAGTAGGTTCAGATCGGGCTGGCTCATGGAAGCTGTATACCACGGTTTTGTTGGAATACTGCGCCAGACGCATCAATAAAGTGCAGATGGTGCGCCTTCCGCCATGTTGACGATAGAGGTAGCTCTATCGCTGGACCCATAGGAGGTTCTACAGTCGTTGGAGCTCGACATGGCTTACATCAATCAGGACGGCGATCCGACGCTTGTCGGAAATAAGAAGGCTCTACCGTCGATGCGCTGGGCACTCGCGGCCTTGTCCTTGTCGATGCTAATGCCTTCGCTCGACACCAGCATCGCCAATGCCGGTCTTCCTACCCTCGCCCACGCCTTCAGCGCCTCGTTCCAGTCTGTCCAATGGATCGTGCTGGCCTACCTCCTCGCCATCACAGCCCTGATCGTCAGCGTTGGGCGTTTGGGGGACATAATTGGCCGTAAACGGATGTTCCTAGGCGGCATTGCGTTGTTCACCATCGCGTCCCTGCTTTGTGGCGTCGCGTCATCCCTGTGGTGGCTGTTGGCTGCGCGGGCAGCCCAGGGTCTTGGCGCCGCCGCGATGATGGCGCTTACCGTCGCCATGGTCGGGGAGACGGTGCCGAAGGCAAGGATCGGCAGCGCCATGGGATTGTTGGGCACCATGTCGGCAATCGGTACAACCCTGGGACCATCGCTCGGCGGCATGCTTATTGCCGGTCTCGGCTGGCCGGTCATCTTTCTCGTCAATGTGCCAATCGGCCTTCTGAATCTGTATCTCGCCTGGCGCTACTTGCCTGCCGACAATGGAAAGGCGACTGCGGGTCGGGTCAAGTTTGATGTGGCCGGCACCGCGCTGCTAGCCCTGACGCTTTCGGCCTATGCACTTGCCATGACATCTGGGCATGGTCACCCCGGTTCATTTAACGCCGTCCTGTTGGCAACTGCCGCCGTCAATGCAGGTCTGTTTTGGCTGTCGCAAAAGATTTCCTCATCTCCGCTCATCCGTCTGGAGATGTTCCGGCTGCCCGGCTTGACAGCAAGCCTTGCCATGAGCACGCTTGTAACGACTGTCGTTATGGCGACCCTGGTGGTTGGACCGTTCTATCTTTCGCATGGACTTGCACTTCCGCCAGCCCTTGTCGGTTTGGTGCTTTCGGTCGGCCCCCTGGTGTCGGCATTAACCGGAGTGCCTGCCGGACGGCTTGTCGACCGTTTCGGCACCCGGGCCATGACTCTCGTCGGCCTGACCGGCATGATCGCCGGATGTTTTTCGCTTTCGATGATCCCGGCCAGCTTCGGTATCCCCGGCTATATCCTGCCTATTGCCATGGTCACTTCCGGATATGCGCTGTTCCAGGCAGCCAACAACACGGCGATCATGGCGAACATCGGTCCTGACCAACGTGGCGTCATCTCAGGCATGCTCAGCCTTTCACGCAATCTCGGCCTGATAACCGGGGCATCCTTCATGGGGGCGGTATTCTCGCTTGCCTCAGCGACGACCGACGTATCGACAGCAGACCCGAAGGCTATCGTCGCCGGCATGCGGATTACCTTTGTGGTCGCCGGAATTCTGATCGTCGGTGCACTAGCCGTGGCAGGACTCAAGGCTTCACGCGGCCATGTCGAATCCAATCCGAAGGTGGGGGGCTAAAATGATGTTTCCCAGGGGTTGGGCCGCCAGGGCGAGCCTCGCGACTGCGCTGGTCTGGACCGGTCTGGTAACGTCTGAAGCGGTCGCCAAAGCCGCAAATTCCAAGTGTGAGGGAACCGAGGTTCCAGGCAAGGATCTGCCAACACCGGTCGAGCCATATCCTCTCAATGCAGCCGGATGGGGTCCAGAGGCCGGGAATGGGCTGCAATTCAGCCGTTGGGCCGAGGACTGGACGGGCATGCGTACGGAGGGCAAGGCCCCCGTTTTCAAGGCCATCCCACTTGGGGCCAGTGCGTCATTGACCCTCAACGCCGAAGCCCGCTTGCGCTATGACGTTTATGCCAATGCGCAACTCATTCCGCGCAACGACTACGATCAGGGCCTATTGCGCATGGTTGTCGGTGCGGACTGGCGACTTAATCCCAATCTCAGACTCTACAGTGAAATCGCTACGGGACAGCGCGCGGGTCGTAAAGGCACTGCCTCCGCCAACTTCCAGAACGACGCCTCGCTTCAGCAGGCGTTTATCGATGTTCGAGGCCATTTTGCGGGAAGTGTAACGGGATTGATGATCGGGCGTCAGGAATTCGCCGACGGGCCCAGACAACTGATCAGCCTGAGCGATGGTCCAAACATTCGCCGCACCTGGAATGGCGTGCGCCTGTATGTTCATGGCCACAAGTTTCGCCTGGGTGCATTTGACTTAAGGGCAACCCAGCTTGGGAGCGGGTCATTCGACGAAAAACCAAGTCACGCCGAACGCCTTTACGGTCTCAATGCGAGCTTCATCGTTTCTTCCGGCAAAGAGCCCAATACCTATTTGGACCCGTTCTGGCTTCATACCACGACTCCGGCGTTTAGCTCAGGTGGACACACGGGCATAGACACTCGGGACACCTATGGGGCACGCCTCTGGGGCCGGCGTGGGGATCTCCGGTTCGACTGGACGCTGGCTCGCCAGACCGGCGAGTATATGGGACGTCAGATCGACGCTTGGGGTTTGTTTGCCGTGCAAAGCCATTCATTGTCCAGCAAGGGTTGGAAGCCGCGCCTGACAGCGCATATTGACGTGGCCTCGGGCGGCGGCAATGGCGCCGGCGATCTGAAGGGGTTCAATCCGCTGTACGCCAGTTCCAACTATCTGGGTGAAGGCCGGTTCCTCAGTCTCACAAACCTCCTGATGATCGCGCCCGGCATTGCTGTCTCGCCATCAAAGTCCTTCAGCATCTCGGCAGAATACGGGTTTGCGCGCCGGCTTAACGATGGCGATGCCGCCTACGCCGGCTGGATGCGTGCCTACACGGGCACGCAGCACGTGCATGGCTCGGAAATTGGCGGCCTGCTTCGCGTCGTCGGGATCTATTCGGTCAACGAAAGGCTGACTCTTACAGTCAATTATGAGCACTTCGACGTGGGCGATGTGCTCAAGCGTGCCCAGTTCCCCACCGGCGCCTACGCCTATGTCGGCTCGATCTTTCGATACTAGCAATTTGAGCAACTTTTCCCGTCAACAAGCCATGGATCGATACCGGAGAATCATCGTGACGTCGTCAAACCCATCTGTCTCGGCTAGCCGAGAGTGGCTCATCCCGTTGGCTCCTCGTTGCGACAGGTCTTTCATCGGCCCTGACCGGGCTGTGGATGACGCAGTTCTATCCGAACCCGCCAGGTGACGGCATCGCGCTCTATTTTATCCGGCTGCTCGTCGGCAGCGCCATGGCTATTTCTATTGTGATGGGAATGGCGGCAATCCGCCAAAGGGATATTTCCGCTCATAGTGCATGGATGACCCCGCATCAGTTCTGCCGGATCAAATTGTTGGGGCAACGTCGCCTGAAGTGGCCAGCCGCTCTTGCCTTCACGGGCATTCTCAAGTGTCTGAGCCCACGAGCTTAGGGAGCCAGATAGGCATCAATGAACGCCTGGCCCACGCGCCGTTGCGCGAGGTATTTTTCGATACTATGCGCGTCTTCTTCGCCGTTATTCAAGCCAGCGATATTGTCGATTTTCTCGCAGCCGAAATTTTGAGCGGTCAGTTCCGGTTTTAGCGCTACGAAATCATTTGGATCAGACGCGTTGATCCAGGTTGGCGCATTCTTGAGGCAAATAAGCGGCGGACCTAAGCGCTTCTTGACGATTTCGATGCCCAGGGGCGAACCGGCAGTCAGAAGTAGCTTCGCGGACAAATCTTGCCGGTGCATACGCAGGATGTCGTAGGCGACAATCGTGCCCAATGAGTGGCTGATTACGATTACTTTTTCGTCTGCAGCAAGGCCTTTGAAAACCTGATCATAGACCATGCCGTCGATCTTTTCCTTAAGCCCCGGCTTCCTAAGGTAAGCGGATGCTTGTTTGAGGAAAACCTGGGCGATATACTTCCCGCGTGTTGGCAGCACGGCTTCCAAAGCTCGTGCAATTGCCTTCAGCCATTGCTTATGGATGCCCTTCGCCATCGTATTGACGGCGGCAACTTCGTCACCGTCGTCGAGATGATCAATGACTGCCGAGTCCGGAATATTATATTTTTCTTGAAATTCACGATATAGGGCAGCAAGTTCAGGATCGGCATAATCCTTGTCGGGTGAATCGGCGCCCATCGTTGTCGTACTTTCCTGTGTATCGCCCCAGGAAGCCGTCTCAACAGCTAATGTTTCCCCGTAAAATGCAGCCTTGAAGCTCACATCCTTCGGCATGGATTTGCCTGCGGCAGCCACACCTGCCGTTAGGGCTTTCACCCATGTGTCCAGGATATTTTTCGCAGAATTGTCCTCATTATTAATGCCATGAATCAACAGAACTTTTGTCATTCTAAACCCCGGTTTGTTTAAAGGTGAAAAGTCTCAGTATTGCCCAGACGCCATGGAGGACTCGGCTTCTGGTTCAAGCGATGTAAAGGTGTAGCGGAAGAACTCGGCAAATAGGTTCATTTCAGCTTGTGTAAGCATGGTGGCCGATCTGCCCTGAATGGTTTCTGCGAGTTGCCTGATCTCGCGGGGAAGGGATAATTCGTTAGCATCCTGCAAAAATTTCCAGCCTTGGCTGTGCATCGGGACGAGGCCCCATAACCTGACAGTTTCTGCTGCTTCAAAAGGCGTGCGTGTGTAGTATGGGCGCGAGGCGAACCTATCCATTTCTTTGGCCGGGGATACCGCTGGCAAATTGCAATAAGCAAGCACCCGGCCCGCCTTATCTATGTCCCACCAGAGCTTGGTTGCGCATAGAAGTCCTAAGTCGAACGGCACTATACCGACCCCTTGACGCATGTAGTGAGCCGTTCGGGAGATATTGTCCGAGTCGCCAGCGAATTCGTATAGGTATCCCGCAGCGACAGCCTGTTGGAAGTTTTCTTCTTTCCCAATCCGTTCAGCGTCCGCAAGTGAGGTCACATCTGATAGGCGTAGAGGTGGAATCTCGCCTTCGCTGCCGTTGAAAAAGGTGGTCCACTGTCCGTCTTTCAGTAGCGAGATCTGACCCTGGTCTCTTAAAAGACTTACCGCGATAGTGCTCGGGTATTCAGGCATCAGAAGCCATTTATCGCCCCACGGGACTGCTATTGGTGCGCTAAACAGTTTGACTGCGCGTATTCGTGTATAACGGTCTTTCCTATCAATTGCGATGCGTGACCCTTGCGGGTGCCCAATCTTGCTGATCTCGTAGTCGAGCAGAAAATCGGGCAGTCCGATCCGCCGACGTCTGAAATATGGCCGGCCCTCAAAGCTTAAGTCACCCCTTTTATCTCCTTCACGTTCGTATATGTGCCGTGCAACTGCACGCAGCTCGCGATCATTATTGAGCGCATCCTGCCGTATCTGCTCTGTCGTGCGGTATTCCGCTGGCGTTCCAGCCTCCTCCTCCTGCTGCTGCTGCTGCTGCTGCTGTTGCTGTTGCTGTTGCTGCTGTTGCTGTTGCTGTTGCTGTTGCTGCTGTTGCTGTTGCTGTTGCTGTTGCTGTTGCTGTTGCTGTTCCAATCCGAGCGGAGAAACTATGAGGGGGACGGTGGGAGGAATTGCGCCCTTAAAGTACACATTATCGGGTGGAAATATGGCTGCAACAATATCCGGCCTTCCTTCTTGCCCCGCCCTTTTTGATCGCTCCGGTACTTCTTTTTCCAGAAACCTGGTGAGGCTGTAGTTGACAACTGCGGGGCAGTATTGATGGTCAGACGTTGCAAAGGCCTGAGCAAAATTGCCCGACAAAGCTTCGATAAGAGCATCAGAAAAAAGGCAGGTATAGCTGCCGTTGTCACGTTTTATGTGAAAGGAATAGTCACCAAGTTCTGTGGACGCGAACCTATCCAGTCGAACTTTTTTGACTTGACCAGACGGATTGTCAATTATGGCGCTGCCGCGGAATTCGATACCATCTTTGCCGGTGTTCCGGCAGCAGTCGCTGATTACAATCAACTGGCCAGCATCCAATTCGTTGTTTAACTGGCCGAGGCCGATTTTCATGAGACGGCGTTGAAATGCCGACACGTCAACGCCTGCGTCAGGATCGGGCGCGCCCGACAACAGCCAGTATTCATCTGCCGTTGACCGGACTAGACCATGACCTGCAAAATAGATGACAAGACGGTCGATCCCCGCATTTTCTTGAAGAAACTCAGTAATCTCTTCTTTCAGCCGCTCAGGGGTGACAGGTTTGGCCTTATCTGTGATTGATAGGACAACATAGTTTCGGAACTCGTCATGAACTATTGCCCACTCTTCCAGACGCTGAGCGCATTCTAATGTACCAGGAAGGTTTGCATAGGCGCCGCCATATTTAGACACGGCGATGATGATCATTGCTTTGTCTTGAACGGACATTTCCCCCTCCCACCCATTCGCGTAAAACGCGTAGCAACGCAATTATTGCACTATGCGGGAGGAGCGTGCAATCTGAGATTATGATTTTTACAACTTATACAATGAAGATTCTCCGAGAACGAACTCATACCAACAGTGGTCGGTGTCCGGGAATATATAAACGTCGAACGGCTTTCCTTGTTTTTGGAATCCCCTCAACGAAGGCACCGTCTCATTTATTGGCGCTTCGCGATCTTTTTCGGCGATCGTCCAAAGCAGTGGAATTTTGAGCCGGTTCAACACGGATGTTGAATCATAGTTCCAGATGATCTCCAAATTATCGAACATGGCGCGGCCAACGCGACGCAGGTCGCTGTTGCTCATTCGCAGCGTGTCTCCGCTGGTCCGCTTTAACCCTATTAAGCCGTTACTCATGGGTTCATCGCGTCGTTTTGGTGTCCGCACCGAAGTTAACCTCATCGCGTGCTACCTCCTGGTCGCCGTCCAGAACGACCAGGGTTACCCTGCCCTGACTGTTCGCTGTCACCGTCACGGTCCCAACCGGCTCGGAAGAACCTATTTCCACCAGCCCACCCTGGGTCACAGTGCTGGTGCCGCCAGGGTTTCTCGACGTCAGATTCAAACGCCAGCGCAAGTCAGGCTGGGTGCCCGCCCCGACAAAGGCATTGACTGCCAAGCCCTTGGCAGCCTGAACAATTTCGAGGTGGGCCGTAACGGCAGCCGTGTCGAACATCATTTGGTCGCTCCCTGCACAATGTTGACGACGGCCGAGACAATAGCGTCGGTTGTTGGATTGCTTTCCATTTGCGCGGTCGAGTCATCGGTCGGTGAGGTGGTCGTGCCAAGCACTGAAACGGCCAGGCCCGCGTTGCTAGCGTCAATATCGCCGTTCGCCAGTCGCCGCGTCGCGGAGGTGACATCCCGGCCGCTATCCGTTTTTTGCTGACTGACCATCAAACTCTGTTCGGCGGACAGCGGCTCGCTCTGCGGCGGTGAAAATTCGTCCGACCGGGTTTCAATTACCCGCTTGCACGCCTCGTCAGTCTGGCCGTTTTGCGGATCACAATTATCCGTGCCTTGCAGGGCCTCGGTGTAGGTATCGCGTCCCTGTTTGCGTGTTGAGCCTGAGGGGGGCGCAGCCGCCGACGGCCGATTATTCGATAGCTGGCTGGCGGCGCTGGTTTTGGGCGCCACGGTGGCCGGCGGCACCGTTCGCACGGGTGTCCCGACCTGGGGTGCGGTCGTTAGTGCGCGATGCGCCGGCGTACCGATTTGATCAACCGCCGCGTCTGTGCCGTGGCCGGTTGCCAACAGCAATACGGCAATCAGGGCGTTCATTTAAGGCCGATCTGCGTATAGGTAATGTTTGTATTACCGGTCATATTGACCGTTCCGGATGCGAGATTGTTGCCAATCTGTGTGTACACCAGATTGTTATTGTCACCGGTCTGGCTCGCGCTGATGGCATTGTTGTTGCCAATTTGCGTCAGCAGGGCGCTGTTCTGGTCACCGTCCTGCGTCAGGCTGATTTCATTGCCGCTGCCCGTTTGGCTGACGATCGCAGTATTACCGGTCACATACGCCCGCTGATCAATTGTGGCTGCGTTCCTGTCGCCCGACTGAAGCAGGATGGCTATGTTGCCGCTCTCACCGCCATCCTGAAATATCCCGGCCTGATTATTGTCGCCAATCTGGCTGGCAAACCCCGTCTGGCCCGGGGTGCCTTGTTCGATGCTGCTACTATTTTGGTCGCCCATCTGCGAAAGACCGGCGCGGCTGCCGCCGCCGGAAGCGCGAACGACATCACCGATCTGCGTAACATAAGCACTGTCGCCAGCATAGGCCGGCACTGTCAGGCAGGTCAGCAGCAAAAGAGCGGAGGTCAGGCGGTGTCGCATCATAAATCTCCCTTGGGGAAAGTATCATAAGCTTTATCAGCGGTAAATTCTCCGTTGTTGCAGAGAATGACGGACGAACGCCCATCCAAGAGCTGAGTCTGATTTAGTCCGGCTGGCGCCGCCAAGAACGCCAGCCGGTTTCGCTCAGGTTTACTGAGTGACGTTAGCGTAACCACCGGTGCCGAGTTGGCTGATAGTGGACGTGTTGCCGTAGGACGTCTGAGCAACATAAGCCTCGTTGTTGCTGCCTGCCTGGGTCAGGGTCGAAGTGTTGCCACCGACGGCCTGAGTAACCTCAGCATGGTTATCCGTGCCCGACTGGGTCAGTGTCGAGACGTTATGATCGCCCGACTGATCGACGCTGGCATAAAGCTGGATGCCGTCCTGAGTGAGCGTCGATGCGTTAAACGTGCCGTTCTGG
Source organism: Asticcacaulis sp. (assembly GCF_035497195.1). Taxonomy (GTDB): domain Bacteria; phylum Pseudomonadota; class Alphaproteobacteria; order Caulobacterales; family Caulobacteraceae; genus Asticcacaulis. Next base: position 174,508 of record NZ_DATJDZ010000004.1, read on the forward strand.
CTGGCGTGGGCTTCATTATAGGCATCCACGGCCGCTACCGTCGTATTGGTTTGGTCGATGGTGCTGGCGTTGCTGCTGCCGCGCTGATCAGTGGTCGCCGTCTCATGTCTAGCGCTGTTAGCATCGGTGGCACCGCTATGCTGAGTAATGCTGGCGGTATTGTGATCGCCACCCTGCGTGATATTGGCGACCGAAAGCGGGAAATTATAGGTCCCATTGGCCGGCTTATTACTGACGCTTTGGGCGATGGTGGCGGTATTGTGATCGCCACCGGAGATCTGGTCGATATAGGCGATACCACCCTGCCCCGCCTGGGTCACGCTCGCAACGCCCCAATTGCCCGCTTGTTTCACGCCAACATCGGCAGGATCGCTAGCGTTGCCGGACCCGTTAGCGGAGTTCGACTGCGTAACCGTCGAGGTATTGTCATCGCCCGATTGCTTGACACTCAGATTGTCATTCGAGTTGGTCTGACTGGCCGTCGATGTATTACGGTCGCCCGATTGTACGATGCGTGCCTTTTCCCCAAAAAGAGTGAAGAGGTTCGCCCGCCCTTGCGTCAGTTCGGACGTGTTGTCACTGCCCGACTGGATGACATCCGCCGACGCATTCGTCGCCATCTGCGTCACTTCGGAGTGATTGCCCGTATTATACTGGCTGACCACTGCGTCACCGCCGGTGCCTTTTTGTGTGACTTCAGACGTATTGTTGTCGCCGGTCTGGTGAACTTCCGCATAGGCGCCGGCGGCAGATTGGGCGATATCCGACTCATTGCTCGGATAGTTCGCCGCGCCGGCCGCCATGTTACCCGCTTGGGTAACTATGGCCGTCGCCACTGCGGACTGAGTGACGTTGGAGCGATTGTCACCATAGGTGCCGTTTTGAGTCACATCGGCGATGGCGCTGGCGGCACCGGCCTGCTGGTCAACGGTCGAGTGATTGAAGACACCCTTCTGGTTGACGTTGGCGGTCGCGGCCGCATTTTGCGTCACCGTTGAACGGTTCAGCGTACCGTTCTGCAATATCGTGGCGGTCGCGGCAGCATTCTGCTCGACCTTCGAATAGTTGTTCTTGTAGGCGTCAAGTGTATAACCGCCCAGGGCATTGTCAGCCTTTTGGGTCACCGTGGCAGACGCATTGGCGGTTTGCACAACCTCCGAGGTTTGATCGCTGCCGCTTTGAGCCACCTTCGCGTAAGCATGGTTGCCGCCGGTGCCATTGGCGGATTGGGTGACGGTTGATTTGCTGGTATCGCCGGACTGGCGCACATCGGCGTATCCGGCCTTGCCGGTTTGGCCGATCGTTGAGTCGTTGCCATTGCCTGATTGTGACACGAGGGCTGTCAGGTCGGTCCCGCCCTGGGTCACGTTTGACGTGTCATCATTACCCGACTGGGAGACCGTTGCCAGCGCATTGTTACCCGTCTGCGTAACATGCGACGTGTCGCTGATACCGGTTTGCGTCACAGTGGCATCGTGGTTCTTGCCGGAATTCTGAGCGACGGTCGAAACGCCATTCGCACCCTTTTGTACGACGGTGGCCGTTTCGTTGATGCCGTTCTGATCAATATCCGAATTGTTGTTGGTGCCGCGCTGGGTGACGGTCGCTTCATGAGAGCCCGCCGTTTCGCTGTAGGGAATACCAAAGAACGTATTCACCTGACCGCCGTGCTGGTCAATCGTGGATACGTTCGCGTCACCCGCCTGATCGAGCGTCGCTGTTTGATCGGTCCCCCCTTGCGTCACAGTGGACTTGCCGTCGCTGCCTTTCTGCGTAACATTGGCCGCCTCATTGTACCCGGTCTGGCCGATGTCGGATGTGTTGTCGCTGCCACGCTGAATGACGGCGGCGTCGTGATTATGTCCCTGGACAGCCGCCCAGATGCTTTCCGCGGTCACACTCCCCTGGGTAATGATGGATTCGTTGCGGTCACCGCCTTGATTAAGACTGGCGGTTTGTTCGGCGCCACCTTGTGTTATGGCAGACTTGCCATTGTTGCCTGTCTGAACGACAGAAGCATCTTCGCTGTATCCGGTTTGCCCGACGTTTGACGTGTTGGTGCTGCCGCGCTGGGTGACACTGGCCGTATGAGCTCCTACGGTGCCGCCCTGCGTGATGGTGGAGTCGTTCGCATCACCACCTTGATCGACGGTGGCCGTCTGGTCGGCGCTGCTTTGGATCACGGAAGAAATAGCGTTGCTGCCGCGCTGAATGACATCGGCCGAATTGCTGATGCCGGTCTGGCCGATGTCCGACTTGTTGAAGCCGGTGCCAGACTGAATAACGGTAGCGTCATGATCGATGCCCAGAACGCCGCCTTGATTGATATCGGAGCGATTGCTGTCGCTGCTCTGATGCACTTCTGCAGACTGAAAGCTACCCGCTTGCGCGATCGTCGAAATATTATCATCGCCACTCTGGATAACGCCGCGAATAACCGTAGTACCATCAACCGAGCCGGCCGAGTTTTGCAGGCCGGTCTGGTCGACTTGCGAATCGTTACGGTTGCCGGTTTGCTGAACAGTGGCCGTACTGCCACCGAGTTGACCCTGGGTGATTTGGGACTTGTTGCCGGTCTTCTTTTGCACCACGTCAGCGCTATTGTCGGCACCGGCCTGGTCGATTTCCGAAGCGTTGTTTGTGCCATTCTGATTGACGGCCGCGGAAACGTTGGTGCTGTTCGCGTCCTGATTAACCGTCGATGTATTTCCAGCCAGGGCATTGCCCGCGGCCAAAAGGAGCGCCGCGGCGGACACCGTGGCCAAAATATTGCGTTTCATGAATTAAACTCCTGTTTTAAGACAAAGGATTCCCGTTCCCGGACGCGAGGCGTAACGGGACGACCGCCCGGGGGCGAACATAGGTTGATTGAACTTGGTATGCGGGCGCAGCCGGCGTTTTGCCAAAGCCCCCTACTTCATACTTACGCTTACGCTACTTACATCATCGGGAGCCGGCGGCGCAGGACGACACCACGATAATGAAACCTGTTAGCTTGGCCGGCCCGTCGGTGGCCGGCCCTGAAGCCGGGCCTCGGGTTGAGCCGATTGCACCGGCATCGGCGGTGGTGCATCCGCACGCGGACGCGCCGTCCCTCCGGCTTTTTCTTCCGCATCCAGTGTCGCTTTTTGCTGACGAGCGCGTTTGTTGGCCGCTTCCACCTGCTCGGCGGTGAAGACGCCATCGCGCTCCCTCCCATAAGCCCACTGATAGGGCCATGCGGCGGTCTTGTCCTGGAACTCCCAGATTTTCTGTTCGGCGCCTTCCATAACCAAGGCATAGACTGCCTTTTCAATGGCTTGCTGCATCGCCATATTGGCCGGTTCATTGGTGGTGGTGCCGGTCTCGGTTTCCAGATATTGCTTATAGGCGACATAACGGTAAATACCGCCGCCCAGGGCAAAAGAGGAGATTGTCTTGCTGGCGGTCACCGAACTCAGCACTTCGCCGGTACGGACAGAAACGGCGCGTAGATAGACCGTAACCATATCCTGCCGGTATTGGTCATGGACGCTGATGCCAAGGAAACCGGCGCCGGATCCGCCGGTGCGCACATTGCTGTCATACCCGACGACGCCGCCTTCGAGAATCACGCCCGCGAAAAGCAGGGACGGCAAGGCATCCGGATTGACGCCCTTCTCACCGAGGTACCGTTCGCGCATTTCGCGAATAATCTGACGCTCGTTCAACAGATGGGAGACCTGTTCACGCTCGACAATGGTGAACCATTGGCGCTGACCCGCGTCCTGCAAAGCTTTGAGAAGGATGGAGGTACTGCCCTGTGTGACCGCGCGGGACAAGGTCTGCCCCGTATCGGACGGCTCAAACTTTCCCGTCTGGTCGGTGAAGCCGTATACGGCAACGGCAACCGGACGTGTCGGAGGCGGCAGATCGAACAAGGCCTGCTGGCTGGCCGTGCGCTGCGCATAGGTCGGCAATGCAAAAGAGGACGGCTTGATTGAGCCGTGTGGCGCGGTGACGCAACCGCTTAACAAGAAGACGGCCATCAATATGGGCAGAGAAACGAACAGACGCATCAGTTCACTTGAAGATAGAGAGGAACGGTGATGTTGGTCAGTTCACCCGTAGCGCTGTTGGTGATCTGTATATTGACGTTTTCCAGATCGCGATCGAACGTCACTGTCTGGTCGCCTAAGGTGAAGGTGCCGGATTGCTGGGCATTTTCGCCAAAAATCGCATCGGTCAATTGCGCTGAGAAAGCTGAGAGCAAACGCGACTCCAACTGGCTGGCGAACAGGTCGCTCTGGCTGGTGGTGGCCTTACTTTCGGGATCTTTATAGTCGTTCTGCCCGTTCGCTACACCGAGAAGATGCGACGAATTGAACGGATTACCACCGAAGGTCGGAGTGGTCGGCGTATACGTCAATTTCTGTGCGAATGCCGGCGCAGCTAGCATAAGGGCCGGTATGCTGAAAATGGCGCAGCCCATTGCCAGGCGATTCGGTGCATTCCTCATAAATTCCCCCCAAGGATCACTGCGCCGGCCGTGCCACGCAAAGATACCCACATCCTCACCAGCTAGCCTCAGATAGTCAATAAAAACTTAATACGTTCTAATATGAAGTTATCCAACGACCTACACGATACCCCATTGAGGTGAATTGCTCCATCGTTGACGGTTAATGGTATGAATTCACAGATATAATAGCTACAATCTGAGAAGTGGCATATGAATAGGATGATGGCATATTGTGCGTGAGATCCTATCCCTGGTTCTATTCCAGGATTGGAAATTTTCTTCAATCATATCTCGAAGAGGTTGTTGAAGCTTGAGGGTATTTCGGCTCGTTTGCGCCCCGAAGCGGAAGTGGCGGAAGCAGATGTCGCAAAATGTCGCTGGGTCTGCATCCCGCGTAACGCAAAGTAGAACTAGTGTAAATTTGCCTGTTAGACTGACGGAGCCGTAAAAGCCTTCTTAGGGAAAGTCGCCTCAAGAACGTCGAGAAACGCACGCACCTTCGCGCCGATAAGACGACGTGAACTTTGCAGGGCCCAGATTTCAACGGGTGGTCCCGCTTGGGTTCCCCAATAAGCTAAGCGACCGGCATCTATATCGTCGGCCACCAGAAGCGACGGCAACAGCGCGGCGCCAGCCCCCGCCAAGACAGCTTCCCTGACCATCAGCAAGGATGACAAGCGCAGCACCGGACAGGGGGCGAGAACCACGTCTCCTTCTGCTGTGATTATCGGCCATGTCGCGCCGGCGGGGACCGCAGACAGAACCACGGCCTTGACATCGCTTGGACTGTCTTTGGGCTTGGGCATATTCACGGGCGCCACGACCACGCGACGATCGTGAAGGAAGGATCTGCCTATGAGGCGTTCATCGGGAGACGGATCGATGCGTATGACAAGGTCATAACCATCTTCTACTGGATCGACCTTGCGATCCTCGGCGACGATCTCAAGCTGGACCTCAGGATAGGCCATGGCAAATCGCGCGCCAATGCGCCCGAAGGCCACGTTAGCCAACACAACGGGCGCGCTGAGCCGAATTTCGATTCCTCGACCTTGGTTCGGATGCTGAATGCTGGCAATTACGCCGGCGCCGCTGAGCAATTCGGACGCTGGAACAAACAGCGTGGTCGAGTTCTGAATGGCCTTACCGCGCGCCGCGCCGCCGAACGCGCAATGTTCGAGGCATAACCAATGTCAGGCGAATCCGACTTCCTCAAACCCGAACCAGACCAAGCGTTGCGTCAGAGTGAGATATTGGCTGTGCGTACACTGACTGCCCACGTTGAGACACTTGGGACTATAATCGAAAGCCTCCGTGTCGACATGCGGGAGGTGCGAGACAAGGTGATAACGTTCGAAGCCGTCAAGCTCGAAGCGCAAATCACGGCCATACGTCATGAAATGGCAGAGCAGGCGGCGAAAATGACAGTGCTGGAAATCCACAAAGCATCTAACAACTCTCATGACGCTCTTGATAGGCGAGTTCAGGCGCTGGAGAAGGACAAGTCGGAAGCTTCTGGCGCGCAGAAATTCGCCAAAGCTGTAAGGGAGTGGGCGCCTCCGGTTCTGTTTGTTCTGGGTGCTGTCATCCTTTATTTCACGAAATACCCCCTAGCATGACCTACCTCAAACTCGCACCATACGCCGTCATCGCCCTGCTGCTGATCGGCGTCGTCTACTTCCGTGGCGAGATGATGCACTCGGATGATGCAAGGGATGCCGCCCGCTCGGAGGCCGATTCCCTGCGTACCGTGAACGAGCAGAACGCTAAGGCAATCGAACGCCAGGCAGCCGCCGCATCTGCCAACGCATCCATCATGGCGGACCTGCAAACCGACCTTGCCGCGATCCGTGACCGAGGCGTTACGACGCGAACCATCATACAGAAAGCCGCCGTAAATGATCCGCAAGTCAAATCCTGGGCCGAAACTCCGGTTCCCCCTGCTGTTCGTGATGCTCTCCGTCGCCCTGACAGCGTGCGGGGAGCGTCCGAAGCCGGCCATTGAATATCGCTATGTGTCCGATTTGCCGGATGAAAAGCTCGTGAAGGACTGCGATACCTCCGAGCGCGATCCGGTGAACAATGGCGCATTGTCAGACGAGTTGAGCCTGACACGGGAACAGCGAGACGGGTGCGCATCACAGGTCAAGGGCATCAAGGCTTGGAGGGCGGGGGCAGTGGGGCGGGCTAAGTTGAAATAACGCTCACCCTTATTTCAGAAACACACCAGAATTTGACACGCCGCTCTCAGAAATGGGGGCGGCTTTTTTTTGTGCCCGCTATTCAATCAAATCGAGAAAATCCGGCACGCCCGCCTCTGCCAGCCTGAGTGCCTGATCAATATCATTGACGCCGGAGAATGGGTCGATTTGATTGGTGGCCACGGCAGTGACAATACGCCCGATGTAGACCTCCAGCATCTTCCTATCGTCCCCCGTCATCTCGCCCGGATATGCGTCCTCAATGAGATTTACCAGGTTGGATACCGCGTTGAAGTGGTCGATCGTCTTCTTATCGACGCCGCTAATCGTCTTATGAATAAGGTCGTTCATGTGGTCTCCGGTGCATTGCACTCGAAGAGGACCAATCGGCGCGTAAATATTCAATTCTGAGAAACGCAAAAGGGCCGGCCCTAAAGCCAACCCTAATGGGATTACCGCCTCTCCGCGTAACCCCTGCCATTGCATTGAATGAAACAGCACGGGGAGATTGGACGGGCTGCCAATAAAAAATCGATGCGTTCATGAGGCCGCCCGGTGAGGAGCGGCTGTGTATACGAAAACGGCCCCGCCGGAGTGGAGGCTTTAGTTAGTGGCCAGCCTCACATGGGGACTTAACCCAAGGGCGTCTATCGTAGTGACCAACTTGAAGAGGAGATGTGATGTCATGTTGAGACAAACCGTATGACTCTTATCGCCCTAGCTATCAAGTAAATCTCCCTGATATGCAATTGGGCTAACAATTTTTAAGCTATACTTTCCGCAAATTTTACCATTTGGTGAGGTTTGGCATAGAGTTAGCAACGGCACATTGCCGCCCTTTTTCTTGTTGTCCCGTGTATGAAACTCAGTTGCGTCATGAATTATTGCTGTTGCTAGCTGTATGCTGTCACCGGTAGACATAATTTTATAAGTTTCAGTTTCGGTTTTTTCTTCGTAGTAATAGTCTTTTATTTCTCTTGCTAGGGAAAGAATATTTCTATCTAGTTCAATGTCAAAGAAATGTAGTGATGAGAAATTTCCCATATACTTAATTTCTTCATCTCGCCCTACTTTTTTGGGCAATACCTCTAAATGCATTATTACCGAAGTGCATATTTTATTACGCTTTTCTTTATTCTCTCTCAAAATATGCTGGACTTGTTGCTTCATTAACCTGTCTACAGGCTCGTCTTTAAGCCATTCGTAAAATATACAAGCGTCCCAGTAATATAAATCTAACCCTTCGCTCATAGGCCGCTTCCTGCGAAACGAGATTGTTCAACATCTCGAAAAATCCCGCGCAAGTCTGCGAAATGCCCATCAGGTATAGTTATGCCCTCTATTTGAGACGCCTCAAGCAGAACTGGAAAGGGGGATTCGCTACCATAGTGTAGAAAGCCGTGTGCCCGAACTACCTTGAATAGATTTTCTCGCATCTGTACTCTTAGGTCTTCGGGGAAGATGCACCGAATTTTCTTTGCGCCCGTCGGTGGGGTTATGTAAAATTCTCGCTCGCCATCAATATCAGCTACGCTTCTCAGTTCACCTAAGATGCTGCCTTTAGAAACGCCAGAGTGCCAGTTTGTTATTGTGTCGGAAGCAATACTATTTCGTGCCGATATCGCCCGCTCTGCCATTGTCGCATCAACGACAATACTGCGATCTTCGTATCGAATACTCATTTCGCCCAATTCAGGCATACGAGCTTCGCGAGCTTTTGCAAAATCTATTACATTGTCAAGCGCGGCACTTGTGATAGCGGGATCAATAGCCTCGCCGCGAGATAAACGGTCAATCTGGTCAAATGTCCAGCCTAAAGCCGCTACGGCGGAATAGCCATTAATCTTCGATTTCACCCGCATTTTAATTTGAGCGGGACTATTCCTAGTCAAGTCCACGATTTCCAGGTCAATTTGGCGCTTATCTTTGTGGCTAAAAGACCTCTCGAAAGCATAGATGACGGCAACGAAAGAGGATAATTTGGCAAGGAATGCGGCAGCGGGTATCGCGTTGTTTCTCGCGCTCGCGCCGTCTATAACGAATGTGATTATTTCCTCACTCATAACGCTGCTCCTATTAGGAAACATCTCTCATCAGGGGGCGACTTGCAAGGCATATTGTCGGAAACCAAACTCAGCCAGATGCTTTAGACTCTTCCCTACCGCCCCGTCTCCTCCATCCTGAATGCCTGGCGCCTTAGTTCATCGGCCTTGGCCCACAGTTCCGCCGCTCTGGCTGGTTCAGCGTGTGACGCCGCAGCGTCCATGGTCTCGGCACGGAAGCGGATACGGAAGGCTTGATCAGGATCAGTCATCCCGGACGGCCAGCGGCAATCGCCGTCACTGTCGAAATAAGCCGTAGTGCATCTTGCCGGGTCTTTCCCGTCTGGCCGTTATTGGCCACCCTGATCATCACATCGGTCAGCGCTACGAGGACGGCCACGTTCGGCTTTCCCTCGATCAACGGCGCGATCCGCTTGAACACATCGTCGCTTAGTTTGTCCAGGCCTGCGTCATTCATATTGCATCCCCATTTGCATTTGCGCTGTGCCAGAACTTACCGACGTAGCCGGCCATTGCAACCCTGATTAAGGTCAAACTGTTGCGCTGTCCTAAAAGTTGTGCAAGGTTGCGGCCTTCTACTACCAATATCAGGGGGCTATCTTGAAAATCTCAAAATTTACCCGCGTCGCTGCTGTGGCGGCGCTGGGTTTGTCTATTGCTTTGTCCGGTTGCGCCACAAAGCGCTATGGTCGCATGACGCCGATCGTTTCGGCCGAGGCCGATCAATATGACTGTAAGCAACTCGGCATCGAAATTGCCAAGGTCGAAGGCTTTGAACTGCAAGTCGCGCAGGGGTCTGAAATCAACTGGAAGTCCGTCGCTGGTTTCCTCGGTGATTACGGCATCGGCAACGCAATGGAAAAGAACGAGGCGCTTAAGAGCGCGGCAGAACGCAAAAAGCAATTGCGTGACCTGCAAGTTTCCAAAAGCTGCCCAGTCGCATAATTAGAAATAAGGCTCCTCACGGGGCCTTATTTTTTGCCTGTTCACCTCTGGCCTTCATCGCCGCGATCAGCGTGACGGTGCAAAAATGCGTGGCATTTTGAGCGTGGTCACCGCCATAGGTAAAGCAGTAATCATAGAAGGGTGAAAGCCCCTCTGTGCTGTCGATGGTAAGCGCCATGCCGTCCAGCACCTTATCGCCGGCATCCGGTTTCCATTTCAATTTGCCAAGTGCTGCCTTGTCCCAGGACACGGTAAATAGTGGATGCTGGGCATCAACGGCATAGACCGTGAACGGTGCCTGCAAGGCCTTGATCTTGCCCCTGCGGAGGGCTTCCTGCATGGTGAGGTCCGGAGCCTCCGCAGCGCTTGGCACGATGAAAGGCTTACCGTTATCGGCCGGTGGCGTCGAAGGGCTGCACCCTACCATTGTAACCGCTACAGCCAGCATCCCTATATACGCGCGCATTAAGCCCCCTATATTGTTACCTCTTTCAGGGCACGTCGAGCGCGGTCGGGTCAAGCCTTTTCTTCGACCGCACTTGGCAGCCGCCTGCGACTCGTGCTGTGCTCCCCTCGCTGGGCGGCAACGCATAGGAGCGTGCCATGTACGTATCCGAGTCCATTAAGCGCGGCTTCAACGCGAAACAGTCAATGATCAGATACATGCGGAAGACCGGCCGGACCCTCAGTGGGCGGCTTATCTGGATGCCGTCTGAGACTGACATCATCGAAGAGTTCTGGCCGGACTGGCCCGCTATTGAAGGACGGCTTCCACACCGAACGGCTGGCGCTATTAAAGCCAAGGCCCGCGCCATTGGCTTCAAGAAGCACGTTCAATTCTGGCAGCCCGATGAAAAGAAGCGAATGGTGCCGCCGTATAAGGCTGGCGAGCCGATCAGCGATATCGTCGTCATCCTTGGCGATCGGTCGAAGCGCCAGATTTACGGCAAGGCGTCACACCTGAAAATCAGAAGGCCCAGGAAGCCACCCAAGCCGACCGGAATGAGAATTGTCGATCTAATCCGGCAGCGCGCTTTTGATCTAGGTTACACAATGGCCGAACTGGATTTTTGGGTAGGGCGCAAAAAATATTTTGTGGCTCCAAAGAAGCTTGATACGTGGGCCATTAGCGGCGCGCTCAAAATACTTGGCGGTTCAATTGTTGCTGTATGGGTGAACTAAGATGCCTGCACAACGATGGTTGCCCGAAGAAGACGCATTGGTCCGGCAACTTTATCCGGATTTTCCCTCACTTCTATCCGCGCTTCCTCGGCGTACAAAATGCGCGATCAGATTTCGCGGTCAAACATTGAAGCTTACCACTCCCATAAAGCCATGGCTGGTTACCGATATATCGCGATTAAGGCAGGCGCGAGAAGATGGGATTTCCAATGATGAAATTCGTAAAATGTTTCCAGAGCGGAATTGGGAAGCTATCTATTTTCAGATAAAATCGTTCAAAATTCTCCGCCGGCACCCTCGCGAAGCATCGGCGTTTCGCCACCCAGCAGTCGGGTCTATCCGAAAAAAAATGAAGGAAGCTAAACTGCCTATAGTTTGTCTTGCCCGGAGAATCGGAGCGCCAAATACTTTTGCGCAGTGCGAACGTTCCACCAGTATTACAAATATCATAAAAGCTGTTCACTACCTGGGCGGTGAGATCGACATCGTTTGGAGCGAACAAGAAGGTTAGTCCAACGCTTCAGTCGGGTCATCATCCTCATCTACATATCCAAAGGCGTTTGCCATATACCATATATTATTACACCACTTTCCGTTCAAAAATGCATTGCCCATACCATCGACACCCGCGTAGCCAAACGTGCGGCGCTGATGCCGGTTGAGCGGTATTTTTAATTCTTCAAATGAACGTCCATCTCCGATGATGAATGCCCTGCCATTGCGGGCATAAAAGAATGGCTGGACTTTGGCGCCAAGTGCTGCCTGCAGCTTCGCAGCGTGGCCTTCCCAGTCATTATTCTCTTCATCGTACTTAACGAACAGCATGCCGAAGCCTGCCCCTTTGATATGCCACGCACGATTAAAAGCTTGCGTTGCCGGCCCTCCGGGGAAACTCTCCCACACGACGCCTTGCGCCGAAATGAGCGCCCAATAATCAAACGCTTCCAATTCTATACGGATCGAGGCCACAAGTTCCGCTGGTTCGAGGTGGGTGAATATACGGAAAAGGTCCACATCCTTCCAGGCATCTTCATATGTGATGCCTTCCTCAACATTCCAGTCGGATAAATGGTAAACGCGATCAGAAAACTGGAAGAGTTCGGTGCCGTCAGGACACGCCTCGTACATATCCCACAATGGGCTTGTGTCATGTTCAGTTGCAATCTTATTGCGCGTGAAGAGGTAGTATCGCACTAAGCGCCCTTCCTAATTCGAACTCCTGGCCCGTCACCATTTTCAGCAATGAAGATCACACCTTGTGCTTCAAGGGCGCGGCGCAGAGCTTCCACAGTCGCTGGCACTGCCATGCGCTCCCCATTCTCAAAATACGCGATGGTCCGACGGCTAACCCTGCTTAATTCCGCAAGCGCGTCCTGTTTCAAATTCAAGAGCGCGCGGGCAGCGCGACATTGAGCGGCGGTAATGTCCATCCCACAGGCATAGCATTAGGCCGCATGTAGCGCAATAGTACACACTATGTGCACATTATCATTGCGCTAAATGCGCACATGTGCCATGCTGATACAGGCCAGAGAGGGACGGCAATCCCTCAACTGGCCCTAACCTCAACCGATCCAGGAGATACGGTCATGGCTGTAAACAGCACTAGCACAATGCGTGCCGCGTTCAAGGCGCCGGCTGCAACGCCCCACAATCTGACGGAGGCGATCGCCAATTATCAAGCGGCCGTAACGGCTGCGCTGGCGGTTATTGACCCTACCGGCGACGGCGACACGCCCGAATATGTCGCCGCGTGGGACGAAGAAATGGCGGCCGGCCGGGCATTCGTTGCTTGTCAGTGCGCCACCGCCAATGAAATCACTACGAAAATCCAGACGCTTCTCGAGCATGTCCCTCTGCGCGAGACGGTGCTCGCGGAGCCTCATCAGGTGATCAGGCTGCTTGAAAGCTTCATCTTGCCTACAGACAGGGCCATCAAGGCTTATAGCGATGCGGCGGCATTCGCTGCGACCATTTCAGACGACGACGAAGACGCGTGGAAGGCCGCCCAGGACAACTGCGCTCTGGAACAGCAATTCGGCACCCGCTCCACAGCGGAGCAGGAAGCCGAGTACGACCTGACGGAGGACACCCACGAATCCGCTATTCGCTCGGTCCTGACGTTCCCGCATACGGATAACCCCATCATCGCGCGCGCTCATAGGGGTTATATCGCCGGCCAGCCTGAGCTTATCGACCTCGCCCTTCACTACGCCACCTGCCACTTTGACGACAAGAAGAAGGGGGCGAAGGCATGAGCGCGCAAATTATAACTCACCCCCGTGTGCAGCTTAGCCAGCTCCGCGACCGCATGGCCGAGGCTGTGGAGCGCCTTATCGCCTGGATGGATGAAATCGACGGCGACCCAGATATGGAGATGACTGGCGACGAGAACGAAACCTCTCTCGCCACGATGGACGGCCGGAATCACATCATCGACTTTACCGGCGACACTGACGACCGCGAGGTCGAATGTGACGACGAAGGGCACGACAGCGATACGGAACTTAACGGCGATGAGGGCGATAACAACGCAGACGACGAGGACAACATCTGGATCGTCACGCCGTTTGCATTGAACCAGGAGGGAACGAAGTGGGCCTTCGGAGAGGGGCCACCTCCACCGTTTTTTTGAGGGTGGTGTCAGTTCCAGGTATAGAAAAGGCCGCCCCACACCGGAGCGACCTTCTTCGTAGCTTCGTCCATCGTCTCGGCTTCAAACCCCAGCTTGATGGCCGGATCGGCCGGGAGCGTCATTGGCCTAACAGGCGCTTCTTTTGAACGTCGTATTCGTCCTTTGAGATAAGGCCCTTCTCAAGAAGAGTTCCGTATTTCAATAGTTCGTCGGCTGCTGATGGTGCCGGTGTGGCATCTACGACCGCAACTTTCTGCACTTCTCGTTTTGCGTAAGCGTCTGGATCATATTCCGATACAGCAGGCCTATATATAACAGGGCCAGAGAGGTTCATAACCATCTGCCCCCGGAAGACCTCAATGCTTAATGATCCCTGACGGGCAGCCTTATTCAGGCCCTCCATCAGTTCTTGATCGCTATCTGTTCGCTTATCTGCAACGCGCAATATAACATCACCCGCCTGTAGCCCAGCCTTCGCGCCAGAACCGTCGTTTTGGAGATTGGTTACCCTAAGGCCTTTTGCAAGTTTTCCATTGTAAGGCACTTGCACAACAGGCGTATCGCCGGTGATTCCCAGGTAAGCAAAATTGGTGAATTTTGTACCTTTGGGTAATGCCCCGCCGGAATCTACCAAATAGCTCTGCATACGGTTGACGTAACCATCGCCGTCCTGCGGCGTGGTGCGTATCTGACCAAACGCGAATTGGGTTTCATCCCAAAGGTATGCCTGCGCCCTAGCGCCGTCTTGCGATTGGGAGATTGTCGTTCGGAGATATTGTTTTACCGGCGTAGAATACCGATTGCCTTGGAATAGCTCTTTCACTAACTGCTGACCAAAGTTGAGTTTAACTTCACACTTCACTTCATTCGGCGTGCTCGACACCACAATCCAGCCAGCGTTGATGCAGCCGTCCGCAAGCAATCCGCTTGCCTCCGCTGGCGTGTAGTCCAGGAATATTGCCTCAGCCCTACCGCTAGGTGTTTCAGCAATTTGCCATGTGCCCGCAACAGCCGGCAGTGGTAATAATATCATCGCCGAAACGATCACAACCGCGATCCGCATAATTTCCCCCTACAAATTTTCTCCATTTATAGGCGTATTATTTGAAAGGGCAACTCCGTGCCCCCTGCCGCGCGAGTGGTATCTATATGGTATCGGATAGGTTTTCGACAAATCGTAAAGTCGCTGCGCATCGCGCAATATATTGATTTTGCTATGAAAAAATGGTGCCGCTTAGGTGACTCGAACACCTGACCCCCGCATTACGAATGCGGTGCTCTACCGGCTGAGCTAAAGCGGCCCGGAAACAATCTCACGGCCGTTGGCGCGCGAGCAGGCGCGTTCATTACACATCTCCGCGCGCCTTGCCAAGGGTCTAATCGCTATTTCTTCGCGCGCGGCGCCGCACGACGGGCGCGAGAAGGCTTGACCGGCACAGCTTCAATGACATCAAGGTCCTGACCGCTGATCGCCGTATCGTAATCGCCGGGATCGTCCGGCTGCGGAATCGGATTGACCCGGCCGGTCGCGCTCTTGCGGGTCGCCTTGATGAACGGCATCGACGGCACATAGCGCGACGACAGTTCCGGCACTTCCGGCAGGCCCTTTTCGCCGCGTTCATAGCGCGGATGGGCCAGGGTGGCGTTGCGCGCGAAGGTCAGGATCAGGTCGCTCCAGTCCGAGGCGCTATAAGCAAAAGCATTGGCCTCGGCATCGATATCCGACCATTCCGGCTCGCCCTTGGCCAGGGCGGCCTGCGCCACCCAGGTGCGGGCAGTATCGAGATCACCCAACGCCTGCGCCCCGCGCGACATCAGGCCGCTGACCCGTTTGGTCAGTCTGTCCTCGGCCGCATCATCGGCCAGGGCCGTCATGGCGGCGGTGATGTCGGGTTTCGAGCCGATCAAAAGGGCGCGTTCCAGTTGCAGCATCCGGCTTTCGCGGTGCGTCTTGTTGCGGTCAATCAGGCCTTGCAGCCGGCGCGCGCGTTCCTTTGGCGTCTCATTGGAAACGATATCGCGGTAGGTCAGCCAGATAGCCGGATGCGGCTGGGCGCCCCAGGCGGCCTCGAGCACATCCTCGGCGCGGCCCATCTTTCCCGCCTTGCCGAGCAGGCGCGCGGCGATGATGGCCGCCGGCGTGAAGGCGGGTTGCAGCTTGGCGGCGCGCTGGGCGTAATCGAGCGCCTGGTCGCGCTCTTGAGCGTCGTCCGAGGTTTCCAGACGCGCGGCGGAGGCGGCCATCAAGGATGCCTTGGCGCGCTCCGAGACAATCGGCGAGATCAGCTTGCGATTTAGCGCGCCATCGATCAGATCGAGCGCCTCGGCCCATTCCCCCGCTTCGAGGCGCGCCTCGAACAGGGTCTCGAAGGCCCACATGGCGGGCTTGGGCTGATTGTAGGCCTCGCCGGCCAGTTTGACGGCCTCGGCCTTTTCACCCTGACTTTTGGCCAGTTGCATCAGGCCCTTCAAACCGGCGAGTTTCAGTTCGGGCACATTGAGCATGGCCGAATAGGCGGTTTTGGTCGCCACATCGTCACCGGATTGTTCGGCGGCCATAGCCGTCAGGATACGGACCAGCGCGATATTATCGCAGACATCGAGCGCCTTGGCAGCCAGGCGGCGGGCATCGGCGCCATCACCGCTGGCCACGGCCAGAAAGCCCTTGGTCAGGGTTTCGTCACCCTGTTTGCGGCGGGCGCTGGCGCGGGCGCGTTCGGCGCGCTGCGGCGAGCGTGACAGCCACAGGGCGATGTTCCAGAAGGTGACGGCGCAGAAAGCCATGATGCCGACAATGATCACCGCCGCCGACGCCGAGGTATCGACGCGGTAGCCAAGCCAGACCAGAGAGGCCTGTCCGGCGTCGCTGATGCCCGCGATGGCGAGGGCGACCAGGGCGGTGATCCCCAGCAGGATAAGAACGGTCCGGATCACAGCACGCCCCCGTTATTGAGCGGCGCTGTGCTGGCGTTGGTCATCTGGCTCAGGTGGTTGAGCGCGGTTTCCGAAATGCGGCGGGTGGTGTCATCGACAAGCACGCGGGCGCGCGCTTGTTCGAGCCAGGGCGACAAGGCCTTTTGCGCCGAGGGCGACAGCGTATCGAGATAGGCGACGGCGCCCTTGAGATCGCCGCCATTGAGGCGGATTTCGGCGCGTTCGAGGATGGCTTCCGCTCCCTGCCCGCCGGGATTGCCGATGCGGCGCACCGAGATAAAGCCGCCAATGGCGTGGCGGATCTTGTCGAGGATACCGTCCTTGCCGTCATCGGCCTTGGCGGCGATATTGGCGCGCGCGGCGATGGAGGGGAAAGTGACGGCCAGGGCAATTTCGCTCGGCACGCCCTTTTCGGCATAGGGACGCAGGGTGGCGGCCACGGCCGGATCATTCAGCGCCGGCTCGACCACGGCCAGTTCCGACAGGAACGGCTGCTGGTTTTTCGCCGCCAGTTGCAGGCTGCGCGCGGCATAGGCGGCGGATGTGGCCTTCACCAGGTCGCGCTGGGCGGCCTCGACGCGATCAAGGCGGGCGGACAGTTGCGCCAGGGCGGTCGGATCGGGGGCATAATAGGGCTGCGCCGGCACGACGGCAGCGCCTTCGGCCGGATGAACCTGGCTTTGCAGGGCGAGTAACTGGCCTTGCAATTGCGCGATCTGGGCGTCCTTGTCGGTGACAGCGGGCGCACTGACGGCGGCAACGGGCGAGACCGTCGCAACCGGTTTTTTCTGGTGCGTCAGCCCCCAGAAGATGGCGAAAATGGCGATCAGAACGAATATCGACGGCAGGATGAAGAAAGCCATCAGGCGGGCGATATTTGTGGTTTTCGGATCGGCCCAATCTTGAGCGTCTGTATTGATATCGCTGGTATTCAGTGGGTCGCTCATATCATCCGTCCGTATCTAATAGCCTCAGCATGGCAGCTTCATCCGGGGTAGCGGCAATGCGCCGGTCCAGACCCGCCGCGATGGCCTGCCTGATCTCCGGCGCTGCGCTATTGCGCAAACCTGTCTCTACGCCCTGCCATGCCGCTTCAGAAATACAGATAAAGCGCAGATTGGGGAAGCAAAGTTTATCGTGATAGTCGATCAAGGTTTCGGCGACGGCGCGGCCGGCCTTAGGCGACTGGATCAGGATATGGCTGATGCGCGGCAGATCGGCCGGATTGAAACGCGGCACCACGAACTGCGTCTCGTAAACCGCCGCCTCGCTGACCTGGAAACCATCGGCGCGCAAGGCGTTACCGAGCGCCGCCGCCGGTTCGGCCGGCGCGGCATAGAACAGGCGGCTGTGCCGGTCAGCGGTCTGGCGGATCAGCGCGATCAACGCCTTGCCGTCACTGCCGGCGCTGATCACCTGCTGGAATTTCTTCTCACGGGCGGCGGCGGCGGTCGAATCGCCGACGCACCAGGCGGTCAGGGCGCGGCGGCTGCACAGGGCGCAGAAGGCGTTCAGGCCGTTGCGACTGGTCAGGATAACGGCGTCGAAACTGTGCGGATCGATGATCGGTTTCAACGCCTGTATCTTCAGCACCGGCGCGACAATCGTCTGGTAACCCCTGGCCTCAATCGCGCGCGCTGTCCGCCTGGCCCCTTCGGGGGTGCGTGTGACCCAGACGAGCGGCGCCAACTCAGTCATCCTAGCCGCCTATCTGGATGAGGTCAGGCCCGGCTTCGACCTTGATCTCGATACCCAGCCGCAGGCCGAGATTGCGCGCGCTCAGGGCATTCGGATGGATCAGGGTTTCCCGCCTCTGCCAGCGCGTCTTGCCATCCGCGCTCAGGGCCTCGACAAACAGCGACATCACATCGCCATCAATCTTCGCATAGGCGCCCACCGCCGTACGGCAGGAAGCCTCCAGCGCTTCAAGCGCCCCGCGTTCGGCCTGGACGGCGAGGAAGGTCGGCTCATGGTGCAGCTTGCGCATCCAGTCAGCGCCCAAATCCGTTGTGCGGCACTGCACGGCCAGCGCGCCCTGACCGGGGGCCGAGGCATGGATATTGGCATCGATATAGGAGCGGATATGCCCGCTCAAACCCATGCGGTTCAGGCCCGCCGCCGCCAGCAGCATGGCGTCGCAGTCACCGGCGGCCAGCTTGGCCAGGCGCGTATCGACATTGCCGCGAATCATGACGATTTCGAGATCGGGCCGGATGCTCAGCATCTGCGCCTGACGCCGCAGACTGGCCGTGCCGAGTTTGGCGCCGGCGGGCATATCCTCGACGCGCGCATATTTCAGGCTGATAAAGGCGTCACGCGGGTCTTCGCGCAGCGGAATGACGCAGACCGACAGGCCGGGAATTTCAGCGGCCGGCATATCTTTCAGCGAATGGACGGCGACATCGATATCGCCACGTAAAAGCGCGTCCTCGATTTCCTTGGTAAAAAGCTGCTTGCCGCCGGCCTCGATCAGGCGGCGGTCCTGGATGCGGTCGCCCTGAGTGGTGATGACGGTCAGGGGCGCGATGGCATCAGCGTTTGCCGGGTCTTCGCCCATCGCGGCCACGATCTGCCTTTGCACCCAGCCGCATTGGGTCAGGGCCAGTTTCGATCCGCGGGTGCCAATTTTCAGCTTGCTCATATGCCCTCACTATCACTTTGTCGCACAGGATCAATGCAAAAGACTTGACGCGCGACCATATGACGGGGTGTTAGGAACAATCGTTCTGTTGTTCTTTTGAAAAGTAAGAAACCCCACCACCGCATCTAGCGCTGCGGAACCGCGCCCGAAGGGCGGGGTGGTGGGGTATCTCGCAAAGGTTGTTATGTCACCAAGCCTGACCGTTCTGGGTATCGAATCGAGTTGCGACGAAACCGCCGTGGCGGTGGTGCGCCGTGACGACGCGGGCACGCATATCCTGTCGTCAGCGATCCATTCACAGGTCATGCAACACAAGGCGTTCGGCGGCGTGGTACCGGAAATCGCCGCACGCTCGCATGTCGAAACCATCGATGCCCTCGCCCGGCAGGCGCTGGATGAGGCCGGGCAGCCAGCGCTTGATCTCGTCGCTGCCACCTCCGGACCCGGCCTGATCGGCGGCGTGATGGTGGGGCTTTCCTTCGCCAAGGGGTTTGCCCTGGCGCGCGATTTACCGCTGATCGGCATCAACCATCTCGAAGGCCATGCGCTTTCTGCCCGCCTGACTGAAGATGTGGCGTTTCCCTTCCTGCTGCTGCTGATTTCCGGCGGCCATTGCCAGCTTCTGAGCGTCAAGGGCGTCGGCGACTACGAACGCCTCGGCACCACGATCGATGATGCCGCCGGCGAGGCCTTCGACAAGATCGCCAAGGTGCTGGGGCTCGGCTATCCCGGTGGCCCGGCGCTGGAAGTCTGCGCCAAAACCGGCGACGCCAGCCGCTTTACCCTGCCGCGCGCCCTGTTGGGCCGCAAGGACTGCGACTTTTCGTTCTCCGGCCTCAAGACCGCTGCGGCCCTGATCGCCCATGCCGAGGTGAAGACGGAGCAGGACCGAGCCGATCTTTGTGCGGGGGTGCAGGCGGCGATTGCCCGCCAACTGGTCGAGCGCTCCGACCGCGCCATGAAGCTATTCATAGACCAAAATGACGTGGCCACTCCGGCCTTTGTGGTGGCCGGCGGGGTGGCGGCCAATCAGGCTCTGCGGACGGCCCTGACCACCACGGCGGAAAAGAACGGCTTCGTGCTGAAAGCGCCGCCGCTGAAATACTGCACCGATAATGCCGCCATGATCGCGCTGGCGGGGCTTGAACATTATGAAAAGCTGGGCAAGGGTGCGCTTCCTGATACCACTTCTAGCATGGGCACCATCGCGCGGCCGCGCTGGCCGCTCGATGAAGCGAGCGCCGCCAACGCGCCGATCCATAAATATGCTGGCCGCAAGGGAGCGAAAGCGTGACCGTTCAAACTTTTAGCAAGGTCGGCGTGATCGGCGCCGGCGCCTGGGGCACCGCCCTGGCGCAGGTCTCCACGCTCGGCGGCAATAAGGTCATCCTCCATGCCCGCGAGGCCGAGGTCGTCGCGTCGATCAATAACAGCCACGAAAACAGCCTCTATCTCGGCGGCGTAAGGCTTTCCGCCGATATCACCGCCACCAGCGATTTCGCCGACCTGGCGGCGTGCGACCTGATCCTGGCCGTGCCGCCGGCGCAGTTCATGCGCGCCACCCTGACCGCCTTCAAGCCATATGTCCGCGAAGGCCTGCCGATCGTCCTGTGCGCCAAGGGGGTCGAGCGCGGCAGCGACGCCCTGATGACCGAGGTGCTGGAAGCCGTCCTGCCCGAAGCCGCCGCCGGCGTCCTGGCCGGTCCCAACTTCGCAAAAGAAGTGGCGATGGGTCTGCCTTCCGCCGTCACCATCGCCTGCAAGGACGAAGCCCTGGGCGCGCGCATCGCCGCCACCCTGGCCGGTCCGACCTTCCGCCCCTATCAGTCAACCGACCTGATCGGCGCCGAGGCCGGTGGCGCTATCAAGAACGTCATCGCCATCGCTTGCGGCATCGCCGAAGGCAAGGGCCTGGGCCGGAATGCCCATGCCGCCCTGATCACCCGCGGCTTCGCCGAAATGTCACGCATGGCGATGGCGCTTGGCGCCCGTTTCGAGACCATGTCCGGCCTCTGCGGGCTGGGCGATCTGGTGCTGACCTGTTCCTCGCCGCAATCGCGCAATATGAGCGTGGGGCTGGCGCTGGGGCAGGGCCAGACCCTGGCGCAGTTCCTCGAAGGCAAGGTATCGGTGGCCGAAGGCGTGCAATCAGCGCCCGCCGTGGTCGATCTCGGCCGCAAGCACAAGGTCGAACTGCCGATCTGCGAGGCCGTCAATGCCGTCCTGTCCGGCGATATGGATGTCTCCCGCGCTATCGAGGCCCTGTTGTCGCGCCCCCTGAAAAGTGAACGGGCTTAAATTAAAGGCGAGGCAGAAATGAAGGTCGAATGGTTCGATGCTTATACGCCGAAGGAACTGGATCTTGCGCAGGATATGTACGACATCGTCTTCTCGCCTGATCTCATCACCTTTCTAAGCGAGCGACACCCGCTTCTGGACTATAATTGGCGGACGGACAATGAAGCCATCAGAACCATGCTGCGGTGGCCCTATGAAGGTCTGTTATTTGACGTAGAAAATGCCAATCTGTGGCTTCCTGATTGGGGAAGCAGACCCCTAACAGAGGCGGGACGTGCGGGAAGACTGAAAGAAATTGTTGATGACGCGCCTAAGCTAATTCCTTTATGCGGACACAGATATCTGCCCGCTTATCCCGAAGAAGCAGACAATCCAGTCTTCTCTGTTTATCAATCAGACATCATTTATTACGGCACTAATCTTCACGAGTATATCGGTCGGGAAAGCCATCTGCCGGTTACAGTTCCTGTATCGGCCAAACTCAAACCGATACCTTTCTGGGCGCAATTCGCGGACGACATGTTTCCTTAGAATATCTACATAAATCACAAAATGTTGCAATGCAAAATTAATTAATGACAGCGCTGTCATTATGGTGCAGCCTCGGTATGTCACAGGCCGCTCCTCCGGCCGTGACGCCTTATAAATCGCAACCCCCAACTTTGTGAGTGTGTCCCATGATGAAATCCGTTTCCCTTCTCGCCGGCGCCGCGCTGCTGGCTGTATCCGCAATCTCCGCCCCCGCCTTTGCCGAAGGCAGCTTCTCCAATCCGTCGTCACAGAAGTGCGCCACGGCCCAGGAAGAAATGGCCGGTCGCCAGATCGCCGACAGCCTCTCCGAACGTATCCGCGACACGGCGCCCGCCCAGAGCAAGCGCCTGATCAAGATCGAGGGCTGCCAGGTCAGCCATGGCGTCGTGAAGACCTATTTTACCTATAATTATCTGGCGGAAAAAACGGCCTATGCCGTTGAGGGCCAGGCGGTTGTCGACGCGGCCGGCGCGGTTACCCTGGCTCAGGTCGAAAAGCCCGGCATCGTCTTCGCCTCCATCGACAGCAATTACGTCGAATAGATCCGACAAAAAACGGCGCCGGAATAAAATTACCGGCGCCGCTCATATCTCTATCAGGCGAATTTTAAATCAGCGGTTTGGCCTTGGCCGCCGCGACCTTCGCACGATCGCTCTGGCGACGTGACGGGCGGTCGCCCTGCATCGCCCGGCGCATCGACTGCATGACCAGCGGCGCCATAACCAGCGACACGCCCAAACCATCGGCCAGCCAGTCAGGCACATTGCCGTCACGCCCCACCATGGCCTGCACCACCTCGATGACGCCGCCAAGCGCCAGGCACACCAGGGCCACATCCCATTTACGAATCTTTGGAAAGGCCAGCAGCCCCATACCGGTCAGGGCGTAGAAGGCCAGAACGTGCGCTTCCTTGTCACTAAAGCCGACCTTTTGTTCCAGACCACCGAACGGCCCGAAGACCAGTATGGCGATGGTCACAGTCAGGATCACCAGGCAGGTACGGACAAGCCAGGTCATTTTGGCAGCGCGGGACATCTGGGACAGCAAGGGGAACTCCATCATTTGATGCCGGCATCCTAAAGCGGGGGTTGCGAAAACGCGGTGAACAGACGTGGTTAAGATTTTATTTTGCTTGCGCGATCTCATCCCACAGGTAGTCTCGCTGGAAACAGATTGGAGACCTTCCATGTTCAAGCGCCTGCTCCTGACCGGCACCGCCGCCCTCTTCCTCATCGGCGCGGCCCCTATCACCCAGCAGGGCAGCACCACGCAATCTGGCGTTTTGGCCTCGCCGCAGGAAGTGCTCGATGCCGCCCCGGCCAGCGCCTGGATGACTGTTCCTGCCGAAGACCTGGTGGTGATGACCCTGGCCGACGGCCGCAAAATCGATTATCAACTGGCGCCCGATTTCGCGCCGGTTCACGTCGCCAATATCCGTCAACTCGTGCGCTCCGGCTATTTCGACGGCGCCGCGATTCTGCGCGTTCAGGACGCCTATGTCGTGCAATGGGGCCGTCCGGACGAGGACAAGACCGAAGCCAGGGGCATCAACGCCACCCCGCCGGCGGAATATGAATTCACGCCGCCCGCCCGTTTCAAGCCCCTGCCCTTTCGTGACGCCTATGCCGAACAGGTTGGCCACGCAAAGTCATGGCCGGTGGCGAGCGACGGTCATTCCGCCTGGCTGATCCATTGTTACGGCATGATCGGCGTGGCGCGCGATGTGGCGCCCGATACCGGCTCCGGCACGCAACTTTATACCGTGATTGGCCATGCGCCACGTCATCTTGACCGCAACCTCGCCGTGGTCGGGCGCGTGATTGGCGGCATGGAATTCCTGACCGACCGGCCGCGCGGCACCGAAGACCTCGGTTTCTACAAGGATGACAGCCAGCGCATAAAGATTGTCTCGACGCAGATGGCCTCGGACCTGCCGGCAGATGCACGCCCGGCCTTTCAGGTGCTGGACAGCGACAGCCCGGCCTTCGCCGCCTGGGTTCAGGCCCGCGCCAATCGCTCCGGCGCGTTTTTCGTCAAGCCGGCCGGCGCGGTCGATATCTGCAATGCCCAGGCGCCGCTCCGCGCGGTGCAATCCGCTCCCGGTACTAACTGATTATACATATTACTGCGCTATCGTGCCTGTAAACGAAGCTGCATAAGGCAGCGGGGGCCATCGGCGGCGTGCCGAAGAGGCAGGTGCAAGCGTTGTTGTTTAAAAAGTCCCAACTGGAATCCATCGTCGGGCTGTTCCGCATCCCCGTTGAAAACATGCCCCTGGTACGGGCGCAGTTCGCCGCCTTTTCCAAACAGATTCCGCTGCTCTATTTCATCCTGTGCACCAATACCCTGGCCGCCGCCTGGACCTTCGCGCCCCTCGCCCCCGCCTGGCTCTCAATCTATCTGCCGTCCAGCCTGTGCGCGTTTTGCCTTGTCCGATGCCTGTGGTGGTGGAACAACCGCCATATGGTTTTTGACGACACCCATGTGGTGAAGCATACGCGGAACACCGCACAACTGGCCGCCATCCTGACCTTCGCCTTCACCATCTGGGGGTTGATGCTCTATCCTTATGGCGATCCCTACGCCAAGGGGCAGGTCACTTTCTACATGGCCCTGACGGTTATTGGCTGCGTCTTCTGCCTGATGCACCTGCGGCCGGCGGCTTTGAGCGTCACCCTGACCGCCAATATTCCCTTCATCCTGTTCTTTTTCTTTGAGGGCCACGCTTCGCTGCGCGCCATTTCGATCAATCTGGCGCTGGTTTCCGGCGCCATGATTGTCATTCTGCTGACCTATTCGCGCGATTTTGAAAAGCTGGTGGCCTCCCAGGCCGAAACCCGCCGGTTGGGCGATGAAAACTTCCGTATCGCCAATCTCGACAGCCTGACCGGCCTGGCCAACCGCCGCTGGTTCTTCGCCGAACTGGCCAAGCAGCATGAACGGGCGAAAACGAAAAACGGCGCCTTCGCTATCGGCATCATCGATCTCGACGGCTTCAAGCCGGTCAACGACACCTATGGCCACATGACCGGCGACCGCGTGCTGACGGAAGCCGCGCATCGCCTCAAGCAGGCCTGCGGTGACGATATCATTCTGGCGCGGCTCGGCGGCGACGAGTTCGGCTTTATCGTTTCCGGCAACCCGACGCGCGATGAACTGCGCTGGCTCGGCACGGCGATCAGCGACATCATCCGTCTGCCCTACCCCGTCGGCAGCTCGCAGGCGCTTCTTGGCTCCTCCATCGGCGTTGCAGGCTACCCGCAATCGGCGACCGATCCGGAAGCCCTGTTTGAACGCGCCGACTATGCGCTCTATCACGCCAAGCGCCATCAGCGCGGCCAGATGGTTATTTTTTCCAGTGAGCATGAGGAGCAGATCCGCAGCCACAGCGTCATCGAGCAGGCCTTGCAGAATGCCGATCTCGACGCCGAACTGTCGATGGTTTTCCAGCCGATCGTCGATATCACCACCGGCCGGACGACGGCTTTCGAAGCCCTGGCACGCTGGGAAAGTCCGACGCTCGGCAATGTGGGGCCCGACCGTTTCATACCGGTCGCCGAACGCGCCGGCCTGGTGCGCGGCGTCACCAAGACCCTGCTGAAAAAGGCGCTGGCGGCGCTGGCCCAGTGGCCACCGCATATCCGCATGTCGTTCAATCTGTCAGCGCACGACCTGTCGGATTCCGAGACCGTGGTGCAGATCATCGCCATCGTCAACCGTAGCCGCATCGATCCGAAACGCCTCGATTTCGAGATCACCGAAACCTCGGTCTCGCACGACTTCAAAAAGGCGCAGGCCGCCGTGCAGACCTTCAAGACTCTGGGCGCCGGTATTTCGCTCGATGATTTCGGCACCGGCTATTCGAGCCTGAGCCATGTTCACCGCCTGCCGCTCGATAAGATCAAGGTCGACCGCAGTTTCATTACCGATATCGATTCAAATCCGGTCAGTCTCAAGATCGTCAAATCGCTGACCGCCCTGTGCACCGATATGGGCCTGGATTGCATTATCGAAGGCGTGGAAACGGAGGCGCAACTGGCGACCCTGCGCGACCTCGGCTGCCGCCTGGTGCAGGGCTATTACTTCGCCAAACCGATGGCGGAAGCGGATGTGCCGGTTTATCTGGCTGCGTCGGAAGAAAAACGAGCTTAAACTCAGCCAAAAACCGTTTTCAGAATCTGCACCGTCCGCCTGGCCGGATCGCGGCGGATGGCGGTTTCCTCGCGCCCCACAAAGATGAACAGGCCCTGCAGGGCGAGGCCCGTGGCGTACTGGCCAAGATAGGTCTTGGCGTCGGTCTGGAAATAGCTTTTCAGGTTGCTGCGCTTAATCGCCCGGTCGAAATAATCGACGGCGCCGCTGGCCTGCATGGCGTTTTCCATCGGCGGGGTGAAGGCGGCCGTCAGGGCCGGAGTCGTCTTCTTTTGCAGATAGAGCGTACCCGCCGTGTTGCCGCCCTTGATGATGCCGGCGGCGTCATTGATCGTCAGGCTCTGGATGGCATTGACGAACAGGCTGCGCGCCACAGGCGCGGCGCTTTCGGCGGCGCGGTTCATGCGCAGGTGCAGGTCATCGAACAGGCCGGACTGGCCCAGCGGTTTCAGCAGCTTTTGCGCGCTGGCCAGAGGCTTCGGCAGGGGAATGCGGATCTGCGGATCGCCCCAGTAGCCATTGGTCTGGGAGAGATGCGTCACCGCCGTCTCCGCGCCCTGTTTCAGCGCCGCGCGCAGACCGGCCTGGGCGTCCGTATTGGACAGTTTGGCGAACGCATCGTCCGAAAAACCCAGCGCGCCAAGGCTCAATACGCCCGTTAGCAAAAATCGTCTGTCCATCCTGCCCTCCTGGTATCTGTCAGGCAAATCTACAGCAAATTGACGGCCTGTCGCGCGCTTTTATCGCCCGGTCAGGCCGCCATTCTCATGCCAGCCCTATTTCACGGTTGCTTCCGCCGCCTGTTCGATAAGGGCGGCTGCCGCATCGGGGTGCGAAATGAAAGCCACATGGCTGCCGGCCACTTCCTGAACCGTCGATTTGGCGCGACCGGCCATCTGGCGCTGAGCGGCCGGCGGGATAATCTGATCATTGCTGGAAACCAGATACCAGCTCGGCTTCGTCTTCCAGGCCGCGGTTGTGATTGGCGCGCTGCCGGCCTTGTCTATGCCGAGCGGCACCTGGCTATCGGCCATGAACTCCGCCTCAGCCCTGGGCACATCCGGCGCGAAAGCCGTGAGATAGGCATCGCGGTTGAAATAGGCCAGGCCATCGGCAGTCGGCTCGATCGGCGGTTTCGGACCGTCTTTCGGCAGCAGACCGAAGATGGATTCGCCGGCGTCTGGCGCGAAGGCGGCGATATAGACGAGACCGACGACCTTTGGATCATTGCCGGCTTCGGTAATGATGGCGCCGCCATAGGAATGGCCGACAAGGATGACCGGCCCGTCCTGACGGTCGAGCACGCGCTTCGTGGCGGCCACGTCACCGGCCAGGGATTCATCGGCGTTCGATACGACGCTGACCTTGTAACCCTTGGCGACGAGCAGTTTGTAGACGCCTTGCCAGCCGGAGCCATCGGCCCAGGCGCCGTGGACGAGCACGACATTCCTGACGTGGGGCTTCTCCGCCGCCATGGCCGGTGCGGTGAAAAGAGCGACGGCAAGCACGGGCGCGGCGGCCCACTGCATGAGTTTACGCATGGTTATCTCCGTTTGTGAAAACATGGGCGATCGACAGCGCAAAACGCGCCGCGATTAAGCGTAAGTTCGGGGTACTGAGGGAGGATAGCGGCACAACGCAACGCTACAGATAGGCGCCATCTGGTGTTGGGAAGGCGTCTATATGCGTACAACCATACCCCGAAAAAGGCGAGTCACAAAGTTTGCTGTCTTGCCAGGATGAGCCGGTAAATACCGTCGGCGATCTCGTCCGGTTCGGCCAGAACATCGCTCGCCGGAATACGCAGAACCTCGAAGCCACGCTCGGTTAGGAAACGGTCGCGGGCTTCATCTCGCTCGCCTTGACCGTTGACGCCATGATGGTAGCCGTCAATCTCAATGACCAGATTGATTTTGGCGCAATAAAAATCGAAGACATATGGCCCGAAGGGATACTGCCGGCGAAAGATGGGGCCGCCTTCCTGCCTCTTGCGAAGACGTCCTTAGATCAGCATTTCCGGCAGGGACATATCCTTGCGCAGCTTGCGGGGAAAGGCGATTTTCGGCTGCTTGACCATGAGTCACGATAGCATGAAATCGCATTCTGAGAACCTCCCCCTGATTTCAGGGGAGGGTGTTCGAAGGGTGGGTGGGGTTAAATCTGCTTCAGCTTGCTCATTCGACGGTAATAACCCCCTCCGGCGCAAGAGCGCCACCTCCCCCTGAATATCAGGGGGAGTTCTAAGAGAGCTATTTCTTCAACTGTCCCAGATCACGCACGGCGCCGGTATCGGCCGAGGTGACCAGGGCCGCATAGGCCTGAAGCGCCGCCGAGACATAGCGCTCGCGGTTCTTCGGCGTATAGGCGTCCTTGCCACGGGCGATTTCAGCCGCACGGCGTTCTTCAAGAACCGCCTCAGACACCGCCAGCTTGATGCCGCGATTGGGGATATCGATCTCGATGGTGTCCCCATCCTCGACCAGGGCGATCAGGCCGCCCGCCGCCGCTTCCGGAGACACATGGCCGATGGACAGCCCCGACGTGCCGCCGGAGAAACGGCCGTCGGTCAGCAGGGCGCATTCCTTGCCGAGGCCCTTCGATTTCAGATAGGTGGTCGGGTAGAGCATTTCCTGCATACCGGGACCGCCCTTGGGGCCTTCGTAGCGGATCACCACTACGTCGCCCGGCTGGATCTGGTTATGCAAAATGGCTGTCGTCGCCGTATCCTGCGATTCAAACACGCGCGCCTTGCCGGTGAATTTCCAGATCGATTCATCAACCCCGGCCGTCTTCACGATACAGCCCTTTTCGGCGATATTGCCGGTCAGGACGGCCAGGCCGCCGTCGCGCGTGAAGGCGTGTTCGACCGAACGGATCACGCCGGTCTGGCGGTCGGTATCGAGTTCGGCCCAGCGCTTCGACTGCGAGAAGGCCTGCGTGGTGCGCACACCGCCCGGCGCCGCCTTGAAAAATTCGGCGACCGAGGAATCGTTGGACGACTTGATATCCCAGTGCGCCAAAGCCGCCGCCATTGACGGGCTGTGAACGGTCGGTTGTTCGCCGTGGATCAGGCCGCCGCGGTGCAGTTCGCCGAGGATGCCGACAATGCCGCCGGCGCGGTGAACATCCTCGACGTGGACATCGGCCGAGGCCGGCGCCACCTTGCAGATGCAGGGGGTGCGCCGCGAAATCCGGTCGATATCGGCCATGGTGAAATCGACGCCGGCTTCCTGCGCGGCGGCGAGGATATGCAGCACCGTATTGGTCGAGCCGCCCATGGCGACATCGAGCGTCATGGCGTTTTCAAAGGCTTCTTTCGTGGCGATCGAACGCGGCAGCACCGAGGCGTCATCCTGGCCATACCAGCGCTCGCACAGATCGACGATGGTGCGGCCGGCTTCGCAGAACAGGCGCTCGCGGTCGGAGTGGGTGGCCAATGTGGTGCCATTGCCGGGCAAGGAAAGGCCCAGCGCTTCGGTCAGGCAGTTCATCGAATTGGCGGTGAACATGCCCGAGCACGAGCCGCAGGTCGGGCAGGCGGCTTCTTCGACGGCTTGGACTTGTTCGTCGGAAATGCGGTCGTCACCGGCTTGCATCATGGCGTCGACCAGATCAAGCGCGTGGGTCTTGGCTACGCCATTCTCATCGGGCCAGACGACCTTGCCGGCCTCCATCGGGCCGCCGGAAACGAAGATAGCCGGGATATTGAGCCGCATGGCGGCATTCAGCATACCCGGTGTGATCTTGTCGCAGTTGGAGATGCAGACCATGGCGTCGGCGCAGTGGGCATTGACCATATATTCGACGCTGTCGGCGATGATGTCGCGTGACGGCAGCGAATAGAGCATGCCGCCGTGGCCCATGGCGATGCCGTCATCAACCGCGATGGTGTTGAATTCCTTGGCGACGCCGCCGGCCTTTTCGATCTCACGCGCCACAAGCTGGCCGAGGTCCTTCAGGTGGACGTGGCCCGGCACGAACTGGGTGAACGAATTGACCACGGCAATGATCGGCTTGGAAAAATCGCCATCCTTCATGCCGGTGGCCCGCCAGAGTGCCCGTGCGCCCGCCATGTTGCGGCCAAAGGTGGTGGTGCGGGAACGTAAAGCGGGCATGCCAGAGCACTTTCCAAAAAGTGTGACGCACTTTTTGGGCTAAAAAGTGCGGTAAAAAACAAAAACTCGTTACCTGTGTAAGCAAATATAGACGGGACAAGGCTTTGCGGGATGGGGCCTATATAATCCTCATGGATAGTTAGGCAATGGTTTTGTGTTGAGTGAGGAAGCAAGATACCCCACCACCATCTTCGCTTCGCTCGATGGTCCCCCTCCCCATCAGAGATGGGGAGGTATAAAAACCCTTGTACCTCCACATCTTTGATGGGGAGGGGGACCGCGCCTCTCTTGAGGGGTGGTGGCGGGGTTTCTTACTTAATTACTCTTACCTTGCATCATCCCGCCATATCCAGCGCAGGATATCCGGCAGCATCGAGCCGCCATGCTGGTCGGAATGGCTGCCGTCGCCCCAGACATATTTGAGGTCATAACGCGCCGGGCCAAGCTTCCACTGGTCGGCATTGGCGTTGGCCCATTCGAACGACCTGACCATCTGCTGGCTGGAGAGAAACCAGTTGCCATGCTCGTTATCGAGATCGTTCGAGCCATCCTGCAGGAAGATACGCAAGGGGCGGATCTTCGACTTGCGGATCAGGCCGGGATAGGTGTCGCCGCCGGGAATGAAGGGTGTGGTCGCCGTCGCCGGGTGCATGCCGATCGAGGTATAGGAACCTATCATGCTGATGACATTGCCGAACGCGTCCGGATGATTCCACGCCACGGTAAAGGCCGCGATGGCGCCACTGGAGGTGCCGCCGATGACGCGCTTTTTCGGATCGTTACTGAAGGTGTAGGTTTTCGCCACCTCCGGCAGCAGTTCATCGATCAGCATCCGGCCGTAATCGTCGCTGACGGCGTCATACTCTTCCGCACGGTGATCGGGATTGCCCATGCCAAGGTTATCGGGGTAGTGCGCACTCAGATTGCCGGGCGTGATGAAGACGCCGATCGCCTGCGGAATATCCCCCTCGGCGATCAGATTGTCCAGAACGGTATTGACGCGCAGCGGGCCACCCGGATTAAGCGCGCGCTGGCCGTCCTGAAAGACAAGCAGGTTGGGCGGATTTGACGCCTGATAGCCTGCCGGCACATAGACCCAGTAGCGCCGCACCGTGCCGGGAAAGATCTTCGAGTGAAACTCGACCGGACCAATCACCTGACCATGCGCCACAGCCTTGACCTGGGACTCGGCCGTCAGCGGATAATCTCCGGGTTTGCGGGCATCTTCGGCGAAGGCAGGCAGGGCCAGGCAAAGCGTGATGGCGGCAGCGGCGAATATCTTCATGGCGTTTCCTCTGATTATAACCGCATGATAGGCGGCCCTCTTTGCTTGGCAAGTCATACGATTGACGCGAGGGCATGGTTACATTTCTGATCGGGAGAGATTGTTGCGGCTTTTGCCCTCAGCCGCTGCCGTTTTTCGTGATTTCGTCGCCAAATTGGAAAATATTTACCTCAAATATCGGCATTTTCGATAATTTATTTTGCTGCAACGCCGTAATATCTTGAATTGCCGGAAAATTTTTCCAATTTTTCCTTTGCAATTTCCAAAAACTTCTGACTATATGCCTTCAACGCACCCACTCAGGGCAGCGCGGAGTTGAGTTATGACCAAGGCCTCGGCCATCGCCATCAAGCAAAACAAGACGCAAGAGCTTATCGCTCTGGCGACCTCTTTTGTCATGGCTGTCATCGTACTCGATCTCGTATCGCTGCTTATTGGGGGCGTCGTACGCCCCATGCTTCCGGAGTGGTAGCGCAGGTTTAAACACCCGCACTAAAGAGGATACATCCTCCCGCTCCCTGACCGAGCGGGATTTTTTCGCACATCTCAATACCTGAACCCAGAGATTTTATCGTGAACATGCAGAGCCAGATAGACACACAAAACGCCACCCCGTTTGCGGGCGCGGCGGCTGTGGTACGCGCTTCGCAGGATTTTGCGATTCTCCACGGCTCGCTGGCCCCCGCCGGCTGCGTCATTCGCCTCGACGGCTTCACGACCGAAGCCTTCGACGGCCGCGCCCGCGTTTTTGAATCGGCCGGCGACGCCCTGGCGGCGGTTCATGCCGGCCGCATCCGTGACTGCGACATCGTTATCATCCGCCATGAAGGCGACATGGCCTACCGCGCCGACGACATCGGCGACATTGGCGCCGCCTTGGAAGGCGCCGGCATCGAGCGCGTGACGATCATCACCGACGGCCACATCGGCGCCTGTTCCGGCTCGGTTATCGGCCAGGTCGCGCCCTCCGCCTCGGCGCGCGGTCCGATCGCCTATGTCAATGACGACGACATCATCCACATCGACATCGCGGAACGCCGTATCGATATCCTTGCCGATATCGACATGCGCCGCGCTGCCAAGGTGCAGAAGCCCGGTCAAAAGACCTTCGGCGCCGGCGCCCTCGAAAAATATGCCCGCATGGTGACCTCGGTCACCCGCGATGGTTCCTTTTAATCCCTCAATACCCAGACTTTGGAGACTACTGTGAAGATCTATACGAATGACGACGTTTCGCCCGACAGCCTGAAGGGTGAACGTATCGCCATCATCGGTTACGGCAGCCAGGGCCGCGCCCATGCCCAGAACCTCCGCGATTCCGGCGCTGACGTCATCGTCGGCGTCCGCAAGGGCGGTTCCGGCTATGACAAGGCCACCCATGACGGCCTGCAAACCGCCGAAATCAAGGATGCGATCGCCGACGCCACGATTATCGCCGTCCTGACCCCCGACATGTCGCACGCCGAAATCTACAAGGACATCATCGAGCCGTTCGCCCCCAAGGGCGTGGCGCTGCTGTTCGCCCACGGCTTCTCGGTCCTCTATGGCCGCGTCATTCCGCGCGCCGACATGGATGTCATCCTCGTCGCCCCCAAGGGTCCGGGCGATCTGGTCCGTCGTGAATACCAGCGCGGCCGCGGCGTGCCTTCGCTGTTCGCCGTTGACAAGGACGTCACCGGCAATGCGGCCCGCAAGGCTCTGGGTTATGCCCGCGGCATCGGCGGCACGGTTGGCGGCGTCATCGAGACGACCTTCAAGGAAGAAACCGAAACCGATCTGTTCGGCGAACAGGCCGTTCTCTGCGGCGGCACCACCGAACTGGTCCTGATGGGCTTCGAGACCCTGGTCAACGCCGGCTACCGTCCGGAAATCGCCTATTTTGAAGTGCTGCACGAACTGAAGCTGATCGTTGACCTGTTGTACGAAGGCGGTTTCGCCAAGATGCACTCCTTCGTTTCGGAAACCTGCAAGTACGGCGATCTGGTTTCGGGTCCGCGCATCATCAACGAAGAAACCCGCCAACGCATGGAAGAAGTGCTGGCCGACATCCAGTCCGGCGAATTCGCCCGCGACTGGATTCTCGAAAACATGGCCGGCCGTCCGCGCTACAACGCGCTGATGAAGCAGGACCTGGAGCACCCGATCGAAGTGGTCGGCAAGGATCTGCGTTCGCGCATGAGCTGGCTGCAAAACAAGGCCAATGTCGAGGCGTAAGCCTGGGCGTTGATTGAATACCCTGGATTGGACGGGTTCAATCCAGCGGAGGCGGCGGATCTAGGCGGGTCCGCCGCCACCCTTCCCCCTGATTTTTTGAGTTAAGAGACGATGAGCAACCAACCGACAGGCGCCCAACTGGTCATCTCCACGCTGAAGGCGTTGGGGGTCGAGACCGTGTTCGGCTATCCGGGCGGCGCCATCATGCCGATTTACGACGCCCTGGCCGGGTCCGGCCTGAAGCATATTCTGGTGCGCCATGAGCAGGGCGCGGCGTTTGCCGCAGACGCCTATGCGCGCGCCACCGGCAAGACCGGGGTCTGCATGGCCACCTCCGGCCCCGGCGCCACCAACCTGATCACCGGCATCGCCAATGCCTATATGGACAGCGTGCCGATGGTCTGCATCACCGGTCAGGTGCCGACGCACCTTCTGGGCACGGATGGTTTTCAGGAAGTCGATATCCTCGGCATGTGCCTGCCCGTCGTCAAACATTCGTGGCTGGTCCGCGATCCGGCCGATATTCCCACCATCATCGCCGAAGCCTTCGCCATCGCCGCCGAAGGCCGTCCCGGGCCGGTTCTGATTGATATCCCTAAGGATGTCGCCGCCGCTCATGTCGCCATGTCCTCGGCCGCCACCTTCCCGGAATGGATCGCGCCGACGCCTGACGCCGACGCTATCAAGGCCGCCGAAAAGCTGATCGAGCAGGCGAAGCGTCCGCTGCTCTATGTCGGCGGCGGGGTCGAAATGGCCGGCGCCTCACAGGAATTGCGCGATTTCGTCGCCCGCACCGGCATCCCGGCGGTTTCCACGCTCAAGGGCCTCGGCACCTTGCCGACCAATCATGACCTGGCCTTGGGTATGCTGGGGATGCACGGCACCCGCGCCGCCAATATCGCCGTTCAGGACGCCGATCTGCTGATCGCCCTGGGCGCCCGTTTTGACGACCGCGCCACCGGCAAGCTCAACGCCTTCGCCCCTAACGCCAAGATCATCCACTGCGATATCGATCCGGCGGAAATCAACAAGCTGCGCCGCGCCGATGTCGCCGTGGTCGGTGATCTGAAAAAGACCATCGCCAGCCTGAACCCCAAGGTTTCGGGCATTCAGAAATGGGTCGAGAAGTGCAAGGCCGACAAGTGGGAACACCGCTTCAGGTACAATGCGCCGGGCAAGGGCGTCTATGCGCCCGGCTTGCTGAAATCGCTGTCGGAAAAGGCCGGTGACAAGTTTATCGCCGCCTGTGACGTCGGCCAGCACCAGATGTGGGTGGCGCAGCACTGCGAATTCGCCCACAACCGCGCCCACCTGACTTCCGGCGGCTCCGGCGCGATGGGCTATGGCCTGCCAGCCGGCGTCGGCGCCAAGCTGGCGCGCCCGGATGCCCACGTTGTCACCATTTCCGGTGACGGCTCCTTCATGATGAACATTCAGGAGATGGCGACTCTGAATCGCTACAATATCCCCCTGAAGATCGTCCTGCTCGACAATTCCTCGCTGGGGCTGGTGCGCCAGTGGCAGGAACTGTTCTACCAGGAAAATTACAGTGAAATCGACCTGTCGGATAATCCCGATTTCGTCGAGGTCGCCAAGGCGTTCGGCCTGTCGGCGTTCCGCATCACCCATCGCCATGAGGTCGAGGGGGCGCTGGACAAGTTGCTGGCCGCCGAGGGGCCTACCCTGTTGCATGTTTTAATTGATCCGCGCGAAAACGTCTGGCCTCTGGTGCCCCCAGGCGCGTCGAATGCGGAAATGATGGAGGAGCGTTGGGATGAACCACTTGATTCATATTGAGCTGGATCGCCTGGAAGGCAGCCTCCTGCGAATTCTGGGCCTCGTCGAGCGGCGGGGTTTCCATATCGACGGTATAGACCTCTACGATCTCGGCGAGGATAAACGCGGCATGGCGCTAAGCGTGCGTGCCCGCGACGCTTCGCGCAGCCCGGAGATACTGGGCTTACAGATTGACCGCCTGTACGGCATCAAGCGCCTGACCAGCGATCCGCGTACCGCCACATCGGCGGCATCGAAGAGCAGGATCAGCGCATGACCACCCGGATAATGGCATCGGCAATAAAGGGAATGGGATATCGGGGCCGTGGTCGCGGCCCCGGCCAAGTATGCGATTTTGCGTGCGCCTAAGCAAAATCCGTCTTTGTGACGCCTGTGAAAAGGCGTACAGACATTCCCAATTCGAACATATTCAAGATTGCTGCAAACATGACAAAACTCGCTGATAAAATCTGGCTGAACGGCCAACTGATTGCCTGGGAAGACGCCAAGGTTCACGTCCTGACCCACGCCCTGCACTACGGCACCTCGGTCTTCGAAGGCATCCGCGCCTACGATACACCCAATGGTTCCGTCGGTTTCCGCCTGCGCGACCACCTGGTCCGACTGGAAGATTCCGCCCGTATCTACGGCATCAGGATCCCCTACACCCTGGATCAGATGATCGCCGCCTGTAAGGACACGCTGACCGCCAACGGTCTGAAAAGCGCCTACTGGCGTCCGGTCGCCTTCCTTGGTGAAAACGGCCTCGGCGTCACGCCGAAGGGTGATAATATCAAGGTCGATTTCGCCGTCGCCGCCTTCCCGTGGGGCGCCTATCTCGGTGAAGAAGGCCTGCAAAAGGGCGTCGATGTCTGCGTCTCGTCGTGGCAGCGCGCCGCGCCGAACACTATCCCCAATGCGGCCAAGATGGGCGGCAACTACCTGTCATCCTACCTGATCGGCAAGGAAGCTCGCGGCCGGGGTTATGCCGAGGGCATCGGCCTCGGCACAGATGGCCGCCTGTCGGAAGGCGCCGGTGAAAACCTGTTCCTGATCATGAACGGCAAGATCCACACGCCGCCGGTCGCCGCCTCGATTCTGGGGGGCATTACCCGCGATTCGATCATCAAGCTGGCCAAGGCCGACGGCATCGAGGTCATCGAACAGGCCCTGCCGCGCGAGATGCTCTATCTCGCCGATGAAGTCTTCATGTGCGGCACGGCGGCGGAAATCACCCCGATCCGCTCGGTCGACGATATCCCCACCCGCGCCGCTGGTCCGGGCAAGGTCACCAAACGTTTGATGACCCTGTTCCACGGCCTGTTCAACGGCGCAACGGAAGACCGCTTCGGCTGGCTGGACCCGATCCAGGCGACCGTCCCGGCTGAATAATTTTTCTCCTCCCCTGCTTGCGGGGGAGGGGGACCACGAAGTGGTGGAGGGGGCCGCCACGGAAGCAAATGCCCCCTCCGTCGCGGACAAGCCGCGACACCTCCCCCGCTTTGCAGGGGAGGAGAAAATGAAACGAACCAAGAGTTATGACCATGGCTAAATCGCTGTTTGAAAAAGTATGGGACGCGCACGTCGTCGAGCCAGAGGGCGCCACCAGCCCCGCCGTGCTCTATATCGACCTGCACCTGGTCCACGAAGTCACAAGCCCGCAGGCGTTTTCCGAACTGGAGGCGCGCGGCCTGAAAGTCCGCCGCCCGGACCGCACCTTCGCCACGCTCGATCACTCCATTCCGACCCTGCGCCCCGACGCTGATGGCAACCGCCCCTACATCACGGCGCAGGCGGAAATTCAGGTCCATACGCTCGAACAGAATGCCGCGAAGAACGGCGTGCGCCTGTTCGGCTATGACGCCGAAAACCGCGGCGTCGTCCACGTCATCGGGCCGGAAATGGGCCTGACCCAACCGGGTTACACGGTGGTTTGCGGCGATTCGCACACCTCAACCCACGGCGCTTTCGGCTGCATCGCCTTCGGCATCGGCACCTCGGAAGTCGGCCACGTCCTGGCCACGCAGTGCCTGGCCCAGCGCAAGCCCAAGACCATGCGCATCACGGTTGACGGCAAGCTGCAACCGGGCGTCACCGGCAAGGATGTCGCCCTGACCGTCATCGCCACGCTCGGCTTCTCCGGCGGCACCGGCTATGCGCTGGAATATGCCGGCCCGGTCATCGAAGCGCTCGACATGGAAGGCCGCATGACGGTCTGTAACCTGTCGATCGAAGCCGGCGCGCGCTGTGGCATGATCGCGCCGGACGCCAAGACGGTCGAATGGCTGCGCGGCCGCCAGTATGTGCCGCAAGGCGCGGCCTATGACGCCGCCGCCGCTGAATGGCTGAAACTGGCCTCCGACGAAGGCGCCATCTTCGACAAGGAAATCCGCATCGATGGTTCCGCCATCGAGCCGATGGCGACCTGGGGCACCTCGCCCGACCAGGGCGCGCCGATCGTCAAGGGCGTGCCCGTGGCCGCCAACGAAGACCAGGCACGCGCGCTGAAATATATGGGCCTGCATGGCGGCGACAGCCGCGATGTCGCCAAGGTCGATGTCGTCTTCATCGGCTCCTGCACCAATGGTCGCATGGCCGACCTGCGCGCCGCCGCCGAAATCTTCAAGGGCCGCAAGGTCGCCGAAGGCGTGCGCGCCCTCGTCGTTCCGGGGTCTGAGTGGGTCCGCCTTGAGGCTGAAAAGGAAGGCCTGGACAAGATCTTCACCGAGGCCGGCGCCGAATGGCGTCTGCCGGGCTGTTCGATGTGCATCGCCATGAACGGCGATTTCGTCCTGCCGGGTCAACTGGCCGTCTCGACCTCGAACCGCAATTTCGAAGGCCGTCAGGGCCCCGGCTCGCGCACCGTGCTGGCCTCGCCAGCCACGGCCGCCGCCTCCGCCATCGCCGGCCATGTCGCCGATCCCCGTCAATTCATGGCTCTGGAAAACGCGTAATGTCCGTACCCAATCAAGAAAATCCCAACAGCTTCTCATCGCGCATCGTCGTTCTGCCGGAAGCCAATATCGACACCGACCAGATCATCCCGGCCCGCTTCCTGACCACGACCACCAAGGCCGGGCTTGGCAAGGTGGCCTTCAATGACTGGCGCTACAATGCCGATGGCTCGAACAAGGATTTCATCCTCAACACCATCGACGCCAATGAACACCGCGTGCTGGTGGCCGGCAACAATCTCGGCTGCGGCTCGTCGCGCGAACACGCCCCGTGGGCGCTGATGGACTACGGTTTCAAGGCCGTGATCTCGACCGAGATCGCCGACATCTTCAAGTCGAACAGCCTGAAGAACGGCCTGCTGCCGGTCGTGGTCGATCAGATGACCTACGACAAGCTGCTCGCCAATCCGCAGCAGCGCGTCACCATCGATCTCGAAACCTGCGCCCTCACCCTGGAAGACGGCACCGTCTTCACCTTCCAGGTCGAGGAATTCGCCCGCCAGTGCCTGCTGGAAGGCGTGGACGCTATGGGCTGGCTGCAAAAGCGCCTGCCGCTAATCGAAGCTTACGAACAATCGCATGGAAAGGCCGCGTAGATGAAACGTAAGCCGTCAGCCTTCAAGACGATTGTATTTGTCTTAAGAGGTTTGTCGGCTTTTGGCTTACTCGCGTGGGCGGTGCTTTCTCCCTTTCACTACTTCGATGTAACTTCAAAAGGGCATACCCAAGCCTCTGGAGAGTACATTTATCCATTCAAGGCAAAGGGAGAGGGCTATTTCTATATGACTCAATCCCAAAAGACGTTTGGCGATAGCATCCTAGTCTTAGTAATCTCCAGTGGATTGCTCTCCATCATCACATGGAGCGCTCCCGGAATGAGGAAATTTTAATGTCCACTTTTAATATCGTTGTATTGCCGGGTGACGGCATCGGTCCCGAAGTCGCCGCGGCCGGCGTATCGGCCCTGAAGGTCATTGGCGAGGTCTACGGCCACACCTTCAATTTCGACGAAAAGCGCATCGGCGGCATCGCCATCGATACCGACAATAATCCCTATCCCGAAGACACCGACAAGGCTTGCCGCGCGGCCGACGCCGTGATTCTCGGCGCCGTTGGCGGTCCGAAGTGGGACCTGGGCAAACAACGCCCGGAGCAGGGCCTGCTGGCCGTGCGCAAGGCGATGGGCCTGTTCGCCAATCTGCGCCCGATGGACGTCAAGGCCTCGCAGGTCCACCGGTCTCCGCTCAAGCGTGAAGTCGTCGAAGGCGCCGACATGTTGATCGTCCGTGAACTGACGGGTGGCCTTTACTTCGGCAAACAGACCCGCACCGAGACCACGGCCACCGACGAATGCGTCTATACGGTCGCCGAAGTCGAGCGCGTCGCCCGCGTCGCCTTCGAGGCCGCCCGCAAGCGCCGCAACAAGGTAACGAGCGTCGATAAGGCCAATGTCATCGAAACGAGCCGTTTGTGGCGCGAAACCGTTATCCGCCTGCATAAGGAAGAGTACAGCGACGTCGAGCTGGAGCACGCGCTTGTTGATTCCATGGCCATGCACCTCGTCACCCGCCCGACGGCGTTTGATGTGATCGTGACCGAGAATATGTTCGGCGACATTCTCTCCGACCTCGCCTCGGTTCTGCCGGGATCGATTGGCCTGCTCGGTTCGGCGTCTCTGGGCGCTACCGGCCAGGGCCTCTATGAGCCGATCCACGGTTCCGCCCCAGATATCGCCGGCAAGGATCTCGCCAACCCGATCGGCACGCTGAAATCCGTCGCCATGCTGCTGCGCTTCTCGCTCAATCTGCTGACAGAAGCTGACGCACTCGACGCGGCTATTGATGCCGTGGTCGAAAAGGGCGTGCTGACGCGCGATCTCGGCGGCACCGCCTCCGGTTCGCAGGTCAGTCAGGCGATCAACGACCAGATTCGCGCAGCGGCTTCGGTCACGGCGTAAACCCTATACCTCGCAAAGGTAACCTGGCCTCCGGTGCGCAAGCGCCGGGGGCCTTTTTCTTGGCCCTTTACAAGCCTTCCAGAACGGCCTCTTCCAGCCCCTCGATCTCGATCTGCTTGAGTCGCGCTGTATCGCCCGTCACCAGCGTAAATCGTGACTTCGGCAGTTTCAGCGTCTTGGCGAGAAAAGCGATCAGCGCCACATTCGCCCGGCCTTCGATCGGCGCGGCGCGGACACGGATTTTCAGAAACCGGCGGCCCTTGTCGTCCATGTCCCAGCCGTCGATGCGCTCGACCGATGACTTCGGCGTCAGGCGGACAAACAGCCGCACGATTAGCCGATAAGCTGCTGCAAGGTCATGAAGGCCGGCCTCAACAGATAGCCCCGGATACCCTGAATGACCAGAAAGGCGACGATAAAGCTGATATCAAGCCCGCCCATCGGCGGAATAATGGCGCGAAACGGCGCCAGGATAGGTGTGGTGATCCGGTCCAGCACATCCAGGATCATATAGACGGCGCGGTTGCGCGTGTTGATGATATTAAACGCCACCAGCCAACTCAGGATCGCCGACAGGACCAAGGCCAGAATGATGATGCCGAACAGGCCATCAACGACAAAATAAAGAAAACCGGCGATACCAACTGGCATATAGAAACCCCTGACTTGATTACGTCTGTAAATATAGGACATTCCCTATCTGTTACAAGTTAAGCAGTGCTTGACAGGCAGCAATCTTGCCTTAATAAGACACCACCGGACGGCACGGGGCTATAGCTCAGTTGGTAGAGCGCCTCGTTCGCAATGAGGAGGTCAGGAGTTCGAATCTCCTTAGCTCCACCACCGTGCCCCGCAGCTTCCCTCCGGCATTTGCAACGAATCAACAAATGAAACGCGCCCCTCTTGTCAGCAGGCGGGTAAATCACCTAT
This sequence comes from Asticcacaulis sp., assembly GCF_035497195.1. Taxonomy (GTDB): domain Bacteria; phylum Pseudomonadota; class Alphaproteobacteria; order Caulobacterales; family Caulobacteraceae; genus Asticcacaulis. Next base: position 215,801 of record NZ_DATJDZ010000004.1, read on the forward strand.
ATCGATAATAGGAACGGGCGTATTGCCTTAAGCGTTTATCGGGCCGTGAGTCGCATGAAGCACAATCTCGTTGAAGTCGATGAACCCGTGGCAACCGAGCCGCAATCAAAAGGCATAGCCGGCGCCCTGACCCTGATGAAGGGCCTCGACGTGCTGACACGTGTCTCCAAGGGCGACAACACGCTCGGCAAGATGGCCAAGTCGCTCGGCATCAACAAGACGACCGTCCACCGCCTGGCGACCACCCTGGTCGAGGCCAATTATCTCAGCTTTTCGCAGCGGGATGGTTATAGTTTGGGCACCAAGCTGCTCGAACTCGGTTATGCCGCCTCGCAGCAGATCACCCTCACCCGCGTCAGCCACGGCCACCTGATGCAGCTTTCGGCCGATACCGGCGATACGGTCAATCTCGGCGTGCTCGACCGCAACCAGGTCCATTATATCGACAAGATCCCCGGCACCCGCCGCATCGAGGTGCGCTGTGTGATCGGTGAACGCCAGCCCCTGCGCCATACCGGCCTCGGCAAGGCGCTGCTGCTTGACGAGAGCGAAGAAACCCTGCGCGAAATCTTCCAGCGCGAGGCCCTCGAATATCCGCGCTACAGGTATGACGTCAAGCAGTGGCTCGACATCATGAAGCACTATCGCGCCGAGGATTACGCCCTCGATCTCGACGAAAACGAGGATCATATCCGCTGCGTCGCCGCGCCGATCCGCGACATGAACAACAAGATCGTCGCCGCCATCAGCGTGTCCTCGGCCGCGCAATATATGGACGATCAGCGCATTCAGGCGGTGAAGGCCTATGTGCAGGAAACCTGCCTCGCCATCAGCCAGGAACTTGGCTACCGCAAGCCATAAACGGCCCGAAACCTGAGTGAATCCGGTTACGTCAGATACAGCCCTTCCCTGCGCCGGAAAGGGCTCCTGGCCGCTTCCCGCATTGTGATACGAAATCGTTCCATATAGCGGAACCGCGCCCTAAAACGTTGCGAAAGTGGCACATAAACCGCGCCGCCGGCAAATATATCCCACAAATTCGTTCCGATATATGTACAGACATGCCTATAAATGTTACGCATATCGTCAAGGCCACGGGAAAACGTGAAAAATCACGTCCGGTGGTTTCAAAATAAAAACGAAAAGCCGTCAAAAGCAAAATAGGAAACAGGAAATGCTTAAACACTCAGACCAATCGTCACGGCCGTAGCCTATGCGCCGGACGCCCTCGCCTCTGCCGAAAAGCGTCCATCCCGAACAACAGATTCAAATCAGAACCGGGGGCCTATCAGCGCCCCGCGGCGGCGTGACCCCATGTGTGGCGCGCGGACCGCGAAAGACTGAATTGGGGAGATGATACTGATGAAGACCTATCTTTTAGCCACCACCATGCTGATCGGCCTGGGCCTGCCGCTGGTCGCCACGGCGCAGGACACAGCGCCCGCCGCGCCCGCTGCTGACGACACGACCGAAGTCATTGTCACCGGCTTCCGCTCGTCCTTGCAAAAATCGATCAACCTCAAGAAAGAGGCCATCGTCGTCCGCGACTCGATCGTCGCCGAAGATATCGGCAAGTTCCCCGAAGCGAACGTCGCCGAAGCGCTGCAACGCATACCGGGCGTCTACCTGACCCGAGACAGCCAGAGCAATGAAGGCCAGAGCATCTCGATCCGCGGCCTGGGGCCGGAATATACCGTCACCACCCTGAACGGCGCCCCGGTGCACGTCACCTCATCGACCAATGTCGGCGGCTCATCCCGCACCTTCAACTACGATGTTTTTGCCTCGGAACTGTTCGGCCGCGTCGATTTCTACAAGACCCCGCTGGCCGAACTGGAAGAAGGCGGCGTCGGCGGCGTGGTCGATCTGCAAACCCCACGCCCGTTCGACAGCGGCGGCAAGCAGGTCATGCGCTACGGCGCGTCGGCCTCTTACAATACGGCGTCCGAACACGTCGATCCCAACCTGTTCGCGCTCTATTCCAATACCTGGGGCGACTGGGGCTTCCTGATCGGCGTCGCCCATTCGACCAGCGTCAACATGAAGTCGGGCTTTGAAGCCACCGGCGGCTATAACAGCTCGTACCTGGCCAACCATGCCAACAGCATTGGCAGCGGCCCCTTCGGCTTCGCGCTCGATTGGGACGATCCCCGCGCCGCCGGTATGCTGGCCAACCGTACCGCTATCGACAACGCCTATCTGCCGCGTTTCTATCGTTATTACGGCGCGGAAAACACCCGCGACCGTGACGGTCTGGTCTCTTCGGTGCAATACAAGCATGACAAGCTGAATGTCAGCCTCGACATGCTGTATTCGCACCTGACCGACTCGCGCGATGAATTCACCTTCGGCCTACCGATCCGCAATTCCCGCACCACCGACACCACCAAGCGCCCCGGCACCAGCGGTCACAATGGTTTCGTGCCGATCGACGTTTCGATCGATCCCGATGGCAACCTGCTCGAAGGCACCTTCGGCAACACCTCCTATCTCGGCGAAAGCTATTATTACAATGACGAAACCAGGTTCGGTTACGCCTCGCTGAATGGCTCCTATCAGCTCACGGACAGCCTGAAACTGACCGGCCAGATCAGTTCCAGCGAAAGTGCCGCCTTCTACGACAACAAGCGCATCGTCTCCAATGTTTACGGCGTCACCACGACGATCGACTGGGGCGATGATCATGTCTATCCGGGCCTGTCCGCGCCGGTCGATTTCACCGACCCGGCCAATTTCGAGGACTTCTCGACCGCGCTCGACTGGAACCGCGAAGTTGACCGCGAACACACCGCCCGACTGGTCGCCGACTGGGATTACAGCCTGGGTTCGTGGACCGGCCACCTGAAGGCCGGCGTTGAGTACGTCGATACCAAGAAGCAGAAGACCAAGCGCAACGGCACGGCGCTGGCCCAGGCCAAGCTCGCGGCAATCGGCGCCACAGGCCTGCGCGCCGCCATGCTCGATCATGTGCCGCTCGACAATCTGGTGATCGGTGATGAATACCCGCAGGAATGGGCCGCCTTCTCGCGCGATTATGTCAACAGCATCCTCGATCCGATCGGCAGCGCCATGGCCTCGCCGGTGGACGAATCGACCAGCTTCAAGGCCGACGAAGCGATCACCACGGCCTTTGTTCAATCGGACTTTACCGGACAGGTTTTCGACCGTGAACTGCGCATCAATGCAGGGGTTCGTTATTCCAGCACCGATATGACGATCGACAACTACAAGAAGACCGGCGCCAACAATACCTATGAACCGAACCAGGAAAAGAACACCTACGACAATATCCTGCCGTCGGTCAGCGCCGCCTATAACCTGCGCGACGACCTGATCTGGCGCGCCTCGTGGGGCAAAACGATCACCCGCGCCTCGCTGTCGCGCATCGCCGCCCAGACGGTCATCCCGAACATCTACAACACCTATGCCACGTCGGGGAATCCGGACCTGAAGCCGGAACTTTCGACCAACTGGGACACCGGCCTCGAATGGTATTTCGGTCGTGGCGGCCTGATCAGCGCCGGTTACTTCAAGAAGAACCTGACCGACACCACCATCGCCGTACCGACCCATGTGCCATTCTCCAGCCTCGGCCTGCCCGATAACGCGCTCGCCATCATCTGGCAGGACGCCAACGGCCATGTCGATCCCAATCTGGATATTCAGGTGGATACCTTCGTCAATGCCGGTGAAATTGAACTGACCGGTTACGAACTGGCCTATCAGCAGACCTTCACCTTCCTGCCGGCGCCGTGGGACGGCCTGGGCGCGCTCGCCAGCTATACCCACGTCGATTCAAGCGGTTATGATTTCAAAACGACGGGCGGTGATGTCCTCAACGTCAACACTATCCCTAAATATGGCTACAGCCTGACCGGCTATTATGAAAAGGGGCCGCTCGGCATCCGCCTGTCCTATAATTTCAAGGATAAGACCATCATCGAGACGTCGCCCAACGGCTCCGATCTGCAACGCTGGCACGCCGGCGCCGGCTATCTCGACGGCAATATAAGCTGGAAGCTGAACTCCTACGTCGAACTGCGCATCGATGCCCTCAATCTCGGCAATACGCTGGGCTATGACTATTTCGACGACGTTTCCGGCCAGTACGGCAATGGCAAGAAGACCCGCATGGACTACGCCAAGTATGACGGACGGACGATCAAGTTCGGCATCCGCGGCCGGTTCTAGGATTTCCCCTCCCCGAATGTTCCCAAACTGGCCTGCATCCCCCCGTGATGCAGGCCTCTTTTTTTGCCCGATTTCGTATCCATAAATGGACAGCCGGGTCATCATACGATACGGTTTGGATAGCCATAAGGAGGATATCATGCAAAGACGGGATTTCATGAAGGCGCTGACGATAGGCGCGGCTGTGCCCCTGGTCGGAAGCGAAGCCAGCGCCGCCACCGGCAAAAAACCCATCGCGCAAGATGACCGCGCCTATATGACCGGCCTGCTGGCGAAAATGGCCACGCCCGTGCTCTCCAATATGTCGCAGGGCAAATTAACGGCCAATTTCAAGCCGGAACTTTCCCCTACCTGGGATGGCCGCCCGGTCGGCGTCGCCTATCTCGAATGTTTCGGCCGGCTGATCTCCGGCTTGTCGCCCTGGCTCAACCTGCCGGAGGACGACACCGCCGAGGGCCGCCTGCGCAAGACCTTCACGGAACAGGCGATCCAGAGCTATGTGCATTCGGTCGATCCGCAAAGTCCGGACCATCTTTTGTGGGCCAATGCCGGCCAGGCCCTGGTCGATTCTGCCTACTACACCAATGCCTTCCTGCGCGCGCCGAAACTGTGGGCTGGCCTCGACAGCACGACGAAACAGCGGGTAGTTAAGGAAATCAAGGGCCTGCGCCGCGTCTCGCCGCCCTATACCAACTGGCTGCTTTTCGCCGCCATGAACGAGGCCTTCCTGCTATCCGTCGGCGAGGATTTCGACCCGATGCGCGTCGATCTGGCGATCAAGAAGATGAACGAGTGGTATGTCGGCGACGGCTGGGTGGCCGATGGCGTCCACTTCCATTACGACTACTACAATTCCTACGTCATCTACCCGATGATGGTCGAAATTCTTGAGGTGCTGGAGCGCCTCAATCCGAGCTTCAACAATCTCAAGCCTGCCGAGGAAAAGGCCAAATGGCTGAAGCGGATGCAGCGCTATGGCGAACATCTGGAGCGCATGATCTCGCCGGAAGGCACTTATCCGCCGATTGGCCGCTCGATGACCTACCGCACCGCCGCCTTCCAGCCGCTCGGTCTGCTGGCGTGGCGCAAGGCCCTGCCGGAAAGCCTCTCCGAAGGCGCCGTGCGTTCGGCCCTGGCCGCCGCCCAGCACCGCATCTTCGATAACCCGACCAATTTTGATGACGCCGGATATCTCACCATCGGCTTCGCCGGTCACCAGCCGACGCTTGGCGACTGGTATTCCAACAGCGGCAGCATGTATATCGCCTCTGAAAGTTTCATTGCGCTCGGTCTGCCGGCCACCGACCGCTACTGGACCGCGCCCGCCGAAGCCTGGACAGCGAAAAAGGCCTTCGCCAACGAACCGTTCAAAAAGGACTATTATGTTGATTATTAAGCGATTCAACTTGCCTTAACTCTACGCGCGTAAGCTCCGGATGTAAGCGGCATAATAGCGCTGCACACAGTATAGTAAGGGGCGTTTCCGGTGACTGAACAGGTGCTGGTTTGTGACTTTTCCAAGAATGCGCGCGTGACTTTTGCGCTGGCGGAGGTCGGCCGGAGACCGGCGCAGGCCACGACCTTCACCTGCTCCAGCCGGACGGAATTCGACACGGCACTGACGGATTTCCTTGCCGTTCATGGCAATCCGAAGCTGAAAGGCGCCGCCGTATCGGCCCGTCGCTTCGAGGAAAACGGCCGGCTCCACCGCCTCGAAGACGGCGTGGAAATCACCCGTGAGGATTTACGGAAAACGCTCGATATCCAGCGCGTCAATCTCGTCAACAATTTTGTCGCCCGCGCCCTGGCGATTCCGAAACTGCGTCGCAACGAACGGATCAATGTCTGCGAAGGCGAACCGGGTGAAGAGACGGTGATGCTGGTGCTCGGTCCGAATTATGGCCTGGGCAATGCGGCTCTCATTTCCGATGGCGCCGGCGGCTGGACGGCCCTGCCCGGCGAAGGCGGCCACTCAAGCCTGGCGGCGAAAACAGACCGCGAATGGCAGGTGATCAACGGGTTGCACGACCTGCGGGGCGCCGTGGTGCGCGAAACGGCGATGTCGCAACAGGGCTTCCGTGATCTGTGGACCATCCTGCACGCGCTGGACGACCGGACGGCGCCTGATCTGTCACCGGCGGAGATTGTAGACCGCGCCCGCTCCGGCGATCCGTTTGCCCGCGAGGCCATAAATTTGATAACCCTGTGGCTGGCCGATATGGCGGCCGATATGGCGGCCGATATCGCCCTCATCATGAGCGCCACCAGCGGCATCTATCTCGCTGGCGCGCTGATGGATGTGATCGGCGATGCGTTCGACGTTGACACCTTCGCCGCGCGCTTTACCGACAATCCGGCCTTCAACGGTTTCCTTGGCCGGATTCCGGTCTGGCGCACCGTCGTCACCGATATGGAGCTGATCGGGCTGGCGACGCTGTTCGATTAGCCGCTTTACCCCTCTGGCGAAGGCTGGCAAAGGGCGCAAGAGCTCTTGCGCATGCCTTTACGCCATATTAGTCTTCTGCAAACGAGGGTGACCTGCGGGTTATCGGGGGGGGGGTACGTACCGTAGCCTGGGATGTGGCTACGGCTGGGCTGCGCTTTCCTGACACGTGCAATTTCACGTAATGGACCCGTGAGGCAGGTCACCAGCGTTCGACAAGCACATCCACAATCACGCCATGGGGCGCACGTGAACAGAAGAAAAATCCTATCTCTCCTTGCCGCCATGCCGTTGCTGTCCGGCAGGACCGCAGCCTTTGGGCAGGCCACGGGTAATGGCCCTGTCAACACGGATGTACAGGCCGGGCCTGAAGAGGGAACCGCACCCCGGCCCACGCTCGATATGTTTGCCAGACTGCCGCAGATCGACCAGATAAGCCTGTCGCCGAGCGGAAAGCGGATTGCCCTGGTTACGCAGAAAGGCGACGAAAAACTGCTTGTCCATTTCACCGTCGGAAAGAACGACAAGAAGGCCGTTTCGTTGGGACAGATCAAGGTCCGCGACCTCCTTTTCGGAGACGACGATCATGTCATCATCATCACCTCCCTGGCGACCGACCGTGTATATTACGGCCCCGGCAAGGCCGAAGTCCACCTGGCGACCTGTTTCAACCTGAACACCGGATCGTTATACAGGTTTTTTGACAGCGTCGACAACGCGCAGTCCGTCGCGATAAACTACTATCAAAGGGTAAAGGTAAACGGGGAAGTCCTGATAGCGGCGTCGAATATCGGGGGAGACCGAAACCTCTACGGTTTTCATGGCGAAAAGAGCCTGGCCACGAAGCTGTTGCAAGTCGATGCTTATGACCTGGTCATGCGGCCTGACGGCCACGCCCTCGCCTACGCCAGATACAATTACCTCAATTCGGTCTGGAGCCTTTACTATAATATCTCGCCGCCGGGAGACGCACCGAATTTCAAGTTTGTCTTTGAACAGACGGCAAAAATTTTCGTGCCTTCGCTGGAAGGTGTTGGGCGGACTAACGACAAGATTGTAATGTGGCAGCCGGATGAGGGCGCCGGCACATACAAGGAAATCGACGCATCGGGCATTGTGGTCGATGACCTTTATGACGATGACAAAAGCGTCGCCCATTCGCCGCTATTCCATCCGGTCACGGGCTGTCTCGCCGGCTTCCGGTTGCATCGCGACTGGGTCGAAAACAAATATTTCGATCCGAAGCTGAAGGCCCTGGATGGGCTCATTCCCCAGGCGCTTGGCGACGGTTATCATGGCTATGCAGTCGACTATTCCGACGATATGAAGATCATGCTGCTGTACGTCGAAGGCAAGGACGATCCCGGCAGCTATTATACAATTGACCTGAGTACTGCCTCTACCGAATTCATTGCGGAAACCTACCCTGGGATTCCCGCGACGTGGCTGTCGCCAAAAACCGCTGTTCAATATAAGGCGGCGGACGGCCTCGACATCCACGGCTTCCTGACCCTGCCGCCTAACAGGACGCCGACCCGGTTACCGCTCGTCGTCCTGCCTCATGGCGGCCCGCAGGCCCGTGACTACGCCAATTTCGACTGGCAGGCCCAGTGCCTGGCCGCGCAGGGTTATGCCGTGCTGCAACCCAATTTCCGCGGATCTACCGGCTACAGCCGCGCATTCATGGATGCGGGCAACCACGAATGGGGCCGCAAGATGCAGACCGACCTTTCGGACGGGGTACGTTATCTTGTGCAGCAGGGTCTGGTCGACCAGACGCGCGTCGCCATTCTGGGCGCATCCTACGGCGGCTATGCAGCCCTGGCGGGCGCCACACTCGACCCTGGCGTTTACCGGTGCGCCATCTCCATAGCCGGCGTCTCAGATGTCAAGGCAATGATGGATTGGGATACCCAACGCGCGGGTGACAAATGGAATCCGGAAATACGCTATATGCAGTTGATGCTGGGTGACGAAAAGGATTTCGACAGTATCTCACCGGCCAAACAGGCCAGCAAAGCCTATTGTCCGATTCTACTCATTCACGGCACCGACGACTCGGTCGTCAGTTATGCCCAGAGCCAAAGGATGGACGAGGCGCTGACTCAGGCCGGGAAGGCACATGAATTCATAACGCTGAAGGGCCAGGACCATTGGGAGACCATTGGCTCGGCACGCATCGAGATGATGAAACATGCCCTGGATTTCCTTGGTAAATATAATCCGGCCTAGTCAGCAAATCCTAATGGTCGACAACGAGCGGATGATTCAGGTCTTCCGCCGTCCGTTCCAGCCAGGCCTTGAAGCCATCGAGGTCGCGGATGCCGGGCACGGCGGCCTTGCCCTCCTGCGTCCAGCGCGCGCCGAAGCGGTAGTCGGCGTCGGTCGCTGACTTGAACGACACGAACAGGGTCTGGCCGTCATTGACCGGCGCGCCCGTTACATCACCCGTACGATAAAAGACCGCCCAGCCGACGGGATCGGGGCCATGCTCCTGCGGTCCCCAGGCGGCGATATAGGTCCATTCGCCTTTTGTTTGCGGGGCGAAGGTCTGGTCGCCGGGATGGACGGTCAAGCCGGTGACCAAAGGCTCGGTGACCTGATCGGCTTTCACCTTTACCTCGGTAATCGCGCTGCCGGCGGTGATGGCGTAGGTGGCGTGGATGTTGCCTTTTCCCCCGCCTATCGCATCGGCATCGACGCCGGCAATGGCCGTCACCGGACCATTGGCGATCACCTTGCCGGTGATGGTCGATGGACCGACCTGCGTCGCCTTGCCATCGCGCAGCAGGCCGATGCCGCCGACGCCCAGAGACGCGCCAACCTTGAAGATATCGCCGCCCCAGGCCACCGGATACTGGTAGTCGTCAAAGCCGTGGCCGACAGTCGGGAAGATCATCCCCGTGCCATACTTGCCGAAGATATCGGTGACATTGCGCTCATCGAGATAGAGGCGATAGGCCACCTTGTCGGATTCCCAGCCGATGCCCTCAAAGGCGATCAGGCCGTCATGGATGAAGTGATCCGGCGGCGAGGTAAACTGGTCGCGCAGGTGGAAGGCGCCGCCGGTGATGGCGCCGCCGTTTTTCGGATCGCCTTCGAGATGGCCGCCATCCTGGATATTCAGCGTCACCAGCACGCGTAGTGGTCCGACCGGCGCGGCATCCGGCGAGAAGGTCACGATCGTATCACCGGCTTTCAAGGGCGCCACCAGCCGGAACTTGGCATTGAGATATTGCACCGGATAGGCCGTGCTGCCGATCTTCACCGATTGCACACGTGCATCCATAGGCACCGGCAGGTCGATCACGGCGTTATCACGATCCGGGCCAGGATTATGCACGGTCAGGCTTTGTGCGTTCGCACCCGTGGCGATCAGGGCGATAGCGGCGGCAAATATAAGGCGCATCATGGCCTCCTATTTCAGCTTGAGGTCGGCGACGGCAGTGCCGGCCAGGAGGAAGGCCCCGACGCCGTAGAACTGGGTATCGTCATAGCCGACATTATCCGGGCGGTCGCTGACCGGCTGAACATAACCAAGCTTGCCATCGGGATGGACCGCCGCCACGAGCGCACTCCAGCCCTTGCGGATGGCCGGTTCGTACTCGGCACGATCGAGCGTGCCGTTGCGCACGCCCCAGGCCAGGCCATAGGTATAGAAGGCGGTGCCGCTGGTTTCCGGCAGGGCCGTTTTCGGATCGGCCAGCAGGGACGGCGCCCAATAGCCGGTAGCAAGCTGGATCGATTTGATCTTGGCCGCCATTTCCTTGTAGAGCGCGACGAAGCGCGGACGATCCGGATCATCGACCGGCAGGACTTCGAGGATGCGCGCCAGACCGGCGAACACCCAGCCATCGCCGCGGCTCCAGAACACCTTTTCACCGTTCGGTCCGCGGCGCTCGAAGAAACGGGCATCGCGGTAGAACAGCTTCTCGTCCTTGTCATAGAGGACATCGTAGGTGGCCCAGAACTCTTTCTTGGCGAACGCGGCATAGCGCGGATCGCCGGTCGCCTGGCTGAGGCCAATCCAGGTGGCCGGGGCCATGAACAGGGCGTCGCACCAGCACCAGCGGTCGGTGCAGTTGGCGTCACCTTCCGCCGGATAGATCAGGGTGACGTCGGACGGTTTGGTCAGGATGGAATCAAAGGTTGCCCGCATCGGTTTCAGCTTGTCGGCCGACGCGCCATGTTTCACCGCCCACAGATACGACTGGCCGATCACATGGTCGTCGGCATGGTAGACGCGCTTGCCGAGTTCCCATTTGTTGGCCTCGCCGCGCGCCAGGATCAGGTCTTTATAGATGGGATTGTCAGAATGATCCGCCATGTCGGTCAAACCGACGAACAGGGCGCCCTGCACCCAGCCCTTAGGGTCCGGCGTATCCCACGAGGCCTTGGGTGGTATCCAGCCGGCGGCGAGCGTGGCGATCTGGTAGGCCCCGACCTTTTCGGTGATCGCCATGACGTCGGCGGGCTTGAAGGAGACATTGGTTGCCGGAGCTGCCGCCGTTTCCGGCACGGCGGCGTGAACCATCAACGGCGCCGCCGCCAGCAGGCCGCAGATCATCCAGGTCCGGGCCATTTTCGTCTTTAAGATATCCATGTCGTTTCCTGCCTTTTCTGTTTTTTAGAGGGTGGCGATCCAGGCCGCTTCCGGCACTTTCTTTTCGTACGTCAAGCCAGTTGACAGATATCAACCTCATCGAAATCGCCATAGTCAAGGTTTTCCCCGCCCATCGCCCAGATAAAGGCGTAGCTCGATGTGCCCGCCCCCATATGGATCGACCACGGCGGACAGATAACCGCCTCCTCATTGGCGATAACGATGGCGCGCGCCTTGTCGGGTTCGCCCATGAAATGAAAGACGCGCTCATCCTGTCCGAGATTGAAGTAGAGGTAGGCTTCCGAACGGCGATCGTGCAGGTGCGGCGGCATGGTGTTCCACACGCTGCCGGGCTTGAGGATGGTCAGGCCGAGCAGCAGTTGCGCCGAGGGGCAGGTCTCCGGCACCACCATCTGGTAGATGGTCCGCTCATTGGAGGTTTCCAGCGCGCCACGTTCCAGCGGCACGGCGGTTTTCAGCGAGAACATCTTCGTCTCGAAACCCGTGTGCGCCGGCGTGCTGACCAGGTAGAACCGCGCCGGCCGGGCCGCATTGAGGCTGGCGAAAACCACCTCCACCGCGCCTTGAGTGACATAGAGGCCATCGAGCGGATCGAGCGTGTAATCGGCACCATCGACCGTCACCACACCTGCGCCGCCGCCAACATTGATCACCCCCAGTTCGCGGCGATACAGGAAGGGCGCGCCCTTCGCCGAGGCCGGTTCCTGATGCACCGGCAGGCTGACCGGTCCCTTCACCGGCACCACCCCGCCCACCACCATGCGCTCCTGATGCAGGTAGTTGAAGACAATCTCATCGGCATTGAACAGGTCGCTGATCAGGTAATTTTCGCGCAGGGTCTCGTTGCTCGCACCGTTCAGGCTGGCGGGGTGCGTGGCGTAATAGGTCTTCTTGTACATGATAAGCCTTACTGGGGATACTTGGCCAGCGCGGCGCGAGCGCAGGCGTCGGCGATTTCATGCGGCACATCGGCGACCGCCAGACCGCCGATCAGCGCATCACCATGCCGCAGCGGCAGCGAGCCGGCATGGTCGTTATAGAGGTCGGAATGGGCGGCGATCTGCGCCCTGAACGCGGCGTCGGTTTGCTCGCGCGCCTGCATATCGGCGCCGGCCTGATTGAAGGTGAAGGCGGTAAAGGCCTTGATGGGTGCTGCCACCGGCGGTTTGACGGCGCCATCGCCGCGCAGGGTGACGCGCACCAAGCCTTTCGCATCGACCACGCTGGCGCTGGCCGGATAGCCGCGCGCCTGGCAGTCATCGATGGCGGCCTCAGCCAGTTGCAGGGCCGGCGCGAAAGCGATGCCGTCCGCCGGCAGATCGGCGGCGCACACAGGCAGGGTAGCAAATACGGCCATAACAGACATAAATACCGGCCATTTACGGAACGGGCGTCCCGCCACGGCAGGCCACGGCGATGTCGTGAATTTTACCATTTGCACCTCCCTTATGTAACGGGTCGCTTGAGCAAGCCTGTTATGCCTGCCCAAAGAAGAAAGGCTATGGCGTACAGCCCGCCGACACGTTATCCGAGGACGGGCGTAACATATAACGATATGAGCGTCCACATAAAGATACGGTTGGCGCGACGGATTCCGATCAACACACATCCCTTCTGATATGGACGCCGGACAAAGGAATGCGCGCCGCCGGCATGGCCAGCGGCGCGCATCTTTCCTCAAAGTCTTGCTCTAGTATTTGAAACGCACGCCGATCTGATAGCGGCGGTCGTTGCGGATCCAGGCCGAGTCCTTGCGGACTGCGGCGGCGCCCGGCGTATTGCCGGAGTCGCCCATCACCTGCTGCTGAACGATGGTGGTGGTGTCGAGCAGGTTGGAGCCGTCGAGCGAGATTTCGACATTATCGCTGACCTTGAAGCGGATCGAGGCGTCGAGGAAACCCGAACCCTTTTGCCACATCGGCAGGCCGATACAGCAGTCAAGGTTGTTGGTCAGGAAGTCCGACCGCCAGCTATAGGCGATACGGGCCGCGATCGGACCTTTTTCATACAGGCCGACGATGTTGTACGAGTCGTCCGAAATACCGGCCAGGCGATGCGAGTCGAAAACCGCGCCGTTGACCTGGAGGCCGCCGCCGAAGCCGATGGTGCCGCCGCCGGCATAACCGGGCTGGTTGGCCAGGTTGGAGTTGTTGATGCCGGACTGTTCGGTATGGGTATAATTGGCCTGAATACCTAGACCATCGAACGGCGATGGCAGGAAGTCGAAGAAGGTCTGGTAGGCCAGTTCGATCCCCTTCAGTTCGCCGCCGCCGTCACCATTGCGCGGCCCCCGGATATGAACCGTCTGGGTGGAGCCGTTATTGGTGAAGTCACGCTCGAAGACGCCGAACGAGATATCGCCGTTGAGCTTCTTGTAGAACAGATCGGCGGTGAAGGAACTGGTCGAATTGAAGTAGTTTTCGTAGCTCAAATCGAACTGGTCGGCGGTGATCGGTTTCAGGCCGGCATAACCGGAGTCGGCGTTGAACTGGAAGTTATAGCCCTTCACATTGGCCGGCGTGTGCGGGCCGTTCGGGTCCGTCCAGATTACGTATTGCGAATCCGCCGACACGCTGACCGTCGGCGCCTGGATGCCGACATAGTTGCGCAACTGACCGAAGTCCGGACGCGACAAGGCGCGCGAGGCGCCGAAGCGGACGAACTGGTGGTCATCGAGACCGAAGCGGATATTGAAGCTCGGCAGGATATTGGTGTGCTTCTTGCTGAGCGTCTGCGATTCGGTCGTCGGGGTGCTGAAGGCCAGCAGGTCAGGCGTCATCCAGCAGATGATGTTGGTGACATTGGTGCCAAGCGGCGCGTTGGCGCACTTGTCGGCCTGGGTGGCGTAGGTCTTGCCGGCGCCGACATCGGCGAACTGGTCGGTATACCAGTTGGAAGTCGGGTAGGCCACGCCGCCGTTGCTGGCGTCTTCGGTCTGGATGGCGCGAATGCCGACATTGCCCTGCACCGTCAGGCCCCAGAGCGTCTGGTCCGGCCCGCCAAATTTCAGCATGGCGTAGACCGCCGAGGTCTTTTCACTGACATCGAGCATTTCCTGGTCGATGTAGCATTCCTCGGTATTGCCGGGGCGTTCGCACAAGGGGTTCCAGGCCAGCGGCGAGTTGGTCGTCTTACTGCTCAGCGCCCGGATCAGGCCGTCGTGATCGGCCAGGGTCGCCTTGCTGAGGAAAACCATATCGCCGTTGCCGAATGACTTGCCGTCATAGAAGCCGCTGTTGAGGCTGTCGACCGTCCAGATGCCCGCGCCGTAGCCTTTGAAATCGTCACGCACCCCGCAATCGGTGGGATAGGGCGCCGGCGTGGTGTTGTCGCTGTTGAAGCCGGGACCGTTACAGTTCCAGTTGGCGGCGACCGGCGACCAGTTATAGGCCGAGTAGCGCACCGTCTGCTCGCGGTCGGCATAACGGACGCCGACTTTCAGCGAGTTCAGCCAGCCGCCGCTCTTGAAGGCGTATTCGGCGTCGGCGCGCAGGGCCAGTTCGGTGGCGTCGTTGTGCTCGTAGTGGTCCTGAATGAAGTGGACGAAGTAGTTATGCGGATTGGCGAGGAAACCCGGCGCATAGTTGATGTTAGACCCCGGCAGCATCGTGATCTGCGGCGTGCCGTCACCATTCACGCTGTACTGGACATCGGCCATCGTGTCGTTGGCGACCAGGATGTCGTAGTTATTGGTCGTCGCCTCGATATACTGCACATCGAAGCTGGTGCGCAATTGGTCGTTAACGTCCCATCTCAGGTTGGCCGACAGGTCTTTGGTGCCTTCGGAGTGGTTGAAGTTTCTCGCCTGGTTTTCGATATAGACGCCTTCGCGCTGCGTGGCGCAGCTTGTGCCGGCGCCGCAGAAATTGACGAAAGGCATACCCGGAACGGCGGAACCGTTGTTGATATTGCCCTGGGTCGAGCCGGTCCAGTCGCCCGTCGGCTGGGTCAGGATGCCCGAAGAGAGCATACCGTCGGCGCCGAAGGTGAAGGGGGCCGAGCCGGTGGCCGGCGCGATATTGGCATTGGTCTGCGGCGAATAGGCGTCGGCCGCCCACAGGCCGAAGAAGGTCGGGTTGACCGAGCGTTCCAGCCAGGCGTTGCGGTAATAGCTGTCGTTATACTGGACGGTCAGCAAAACGCTTTTCGCGTTATTCTGGTACTGGAAGGCGAGCGCCGTGCCGTGGCGGTTGCGGTCATAGGTCACCTGGGTGAAATTGACCTGATCGGGCATATAGACCCAGCCGGTGCCACCGTAAGGGTTGGCGGTGCAGGGCACGCTGCCGTCGGCATTGACGATGGCGCGCTTATGCGCCGGATCGGTCGGGTCCATGTTGCCGGCGGTACAGAAGGCGCCGATGCGCTGCATGACCACGCCGTCGGTTTCTGTCAGGACGTGCGAATTGGCATAGTCGACCATGAAGCCGAACGTGCCGTGCTCGGTTTCCCAGCGGTTGGAATAAATGCCGGAATATTCGTAGGTGCCTTTCTGGGTACGGTCACCGTAATTGGCCTTGGCCGAGATCGAGATAACTTGGCCCTTGCTGTCGAACGGCAGGCGGGTGCGCAGATTGACCGAACCGGCGATGCCGCCTTCGATCATTTCCGCTGTCTGGTTCTTGTAGCTGTCGACGCCGGCCATCAGTTCGGGTGAGATGTCATTGAAGTTCAGGCCGCGATTGGCGTCGGCCGAGAAGCTGTCACGGCCGTTGAATTCCGTACGCACCTGGGTCAGGCCGCGGATCAGGACCTGCGCCGGTTCGGCGGAGAAGTGCGTTGAGTCATCGCTTGACTGGAAGCGCGACACGGTGATGCCGGGCACGCGTTGCAGCGCTTCGGCGACGGACTTGTCGGGGAAGGCGCCGATATCGGTGGCGGTAATCGAATCGACCTGCGTGTCGGCGTTTTTCTTGATGTCCTGCGCGGTTTTCAAGGCACGACGAACACCGACGACCACGACTTCCTGCGCCTCATCGGCGGCCGGGGCTGTAGCGGGGGCGGCGTCCTGCGCCCAGACGGCGCCCGCAAAGCTCACGGCCGCCAGCGTCATCAGGGAAACCCCCGCTTTCAGGGCGGCGCTCCGTTGACCCAATATGTGTTTTCTCATTTTTTTCTCCCTGCGGTCCCCTCATTGGAAGACGCGCGTTGCTGGTAAACCGGAGCCGGTCACGGAAGCCTGGGCGCACAGGTGTGACGTGCGCCAGACCGGAACCGCGAGCGTGTCCGGATCGTTTTTTCCCAACAGGAAAGGAGTCATTTTTCGCACCGACGCAGCGAAAGGGTTATCCCCTTCGCCCCTGGCGTATGCCCCTCTGTTTTATCCGGCGGCTTTTTTGACCGCCTTGCCGCGTCATGACTGCGCGAGCTTGATCATCTCATGATACTCATCATTCCATGCGTCAATATATAATATGATGAACATAATTTCATGAACTACCGAAAGGGCCTGTCATGCAAGGGTTTGGGGCCGATTCCGCTTGTCATCGCTTTTGGCTTTTTTCATATCCCTTTGCATAAATGCAACAGATAGTGGCGTTTCAGGACGTCTTCATCATTTCGATAAAGCCATTGGCGGTCAGCCGCCCGGTGGCCGGATCATCGCTCAAAGCCGCCCGGCTCAACAGCCCCGAATGGAGCATAGGGGTGCGATAGATAATCAGGCGGTTGAAGACCATTTCTGCCTCAGCGATCAGGTCATAACCGGCCGTGCCGGCGTCCGCATATCCCGCAGGTGACGCCGCTGCCAATTCCGGTCTGGCGGCGGCGACATAGGCGGCCTCGCGTGCAATATCGACCGATTCGAACCCCGTGGACCTGTGGCGAAAAAAGCCAGTGCCGCCGAAATCGCCGTGGCAGAGATAATGCACCAGAGCCAGCCGCCCCGGATCGAGCGTGTCGTAATGCGGAATTTTCTGGATCGGCTCGGCCTGATCCGCCGGGGTCGTGGCCAGCGCGAAGAAGCCGAAGAACTTCACCCAGGTGTCGCGCGGCAAACCGAACGCCGCCTCTATCGGTCCGCGCAGGGCAGTGACGACGGTCTGTAATACCCCTCAGGCAGGGGCGCATTGCGGCCGGGATATTTGGTATGTTCCGGCACATAGAATGCGGTTTGCTTCGCCGCCGCGACCATCGCCTCCGGATCGGTAAGGACATTATCGACCACCATCAGCGGCTGCGCCTCATGGCCGATCCGCCGCAGCCGGACCTTGATATCGGGATGCAGGGCGAAGGTCACGATTTGAGATAGGCCTGTCTGAGTTCGGCCTTGAGACGTTCGCGCATGGGCGCGCTCATTGGCCCCAGAACGCCTTTCAGCGCTGGCGGAATATGGCCGGTGGCGTCACCTTCGGTTTTGAAGACATAGGCCTCGAACATGGCCCGCCAGTAGGCGCGTTCGCCCGACGGCAGGTGGCCGAAGGCCAGCAGCGCCGTCAGGAAGGCGTCATTGGCGCGCTCAAGCCCGGTGGCGAAATCGCCCCACCAGTAGTTGACCATCACATTATAGGGATCGAGCGAAGTGACGTGATGCCACCAGTATTTCGGCATGAAAATGGCGTCGCCCGGTCCCAGATGCGCCACCACGGCGGCTGTCATCGCCGCGCGGAATTTTGGGAAACGCGCGTAATCCGGCTGTTCCGGATCGACCAGCGACAAGGGTGGCGGATTATCCAAAGGCCCGACAGAGAGGTTGCTCACCTGCTCCGGCGGGAACAGCAGGAA
This sequence comes from Asticcacaulis sp., assembly GCF_035497195.1. Taxonomy (GTDB): domain Bacteria; phylum Pseudomonadota; class Alphaproteobacteria; order Caulobacterales; family Caulobacteraceae; genus Asticcacaulis. The sequence continues at coordinate 233,779 of NZ_DATJDZ010000004.1, forward strand.
GCGCCGCCGGCCGGCGATGACGCAGGCGAGGTTATGATCGCGGTCATTGTGCGTTTGCGTCTTGAGCGGCCCACCGACCCACAGGCGCGGCATGATCTGCGGCGGCATCAGCGGCAGGGGATTTTTCGCCACGAAGCCCGGCATATGGCTGGTTAGCGGCAGCATCTGGAGAGCGAGAAAGGGCGCGTTTTCGACCGCCAGATTGCGCTCAATCTGATCCAGCGTTTCAGTGATGCCGCGCTGGCGTTTGGTGAAGTTGAACTCGCGCATGTCCGGTGAATAAAAGTACCAGCCGCCGCTGGAAAACGGCGCTTCCATCACCGTCGCCTGCGCGCCCTGATCGTGGCGTTTGAGATAGGCATTGAGGCGCGACGGCGAAGCCCGCCCTTCCGCCAGTGCCGGCCAGTGATCGAACAGCCCCTGGATCACCACCGGCTTTTCCGCCGCCATGAGGCGCTGGAAATCGGGCGGGCCATTGAGACGGCAGACCGCGACTTCCGGCAGGTCATCCAGCGGCGACCGCACCTGAGCTTGAGATAAATCCACGCCGGCTCCCGATTATAGTATTATGCCTATAATCTCAAAAGCAGCGCGGAATGCAACAGATTATAATCGCGGCAACGACGCCAGTACTTCCGCGCTGAACGGCCGTCCCAGCCGCCGCGCCGCGTAAAGCGCCGAACCGATGCTGGGGGCATGGAGCGGTTTACGCAGGTCATACATCATCGAAAAGCTGTTGAGATGCTTGCGGAACGGCTCGAGGATCAGCGCGCCGCATTTGAAAACCCCGCCGGAATAGGACAGGGCCACCGGCTCATCGGGGGCGTAGTCGAGCTGGGTGCGAATGGCGTCGACGATGGCCGCCAGTTCGTAACCGGCCGAGTCGAAGATCTTCAGCGCCACGCGATCGCCGGCCTCGGCCGATTGCGATACCAGCTTCGACATGGCGGCGATCTTGTCGCGGGATGGCGCCTCGCGGCCAAAGACATCGCCGCAGATATCGAGGTCATTTCTCAGCTCGAACGCCTGCCGGAAAATCTCATAAAGCGGCCCCTTCGCCAGCCGGCCATCGGCCATGCGCGAAAAGGCGTTCAGGCCGGAAATGGCGATCCAGTAGGCTGAGCCTTCGTCGGAAAAGACCTCGCCCCAGCCCCCGCCGCGCGCCGATTTTCCCGCGCGTTCGCCATAGCCGATCGAGCCGGTGCCGGCCACGATATTGATGCCATCAGCGCCGGCAAGGGACCCGGCCCAGCCGCAGATCATGTCATTGCCGCAGAGGTAGCGATGATGGCCCAGTACCGCTTCCGGCACCACATCGAGCATCGGTTCGGCGGTGGAATCTTCGCCATGCGCCGGCAGGCCGAAGAAGGCGTAATCGATATCTTCCGGTTTTCCGGAAACCTGCGCCAGCACCGCCTGAACGCCTTCGGCCAGCAGGTCATGCAGGCCGTCAAAGCCGATCTGGATATAGTAGCACGAGCCACCCTGATAGGTGGCGCGCACACGTCCTGCGGCATCGACCAGCACGAATTCGGTTTTGGTGCCGCCGCCATCGACGCCGAGAAGATAGCCCATTATTCCGTTATCCCAGTTCGTGGATACGCACGCCCTGCACGACGCGATTGACCGTGCCCGAGGCGTTCGGCTTGTCGGGCGTCAGGTTGTGGCGCAGGGATTCGTAGAAGGCGAAAACCTGCGGACAGATGATATAGGGGAAAAGCAGGTCGGTGTCGTCGGCCGTTTCCAGCCCCCTGACGCGCACGGTATCCGCCGCCTCGACGCCGACGCCATCCTGCGCCGTGATGGCGATGACACGGGCGGCGTCATTGTCCTTACGCAGTTCGTCGAGCAGATCGCCGTCATAGCCGCGGGTATAGGCGTTGTTGGAGAAGAAGACGACGACCAGGGTCTTGCTGTTGACGATGGTCTTCGGGCCATGACGGAAACCAAGCGGAGAGTCGAACATGGTCACCAGCCCGCCATTGGTCAGTTCCAGCAGCTTCAGGCCGGATTCACGCGCCAGTCCCTGGAAGATGTGGCTGCCGAGATAGACGATGCGCTCATAGCCTTCGGACGCCGCCTGTTTCATGGCGGCGGTGTAGTCGGTGAGAACGCCTTGCGTGGCGGTGGCGATGGCCTCGATCCGGCCCTGCATGACGTCGATGCCGGAAAACGCCGCCAGCGCCGCATAGGTCATGCACGAGAAGCTGGAGGTCATGGCGAAGCTGCGGTCGTGTGTGGCTTCGGGCAGCAGAATGGTCAGGCCCTTGGCGCCCTGACCATAGGCCGCCAGCGCCCCTTCGGCGTTGCAGGTGATGACCAGGTGGTGCAGATCGCTGACGAAGCGATCGGCCAGTTGCGCGGCGACCACGCTTTCCGGGCTGTTGCCGGAGCGGCCGAAGGAGACCAGCAGCGTCGGGGTGTCGCTCTCGAAATAGAGCTGCGGGGCGCAGACCAGATCAGTGGTCGGGATGGCTTCGACGCGGACCTTCAGTTTCGCCGAAAGCGCCGGCGCCAGGCACGAACCGATAAAGGCCGAAGTGCCGGCGCCGGTCAGGATAACCCGCACTTTACGGTCGAGCAGCGGTTTTAGGAACGCCTCGATCTCGGCCTTTTGTGCAAACAGCAGGCCTTGCGTCTGGCGCAGCATTTCGGGCTGCTGTTCGATCTCACGCGCCGTCCACAGGCCACCCTGGCGTTGCAGGTCCGCCTCATCAATACCGAGTTGGCTTACAGAATCAGGCATCAATCAGCTCCGGTGATACAGTCTTTTGGGCTGGCGTACAGGCGGCCAGATAAGCATCGAGGGTCGCGCCGATATGGGCAATGACCAGGTTTTCAGGCGTCAGTTTCAGGCCGCCGTCACGGATGAGCGCATAGGCGTCGGGCAGGTACTGGCTGACCAGGGCCAGCGGCGGCGGCGATTGCGTCAGATTGCCGAACAGCCGACCTTGCGCCGCTTGAATCTGGCCATCGGGCCAGTAATAGCGGATACGATCGGAAAGACTATATTGCAGGTCGAACTGCAAGGCCGCGCCGGTGGCATGATAATATTTCGCCCAGTTCTTCGGCTCGGCGGTCATGCGATCGATCACCACTTCGCGGAAGCCGGATTGTTTATCCAGCGCGATCCACTCACCTTCGATGGCGTCGAGCGCCCACAGGGCCTCGCGCAGGGCAAAAGTCACACCGGGGCCGACCTTGAGGATGGCGAAGTGATCCTCGACCAGTTGCTTCAGCGCCTTTGGCGTCTGGTAGTCGGTCGAATGGGCCTCGAAAACGATGGTCGGCAGGTTGTCGATGGCGCGGCTCAGACGGACCGCCTTGGCGCGATCATAGTCGATGACCTTGTGGTGGTCGAACTCGACGCCTGGCTGTACGACCGTGGCGATGACACGCGGCCAGGCAGCGGAAAGTCCCAGTTCGGCAAAGATCACCTTGTGTGTTTCGATGGTGGTCCGTGCCGCTTCCGGCGTGGTCACTTCCAGTTCCGGCAGGTCTTCATGGGCGCCACCGGGCACCGGCACTTCGGTGCCAATGACATAGACCGGCGGTTCGCCGCCGACCCTGGCGTGGGTCGCTTCGGCGATGGCGATCAGGCGCGCGGCGCGACGGGCGATGGTGTCTTCCGGCAGGGGCACCGGATCATCGGCGCACGACATCGAGCAATCGGCGTGGATCTTGCGGAAGCCGGCGGCGACATATTGTTCGATCAGCACTTCGGCCTTTTGCATCGCCGCGTCGGCGCTGAGATCGGTCCACGGATTGGGGCCGAGGTGATCGCCACCCAGCAGGATGCGCTTGCGGTCAAGGCCCACCTTATCGGCGATGGCGTAAACGAAGGCAACGAAATCGGCCGGGGTCATGCCGGTATAGCCGCCATCCTGATTGACCTGGTTGCAGGTCGCTTCGATCAGGGTGACGTCGGATTTCCGCTTCAGCGCATGGGCAAAAGTCGCTTCCACGACCAGCGGATGCGCCGAGCAGACCGAGGTTATACCGACCGCCTGCCCGGCCTTGTGGCGGGCGACCAGATCGAGCATGGCCTTCATGACTTGTCCTTCGTTCAGAGTAAGTGTGTCAAGCGACTCTTACGACAACAGCCCCCACAACGCAACCAAAACAATGAAAACGAAACATATAAAATTGCGATTTATCGAAAATAGAAAGAAATAACGCAAAAAAGGCCGATCCTGCGGGAAAAGAACAGGACCGGCCGTCAGTTGAAACGAAATCAGGCCGCCAGCGCCAGCAAAGCCGAAGCGATCACCGCCAGCACGAGACCGATGATTTTCAGTTCGCCGGGAATGGCATTGGCGACCACCAGCGAGATCACCGCCGTCACCAGCGGCCCGCCGGCATTGGTCAGCGGCGCCACCACGATCGCCTTGCCATGACGGAAGGCATAGACAAGGCACAGGGCGCCGATGGCGTTCAGCACCTGGATGGCGGCGGCGAGATACGGCCCGTCCAGCCCCCAGTTAATCGGTTTGGAGAAGTCGGTCATCATCAGCGCCACCGGCACCAGCATCAGCCCGGTGATCATCATGTAAAAAAAGATGCTCTCGGCGCTCATCGAGTTGTTGGAGAGCTTCATGAAATAGGCCTGGACGCCCCAGCACGCCATGATGACCAGGGCGAGCGGAAACCACACCCCGCCATTCATGAAGGAGAAGCCCTTGTCCGGTGAGAAATCGAACATCGGCAGCGCCACCAGGGCCAGCACCACGCCAAGCAAGCCGAGCTTCGTCGTGCGCTCTTTCAGGAAGGCCGCCGACATCAGGATGGTGACCAGTGGCGACAGCGAAATCACCGGGAAGATCAGATAGGCCGGGCCGGTATTGACCGTATAGAACAGCACCATCTGGCCGCCGGCGCCGAGCAGGCCGATGATCAGGCCGTAAAGGATGGATTTCGGATCGTGGTCGAGCTTCCAGCCGGCCCTGGCCAGCACATAAAGCGCCGGCAGGATCATGGTCACGGCCCAGACACAGTAGGTCAGGGTCTCGGGGAACCCCTTCTGCGCCGAGATGCCGGTAAAGGCGCCCCAGATGCCCCACAGGACGACGACGGCGAGTGCGAAGATCAGCCAGCGCTTCGGTTGTTTGGTTTCGGCGGCGTCGTTCATTCAATCCTCACTTGAGAACCTCCCCTGATTTCAGGGGAGGGTGGCGCGAAGCGACGGGTGGGGTTAAACCCGACGCATCCACGCGCTAACTCGACAGAACTAACCCCCTCTGTCGCAAGAGCGACATCTCCCCCTGAAATCAGGGGGCGTTCAGACTGGTGTGGCTTCGATCAACAGGAAGCGCTCGAATGTCGCCGGAATACGGTTTTTGGCCGGCGTGATATCGCCCAGCGCGGTGTCGTTGAAATAGTCGCGCAGGCGATAACGCTTTTTGCTCAGGCCCCGCAGTTCGACCTCGCCATTCCAGGTATCGGCATAGAAGGCGTAATAGAGCTTGCCGTCCTTTTCGACCGCATGGGCCTCCGGCTTGTCGAAACCGATATCGTACAGTTCGCCGCGATACTGGCCGGTGGCAAGCTGCTTGTCGTTGTAAAGGCCGATCCACTTGCGCCACACCGCTTCGCGCTCCGGCGTGAGCTGGTAGTTTTCGCCCTTTTCATGCCCTGGACCGGGCCAGGCGAACTTGGTCGAAACAATGCCGCCAATCCCGACGGTCGAGGCGAAATCATTGCCACCGTCAGACAGTTCGACGTGATCGCCGGCATAGGCGGCATCGCGTCCCATCAGGCCTTTCAGCGACTTGCCCTTGAGCCGCACCTGCCACGAACTGAGCGGATCGGAGGCCGGCACATGGTTGGTATAGGGCAGGTTATGGAAGGCGTAGGAGGTGCCGCACGGACAGAATTCAACGACGGCTTCCGGATTGGCTTCACGCGCCGTATCGTAGATCAGCTTCCAGAAATCCTGCAACTGTTCGACCGACTCTTCCGGACGGGCGTGATTGTGCGCCGGATTATAACAGGGCGCGACGCCGTTCATATGCTGGCCGTCGAGCTTCAGCCCCTCAAAGCCCCACTCACCGATGATCTTTTTGATCAGCGCCTTGTGATAATCCTTCGTCGGCTGATAGGCCGGGCACAGATAAAAGGCGTTCCACCAGGTGACGTTTTGCACAGCGCCATCCTGATTGAGCAGCAGCATGTCGGTGTGATCGTGCAGCAGATCGGTGCCGGGATCGGTGGCCAGCGGCGCCAGCCACAGGCGCGGCCTCAGGCCTGCCTTCTTGATCGACTGCACGAAGGCGATCATGTCGGCGTCCTTGCGCGGGAACTTCCTGGTGTCGAGATGCCAGTCGCCTTCGGAGGTCTGCCAGCCATCATCGAGCACCGCCCATTTCAGCCCGACATCCCTGGCCTTGGCCAGCGTGCCCTCGATCTCCTCGACGGTGAAATTACGCTGATAGCCCCAGGCGCACCAGACGGGTTCGTAGGACGAGGCCGGTGGTTTCGGCGCCGCCAGGCCGCGATCGGCCATGACCCGGCGATAGGCATCAAGCGTGGCGTAATGATCGCGCTGATGGACGCTGATAAAGGTATCGAGCGTGGTCAGGCTGTCACCGGCCTTGAGCGTGATGGCGTGGTCATAACGGATGCCGACACCGGCGCCGGCCGCCGTGGCGATCAGCGGCAGGGAGATCAGTTTCGGTGTGTTTTCGATATGGCCGACGGCGAGGCCGGCATCGGGCCGCCAGACATCGACCACCGGCGTGCCGCTGCCGTAATCGGACGCATTCATGCCCATGAAATTGGGCTGATCGAAACCGGCCTTGACCGGCTGCACCCAGTCGCGGCGGTCGTCGTGCGACGAGCCGGAGAACGACCAAAAGGTCGCGCCCTTGAGCATGTGGCTGTGCGACGTCCAGGCGGCGATGGCCAGATCAGCGCTGCCGGTATTGCGATAGGTGACCTTGGTAATGGCGAAGCCGGGATAGCGGTCATAAAGCGCGATCGCCACGGTCTTTTCCAGCCCTTCGGGTGAGACGCCACGCACGCTGTAAAGCACACCCTTGCCGTGAATATCGTTGACGGGCTTCTGGCTCTTGTCGGCAAAGGTAAAGCGGTCGATGACCTTTCCATCGGCCAGCGTCACCGTTTCCGATGGCGCAAAATCGGTCAGCTCAATCGCCTTGCCGTTTTGCCGGGCGATGATGCGGCTGTTAAGGCCCAGATCGAAATCGATGGCGATAGCGGAATCGCCGGCCTTGGCGACGGAAGCGTTCTGCGCACGGCCAGTCGTGGCCATCAGGCCGGAGACGATCACCGTACTTGACAACAGCTTGAGTACGCCGCGCCGGCTGGTCATGTTGTGCGTCCTCATTGTCGCCCTCCTGCTGTTTCGCATGGTTCATTTTTAATCTTGCATAAGTCAAATTAAAAAGGCAAACAAAAAGACATGAAAACGCAACATTAAATTTCGTTTTCTTTCTTTTCAAAATTTGGGAGCCGGAACATGACCCATCGCCGCCTGTTTTTGAGCCTGATCGCCAGCGTTTCGCTGATCGCTATGGGAGCCTGCGCCGCCGATCCGGGCTATACGGTGGCTGATTTCGCCAAGGTGAAGAAGTTCGACTCGCACGTACACGTCAATGTCACCGATCCGGCTTTTGTCGATCAGGCCAAGGCCGATGGTTTCGAGCTTCTCAGCATAAACGTCGATTACCCGGAATTTCCAGCCCTGGCCGACCAGGCCGCCGTTGCGCATCACTTCCATGACGCCGATCCGTCGCATTTTCACTACGCCACCGCCTTCACCATGAAGGGCTTTACCGCGCCCGGCTGGGCGGAAAGGACCAATGCCTGGCTCGATTCCGAATTCAAACAGGGCGCCGTGGCGGTCAAGATCTGGAAAAATGTTGGCCTGATTGAGCGCGACACCGACGGCAAGCTGATCTTCATCGATGATCCGCGCTTCGATCCGGTGGTCGCGCATATCATCGCCGCCGGCAAGGTCATCATCAATCACCAGGGCGAGCCGAAAAACTGCTGGCTGCCGATGGACGAGATGAGCACCGACAACGACCGGGAATATTTCAGCCACCATCCGGAATATTACATGTACCTGCATCCGGAGATGCCCAGTTACGAGGCGCTGATGGCGACACGTGACCGCTTCGTGGCAAACCACCCGGACCTGAAATTTGTCGGCGCCCATTTCGCCAGTCTGGAATGGAGCGTCGATGAAGCCGCGAAATTCCTCGACGCCTACCCCAACGCCAATATCGAACTGGCGGCGCGCATCACGCAGGTTCAATCTCAATCCGTTAAGGACTACGACAAGGTGCGCAACTTCTTCATCACCTACCAGGACCGTATCATGTACGGCACCGACCTGACGCTTAATCCAGGTGACGATCCGGCCGAATTCAAGGCCGAGGCGCACACATACTGGCTATCGGACTGGACCTATCTGGCGACGGGCGAAACACGCCATGTCGACGATATCCACGCCGATGCAAAAGGCCTTGCCTTGCCGAAGGAAGTGATCGATAAAATATATTATAATAATGCCAAACGCGAATATCTGAACTGACAGGAAACGCCATGACCCGACTGCCCCTTGCGCTCGCCCTCGCGGCGGTTTTGTTGACGGGCGGTTCGGCCTTGGCCGATCCCTTAGCCCCCGCCGGAAAATGGACCGCCAATACGCGTGGCCAAGCCCTGACGCCGCCGATGGGCTGGAACTCATGGAACGCTTTCCATACCGAGGTCGATGAGGAAAAGGTGCTCGGCGCCGCCCAGGCCCTGGTTGACAGCGGCCTAGCCAAACTCGGCTACACCTATGTCAATATCGATGACGGCTGGTGGCTGAAGCGCCGCACCTCCGACGGCCGCATGCAAATCCGCACGCAGATATTCCCGTCGGCAAAGGTAAAGGGCGACAGCAGCTTCAAGCCGTTCACCGACCGCATCCACGCCCTGGGTCTGAAGGCCGGCATCTACAGCGATATGGGCCGCAACGCCTGCTCGCAACGTTTCGACCCACATTCACCCAACCTGCCGGAAGGCATGACCGCCGAGCGCGAAGTGGGGCTTTACGGCCATGTCGATCAGGATATCGATCTCTATTTCCGCCAGTGGGGTTTCGACTACATCAAGGTCGACGCCTGCGGCCTGAACTATTACGGCCCTGAAGAGCCGGTAATAAAAGCGGAAGGTTATCGCCCCTTCCCGCCGATCATCGACCAGACCGCCATCAACCGCACCGATATTCCGCAGGTCCGCGCCCTGTACCAGAGCGTCGCCGACGCCCTGGTGAAAAGCAATCCGGACAATGATTACGTCTTTTCATTGTGCAATTGGGGCGCGGCCGATGTGCGCCAGTGGGGCCATGATGTCGGCAATATATGGCGCACCAGTCAGGACATCACCCCCGAGTGGACCCGGATGCTGCACACCTTCGACAGCGCCGCCACCCGCGCCCTCTATGCCCATCCCGGCGCCTGGAATGATCCGGACATGCTGTTCGTCGGCCATGGCGATTTCGATGAAAACCACCTGACTGAGGCGCGCTCGCATTTCAGCCTGTGGGCCATTATCAACGCCCCCCTGATCATCGGTTATGACCTGCGCAAGGCGCCGAAATCCCTGCTGGATATCTGGGGCAATGCCGATATCGTCCGGCTCAATCAGGACACCGGCGGCCATCAGGCCGTGCTCGAATATATGTCCGATGATGTCGAGATTTTTGTCAAAACCCTGAGCAATGGCGACAAGGCCGTGGCCATTTTCAACCGCGGCCTGGCGCCGGCGGAAGTGGCGCTGACAGCCGATCATCTCAAGATGACCGGCACGATTTCCCTCACCGATCTGTGGTCTAAGGCCACGCAGAATTTTAACGGCGAAACCAGCTTCAAGGTTGCGCCGCGTGAGACGCTTGTCTTTGAAGCCAAGGGTGCGCGGCAACTGGCGGATGGCATGTACCTGTCGGAAATTCCCGGTAATATTCATGTCGCCGAGGATGGCGTGATCGTGCCCGAACCCGATCCGATTGTCCACCGCATGTTAAGCCCGTGGGGCAGCAGCCACGGCGGCGGATCGCGGGCGGCCTATACCGGTTGGGGCGGCGCGCAGGCCGATTCCACGCCCTATGACCAGAATTTGCAGATTGATGGCCATCCGTTTGTGTCCGGCATCGGCATTCTGGCCGGCTCACGCGTGGAGGTGAAGAATGACGGCTTCACGCGCTTCGAGGCGCAAGCCGGCGTCGATGACACGACACAGGACCTGAAGGATACGGTGGTGTTTCAGGTCTATGGCGACGGCAAATTATTGACGGAAGCCAGGAGCCTGTACGGCGAGCCGGCGAAACTCCTGACCGCCGACATTACCGGCGTGAAGGTGGTGGAACTGGTCGCCCGCGCTGACGGCCGCAAAAGCGATCTGCCGCTGATCGTCACCTGGGGCAATGCCGCGCTGAGGAAGTAAATTTATCCTCCCCTGCGAAGCGGGGGAGGTGACACGGCTTATCCGTGACGGAGAGGCGCCCCTCCGTCTCGACGCGCTACGCTTGCTTGACACCTTCCCATTTAAGAAATGGGGAGGAGAAGATCACGCCAGATGCAGTTTGAAGCCGAGCTTTTCCGATGCCTCGCGGATGAAATCCGGCGCGTCGGCGTCGGTGATCAGGGCGTCGATCTCGCTGATATCGATGATCCGGTGCAGGCAGACCTTGCCGAATTTCGATGAATCGGTGATGGCGATGACCTGCCGCGCCGTCTCGACCATCTTGCGGTTCAGTTGCGCTTCCGGTTCATGGTGCGTGGTGATGCCGCGTTCGACATCGAAGCCATCGACACCCAGGAACAACTTATCGAGCAGCAGTTCATCGAGCGCCGCCACGGTCTGCGCGCCATAAAACGCCATATTCTTGCGGCGCAGTTCGCCACCCAGCATGACGATCTTTATCTTGCGTTTCTGCGCCAGGGCCGACAGCACCTCGAAATCGTTGGTGACGACGGTGAGGTCCTCTTCATCCGGCAGAAAACGGGCGATTTGCAGCGCTGTCGTGCCCGAATCGAGCATGATCGAATCACCGGGCCGGACCATCGAAGCCGCCAGCCGGCCAATGCGTTCTTTTTCTTCGGTATGGCTGGTGCGCTTGGCCTCGATCGGCGGTTCGGCATTTACCGTCACCACTTCGGAGGAAATGGCGCCGCCATAGGCGCGCGTGGCGATGCCATGTTCCTCAAGGTAGTGCAGGTCCTTGCGGATGGTCTGCATCGACACGCCGAACTGCTCGGACAGGGCCACGACCTGCACACTGCCGCGCGACTTGAGCATGGCGGTGATCTCGCGGCGGCGCTCTGAGGTATCGCGCGTCAGTTTTACCGAGCCTTCGGCCATTTTGTTTCGATCCCAGAATACACAGTTTCGTTTCGATATGCCGCTTATCCCCCAAATACAGGGGAAGTTCAACCTCGACCGCCCGCTCCAGGCGCGTAAAACGGGATGACACGATCAAATCTGTGTCAAATTTGCTTCTTTTTTGTTGCGATTGACATGGAAAACGAAAGATAACGTAGACACGGAAACAAAAGCGTACATAAATCGCAACATAAGGGAACGAGCGCCGCCGACGTGCGCCGTAAATAAGGAGACTATCAGATGCCGACCGTACACATAAAACGCAAATGGCTTGCTTCAACCGCCGCACTGATAGCCCTGGCCGCCGCCTCTCAGGTCAGCGCGCAGGAGGGCGGCGCAACCGGCACTGCCCCCGTCGCGGCCGAATCGACCGAAGTCGTCGTCGTCGGGATACGCGGCAGCGTCGCCCGCGCCGTCAAGCTGAAGCGCGACGCGACCACCGTGCAGGATTCCATCAGCGCCCTCGAACTGGGCATGTTCCCCGACGATAACGTTGCCGACTCGCTCAGCCATATCACCGGCGTGTCGATTTCGCGCACGGCCGGCGGTGAAGGGCAAAAGGTCAGTGTCCGTGGCCTGGGGCCGGAATATACGCTCTCCACCTTTAACGGCCGCATCCTGGCCACCGATGGCGAAGGCCGCGACTTCGCTTATGATGTGCTGCCGTCCGACGTCATCAGCGGCGCCGACGTCATCAAGGGCGCGGAAGCTTCATTGACGGAAGGCGCGATTGGCGGCCTGATCAATCTGCGTTCGGCCAGCCCGTTCGACAAACGCGGCCAGCACGGCATCCTCCGTCTGGAGGGTGACCGCAACCAGATGTCGGAACTCGACGGGAAGAAGCTGTCGGGCGTCTACAGCAATACCTTCGCCGATGACAAGATTGGCGTCTTGTTCGGCCTCGTCCTCGAAGAGCGGGATGATCGCACCGATCAGGCCGGCAATGACGGCGGCTGGACGCGCAATCCGGTGCCTGATACCGACTGGTACGGCAATGCCTGGGGCGGCAATATCGATCCGAACGGCAATGGTGAACTCGATCCGGACGAATACGGCCTGATCGCGCCGGGTCAGTTCCGCGTCGGCTCCATTCTGGAACAGAAGAAGCGCAGCGCCTTCACGGCGAAGGTCGAATGGCGGCCGAACGACAATTTCCGCCTGGTGGTGGATGGCCTGACAACGAAACTCGATTCCCCGCAGGTCGGCTACCAGCAATCCTTCTATCCACTCTTTGCCCCTGATCGCTGGTCCAACATGGTCATCAAGGACGGGATCGTCACCAGCTTCGACATGGATAATCCCGATCCGGAGATGCGGCTCAATCCGGAACTGCTCAACCAGACCTCCTATCGTGTCGTCGAGACGGACCTGTTCGGCGCCAACGCGACGTGGAATGTCAGCGATACGCTCACCCTGACTGGAGACCTCTATCGCTCGACCTCATCGCGCCATTCGGGCGGTCAGGACAGCTATGTCGTGCTGCGCATGAACCAACCCAATACGGCCCACATCGAGCTGACCGGCGCCTACGTGCCGAACGTCATCGTCAATTTCGACGATGGCCGCGATCTGGCCAGCGGCCTGGCCAACGGTGACTTCACCGACGCCGATTTCAACACCCACTATTTCTCGCTCGAAGGCGACAATATCGATGATGAGATCAATGGCGCCTCGTTCGCCGGCAAATGGGTCGCCGACAAGTCATGGTTCGAAAGCCTGCAATTCGGCGTCACCTATACCGACCGCCGGAAATCGCGCGACCTGATCAACAACTCCCTCACCGGCGGCGCCGACTATTACTCCGGCGACTACGCGATCAATGTCAGCGATCTCGGCGGCAATGTGATTTCGCATAGCTTTGCGCTGCCCAATTTCATGAGCGAAGTCGCCGGCAATTTCCCGCGCACCTTCCTGTCCTTCGACGTGCCCGCCTATGAGCAGGCGCTGGCCGCCTATGACGGCCACCTGCGGCCCGGTGGCGAGCCTTACACCTACGCCGATGCCGCGCCGGTGTGGAACCCGCTGCAAAGCTACCGCGTCGGTGAAAAGACCTGGGCCGGCTTCGTGCAGGCCAATCTTTCCGGCGAGCGCTGGAGCGGCAATGTGGGCCTGCGGGTCGTACAGACGCAAACCACCGCCCAGGCGTGGGATGCTAAAATCCTTGATATCATCGAGAACGGCGCCTTCAACTATACGGCTGTCTATGCCGATCCGACCTCGATAACGCAGGACAGCGAATACACCTATCTGCTGCCCTCGGCCAATCTCAACTACCGCATCACCGAAACCCTGCGCCTGCGCCTCGGCGCGGCGCGCACGATGGCGCGGCCGTCGGTCGAAATGCTGGCGCCGACCAATACCACCGAAAGCGTCTCGTGGGGTGAGTTCACGCAGATCTACGGCGGCAATGCCGACCTGCGGCCCTATTCGGCCGATCAGTTCGACGCCTCGCTGGAATGGTATTTCAGCAAGAACTCGATCTTCAATTTCGCGGTATTCCACAAGCATATCGAAGACCAGATCACCAGTAGCTGGGAACCGGGCCAGGATATCGGCGTGGCCGGCCATCTGTTTAATGTCAGCCGCCCGATCAATGGTGACTACGCCAAGGTCAGTGGCCTTGAAGTCGGCCTCCAGCATTTCCTCGAAAATGGTTTTGGCGTACGCGCGCAATATACCCGCAACTGGTCCACGAGCTTTGTCGGCGACGAGGAGCGTCCGCTCGAAGGCATTGCGCCGTCGGTCTATTCCCTGGGCCTGTTCTATGATCACGGCCCCCTCTCGCTCAGCCTGAGCGGTGACCATACCGACGGCTTCGTGACGGCGACCAATGTGCTGGGCGCCGGCTATAACGAGCAATCCGATCCGATCACCTGGGTGACGGCCCACGCCTCGTACAAGATCAACGAGCACCTCGATATTACCCTGGAAGGCCAGAACCTACTCGACGAGGCCAACACCTACAGCATCAACGGCAATCCTTTGCTCCCGCAGGGCTATTACCGCTATGGCGCCTCATACAAGCTCGGCATGAGCTACAGATTCTAGGCCGGTATTCGCGCCTAGATGTAAAAGACAGCAGCCCGCCCGGCACCACCGGGCGGGCTTTTTGTGTTGCAAAACACCCCGTTCCCCGGCATGGCTCCCGCATCAATAAAAGGAGCTTTCACATGACCATCACCAGACTCGAACCCGGCAAGCGCATGAGCCAGGCCGTCGTCCATAACGGCATCGCCTATCTGGCCGGCCAGGTCGGCGAACCCGGCACCTCGCTGACCGAGCAAACCACCACCGTTCTGGCGCAGATCGACGCCCTGCTGGCCGCCGCCGGCACCGATAAGTCACGCATCCTCACCGCCACCATCTGGCTGGCCGACATGGCGGATTTCGCCGCCATGAACGCGGTCTGGGATGTCTGGGTCGATCCGGCCAATCCGCCGGCCCGCGCCACCGGCGAGGTCAAGCTGGCCGCCCCGGAATACCGGATCGAAATCATCGTGACGGCGGCCTTGGCCTGATCGTGCAAAGCGCGGTTTCGGCCGCGCGATCATATTACGTTTTCAGGCTGGATTTTGCGATAGCGTGATGGCGACATTGTAGAGAAAATCGCCATTCTCGTGCATCCGCTTGTCGGCCAGGCGCAACGCCTCGGCGATGCGTTCCGGCGGCGCGGGATGGCGCTCATCCTTCAGCCAGCGCTCGATCGAACTTTCCGATACACCGGTCGCTTCGGAAATCTGGCGGGCCAGCGAACCGCGCGGATCAGTGCGCCACGCCAGGTCGGCGATGCGGGCGAATTCGAGCGGCGTCAACAGAGACTTGCGTGTGGTGCGGGCGGGTTGGGTCGGGTCGGTCATGTCAAAAATCTCTTGCGGCAGGCTTACTATGTTCTGAGTATATCAGAAATATTGGCCGATGGTTTCACCATGCACCACTTTCGGCGCTTCGGCAAAGAAAGGTCCGGCCAGGGCGCGCCATTTCTGAAAGTTTTCACTGGCGCGGAAGGTGACCATGTGGTGATCGAGCGTCTCCCACAGGACACGCAGGGTATAGACGCCCGGTGTCTCGATGATCTTTTCCAGCGACATGCCATAGCAGCCCTCGGCGCTCTGGAAATGCGGCGCGGCGGCGGCCACAGCGGCTTCGAAATCGGCGGCCTGTGCAGGGTCTATGGTCAGGGTGGCGATTTCGGTGATCATGTGGGTTCCTTGGCATATTTGCGCGATCCGGCCTCTATGTCATGGCGCGATCCATATCTCAAGCGACCTTATCACCGCCTTACATACCCGGCGGATGATCGCCAGCGTCCTCTTATCCGCCAGCGCTTACACTGGAGGCTAATTGAGGAGAAACGCATGTCTGATTTTGACTTCAAAACCGCTGCCGATGTGGCGCGCGCCGCCGGACCAAGCGATCCTTTTCCGCCCGAAGGCACCGACGAAAAAATCATCTCCTCGGTCAAAACCGGCGAGGACGCCATCAGCGAAGATGACAGCCTGAGAGCGACGAAAGCGGCGCTTGCCAGCGCATCCGGCGGCGGCAAAGGCGTCGCCCCGATGGAAATCGTCACCACCTTCGTTTCCGCTTTCCTGACCGGTTTTTTCCGCACCACGCCGCACCAGACGCAACTGCGCCATGATAAAAAACTGCGCGACAATCTCGATGAAGACCAGATCGATTCCATGATCGATGACAGCTTTCCGGCCAGCGATCCGCCAAGCAGCTACTGATTTTCATACGCGAAACGGCCCCTGAAACAGGGGCCGTTTTTCATTATTGGCGCAATAAAAAACCAGAGAGGTGAATGGGTTGACATGTGTCAAACGCTTCGTCTCTCTGGCTTTTTTATTGTCATTGAGTCATCCTCTCTGACAGCCTCAGTATCGCAAATCCACCATAAGGAAAAAAGCAGAAACACGTCCGGTTTCATCAAGAATCCATCAAAGCGCTCAAGGCCGGCCAATCGTGACTTCCGGCCCGGCGCTCTGGATGATGTGCTGCGGCCCGATCAATTTCCCCATCACCTTGATAGCCGGATCGTGGAATTCCGCGCCCTTGTCGCTGGCGCACAGGTCTTCCAGCACCCACGGCCGGATATTCAACTCGAACAGGTCGAGCACGCTTTTCAGCACGCAGGCCTCGGTGGCGATGCCGGCGATAAAGACCTCGCGCACACCCCAGGTTTTCAGTCGCACCAGCAGAGGCTCGGTGACGCAGCTATAGAGCGGACGACTGATAATTACCGCCTCTTCACGCGGCTGAAGCGCCAGTTCGGTTTCCGGGCTTTTCGGCGCCATCTGATCATAGCCGAGAATTTTGCGGAAGGGCGAGGGTTCGGGATTATAAAACTTGGTGAAAACGACATGATCGAATTCGTATTGCAGGTTTTCCAGCGGCGTTATCACATGCTGCGAATGCGGCGTGACGAAGCCTTCCTGGGCGTCGACAATGATCAGCACCTGCGGCGATTCTTCCGACATTTTCCCTCCTGAGCCGACCCTATACTGCCCGCTTATAAGGATTCGATGCCAGAGTGGATCAGTATTTTTAGTCTACTGTGATATTTTTGCGGATTTTTCGCCCATTTGGGGCGCATTTTTCAGCCGTTTCGCGTTGACCAGGTTGAGCAAGGCGGCTGCAGCGCGCGCGTCAGCCAGAGCGCGGTGGTGATTTATCAGCTCAATATTGAATTCGCGGCACAGGTTCGCCAGCCCGTAGGAAGTATAGCCCGGATAATATTTGCGCATGGACGCAACCGTGCATAGGCGGGGATGACGGAAGCGCCGCTCAAGCCGGCGGAATTCGCTGGAGATAAAGCCATGATCGAAACCGGCATTGTGCGCCACGAAAATGGCACCTTCCATAAAAGCTGCGAACGCATCGGCGATCTCGGCAAATTTCGGCGCATCGCGCACCATATCATTGCTGATGCCGGTCAGTTGCGTGATGAAGTGCGGGATGCGTTTTTCAGGATTGATCAGGGACGACCATTCGCCGATGATTTCGCCATGCTGGATCTTGACCGCGCC
The DNA here is from genome assembly GCF_035497195.1 of Asticcacaulis sp. Taxonomy (GTDB): domain Bacteria; phylum Pseudomonadota; class Alphaproteobacteria; order Caulobacterales; family Caulobacteraceae; genus Asticcacaulis. The sequence goes on from NZ_DATJDZ010000004.1 coordinate 251,199, forward strand.
GATTTCGGTCACCCGGTCATTGGGTGGCCGTCCGCCGGTGGTTTCGACGTCGACCACGACATAAATCTGATCAGGGTCGGTGCGATAGGTCACGCGGCAGATATCGGCCTCAAAGCCCAGGCTGCGCAGCAGGTTCAGCCGCGCCAGTTGATGACGCCGAACCTGATCGCCTTCACCCTTGATCTCGACAAAGCGCACCTGACCCGCGCGCATCAGCACCAGATCGGGGAAACCGTCGCGCAGGGCATAGAAGTCCTCCGCCATTTTTTGCAACAGATCGGCCACGGCATCCGTCGGTGCGGCGGTCAGAAACGCTGCGACCAGCGCCTCCAGACCGTCAAACCAGTAAAACAGACCATTGGGTTCGTCCTGTCTTTGCCGGATGGTTTCGCGCACCATTTCCAGCCCCGCGCCTGCACGAACAGCGGCGAGCTTGTCACCGATTTCTGCGGCAAAACGGCTATGGAAAGTCTTGTCCTTCAGGCTTTGCGGGCGGTGATCGAACGCGGATGCGAAGCCGGCGGCGGGGCCGAACAGTTCTTCCCAGAACACCAGTCCGAACAGCACGGGCCACAGACCATTTTCTGTATGATACGCAGTCCAGCCCTGTCGCGCATAGGCCTGCATGGCGGCAAATTCGGCGTCGCCGCGATAGAGTTCATCAACCTCGATCGTCTCCGCCGAACGCAGCAGATTGGTGAAAACACCGATGCGCTGCTGGCCGAATTTACGGGCGTAAAAATCGCTGGCGAAGATATATTCCTCATCGTGCGCCGGGCTTAGTAGCATGACCTCCAGCCGCGCCCTGACCTCTTCGGCCGCGCCCAGATTATAGAGCAGGCGCACGCTGCGTTCATGGCTTTCAAAGGCGCCGGATCGGGCGTAGATGGCCAGGGCAGCTGCGTTATCCTTATGCCGTTCATACATCTGGCCGATCTGGTGCAGCAAGGTATCACGCAAGGTGATCGCCGGTTCGGCCTGCGGCAGCGGCCACGCATCAACCGTTTCAGCCAGCGCGCGGAAATCCGTCCCGCCCTTCAAGGCGCGCAGATGCCGCGTATAGAAATAGCCCGCCCGCGCCTCTTCCAGCGACTCGAACCGTGCCTGATAGCTGTCGCGCGCCTTCACCGACACCACGCCGAGATCGCGCAGGGCGAAGCTGGTCATGTTGTCGCTGAGCTTGCCGAAATAGAGATAGAGCAGGAAACCGAGCGTTTCCTTGTGCTCAGGGACGAAATGATCCGACCGCAGGAAACCGGCGGAAAAACGATCATAAGGCAGGTGTTCGTGCAGGAAGGCGACGAGCCGGGGCTTAGCCCAGCCGGTCTTGATTTCAAGCTGATGCCCCTTCGCCAGGTCGATCAGATCCGGCTTTGGCCGATCATCGAGACAGGCGCGATAATCACGGACTTCGATCTCGCGGATAAAGCCCTGCGCGCGTAGCTGATCAAGCCCGCCCCACAGGTCGCCGATCTCCTGATAGGCGAGATCGCGCGGTGAAAAGACGGCCTTCTTGCGGTTGCTCATGCGGATATAGAGGCATTGCGCCCATTCATCGAGCGCCTCGAAGCGTGTGATGAAGGCCCGCTCCTCCGCGTCCAGCATCGCCCCGTAAACCGACCTAATGAAGCCGATCATCTCAATGAAATGATCCCGATAATAGAGCGGCGGCAGGGTGATAAATTGACGGGGCATGACAATGTTCTATATATGTTCGCGCGAACACATACAAGTCCGCGCCAGTCCTGCGACGATTGTATTCGATTACAATTCATGCTTATCTGCCATGATCGCGGCGCAGACCGTGCTTTTTACAGGCTGGAGTACCCATGACTCATTTTATTCCTTCGCGCCGCCATATGTTCATTGGCGCCGGTGCGCTGACCCTGACCGCCCTGGCCGGCTGCAAGCCCGCCCCGGCGACGGCCCCCGAAACCAAGGCCAAGACTGTGCTGGACTCCTGGCCGCTCGGCGTCCAGCTTTATACGGTCAATGCCGAACTGGCGAAGGACATCCCCGGCACATTAAAAGCGATCAAGGCCGCAGGTTATGACGTGGTTGAAACCGCCGGCACCCAGGGCAAGACCGCGGCGGAATACAAGGCGATGATCGAAGCGGCGGGCCTGAAAATCCGCAGCGCCCACACCAATATGCCAAAGCTGATCGAAAACGCCGACAGGGAAATTGCCGAAGCCCTGGCGCTTGGCGCCGAATGGCTGGTCGCCGCCTCGCCACAGACGCCCGGCCCCCTGCCCGCCGGGCTTGACTGGATATCCGCCATGACACAGGCCATGACAGCGGACGCGTGGAAAATGAACGCCGAATATATGGCGGCCATTGCGCCGGCCGTGAAAAAGGCCGGTCTGAAATTCGCCTATCACAATCACGCGATGGAATTCAAAGACCTGGGTGGCGGACAGACGGGCTACGATATACTGATGGCCGCCGCGCCGGCCGAACAGCTTCGCGCCGAGCTGGATCTCGGTTGGGTGGCAGTCGGTGGCGCCGATGTCGTGGCCGCCATGAAGAAATATGCCGACCGCCTCGACCTGCTCCACGTCAAGGACATGATCAAGGACGCCGCCATTCCCGGCGGTTTCCGCTCGACGGAAATCGGCAAGGGCATGATCGACTGGAAGCCGGTCTTTGCCGCGGCACAGGAACTGGGCGTGAAGAACTATTTCATCGAGCAGGAACCGCCCTATCTCAAGCCGGTGATGGAATCCCTGGCCGAAAGCCGCGCCTATATAGCGGCTCTCTAGCGCCGATAAGTCAGGTTCAGCGTGATCTTGCGGCTCGTGTCGAAATTGACCGTGCCGTCATTGCTGCGCTGAATCTGGATCGCCGTATCGAAGGCGTTATCGACGCGCAGCCCCAAGGACACCTGCGGCGTAAACGGGTAGTCGAGCGCCAGATTGAGCTTGCTGTAGGCTTTCAGCGGCAGGGCGTTGAGGTCATCCTCGAAGCTCCGCCCCTCGAACAGCCAGTCGGCGCGCCAGCCCAATTTCGCTATCTGGCCTTCGGCACCGACCGAGGCGCTGTATTCCGGCGCCTGGGCCGGCCGCTTGCCATTGACCATGGCGTCCGCCTTGCCGACGTGGGCATGGGTGGCCGTGAGGGCGGCATTCAGCGCCAGCCTGTCGCTGGCCTGATACTGTGCCTGCGCCTCCAGTCCATAGGCGCGGATTTCCCCGACATTCCGCCGCTGACGATAGGCCCCGCCGGCCGGGATAAAGCCCGCCACAGGAAATGTGCCCGGCCCGATACCAAGGGTGACATTGGTGATCGGATCGCTGACGATATTCGAGAAAATATCGGCGTCGAGATGCAGGCGCTGGCCGGTCCGCCGCCAGCCGATTTCCCCACCGGTCAGGGTTTCCGGTTTCAGGTCGGCATTGGCCTCGGTGACATCATTGCCAACGCGGAACGGCCGGTAGAGTTCGTTCAGGCTGGGCGGGCGGAAGCCGCTGTAGATAGCCGCGCGCAGGGCATTTTGCGGCGAGACCTGATACGCCAGGCCCAGACGGCCGGACCCCACGGTCTGCTGTTTCGATGGGAGGTCGAGATCGAGCACGGGTAAACCGGTGGTCAGGTCGCGCTCGAAACGATGCGCGCCCGAGGTCTTCCAGTCATCGACGCGCATAGCTCCGGTCAGGGTCCAGCGGTCGATGGCGTGTGTGCCTTGCATATAGATTCCGGCCAATGTGTTTTCACCACCGGCAACACGATAACGCGTCGCCGCGCCGGACATATAGCGGTAATATTCGCGCGACTCGCCTTCGCCGGTACGGGCATCAATGCCGACTTCCCATTCGGAACGGGAGGTCTGGCGGCGGATGGCGGCATTAAAACCGTCGCCTGTCGCCGGCGTCTTCACCTGATCATTGGCCAGTGAGGTGCCGCTGCGGCCCGGCAGGACCGACATCGAGCGATTGGCGAGGTCTGAGTCCTTGTGCCAGATTTGCAGGCGATAACCGAGCGCTTCATCGGTCGGCTGGCGCGTCCAGGCCAGGCTGATCTGATCCCCTTTAGATCGCGCCGTCGCGCCTTTCAGGCCGGTTTCGCGGATACTGTCATAGCCACCGGCCAGCAGGGAAAGCTCGCCCGCGGCCACTGTCCACTGACCATTGATCAGTAAACTGCGGTCGCGGCCATGGGTGGCCACATCGGCAGCGCCACGTTGGCTGCCGCGCACCGGCACATCGCCTTCCAGAGTCTGGTCGGTCAGGTGCACACCGATATGATTGCCCATGGCGAAACCGGCCTGAAGCCCGCCGCCGCCATGATCGTCAACACTGGCGGCGACATAGGGCCGCAGGGCTGCCGGCGGCGTCAGGGACAGATCGACCACGCCAGTCAATGCCCCGGCTCCGTAGGCCCCACCACCCGCTCCGCGCACCACATGGGCACTGGCCAGGCCTTGCGACGGGATGCCGGCCCAGATCACCCAGCCGCCAAACGGATCATTCTGCGGGATGCCGTCGAGCGTCACCAGCGCCCGACCGGCCCCCGAAGGCGCGATGGCGCGCAGGCTCATGCCCTGCACGGTCGGATTGGCGGTCAGGCTGGACGAGCGGCGGAACAAGGCCGCCTGCGCCGATTGTTTCAGGGTCTGGTCGAGCGACGCGCCGCGTTTCAGGTCTTCGCCGGTCAGGTCGACGCGGCTGAATACCGCGTCTCCGCTATAGGCAGGAAAACGCTGGCCATAGATGATGATTTCGATGGGAGCTTCGGCCGGCGTTTCCGCATAAGCGGATACCGCCATTAGCGCCAGCAGGCTTACCCCTAAAAACCGAATGGCCACTATTCCTCTCCCGCAAAAGCACGGGTTACCCTTTGCGGGAATAAAATAAGAAATCCAGCTAAATCTGGTTAGATGCGCTGCAACACCGGCGCCTTGCCGATCAGGGTACTGAAGGCATTGGCCGGCATGGCCTTGCCGAACAGATAGCCCTGCATGGTATGGACGCCCGCCGCTTTCAGATGGCTATGCTGGCTGGCGGTCTCAATCCCCTCCGCCGTCACCTGCATCCCAAAGGCGCGGCCAATGCCGGTGACCGCCTGGATGATCGCCAGAGCCTCCAGGGCGGCGCGCGGTTCGCCATCGAGCGCCATGACAAATTCGCGGTCGATCTTGATCTTGTCGAACGGGAACCGGTGCAGGGCGGTCAGCGACGAATAGCCGACGCCAAAATCATCGAGCGCCAGCTTGATGCCCATGCCGCGCAGGTCATTGAAGAGTTGCCGCACGCGATCGGGATCACCGAGGAAGGCCGTCTCGGTCACTTCCAGGATCAGGCGCTTCGGATCAAAACCCGTCTCATCGAGCAGCGCCCGCACACCGGCCACGAAGCCCGGCTTGTCGAGTTCGATCGCCGACACATTGATCGCCACCGGAATCTCCCAGTTGGCGGCAGTTTCCAGCGCCCGGCGGCGCGCGAAGGTGCCCAGTCGCGTGATCAGGCCGGAGCGCTCTGCCACGGGGATAAACACCGCCGGACCAATGGGCGCGCGATCACCGCGACGCCAGCGCATCAGAGCCTCGGCGCTGACCACCTCCGTGCCGGTGCGGTCATAGATCGGCTGGTATTCCATTTCGAAGGCGCCCTCCTCGATATCGGCCTCGATCTCGCGGATCAGGACGGATTCCGGATCGTCTTTCGGGGCGACGACCGGCGCGGCTTTTTTCTTTTTGGGTTTCACCGCGGCAGGCGCTGGCTCATCGCCGATCATCTGCGCCAGACCGGCGAGGGTGCGTTCCACCCAGGTCGCGGCCATGGCGATCTCGTCGGCGGCGACAGCGCGGTGCTCGACGCGGATAGCGCGTTCGATGCCGCCGGCGACTCCGGCCACGGTTTTCGCGCCGATATTCAGGCTCATCGATTTCAGCGCGTGGGCGGCGCGCGCCAGGCGGTCTTCGTCGCCCTCGGCATGGGCGGCTTGCAGGGTAGTGACGGCTTCCGGCGCATGGCTGCGATAGAGACCAACCACCCGGCGGACAAAATCGCCCCGGCCATTATTCAGGCCCTCGATCAGCGAACCGATCACCGCCTGATCGAACAAATCGCCGTCGGCTTCGGGCAGAACCACAGGCGGCGCGTCCTCGATTTCAGCGACCCGCGGCAGGGCGGCGGTGCGCAGGTTTTCCGGCAGATGCGCACTCAGAATGGTGGCTAAATCACGCAGCGTGAAGGGCTTGTGCAGCACATCGTCCATGCCGGCGTCTTTCCAGGCGTGGGCGGCGTGGCCGACGACATGGGCGGTCAGGGCGACGATCGGCAGATGGTTTTTATCTTCACTGGCCACCTCCTGCATCCGCCACTGACGTGTCGCCTCGAAGCCATCCATGACCGGCATGGAACCATCCATCAGCACCAGGTCGAAGGCTTGCGCCTGCATCTTTTCCAGCGCATCGGCGCCATCAATCGCCACGACGGCGGCGATGCCGAAACGCGCCAGGGCCTCAATGGCCACTTCGCGATTGACCTCGCCATCATCGACCACCAGCACCCGCGCCTGCGGCCAGGCCGCGTCAACGCCTTCGGGATCAGCATCGGTATCATAGAGCACGAAATCACCGCCATCACGCAGGCGCTCGATCAGCATGTCGATATCACGGTGGCGCAGCGGCCGCGCCAGCACGGCGGCGGCGCGGCCATCGCGCACCCACTGTTCGGCGTCGGCGTCTTCCGGGTAGGCCAGCAGGACCAGCATTTCTGGCTTCACACCCGCATCGAGATGATCGCGGTTAACCGCATCGGCCAGCACAAGCCGCGGCTTGTCCGGTCCGAAGCGGACATTGGCCTCTTTAAGGCGTTCGGCAAGGACTTCGCCTTCCACCTCACCACGGATAAAATAATGGACGACCGGCCGCACCAGATCATGGATCACCGGCGGCGCGCACATATTTACGTTTTTTTGGGGTGAATAATCCAGCGCCGGCATCCGCATATGGAACTGCGTGCCTTTGCCTTGCTCGCTGGTGACGGCGATGGCGCCGTTCATGGCCTCGACCAGCCGTTTGGAGATGCTCAGGCCCAGACCCGTGCCACCGAAACGCCGTGTCGTCGTCTGGTCTTCCTGCGTAAAGGCCGAGAAGATTGCGCCCAGCTTGTTACGCGCGATGCCGATGCCGGTATCCCTGACGACCAGACGCCAGAAACCGGGCTTCTTGTCCGGTTCGATACTGACCAGCACATGGCCTTTTTCGGTGAATTTCAACGCGTTCGAAACCAGGTTGGAGACCACCTGCCCCAGCCGCACCGGATCGGCCGGCACCAGGCGCGGCGCGTCCGGATGGGCGCTGGCGACCAGCTCAATGCCCTTTTCGCGGGCCTTGGCCTGAAACAGGGCCAGGGTGTCATCGACGCAATCGAGGATATCGACCTCGCAGATCTCGATGTCCAGCTTGCCGGCTTCGATCTTGGAGAAGTCGAGAATATCGTTGATCACCGCCAGCAGCGAACGGCCGGATCTGGCGATGGTGCGGGCGTGGCGTTTGGCGCGCGCCGGCAGGCTTTCGGCCGCCAGCAGTTCGGCCATAACCATCACCCCATTCATCGGCGTGCGGATTTCATGGCTCATGGTGGCGAGGAAATCCGACTTGGCGGCGTTGGCGGACTGGGCCTCATTGCGCGCCTTGAGATAATCGGCCGTGCGATCCTCGACCTCCTGCTCCAGCCCGATCAGGTGCGCTTCCAGCTTCTGTTCGCGCAGGGAAATGGCGTCAATCATGGCGTTGAAACCGGTCACCAATGCGCCTACTTCATCATGGCTTCTGGTCTCAACCCGGCGCGTAAAATCGCCCTGCCGTGTGATCGCCTCGATGGAACTCGTCAGATCGGTCAGGGGCCTGATCATCGCCCTTTGCAGGCCGCGCGCCACAAACAGGGCCAGCCCCAGGGCGACCGCCGCCAGGCCGAAAATCCCCGCCAGCGCCTGCAACAGCGTGCGGGCGAAATCCCCGGACTTGTGCACCACCACCACCTGGCCGATCTGGTGGCCATTGTTCATGACCGGCGCATGGACCTGAATGGTGCGGGTGGAAACCAGCGCCATGACATCGGGGTTGCGGCTTTCGGCATCGAGCGTGACGTCGCTTTTCAGGCGTGCCCCGGCGCCCATTTCGGCCAGGGCTGAGCCATCATGCGCCTCGACACGGGCATAGGTGACGCCGGGGGTGCGGGTGACGGCGCGCAGGGCGGTATAGGCGCGGGCGCGGTCATTGCTGGCCACGGCGTCCTCGGCGCTGGAGGCCAGCACATCGGCGGCGGTCTTCATCACCGACCAGCGGCTCTCCGCCTGACGGGTGGTTTCGCGCACCACGAACAAACCGGCGACCGGCAGGGTTGAAAACAGCACAGACCCAATAACGAGCCAGGTCAATCGCCCGGATATCGAGTGTCTGGCCTGTATTCTATGCCCTATATTCGTCATCTGCCCCGTAACCCGACACTTATACACAAAACAAATCTTGGCACGGACACTCAACCTAAGCGATAAATCTTTGGTTTCGCCCCTCGTAAACCAAGCCTACTAAGTAAATCTTAAAATCTTGCTGATAGGTTTCCGGCTCAGGAAGAGACTAATGGACTGGGCTAAATTTTGTAAGCATCTGAGACGGACACGCCGCGACACCGGTGGCAATGTCAGCCTGATTGCGGCCTTCTCGGCGATTCCCCTTGTGCTGGCCGTAACCGGCGTCATCGAAATTACCGACATGTCCAATGCCCGCGGCCGTTTGCAGGAAGCCGCCGACGCCGGCGCGCTGGCTGGCGCGGGGCAACTCGCCATCGCCACGATCGGGGCCGCGCAGGTGTCTCAAACGGCGGTGACCGTGGCCGAGCAATCGATCGGGACCAGCGGACAAGGCAGCCGGACCACCCCGCCCGCCTTCACCGCCACGGTCGACACCCACGCCAGTTCAGTGACTGTGACCGGCGTGGCCGAACACAAGCCGCTGATCGGTTTCATGGATTTCGGCAACCAGGCCCTGACCGCCACCGCCACCGCCGAAAACGTCCAGCGTGTGCCCCTGTGCATCCTGCAAACCGACGACAGCGGCGGCATCAAGGTACAAGATACGGCGCGCATCCGGGCAACGGGATGCGCCATCCACGCTAATGCCGATATCAATGTGGCCAGCGGCGCGCTGATCCAGGCCGAAGCGGCCCAGGCCGTAGGCGCTGTGTCCGGCCCGATTGAGCCTGCCGGGCATTCCGGGGCGCTGCCGATCGACGACCCCTTCGCCGCGATGGACCTGAAAAGCAAAACACTGTGCAACCTTCTCGAAGGCCACCTTCTGCCGATTCAGCTTGGCAGCGGCACGATGAGCCTGCCGCCCGGCCTGCATTGCCTGCCGATCACCGTTATCGGCAACGGCACGCTGTTTTTGCAGCCAGGCGATCACTATTTTTTTGGGCCGCTGATCATGACCGACAATTCGACCCTGCGCGGCGATGATGTGTCGCTGGTCTTCGGCGTCGGCAATGTCTTCAACTTCGCCAGGAACGCCAATGTCCGACTGAGCGCGCGCAAGAGCGGCCCAATGGCTGGCTTCCTGATCGCCACCTCGCGCGATAATTTCGGCACCTTCAGCATCGCATCGGGCAATGTCAGCCAGTTGCTCGGCACCATCTATATCCCGAACGCCAATCTGGTCGTCGATACGCCGGGCAATGTGGCGCAAAATTCGGCGTGGAGCGTCATCGTCGCCAAGACCCTGACCCTGAAACAGAACCCGGTGCTGACCATCAACACCAACTATACCGGTTCGGGTGTGCCCGTCCCCGAAGGGGTGGGGCCGATGAAGGCAGCGCCGAGGTTATCGCATTGACGCATTTTGTCGAATTCGAGGCCGCCCGTGTTCTGGTCGCCGACGACGATCCCATCCTGCGTGAATTCGCCACGGTCCATCTGGCGACCCCGGCGGTCGAGGTCGAAGTGGCGGAGGACGGCGTGGCGGCGCTGGAGCGGCTCAATCAAGGCGGCATCGATATCGCCCTGGTCGATCTCGACATGCCGCGCATGGACGGCTTCGAACTGATCGAGCGCATCCGCTGGGACGCACAGCTTAAGCACCTGCCGATCGTGGTCGTCACCGGCCGCGAGGATATGATGGCCGTCGATCGCGCCTTTGCGCTGGGCGCCACCGCCTTCGTCGTCAAGCCGCTGAACTGGCGGCTGTTGTCGCACCAACTGGCCTATGTGTTGCGCAATGCCCGCGCCGAAGGCCTGGTGCGCGGGCAACTGGAAGCCTTGCAAAGGGTCAATGACCTGAAAGACCGCATCCTGCGCCTGTCGCGCCAGAAGATCACCGGCCCGCTTAACGATATTCTTGAAGCGGCACAGGTGATCGAGACGCACAGCAGCCTGCCGCAGGTCAGCGAAAGCCTGCGCCGCATCGCCGACGCCTCGGTGACCCTGACGCGCATCCATGCCGATATGGGCGAGGCGGAAAAGCTGACGCCGCAGGTTTAGAGCGGGTTGAATCCATTCAGAGGCGTGCAACCGCCCTTATTCATGCCTCAGCGCCTTGCCCGGCTCGGTGCTGGCCGCGCCGAAGGCCACGCCCGCCACGGTGACAAGGGCGATAAGCAGGGCCGCCACTGACGCCGTGGGGAAGATCCACAACGGCATGGCGATGGCGTCATCGAACTGCGCCAGCCAGCGCTGCAAGGCCAGCCAGCCGAGTGGCCAGGCAATCAGGCTGGCAATGACGACCGGACGCAGGAACTGCACCAGAAGCAGCCCGACCACCCGCCCGGCGGAAGCCCCCAGCACCTTGCGCACGCCGATCTCGCGCACGCGCCGTCCGGTATTGAAGGCCGCCATGCCGTAGAGGCCGATACAGCCGATCAGCGCGGCGATCCCGGCGCCGATGGTGAACAGATGGGTCCGGTCACGCTCGGGCTTGTAATAGGTGTCGAGATTGTCAGCTGCGCTGGTCACATCGAACGGCACGTCCGGCGCGATCTGACGCCACAGCTTGCGGAGCTGTTCGCGCATCTTCGGCTCGGACATTCCCTGGTAGCGCACCATGCCGACCACGGCATAGGAAGCGTGGATATCGAACAGGTAAAGCTTCGCCGGTATGGGCTGGTTCGGATTGTAGAAGCGCATGTCCTCGACGACGCCGATGATACGCACCTGACGGTCACCGAACTTGGCGGGCTGGTTGAGGGCGGCCTGAGGCGAGGCAAAACCCATATCCTTAGCGGCGCGCCGACTGATGACGACATTATAGACGCGTCCCTTGTCATCCGGGCTATTACCCCACTTCTGGTCCTCGCCGCGTTGCGCGTCGAAGACGCGACCAGCCAGCACCTTGGCGCCGAGCAACTGGAAATAGTCCTCGCCGACGATTGACCAGTTGACGGTTGGTGACAGGGTCGGGTTGTCGGCCTGACCGGGGCGGACGATATTCCCACTGTTGCTCGTGCTCCCGTCACCGGGAATGGCATTGGCGATGGCGGCATGGCTGACGCCGGGCAAGGTGCGGGCAGCGGCGATTAAGCTTTCGCGCTGCGCCTGGCTCACGGCATTGTCGCGTATCGATTGAACGATCATCAGGTTGTCACGCTGGAAGCCAATGTCGGCATTCTGGATATGGCGGATCTGAAGCATGAAACCCATGATCAGGACAAAGGCCACAGCCACGGCGGCGAACTGCACCATGGCCAGGCCGGTGCGCAACAGGCCGGCCATGCGGCCGCCGGCCGGTGTACGGCTCGACGCCAGAACCTGCGCCGGCTTGAACCCCGACAGCACGAACGCCGGATAAAGCGCCGCCGCGAGACCGGCCAGCAGAACGACCCCCAGCAGACTGAGCAGCCATATTGCGTCTGCATGATAATCAAGCTTGAGGAACAGGCCGCCGGCGCTGTTGATCAGCGGCAGGCTCAGTTCCACCAATGACAGGGCAATCAGGAAGGCCAGCAGCATGGTCAACAGAGCCTCGACAAGGAATTGCAGGCGCAGGGTCGCCGGCGGCGCGCCCAGTGTCTTGCGCACCGCCACTTCACGCGCCCGCAGCCCGGCGCGCGCCGTCGCCAGGTTGACATAGTTGATCAGGGCCAGCGCCAGCGCGACGATACCGACCACGCCCAGAGACACGATGGCCGCCTTCAGCTTCGGGTCGATCAGGTGCGAATCGGTCAGCGGCACCAGCACCAGTTCGAGGATCTTGTGCGGCGTGACATCGGAACCGAAGGATTGCCCGGCCTGGCGGTCGGTAAAGGCCGGCAACTGCGCCGCGAAGGCATTGGCTTCCGCCTGGGTTTTGAATTTCAGATAGGCCGAAAGCTGTCCGGAACCCCAGTGATGCCAGGTATCGGTTTCCATCGCCGTGCGCTGCGGGGTGATCAGGCGCAGCATGTCCAGCTTCATATCCGAATTCTTAGGCAGGTCGGCGATGACGGCGCTGACCGTATAGGTTTTCAGCCCTTCCTCATCGTTCAGCGTCATGATGCGTCCGATGGCGTTGGCCGTGCCGAAATATTTGCGCGCCATACTGGCGCTGAGCACCACTTTCGACGGATCGCCCAGTGCAGTCGCCTTGTCGCCGTAAAGCATCGGCACGCGGAAAAAGGTCAGGAAATTGCCATCGACCAGTTCGATCTGCTCGTTGGAGACCTCTGCACCTTTGTGGACGATCACGCCGTTGTCCCATCTGCGCGTGCTTTCGATCTGCGGCCAGGCGGTCTTGAATTCCTCGGTCAGGCCGCCCATCGCGCTCATATAGATATCTTCGGTCATGCCGGGGAAATGGTAGCGCGTCCCCATTTCATAGATATTCGGCCGTTCGGGACTCCAGCTTTCGTAACTGGTCTCGAAACGATAGAACAGGCTGAGCGCGATGAACACGGCGATGCCGAGGCTCAGCCCCAGCAGATTCAGCAGGGCATAGAGCGGATGACGGATGAAGGCGCGATAAAACGCGGTGAAGGCGGAACGCAGCATCAAAGCACCTGCGCGACAGAAGCCACCAACTGGCCGTCGAGGATATCGACCTGGCGGGTGGCCTGATCGGCGTGGCTCTGCGAGTGCGTGACCATGATGATCGTGGCGCCGGCGGCGTTCAGGCTTTGCAGAATCTGCATCACCTGCGCGCCGTTTTCGGTATCGAGATTGCCCGTCGGTTCATCGGCCAGGATCAGGTCGGGCGAGCCGACAATGGCGCGGGCGATGGCAGCGCGCTGCTGCTGGCCGCCGGAAAGCTGGTGCGGGAAATGCCGGGCGCGGTGAGCAATGCCCACCTTGTCCATCGCGCCTTCGATAAGCTGGCGGCGCGAGCCTTTAAGGCCGGTGCGATAGAGCAGGCCCAGTTCGATATTCTCGTAGATGGTCAGGTCATCGACCAGGTTGAAGCTCTGGAAGATAAAGCCGAGATGTTTGGCGCGGTGCTTCGCCAGGTTTTTTTCGCTCATCTTCGCCAGGTCGGCACCGTCAAACAGGTAGGCGCCGGAGGTCGGGCGGTCGATGGTGCCGAGGATGTTCAGCAGGGTCGATTTCCCGCAGCCCGAAGGCCCCATGATGGCGACGAACTCACCGCGTTTGATATGCAGCGAGATATTATGCAGCGCCGTGGTCTCGACCTCATCCGAGCGATAGAGGCGGGTGATATCGTGGAGTTCGATCAGGTTGGTCATTTTGCGCTCTTTGTGAGACGGAGGTGTTGGGCCTTGAGGAGATTGGAGGCGCCACCGGTGACGACATGCTCTCCGGGTTTGAGGCCGGAAAGGATTTCGACATATTCCGGATTGCGGCGGCCGACAGTGATGGTGCGGCGGCTGGCCTTGTCGCCGCTGCCAGTGAGGACGAAGATCGACGCCCCGCCGGTATCATTCAGCCACGCGCCCGAAGGGGCCAGAAGCGCCATTTCAGTGGCGCCGAGCGACAGGCGGACATCGACGGTTTCGCCGCGCTTGAGATCGGCCGGCATCTGGTCGAATTCCAGTTCGACGGTAATCCGGCCATTATTGACCTGCGGAAAGACCTTGCTGATATGGACGGCGGTATCCTTGCCGTGGACATTGGCGGTGGCCTTCAGCCCGACCGACAGGCGGCTGAGATAGAATTCATCGACCTCGGCCTTCAGCTTATAGGTGCCTTCGGAATCGACCTCGCCGAGCGGATCGCCCATCTTGACGGCCTGGCCCGGCTTGAGATTGAAATCGGTCAGGCGGCCCTGCATCGGCGCGGTGAGATTGAGCGCGTTCAGCCCCTTGCGGACCTCTTCGCGGCTCTGACGCAGGTCGTTGGCGCTGGCGAGAATCTGCTGGCGCTGGCGGGTGTAGAACTGCGCCTGTTGCGCTTGCTGGCTTTTCAGGGCGGCGAGGCGCTGGGTCTGGTAGGCGACTTCATCGATATAGGTCTGGACAGCGGCATCGTTGTACACACCATGCTCGCGCAGCATCTGGCGCTTGGATAGCTCTTCCTCGGCCCGGTGCAGGGCATAGGCGACATCGGCCACGGCCTGTTCGCTCGTCTGTTGCTGCGTCTGCAGGTTCATCAACTGGTTATTGGTATCGCTGAGGCGGGCGGAAATATCGGCCTCGCGTGACGACACCTGGAGGGTCAGGTCGGGGTTGCCCAGCATGGCCAGCGGCTGGCCGGACGTGACCATGATGCCGTCCGACGCCGCGACACTGATGACCCGGCCATTGGTTTCGGCGGTGATATAGGTGATGTCGAGCGGTTCGACGGCGGCGCGCAGGGCGACATAATCCTGAAACGCCGCGCGAGTGACCTCGCCTGTGTCGAGCGAATCCGCGGCCACCGTCACCGTATTGGGCGGCGGCAACACGATGAAGGCGCTCAGCGTCAATATCCCCACGACAGCCGCGGCCGCGCCGATCTGGAACGGACGGCGACGCCACCAGGGCAGGCTGAGAATACGGTCGGTGCGGGCGGTCTTCAGGGGTGTATCGGGCATGGTAAGAAGCTAACACAGGTTTTACAATAGACATAAACCACTCTTTTTATTTGACTTTCCAGCATTTTCACGTCCATAGTCGCGCTATCGCCCGCCAAAAAGTGTCCGTTTCCGAACATGTCAAAGCTGTCCCTGACCGCCCTCTTCCTAGATGACGACGCCGATATTCTCGACGCGGCAGAACTGGTTTTGCTGCGACACGGTTTCACCCTGATCAAGGCGCAGACCCCCGAAGCGGCGCGTGAAAAGCTGGCGGCCACCCCGGTCGATATCCTGCTGCTTGATCTCAATTACCGGCGTGGCGACACCTCCGGCGAGGCCGGCCTCAAATTCCTGGCCGAACAGATGACGCTGACGCCGGCCCTGCCGGTCGTGGTCGTCACCGGGCACAGCGGCATGAGCATCGCCATCCAGGCCATGCGGATGGGGGCGCAGGATTTCGTCGTCAAGCCGTGGCATAATGATCGCTTCATCGCTTCGATAAAGGCGGCGCTGGAGGCTCCGCGTATCGTCGCGCCACCGCAGGACCTGAACCTGGAACGCTCGGAAAAGGAACTGATCAAGGCAGCGCTGAACCGGCGTCAGTTCAATATTTCACAGGCGGCGAAAGATCTTGGCGTGACGCGGGCGGCGCTTTACCGGCGAATGGAAAAGCATGGTCTTTAAACCCCTCATACCGCCTGTTGTCTGGCCGCTGACGGCGCAGCTCGGCGTCTTCGTGCTGGGGGCGTTCGGCTGGCTGGCCCTGACGCGCGGCCTTTACGCCAGCGCCCTGGTCTGCGGACTTGGCGCGATCACCCTGGCCTGGCTCGGCCTGAGCCGCAGCGCCTTCGTCCTCGGCCGCGACCTGCTGAAACGCACCCAGCCGGGCGCCACCTTCACCTCCGAACTGAGCCGCCGGCGCTTGCAGGTGCTGCTCGATCAGACGCCTTCGCCGCTATTGCTGCAACCGGATAACGGCCAGTTGATTGCCGTCAATCGCGCCGCCCGCAACCTGTTCGATGTGTCCTACGCCCTGCCGGTTTCGGCGCGAAAGGCGCTTCTGGGAGAGGCGCCAACGCCCGCTGGGCTATCGACGATAGGCAGCCAGATTAAATGGAAGGGTCAGACCTTCGCCGTGCATCTGGCCGAGATGGAGGAGGTCAATCACCTGTCGCACCTCGCCGTGCTGACAGATATTTCGGCCGATGTCCGCGCCGCCGAGGCCAGCGCCCTGCGCGATCTGCTGAAAGTGCTGAACCACGAACTGATGAACGCCCTGACGCCGGTCGCTTCGATGAGCAAGAGCGCGCTCGATTTGCTGGGCGATGATACGCCGGAGTCGCGGGCACAGGCCGCCAAGGCTTTGGAGCGCGTGGTGGCGCGCACCGAAGGCTTGACGGATTTCATCAATGCCTACCGCGCCCTGACGCGCCTGCCTTCGCCGGTCATCCGGCCGTGCGGGCTGAAACTGTGGCTGGAGGTGCTGGCGGAAAGTTTCGCGGCGCAGTGGGGCGACAAGGGTGTGCGCTTTGAGGCGGATATTGCCGATGCCGATTTATCGCTGATGATGGACGAGGATCAAATGTGGCTCGGCGTCTCCAACCTGCTCAATAATGGCGCGCAAGCCGCACTGGAGAAGGCCGACCCGCGTGTCCGCCTGCGGCTGAAACATGACGGCGAGGCCGTGGTGTTCGAGATTGAAGATTCCGGTAAGGGCGTCCCGGTGGAGAGCGCCGATCAGGTCTTCATGCCGTTCTATTCCACCAAGGCGACCGGCACCGGCGTGGGGCTTAGTCTGGCCAAGCAGATCGTCGCCGGTCATGGCAGCGCGCTTCTGCTTGTGCCGCCGCAGGAACATCGCCCTGATCCGCTCGGCGGCGCCTGTTTCCGGTTTCAGATCAGGGTAGGATGAAGAAATCCCCTCCGTCGCGGACTTCGCCGCGACACCTCCCCATTTGAGAAATGGGGAGGAGAAGAAAGGATGGGAATTTACCTGGTTTTGGCGATTTCGCCCAAGATACTTTCCAGCGTTTCGAGGTAAAGCGGCTTGACCAGATGGTGATCGAAACCGGCTTCCGCCGTCATGCGGCGGTGCTCGGCCTCGCCCCAGCCGGTTTGGGCGATAAAGACCACTCCGCCGGTATCCGGGCGTGATTTCAACTCTTTGCACAGATCATAACCGTTCATGCCCGGCAAACCGATATCGATCATGAAAACATCCGGTTTGTAGTCCGCATAACTGGCGAGGGCTGCCTTGCCGTTGGCCGCCAGCTTGTAGTCATAGCCAATCATCTCGACCAGCCAGCCGGTGGTCTGCGCCAAAGCTTCATTGTCCTCGACGATCATGATACGCATGGGTTCATTTCGGTCATTTGGCCTGCCTGGTCCGTCAGCCATGTTGCGGTTCTCCGGCTTTCGCTGCGGTGAGACGTATATCAGCCAACAATTGTGTCAGCAGGTCAAGACTCACCGGCTTGGTGATATGATGGTCGAAACCGGCAGCAAACGCCTTCTGGCGATCACTTTCCTGGCCCCAGCCGGTCTGGGCGATCACGGTTTTGTTTTTCATTTCGGGCATCCGCCGAAGCTGACGGCACACCTCGTAGCCATCCATGCCCGGCATACCGATATCGAGCAGCACGACATCCGGCTGCAAATCGTGGGCGATTTCCAGCGCCCGGACGCCCTCGTGAGCCACCGTCCCCTTATGACCCATGAGATCGAGCATCCACAGACTGGTCTGGGCGGAATCAACATTGTCATCGACGATCAGCACCTTCATCGGCGCCATCGTCTTCTTTTGCATCTTTTGCAGCGCCTTGCCTATTGCCGCGCCCTGTTCATCGATCAGCGGCAGACTGACCGTGAAAGTGCTGCCCTTGCCGTGGCCCTCACTGGCGGCCCGGCTTGTGCCGCCGTGCATTTCGACCAGCTTGCTAACGAGCGCCAGCCCGATGCCGAGGCCGCCCTGGGAGCGGTCGAGGTGGCGGTCGGCCTGGGTAAACAGGTCAAAGACCCGCGGCAGCATGTCGGCGTCGATGCCGAGGCCATTATCGGCCACTTCAATATCGGCATGGCCGTTCTGCCGGCGCACCGTCAGGCGGATATGACCGCCGGGAGCGGTATATTTGGCGGCATTATTGAGCAGGTTCGACACCACCTGCGCCAGACGCGTCAGGTCGCCTTCCACCCACAAGGGGTCTTCGGGTATATCGAGGGTCAGCTTGTGTTCATTGGCCTCGATCAGCGGGCGCGAAGTTTCCAGCGCCGAACTGACGGCCTCCTGCAAGCTCATCCGCACCTTGCGCAGATCGATGCGGCCACGCGACACCCGCGACACATCGAGCAGGTCATCAATCAGCCGCACCATATGGGTGAGTTGGCGATCCATCATGCCACGCACCTCTTCGGCGCGCGGCCCTTCCGGCGCCATGCGCAGGATTTGCAGGCCGTTGCGAATCGGCGCCAGCGGATTGCGCAGTTCGTGGGCCAGGGTGGCGAGGAACTCATCCTTGCGGCTGTCGGCCTCTTTCAGCGCCAGGGCATTGTCCCGGCTGTCCTTGAGCAGGCGTAGGTTTTCCTCGGCGAAGGCTTTCAGGTTGTCGCGCTGCACGGCCAGTTGCCGGCGCTGCATGTAAAGTTCGGAAAAGACGGCGACCTTGGAACGCAGGATATCGGCCTCAATCGGCTTTTCGAGAAAATCGACCGCGCCGGCCTCATAGCCGCGGAATCGCCGCGTCCGGTCATTCGAGCCTGCCGTCAGAAAGATGATCGGGATATGCCGCGTGCGCTCGGAACCGCGCATGGTCTCGGCCAGTTCGAAGCCGTCCATTTCCGGCATCTGCACATCGAGCAGGGCCAGGGCCACTTCCTGCCGCAGCAGGATTTCCAGCGCCTCGGTGCCGGACCGCGCCTTGATGAATTCCAGCCCGTCACGGCGCAGGACCGCCTCAAGCGACAGCAGGTTTTCCGGCAGGTCGTCGACGATCAGTATGGGCACGGGTTTGATAGAGCCGGGAGTCATGGCAGCACCACTTCCCGCAGTTTTTCGGCGATCTGTTCCAGGCTCAGGCTCTCCGCTTGCGGGCAAAGCTCAAGCGCGGCTTCCGGCATGGCGCTGGCGTAGGCGAGATCAGGCCGCTGGACCAGCGCCATGCCGCCGGCTGCCATCACCGCCTTGAGGCCCGCCGCGCCATCGGGATTGGCGCCGGTCAGGATGATACCGATCAGGCCTGCGCCATAGACATCGGCCGCCGTCTCGAACAATACATCGACCGACGGACGAGAAAACAGCACCGGCTCCTCGGACGACAGCGACAACCGGCGATCCGGCTCGATCAGCAGATGGTAATCGGGCGGCGCGAAATAGACATGGCCCGGCAGGATGTCTTCCTTGTCCTCAGCCTCGCGCACGGTAAGCGCGCACCTGTCGTTGAACAGGTCCGCCACTATGCTGTCGCGGTCCGGCGGCAGGTGGATGACGATCATGACCGGCAGGGGATAATCGGCCGGCAGGGCGGGCAGGATGGCCGACAACGCTTTGAGACCGCCGGCCGACACGCCTATGACCACGGCCTGGGGCGCCGTTTCTTTTGTTAAAGGCTGGTTTCTGGCGGTACTCTTTTTCAGAAGGTTTTGGCTCATGTCATATCCCGCTTCTGATAAATGCGCTCAGTGTGCTCAAAATCGCTGAAATCGTCGGCGCTGGAGGAAAAACGCAAGGTCTCCTTTGAGCCAAGTCCGAGAAAGCCTTTGCGCGCCAGCGAATCGTGGAACAGGCTGATGGCGCGATCCTGCAGGTCACGGTCGAAATAGATCAGCACATTGCGGCAGGACACCAGTTGCGTTTCGGCGAAAACCGCATCGGTCGCCAGGCTGTGATCGGAAAAGACGACATTCTTGCGCAGGGACTTGTCGAACGACGCCGCGCCATAGGCGGCGGTATAGTAGTCCGACAGCGAACTCTTGCCGCCTGACAGCCGGTGATTTTCGGTGAACAGCTTGAGGCGGTCGAGGCTGTAAACGCCGGCCTCGGCCTTTTTCAGCGCATCGTGATTGATATCCGTGGCGTAGAACAGGGTGCGGTCGAACAGGCCTTCCTCGCGGAAGAGGATGGCGAAGGAATAGAGTTCCTCGCCCGTGCTGCATCCGGCGATCCATACCTTGAGCGACGGATAGGTTTTCAGGTGCGGCACCACCTTTTCACGGATCGCCTTGAAATAGAGCGGATCGCGGAACAGCTCGGAAACCTGGACCGTCAGATAGGGCAGCATGGCCGTCATCATGCCTGGATCGTGCAGGATCATGTCCTGCAAGGCGGAGAAGGTGGCGCATTTGAAATGGTCACGCGCCTGAATCAGGCGGCGCTTGACCGAGGCCATCGCGTAGCCGCGAAAGTCATAGTGGTACTTGCGGAAAATCGCCTCCAGCAGCAGCCGGATTTCGATATCTTCCGTTTTCACAGTCCCGACGGGGGTCACGTCTGTTACCTCGGCATCCATACCCGCACCAGTGAAATAAGCTTTTCGACGTCGAGCGGCTTGGCCATGTAATCATTGGCGCCGGCGTCGAGGCAGCGCTCCTGGTCATCCTTCATCGCCTTGGCGGTCAGCATGATGACCGGCAGTTTGGCCCAATCCTGACGCTTGCGGATTTCACGCGTCGCCGTCAGACCGTCCATTTCCGGCATCATCACATCCATAAGCACTAGGTCGATGGCGCTGTCGCTATCCTTCTTGTCATTGGTCTTTTCCAGCAGGTCGAGCGCCTCGCGGCCGTTGCGGGCGATCGACACGATGGCGCCCAGCGGCTCGAAAATATTGGTGACGGCATAGACATTGCGCACATCGTCCTCGACGATCAGGATGCGGCGGCCTTCCAGCATGGCGTCGCGGTTTCGGGCCTTTTTCAGCAGGGTCTGCTGTTCGGGCGACAGTTCCGACACCACCTGATGCAGGAACAAGGTCACCTCATCGAGCAGGCGTTCCGGCGACTTGGCGCCCTTGATGATGATCGACGACGAATAGCGGCGCAGCTTCTGCTCGTCGTCATAGCTAAGATCGCGGCCGGTATAGACGATGACCGGCGGGAAGGCGTAGGCGTCTTCGTGGCTCAGGGTTTCGAGCAGCGAATAGCCGGTGGCGTCCGGCAGGGTCAGATCGAGCACCATGCAGTCGAAGGTCTGGACTTTCAGCAGTTCGAGGCATTCCGCCGCCGTGCCGACCGCGATGGTTTCGGTGTCGTTGGATTTCAGCAGGCGCGACACGCTGTCACGCTGAACCTCATCGTCTTCGACGATCAGCACCCGGCGCATCTGCTGGCTGAGACGCTCTTCCAGCGACTTGAAAGCGTCAACCAGTTCATCGCGCTTGACCGGCTTGAGCATGTAACCGACGGCGCCGAGCGACAGCGCCGTATGCTGGTAATCGCTGCCGGAAACGACATGAACCGGAATATGGCGCGTGCGATTGTCGCGTTTCAGGCGGTCGAGCACCGACAGGCCGGAATGATCGGGCAGGCCGATATCGAGCACCACAGCCGAAGGCGTGTATTGCTGGACCATTTCCAAAGCTTCCCCCGCCGAGGTGGCGACCAGGCACTGGAACTCCTGGCCATGCGCCAGTTCGTAAAGAATCCCGGCGAACGACACATCATCCTCAACCACAAGAATGGTGCGCCGCTTCGGATCGAGCCGGTCGCGGTCATCCTGCACCCGGCCGGGGGGCAGGGGCTTTTTCACGGCCTTGTGGGTGGCCGCCGGGGCCACGGCTTCCGGCAAGGCGTAAATGTCGCTCTCCGGCGCACTGGTCAGCAGCGGCGTGATCAGGCCGGTCGTGACATGGCCCGGATCGTAGGCGAGCGGCAGGCTGAGCGCGAAGGTCGACCCCTTGCCCGGCGTGCTTTTCAGTGCGATGGCGCCGCCGAGCAGACGCGTCAGTTCGCGCGAGATCGACAGGCCGAGGCCGGTGCCGCCGTATTTGCGGCTGATGGTGCCGTCGGCCTGGCGGAAGGCCTCGAAAATCGCCGCCTGGTGATCCTCGGAAATGCCGATGCCGGTATCGGTGACAGCCATCACGACCTGACCATCGGCATCCACCGACAGGCCCAGTTCGACCGAACCGGTTTCGGTGAATTTAAAGGCGTTCGACAGCAGATTTTTCAATATCTGCTCCAGACGCTGACGATCCGTCTCGATCGCTTCCGGCAGGCCTTTGGCGATCTTCGTCTTGAAGCTCAGTCCCTTCTGCGCGGCGATCGGATCGAAGGTGCGCTGCATGTCCTTGACCAGCCGGCTGAGCGACAGGCTTTCAGCGCGGATATCCATCTGCCCGGCCTCGATCTTCGACAGGTCGAGAATATCGTTGATCAGGGCCAGCAGGTCGTTGCCGGAGGACTGGATGGTCTGGGCGAACTTGACCTGCTCCTCGGTGAGGTTGCCTTCGGGATTATCGCCCAGCAGCTTGGCCAGGATCAGCGACGAATTGAGCGGGGTGCGCAGTTCGTGCGACATATTGGCGAGGAAGTCGGACTTGTAACGGCTGGCCTGTTCGAGTTCGCGCGCCTTGAGTTCGACATCGCGCGCCGTGCGGCCGAGGTCGTCCTTCTGGCGTTCGAGGGCGGCGGCCTGTTCCTCAAGCTGCGAATTGGTCTGCTCCAGTTCGGCCTGCTGCTGTTCGAGACGGGCGTGCGATTCCTTGAGCGCCCGGCCCTGCTCCTCAAGCTCTTCATTATTGACGCGCAGCTCTTCGCCCTGGCTTTGCA
>NZ_DATJDZ010000005.1:0-1592 GCF_035497195.1 Asticcacaulis sp.
GAAAATCGTTAAAGCCAGTAAATAATACCTCAAGCGTCCATAAGCTATAACATTGGGTAATTTCATCTTTTGACCTGAAATTGCGACTGTGGCGTTCCCACCCGATAAAATCAAATTTTGATCCGGCAGTTCTCTCTAATAGAGTAGAGTGACTAACGGAGGAGACTGGCGTAAAAAATGCGGTGGGACTGCGCAAGCGCATTTTTAAATGTTTTCTTTTGTCGAATGTGTAGATAAAGTTTGGTTCTGCTCAAAAATATTTTTTTTCTTTTTTAATTATGTTTAGAAATGACCTAAATGGAAGCGTGAGTAAATATTTAGCAAAATCGAGTTTCTCATGCTCTTCTGCTTTTATGAGACTGATTATTTTTCATATTTGCTTGAATCCAGTTAATCCTTTGGTTGTTTCCGACTCATTGGAATATGTTTTTGGTAATTTCTCCAGAATCGTTTAATGGAATGACATTGGGGAGAGTTTGGAGCCTTTTATTCACGACCGACAAAATTGATGTTTTTTACGCGAGGTGCTCGGTGACAGTTTTGGTGTCGTGTCTAGTAGCCATGTCCGACCAAAAAATTGTTTCTTCTTGAGAATGATGCTTATTGATCAAGGATTCCAAAATTCCTTTGTTGCATTTTTCTAGGTAGGTTTTCCGGTTCAGGGTCCCATTTATAATGAAGGGTTCAGAGACATTATTTTCTGAGTCCAACTCTTGCCAAACCAATTAATTCCTTGGAAGCCTGGTAGTCACATTCAATTTGTCTGTATATCGTAGTTCCTGACATCTGACTGAATGGTAAAATTGGTGATTTGGATGCTTGGCTGATTCTATTGGAAAGTATGTCTAGTCATTCATAACGACAACATCTCGAGCAAATTTTCTAGATAACATTTTGTAAAACTTTTGAAGTGTCGGTTTTTGACTATTTGAATATTTTGGTGGAGATTTTTTTGTTTTGTCTCGAATACCTAACGTATGTACTTTAATTGTGTAAAGCAAGCTTCTTTTGATGATAAGCGTCTCTGAGCAGGAGCACCATTTGGCGAACGACATTTAAAAAAAATTCTCCATCAGATGTATTGTGATTTTGGTGGCTAGTTTTAGAGTACTGCCCGACTTTTTTTGAAACTAACTTTTTCCAGAATCCTTGACATTATATAAGTATCTGTAGATAAGTGGTTTATCCAAATTTTCCTCCTTGAAGTACTGCAAGGTCAATTTAGAATCTTGTTTGGCCACATTTTTATAACCCTGCTAAACTCGATTTTGCGAAATATTTACTGTCGCCTCCATTTAGGTCATTTCTAAACGTAATTAAAATCTCAAAAAAATATTATTGAGCAGAACCAAACTTTATCTACACATTCGACAAAAGAAAACATTTAAAAATGCGCTTGCGCAGTCCCACCGCATTTTTTACGCCAGTCTCCTCCGTTAGTCACTCTACTCTATATCTCAAGTATTACTATGCATAAGTCAAAACATCTCCAGAAAATCGTTAAAGCCAGTAAATAATACCTCAAGCGTCCATAAGCTATAACATTGGGTAATTTCATCTTTTGACCTGAAATTGCGACTGTGGCGTTCCCA
>NZ_DATJDZ010000006.1:0-2980 GCF_035497195.1 Asticcacaulis sp.
CCCCATTCGGAAATCCATGGATCAAAGCTTATTCGCAGCTCCCCACGGCTTATCGCAGCGTATCACGTCCTTCATCGCCTGTGCATGCCAAGGCATCCACCAATTGCCCTTATTTCACTTGATCGTTCTCATTGCCAATGCTCATCCTTGAGTTGGATTGGGAATTCCTATCCTTCTCGCTTGCGCTCGAAGGGGTTCCAAATCTGGCTATACGGCCAGATCCAACACTGCAGCTACCTTTTACAGCCACAGCCAATCCAGATGCCATCGACGTGTTCGATACAATCCTCATATGAAGGCACGCCGGTGCACTTCGAGGTCGTATCTTAAGACCAGCTTCTCGAGATCTGTCCGGGGATGCGCGGTCAGGCAACATCCATCGACATGTCGTCAGAGATGACCAAAACACCAAAATCCCCGAAGCCCGAAAGCCTCGAAGTTCAGATGGTTCAAATCACCAACAACAAACATGCCTTGAGTGAACAAGCTTCCTACCTTCTCCAGCCCCTGGTCTGTCTCGGATCGGCTAGACCGTCGACAGCTTGAACAGGACTGGGCTCGGACGTCTCAAGCAATCTTTCGATCACCCTCAACACCTGGAAGCTTCCAGACATATCTTCTCTTCACAATGGTATCAGAACAGGCATCAGGCTCTATCGAGCCGATGCAAACTTTTATTTCTCTCTTAGGATATGATGTTTGTTCCACCGAAGGCGCTTTCTTTCAAAAACGCCGGAATGGTGGAGCTGAGCGGGATCGAACCGCTGACCCCCTGCTTGCAAAGCAGGTGCTCTCCCAGCTGAGCTACAGCCCCAGTTCTTCAACCTCGACCAAACGGTCGAAAGAGAACAATGGTGGGCCCGGGTAGACTCGAACTACCGACCCCACGCTTATCAAGCGTGTGCTCTAACCAACTGAGCTACGGGCCCGATTTACGTGTTCCCACGCTAACCGCACCCAACAGGCAACAGCCGATCGATAAGTCGATCAGACCACCAAACAGGGCCAAAGGCCCACGCCGGTCGTCCGGCGCTCGTCATTACCTTAAATGGCCGGAGCGCAGCGGCAAAGCCGCGACAGCGTGAGGACATATCCTAATCGAGAAAGAGAAACGTAGACGGCGGTATTCGCCTTACTGCGGTGCTTCTGTATCCAGTGACAATGAAGTCAAAGGACATTCCACATCTCAACAGCGTATGTGTTTCGATGGTCGCCTGACTGGCGCCATCTATGTTCTAATAAGCGTGACCAAGATGTCCGGTAATCCGTAATCTATGGTCGGCTTCCTTAGAAAGGAGGTGATCCAGCCGCAGGTTCCCCTACGGCTACCTTGTTACGACTTCACCCCAGTTACCAACCACTCCTTGGGGGCCTGCCTCCCTTGCGGGTTGGCGTAGCCACTTCTGGAGCAATCGACTCCCATGGTGTGACGGGCGGTGTGTACAAGGCCCGGGAACGTATTCACCCCTGCCTGCTGATCAGGGATTACTAGCGATTCCAACTTCAAAGAGTCGAGTTGCAGACTCTTATCCGTACTGAGGACGGTTTTTTCGGATTGGCTTCCCCTCGCGAGTTCGCAACCGTTTGTACCGCCCATTGTAGCACGTGTGTAGCCCTGGACATAAGGGCCATGAGGACTTGACGTCATCCCCACCTTCCTCCGATTTAAATATCGGCAGTCTCGCTAGAGTGCCCGGCCGAACCGCTGGCAACTAACGATAGGGGTTGCGCTCGTTGCGGGACTTAACCCAACATCTCACGACACGAGCTGACGACAGCCATGCAGCACCTAACTACAGGTTCTCCGAAGAGCACCCCGATCTTTCAACCAGGTCCCTGCATTTTCTAGCCCAGGTAAGGTTCTGCGCGTTGCGTCGAATTGAACCACATGCTCCACCGCTTGTGCGGGCCCCCGTCAATTCCTTTGAGTTTTAGCCTTGCGGCCGTACTCCCCAGGCGGGGTGCTTAATGCGTTAGCTACGGCACCGCAGGAGTCAAAGCCCGCGACACCTAGCACCCATCGTTTACGGCGTGGACTACCAGGGTATCTAATCCTGTTTGCTCCCCACGCTTTCGCATCTCAGCGTCAGTCACCGTCCAGAAGGCCGCCTTCGCCACCGATGTTCCTCTCGATATCTACGAATTTCACCTCTACACCGAGAATTCCGCCTTCCTCTCCGGGACTCAAGTTCGTGAGTTTCAAATGCACTTCCTGGGTTAAGCCCAGGGCTTTCACATCTGACTTTACGAACCGCCTACATGCGCTTTACGCCCAGTAATTCCGAACAACGTTTGCACCCTCTGTCTTACCGCGGCTGCTGGCACAGAGTTAGCCGGTGCTTGCTAAAGGGGTACCGTCATCGAGCTGGATGTTAGCCAACCCTTATTCGTCCCCCTCCACAGAGCTTTACAACCCGAAGGCCTTCATCACTCACGCGGCGTCGCTGCGTCAGGCTTTCGCCCATTGCGCAAGATTCCCCACTGCTGCCTCCCGTAGGAGTCTGGACCGTGTCTCAGTTCCAGTGTGGCTGATCATCCTCTCAGACCAGCTACCCGTCTTCGCCTTGGTAGGCCATTACCCTACCAACTAGCTGATGGGCCGCAGGCTCATCCCCTGGCGCCAGCTTTCATGAAGAGGCCGGCTTTGACCTCATCCCCTTTCGAGGACGTGGTCTCATGCTGTATTAGCGCTCCTTTCGGAACGTTATCCACCACCTGGGGGCAGATTACCTACGTGTTACTCACCCGTGCGCCGCTTTACCGGGGCCGAAGCCCTTTCTCGCTCGACTTGCATGTGTTAAGCGCGCCGCTAACGTTCGTTCTGAGCCAGGATCAAACTCTCCAGTTAAATCCTGTTGCATCAGACGGTGGCTAAGACCGCCTGACTTGCTCGCCATTTCTGACGTGCGAGGTCGAGCTTGCGCTCGCCTTGGGACCCACGTCACTTCGTAGGCATACAACCCAGTTTTCAAGGACCGAG
>NZ_DATJDZ010000007.1:0-4589 GCF_035497195.1 Asticcacaulis sp.
GACATGGCCCTTGAACGTACGGGTCACCGCGAACTCGCCGAGCTTGTGCCCGACCATGTTCTCGTTGATCAGGACGGGCACGTGCTGACGGCCGTTGTGGATGGCGATGGTCAAGCCGACCATTTCCGGCAGGATCATCGAGCGGCGCGACCAGGTCTTGATCGGACGCTTGTTGTTGGCGGAAACCGCAGCTTCCACCTTCTTTACGAGGTGAAGGTCGACGAACGGACCTTTCTTCAGAGAGCGAGGCATGTCGGTTTCCTGTTACTTCGTACGACGACGCACGATGAACTGCTGCGTGCGCTTGTTGTTGCGGGTCTTGTAACCCTTCGCCGGCGTGCCCCACGGGCTGACCGGATGACGACCGCCGGAGGTCTTGCCTTCACCACCGCCGTGCGGATGGTCGACCGGGTTCATCACCACACCGCGGACGGTCGGGCGGATACCCAGCCAGCGCTTGGCGCCGGCCTTGCCGAGTTTCTTCAGGCTGTGCTCGCCGTTGCCGACCTCACCGATGGTGGCGCGGCAGTCGACCGAGACGCGACGCATTTCGCCGGAGCGAAGACGCAGCGTGGCGTAGCCGGACTCGCGCGCCACCAGCTGCACCGAGGCGCCGGCGCTGCGGGCGATCTGCGCGCCCTTGCCCGGACGCAGCTCGATGCAATGGATCGTGCTGCCCATCGGGATGTTGCGCAGCTGCAGGCAGTTGCCGGCCTTGATCGGCGCGTCACGACCGGACACCAGGCGATCGTCCACCTGCACGCCCTTGGGCGCGATGATGTACCGACGCTCGCCATCGGCGTAGCACAGCAGCGCGATGTGCGCGGTGCGGTTCGGATCGTATTCGATGCGCTCGACGCGGGCGGCGATGCCTTCCTTGTCACGCTTGAAATCGATGATGCGGTAATGCTGCTTGTGACCGCCGCCGCGATGACGCACGGTGATGCGGCCATGATGGTTGCGACCGCCGCTGCGGGACTGCGACTCGGTCAACGCCGCGTACGGCGCACCCTTGTACAGGCCTTCCGTCTTGACGCTGACGGCGTCGCGACGGCCTGGCGAGGTCGGCTTGTGGTTGATTAGTGCCATCTCAAAGAACTCCTGGCTCAGGCCTTGGCGGACACGTCGATGGTCTGGCCATCGGCAAGACGCACATAGGCCTTGCGCTTGCCCTGGCGGCTGCCAGCGCGGAAACGGAAGGACTTGACCTTGCCTTTCGTGTTGACGAGGTTCACCTGCTCGACTTTCACGTCGAACAGCTTCTCCACGGCAGCGCGGACATCGGCCTTGGTTGCCGCAGGGGCGACCACGAATACGTACTGGTTGTGCTCGGCCAGACGCGCCGATTTCTCGGAAATGTGCGGCGCACGCAGCGTATCGAGAATGCGTTCGTTGTTCATGCCAGCCACTCCTCGATCTTCTTCACCGCATCGACCGTCACCACTACGTGGTCGGAGCCGACGAGGCTGACGGGGTTCAGGCCCATCACGTCCAGCACATGGATATAGGGGATGTTGCGCGCGGCCAGAAACACCGACTCGGACGCATCTTCGGACACCAGCAGCACGCGACCGGAAACGTCCAGTTCGGCCAGCTTGGCAACCATTGCGGAGGTCTTCGGCGTTTCGATGCCGAAGCTCTCGACCACCTTCAGGCGATCCTGACGAATCAGCTCGGAGAAAATCGAGCGGATCGCCACGCGGTAGGCCTTGCGGTTGACCTTCTGCTCGTAGCTGCGCGGCTTGGCGGCAAACGTGACACCACCACCGATGAAGATCGGAGCGCGGTAATCGCCGTGACGGGCGCCGCCGCCCTTCTGCTTCTTGAACTTCTTGGTGGTACCGGACATCTCGCCACGCGAGAGCTGCGCCTTCGTACCGGCGCGGCCGGCGGCCTGATAGGCCACCACGACCTGGTGAACCAGGGCCTTCTTGTACTCACCGCCGAACACTTCGTCGGACACGCTGAGCGACTTGGCACCAATGACATTGAGTTCCATGGCGTCTCTCCTCAGCTCTTCGTCGTCGGGCGGATGATGACGTCGCCACCGGTTGCACCGGGGACCGCGCCCTTCACCGCGATCAGATGACGCTCGGCGTCGACCTTGACCACTTCCAGACCCTGCTGTGTGCGGTTGACCGCACCCATGTGACCGGCCATCTTCTTGCCCGGGAAAACGCGACCCGGGGTCTGACGCTGACCGATGGAACCCGGCGCGCGATGCGACAGCGAGTTACCGTGGGTGGCGTCACCCATCTTGAAGTTCCAGCGCTTGATCGTGCCCTGGAAGCCCTTGCCCTTCGACACACCGGCGACATCGACGATCTGGCCGACGCTGAACACCTCGTCCGCCTTGATGTCGGCACCGACGCTGTACTTGCCGAGGTCATCGGCGGACACGCGGAATTCCCACAAGCCACGACCCGGCTCGACCTTCGCCTTCGCGTAATGACCCTTCAGCGGCTGGGTCAACAGGTTCGCGCGCTTGGTGCCCGCTGAAACCTGGACGGCGCTGTAGCCATCGTTATCTTCCGTCTTCAGCTGGGTCACGCGATTCGGGGTCGCTTCGATCAGCGTCACCGGAATCGAGCGACCATCTTCAGTGAAGAGGCGACTCATGCCGCATTTGCGGCCAACCAATCCGATACTCATCTTCGTATCCTGTCTGTCGCTCAACCGAGCTTGATCTGAACATCGACGCCAGCGGCGAGATCAAGCTTCATGAGCGCGTCCACGGTTTTGTCGTTCGGGTCGACAATGTCGAGTACACGCTTGTGCGTGCGGGTCTCGTACTGATCGCGCGCATCCTTGTCCACATGCGGGGACGTGAGGATCGTGTAGCGCTCGATCTTGGTCGGGAGCGGGATCGGGCCGAGTACCGTTGCGCCAGTGCGCTTGGCGGTCTCGACAATCTCGCTGGCCGAGCGGTCGATCAGTCGGTGATCGTATGCCTTCAGCCGAATCCGAATCTTCTGGTTCGCCATAACCGTGTCCTGTTGTCGAAAGAACGTAATGTGAAACGGAACGGCTTCTCACCGATCCGCACAACCTGTTTCTGCACCACATCGGGGCCGCCGAACACGCCGCCCCAAATTCGAAAAGCCCAGGCGAACGTTGACGGCTCGCCTGGACCAGCATTTGCCTTCGCGCAAAAAAACCGATCATCGGCAGTGCCTTTGATCGAGTGAGATTGCGAGGGCCGTCCTCGGCCAGCGAACTCGAAACACTTCCTGTGTCTCATTTCGCGGTAGATCGACGGAAACCATGTCCGTCGATAAGCAAGCTGCGAAGTATATCTGCAAACTTCCGCTTAGTGAAGCCCCCTCGACACATCGATCGACGGGGCCTCCGCGGGAATGCACACGAGGCCGCGCGCGGCGGCCTCGTGATTGACGGCTTTACTTGATGACTTTCGCCACCACGCCAGCGCCGACGGTACGGCCGCCTTCGCGGATGGCGAAACGCAGTTTTTCTTCCATCGCGATCGGCACGATCAGTTCGACTTCAACCGACACGTTGTCGCCCGGCATCACCATTTCGGTGCCTTCCGGCAGTTTCACGATGCCCGTCACGTCCGTTGTGCGGAAGTAGAATTGCGGGCGGTAGTTGGCGAAGAACGGCGTGTGACGGCCACCTTCGTCTTTCGTCAGAATATACGCTTCCGCGATGAAGTTCGTGTGCGGCGTCACAGAACCCGGCTTCGCCAGGACCTGACCGCGTTCAATGCCTTCACGGTCAACACCGCGCAGCAATGCACCGATATTGTCCCCCGCCTGGCCCTGATCGAGTAGCTTGCGGAACATTTCAACGCCGGTCACCGTGGTGGTCGAGGTCGGCTTGATGCCGATGATTTCCACCGTTTCGCCGACCTTCACGACACCGCGTTCCACACGGCCGGTCACAACCGTGCCACGGCCCGAGATGGAGAACACGTCTTCGATCGGCATCAGGAACGGCTGATCGATCGGGCGTTCCGGCTGCGGGATATATTCGTCCACCGCCTTCATCAGCGCCAGAACCGCATCATGGCCGAGTTCGGGGTTCTTGCCTTCCAGCGCCATCAGCGCCGAACCGCGAATGATTGGAATATCGTCGCCCGGGAACTGGTAGCTCGACAGAAGTTCACGCACTTCCATCTCAACCAGATCCAGCAGTTCCGGATCGTCCACCATGTCGCATTTGTTCATGAACACGACCAGCGCGGGCACGCCGACCTGGCGGGCCAGCAGAATGTGTTCGCGGGTTTGCGGCATCGGGCCGTCAGCGGCAGACACCACCAGGATCCCGCCGTCCATCTGGGCGGCGCCGGTGATCATGTTCTTCACATAGTCGGCGTGGCCCGGGCAATCGACATGGGCGTAATGGCGATTGGCGGTTTCATATTCGACATGCGAGGTCGAAATCGTGATCCCGCGCGCCTTCTCTTCCGGCGCCTTGTCGATCTGGTCATAGGCTGTGAACGTTGCGCCGCCTGCTTCCGCAAGCACCTTCGTGATCGCTGCCGTCAACGACGTCTTGCCATGGTCAACGTGACCAATCGTGCCGATGTTGCAGTGCGGCTTGTTCCGCTCAAACTTTGCCTTCGCCAT
>NZ_DATJDZ010000008.1:0-4204 GCF_035497195.1 Asticcacaulis sp.
GGGCGCGCCATTTCAGAACAGAACTATGAACGCCGAACGCCGCCGTTTCTACGCTTGAAGCGGCGACCAACGTTCGCAGCAGTTCCGACTTCGATCCCATGATGCGAACCTCGTCGTCGGCAACCTCGACACGCTGCGCCAGCGCGCGTAGATGGTCGCGGCGGTAGCCGCCATCGTTGAGCTTGATCCGTTCACGGGCTTTGCGGGCAAACCCCTTGAGCATATCGGGGGTGACGCCCTGATTGCCTGAACTATCGAGCGCGAGCTGCGTGCGCTCCGCGTCGGCGGCGGCTTGATCCCGCAATGCCTTGAGGCTC
The DNA here is from genome assembly GCF_035497195.1 of Asticcacaulis sp. Taxonomy (GTDB): domain Bacteria; phylum Pseudomonadota; class Alphaproteobacteria; order Caulobacterales; family Caulobacteraceae; genus Asticcacaulis. Next base: position 318 of record NZ_DATJDZ010000008.1, read on the forward strand.
ACCATGCGTTCCTTTGCCATGGCGTCGTCCTTGTCCACCATGCCGGCTTCGATGGCGTCAAAGAGACGGCCGAGCCGCTGGTCGGCTTCCGTGATTCGCCTTTGAAGCTCGGCAAGATGCTCGCGGCGGCGTTCGGTGCGTTCCTGTCGGCGGTCGATGACGCTGGCAAGGACGGTTTCCAACCGCTTGGGCAGGAGCAGGCGGTCCCCGATATAATCGGCGACCGTATGGTCCAGCTTGTCCATGGGGATTGTGCGACCCTTGCAGCCGGTCTTGCCCTGCCGGGCCTTGGTCGAGCAGGTATAGTAGCGGTATGTCGCGCCCGTGCTGCCTTGGCCGGTGCGAAGGGTCATCGCTCCCCCGCACTTGGCGCAGAAGCAAATGCCGGTCAGGAGCGTCGGGCCGCTGGAGACACGTGCAGGCGTCACCATGGGATTGCGGGACTTGAGGCGGGCTTGCACCGCGTCGAACGTCTCGCGCTCGATTAGGGGCGGCACCGCCATGATAGCGACCTCGCTCTCCGGCTTCTTCTCCCGGTCCTTATGCGAGCGGGTGTTGAACCTGTGCTCGCCGATATAGGTGGTGCGGGTCAGGATGGCGTGGATTTGCGCCAATCCCCAACGCCCTCCGTCGCGGGTGAAGAAGCGGCGCTCGTTGAGATAGGTGGCGATGGCCTTTACGCCCATCGCGCCGGACGTGCCGTCTCCTTCGAGGAACAGGCGATAGATCAGCCGCACGGTGTCGGCGTGCAGCGGGTCGATCTCCAGCTTCTTCTTGATCTTCGATCCCCGCTGCTCGGCTGCGACGATGCGATAGCCGATAGGCGGCCGTGCGCCGTTCCAGAAGCCTTGCCGGGCGTTCTCATTCATGGCGCGCAGGACGTGCTTGGCGTTCTCCTTCGACTGGTATTCGTCGAACAGCGCCATGATCTGCCGCATCATCTGGTGCATGGGATCGTCGCCCATCTCCTGCGTGATGGACACCAGCTTGACGCCGTTCTTCGCCAGCTTTCTAACGTAGAACTCCATCTCGAAGTGATCGCGGAAGAACCGGCTGAACGAGTGGACCACGACAATATCGAAGGGCGCGGGCTTGGTCGTGCCCGCTTCGATCATTCGTTGAAACTCGGGGCGTTTGTCGTTGGTGGCGGTTGCGCCTGCTTCGATGAACGTCTCCACCAGTTGCAGGCCGCGTTGCTCGCAATAGGCTTCGCCCTGCCGCTTCTGGTCGGGAATGGAAATGTCATGCTCGGCCTGCCGGGCAGTCGAGACGCGCAGATAGAGGGCGGCACGGGCGGTAGTGGTTGGGCTGTGCTTGTTCATGCTTGGCCTCCCATAGCTTTCTTCGCCTTGGGGCGGTCGATCAGGGGCAACGCCAGCTCCACCCGGTCATGCACCACCTTGGGCGCGAGTTTGCGTCCATGCCCCGGTTCAAACCGCACAAGGCCATAGCTCTCCATGGTTTTCAGGGTGCGTGACAGGTTGGAGCCGGCCCGGCCGGTGATTTCCGCCAGTTCCTCCAGCGATGCCGGGGCTTTCTCGGCGATGATGCGCAGCAGTTCGCGGTTGCCGGCCGACAGCACCTTGGCAAAGGATTCGGTCGAGGTGAACCACACCTTCGGATCGCTGGGCGCAGGTTTTTCCTCGCCGCGCGCGATCCGCATGGTGCGGGCCTTCATTTCTTCATAGTCGGCAATCCCGACTTTCAATGTGGTCATAGGGCACCTCGTTCCTTCAATACCGCGTCCACGGTCTGCCAGAAGTCGGCCAGCAGCGTGGCCGCATCCTCGTAGGCGTAAGGCTTCACGGTCTGAAAGCGGTGCCGATGGTCCATCGGCTCGCCGCGCCTGCCCCGGCCGACCGGGTGGGCATTGTCGAAGCCGACCAGTCGTTCGCCCGAAGGCCCGTGAAGCGTGAGCGAATAATCGAGGCCGTGCGGCTTCTCCGGGGATGCCGGAACGCGGGTGACGACGAACTTCACCCAATGGCCGCCCTCTGGATCGACAAAGAGCATCTGTCCGTCGAGGTCCAGAAGCGTGTCGAGGCCCGGATCACGATCCGCGCTCATGCCTTTTTCCTATCAGTTTGAGATAGGAATTGCAAGCTGTCATCCGGCTTTCCCGGGTTCAAGAGTTCGTCGAACACATCGCCGAACCAGCGCTCGAACACGTCAATCTCGGCCTCGGTAACGGGAATGTCCTCCGGCCAATCGTCGGTAACGCGCATCCTCTGGCCGTCCGGGCCGAGAAGTGGCGTGTTGCCGGCTCGCGTCCGGTCGTCCGGCGTAGGATCGTCGGCGTAGTCGAACAGATCGTCGGGAAGTGGTTCGGGGATCGACTGTCGCGGTCGCCCTTTGCGGGCGCGGCGGCGCTCTGCGCACATGGAATCCTCCTTGGTTCTGGCGGATTCCGGGGCGCTATTGGCCCCGGAATTAAGCGAACCATGGAGGGCAGTCGGCGGCCTGTAGCGTGCCGCATTTGCGCCTATGCGCTGGCGGCACCCCTGCCGGAATGGGGTTAGCTGGAGGCTCGCCGCGCCTTGGCGAAACCGCGATCCGTGGCGATGAAGTGTTGAAGCATCGGAACGATGAGCTTGGCGGGATCGGCAACGGGCTGGCCGCTCTCGCGGGCCAGCACCTCGGCATAGGCGATCAGATCGCGGTGAAGCGGCGCGGGCAGTTCCACCGTCACCTTGACAGGCTTGTCGTCGGGCAGCGGGCCGAGTTTCAGTTTCGTCATGGTCAACCTCCTGCCGGCTCGAACACAAGATCGCGGGTGACGATGATCCTGACCGGAAAGCCCGGCCGGATGGTGAGCGTCGGCGCAACCTGCAACTGGCGCTGGACGATCTGCTGGCCGGCCTGATTGACGGTATCCTGCGCCCCGTCGCGGATGGCGCGGATCAGCCGGTCCTCGTCGCTCGTGGCCAGCTCCGAGCCGACTGCAAGCAGCGTGGATAGCCCTGCGGCCTTCATTAGATCCCACCAATGGTAATCAACACCGTCCTCAAGGCCGGCATAGCCGCTGGCGTCCGCGCCCGGCAGGCGCTCCAGAACGATGGAGCGGCCGCCCGGCAGGATCAGGCGGTTCCACACCAAGAGCACCCTGCGCTGGCCGAAGGTCACGCCGTCATCGTATTGGCCTATGATGCGGGTGCCCTGCGGGATCAGGAGCAGCGAGCCGGTCGGGCTGTCATAGACGTTCTCCGTCACCTGCGCGGTGATCTGGCCGGGCAGATCGGAACGGATGCCGGTGATGAGCGCGGCCGGGATCACGGCCCCGGCCTGAAGGATATAGGGCGATGCTGGCGGCACAACGCGATCCGGGGCGACGGTCTGCCGGTCCACCGGCCCGTTGAGAAACGCCGCGTGGCGATCCTGTGTCGCGGGCTGCCCGCCGAGGCCAAGACCGGCAAGGCCGGGCATGGCCGTGCCGGCTGGCGCTACCGTGCGCGGGCCGGACTGGAAAAAGACGTTGCTCAAGCGCGCGGCTTCTTCCTCGGCCCTGCGGCGTTCTTCCTCGGGATCGACGGCGGGCGTCGTCATGACGGGCGGCGCGACTGGCTGGCCCCTGTTCTGCGCGTCAAGGATCGGGCGGCCAAGGTCGCCCGGCAGCGCGGGACCGAGCACCGGGCCGCTATAGTCGCTCGGCAGGCCCGCCAGCCCATCGGCGGTTTGCCGGTTGTTGGTCGAGTAAAGTTCGCCGCCGTCCGGCCCTCCGTCGCGGGTCTGGAGCGCGTAGATCAGCGCCCCGCCGAAGCCGAGAAGCGCGACGGCTCCGACGCCTGCCAGCATTTTGCGGGACAGGCGGGTGACGCGGGGCGATTCAGCGCGCAGGCGCATGGGTGCGGCGGTATCGGTATCGCTCATGAGGACGATCCTCCCGTGGT
>NZ_DATJDZ010000009.1:0-215991 GCF_035497195.1 Asticcacaulis sp.
GACGATTGACCAACGGTCCATCTGCGCCTGGTTGATCTGCTGCGTGCCATGGTAAAGGCCGGTGGTATCGCCGAGACCGACCGTGTTGGCTGTCGAGAACAGGCGGAAGGCCGGATGCGGACGGATGACGCGGCTCTGGTCCAGCAAGGTCAGGCGGCCTGAGGATTCCAGCACCCGCTGGATGACGAACATCACGTCCGGACGGCCGGCGTCATACTCATCGAACACCAGGGCGACCGGGCGCTGGATGGCCCACGGCAGGATGCCTTCCTTGAACTCGGTGACCTGCTGGCCGTCCTTCAGCACGATGGCGTCCTTGCCGATCAGGTCGATCCGGCTGACATGGCTGTCGAGATTGACGCGGACCAGCGGCCAGTTCAGGCGCGCGGCGATCTGCTCGATATGGGTCGATTTGCCGGTGCCGTGGAAACCCTGCACCATGACGCGGCGATCGAAGGCGAAACCGGCGCAGATCGCCTGCGTCGTCTGCGGATCGAAGCGGTAGGCGTCGTCAATATCCGGCACATGGCTGTCGCGGTGCGAAAAAGCCGGCACCTGCATGTCGATATCAATGCCGAACACGTCACGGACATTGACCTTTTTATCGGGTGCGAGGGCCAACAGGGGATCGGGATATTCAAGCTCGGCGGACATATGGCAATCAGGCTTTCAACGATGAAAATATGCAGGTTTCAGCTAAGACTTTAGCGCCTGCGAAACAACCCCCAATTCATTGCCTGCGACGTTTTTACCTGTCATTTATCCGGATATTGATGGCTGACCAGCTTATCAAGGAAGGGGGCGGCCTCAATATCCTCCATTGTCGTGCGTGCCGGCCAGTCATCGAGATGATCGAGCCAGGCAACACGACTTTCCATGCCATACTGGATATGCGGCTCCAGCGCTTCCGGATGATCGAAGGCGCCGATGGAAACCGCCATGCCGTCCGGCGCTTCGTAGGTGAGCGGCGTGCCGCAGTCCGGGCAGAAGCCGCGATTGACCAGGTTGGATGAGGTGAAACGCTTCGGCTCCGCCTTCGTCCAGCGAAAATCGGTGCCGCGCACCGAGACCAGCGGCGCGAAGACATTACCAAACGCCTTCTGACACATGCGGCAATGGCAGATGGAGGCATCCGGCAAGGGGCCGGTCACTTCAAAACGGATGGCGCCACACTGGCAGCCGCCTTTCAGCATAGTGTTCATGTGAACCTCTTTAGCGAATTATAGCGCAAGATTCCGGCAGCAAGCGAACGACTTTTCTGTTAGATGGCCTCTCATGAAAATGACCGAACTCGACAACCCTGCCTGGTCGGCTCTCACCAGCCGTCACGCGCATCTGGCCATCGGTGATGGCCCCGTGCGGCGCTATCCCGCGGAGATATCGCCCTTTGCCGCGATCGAGACGCCCGACGCCCTGCCGGTTCTGGCCGATCGCATGGCGGAAGGTGAAACCGCCGTATTATGGTCACCTGAAGAACTGGCAGCGCCGGAGGGGCTGGACCTGATGGTTCATTTCCCCATCCTGCAAATGGCCGGCTATGATTTTCGACCGGCCGATGTGGCCGATGACGCCGAATCTCTGACGCCAGCAAATGTCGATGAGATGATAGAACTCACCACCCTGATGAAACCGGGTCCGTTCGGTAAGCGCACCATCGAAATGGGCAGCTATATCGGCGTATTCGAAGGTGGGCGACTGGCGGCAATGGCCGGGGAGCGTATGAAGCCGGCGGACTTTACCGAGATCAGCGCCATCTGCGTCCATCCGGATTTTCAGGGACGCGGTCATGCCCGCCGCCTGACCTCGATCCTGGGCAAGCGCATTGTGGCCGACGGACGCGTGCCGTTCCTGAATGTTCTGCCGGAAAATACAGCCGCTATCGGGCTTTATGAAAGCCTGGGCTTTTCTCTGCGCCGACGGCTGCACGTTCATCTGTTGCGCAAACCTGGCGGCGATATTGCGGATGATCCGTTTTTCAGTAGTTTGTAGCTTGTAAGAGTCCCCCCTCCGCTTGCAGGGGAGGAGAAAAATAAAGCCGCAAGGCCGCATAGGCGAGGGATTTCTATTCGTGGCTAGCCGGCTAGCGCCGCAGGTACACTAAGTACCTGCAAGCGACGACTGCGACGTCCACGGGGAAAAAGGACCGACTAGGCGAGGGACATTTTTTTGAGGACTTTGTAAGCCTTGATGACTCTTTGCAGCTTGTCTTCGGCCGAACGGTCGCCGCCATTATTATCCGGGTGGCAGCGTTTGAGCATCTCGGTGTAGCGCACACGAATCTGCTCCGCCGTGGCGCCGACTTCGAGATCAAGGTCGGCGAAGGCGGCGCGTTCGATCTTGCCATATTGGCGCGCGGCTGGTGCGCTCTTGTCACGCAGGGGCGCGGCGCCGGCGCCAAAGACGCTGTGCGGATCGAAGAAGGTCTTGGACGTCGTACCCTTCACCGCGAAATTCGCCGCTTCCCGGCTGACGCGTGAGGCGCGGAACGCCCAGGTCGGGCGGTCACCGGTCATGATGGCTTCGCGGTGACGACGGGCTTCACCTTCGCTCATACCGGCGAAGAAGTTCCAGTTCTTGTTATACTCTGCCGCGTGATTGGTGCAGAAGTTATAGTATTCATTCATCATTTCGCGCGATTTTGGCGCGCGCGCCGTCGAGGCCTTATGGCATTCCGGCCATTCGCACGGCTTTTCACCCGGTTTCAGATGCAAGACATCATCTTCCGGCCTGCGCGTCTGCTCCTCGCCTTCCTTCGGCGGACGGATGCGCATATCCATGAATTTGGGCTTGAACTTAAATCCTTCGGTCATATGATGACAGTGATCCTTTGATCTTAAAAAATTGCGAAGCGTGTATAGCTGTAAAGTGAGGCCAGAATATGGGAACCGTAGCCGATCGCCTGAGATCGAAGCTCGATCAGGCCCTCGCCCCGCAGCAATTGGACATTCACGACGATAGCGCCAAACATAGTGGACATGAAGGCGCGCGTGAAGGGGGCGAGAGTCATTTTTCCTTACTTATCGTGTCAGAACGCTTTGAAGGCCTGAACCGCGTCGCCCGCCAGCGCCTGATAAACACTGCTTTGGCCGAGGATCTGGCCGGACAGGTTCACGCCTTGAGCCTGCAAACCCTGACGCCGGCGGAATATGCGGCGCAAAAGCCGCACTGACAGCTAATTGCGGTCTAAAGGTTGACGCGCTGCAATAAACGCCCTAGTTCCGCCGCGTGCCAATGGTGCCTGCGCGTCAAACCCGCAGGATAATAGGGAATTGGGTGCGATACCCAGACTGTCCCCGCAACTGTAAGCGCCGAGCGAGCGACACACGTCACTGGAAAATACCGGGAAGACGTCGCCCGCGTTCGAGGCGCAAGTCAGGAGACCTGCCTTGGCTGTCGTCCTTTGCGTGGCCGGGAAGTGCAGCGCGAGCGGAATCGATTCCGAGAGACGATACCTTGTGAGCCGTAACCGGCGCAGGCTTCGTCATGCGCGTTTACGGCTTTCGTTTCTGACCGAAAGCCCCTTATGCGCAATCGCAAAACCACCCTTATCCTCTCCACCGCCCTGCTGGCCCTGCCCGCCTTCGCTCACGCGCAAGATATTGCCCCCCAAGAGATTATCGTTACCATTACGCGTGAAGCTCTGCCGGTCTCCAAGGTCGGCCAAAGCGTCGATGTCCTGACCGACACCGATATCAAATCTTACCAGTCCCTGTTCGTCGCTGATCTGTTGACGCATACCACCGATCTAAGCATCGCTCGCAATGGCGGCCCCGGCTCTGCGACCACTGCCTCGATCCGTGGCGCCGGTTCCGATCACACCCTCTATATGCTGGATGGTGTGCGGCTGAATGACCCGTCACAGGTCGGCGGCGGCACCAATTTCGGCCTCATCAGCACCGATGACGCCGCGCGCATCGAAGTCCTCCGCGGCCCTTTGTCGACCCTGTGGGGGTCCGGCGCCATGGGCGGCGTGGTCAGTATCACCACCCGCACGCCAACTGAGCCGCTCGAAGGCGATCTGCGCGTGGAAGGCTTCGACGAATATGGTTCGGCCCGCGCCGGCATGGGCGGCAAACTGGCTGGCCTGACCTGGCGTCTGTCGGGCAGTACCTATAATGACCGCGGCATTTCGACCTTCGCCGGCGGCACGGAAAAGGACAGCTTCACCCAGACGACGCTGAATGGCAAGCTGCGCTACGATTTCAACGAAGCCTTGAGCGCACAGGCCTTCTCAACAACCAGCCACAGCCGCACCGATTTTGACGGATATAACTCTGTCGCCCCTTACAACTTCATGGATACCGGCGATTTCGGCAAGAACGATACCACCCTGTCGGTTGTCGCCCTGACCCATCGTTTCACAAAAGGCGAGCAGGTTTTGTCGGTCAGCGTCACAGACAATAACAGCGACAATTACAATCCGGATCACACGCCGAACTTCGTCGCCAATGGTCATATCGAAGCGGCCGATTATCACGTCAACTACCGCCTGAGCGATACCACTCGCCTGCTGGGTGGCCTGAGCTACGAGCGCGACACAATGCGCGTGGCCTACCCGTCAAGCTTCGACCCGAATCCTGTGCCGCTCAGGGCCGCCTCAACGCTTTCGAGCGTCTACGGTCAGGTGACGCATGATTTCGGACCGCTGGATATTGCCTTGAGCGCCCGTCATGATGACGCCTCGTCCTTTGGCGCCAATGATATCGCCCAAATCACTGTCAATGCGCCATTGGGCGACCACCTCCGCGTCCATGCCAGCGCCGGTCAGGGCGTCAAGGTGCCTAGCCTCTACCAGCTTTACAGCGATTATGGCACGGATTCGCTGATCGAAGAAAAGTCGATCACGCTCGATGGCGGCATCGATTACGGCTTCGATGGTGGTGTGTTCAGCGTCAGCCTGTTCACCCGCTCGGTGCGCGATCAGATCGACTTTGTCTATGACGGCTGCCGATCCGATCAGCCTTATGGCTGCTATGGCAATATCGGTCGCACTGAAACGCGTGGCGTCGAACTGGAACTGTCCAAGGACCTGACCGAGTCCTTACATCTGCGTGGTAATTTCAGCTTCCTCCACGCCCGTGACGGCTTCGGTGGTCTGCTGCCGCGCCGTCCGGACCAGATGGGCAGCCTCGACCTGACCTATGCCGCCACAACGAAGCTCAATCTTGGTCTCGGTTTGCGCCATGTCGGTGAGGGCCTCGATACGGCCTTTACCGGGATGCTGAAAGCCTATGACCTAGCCGATCTGCGCGCCGACTATGCGCTGAACGACCGCCTCAGTCTCTACGGCCGCATCGAAAACGCCGGAGACACCAGCTACCAGACCGCCGGCGATTATGGCCAGACGGGCCGCCGGGTGTGGCTCGGAATCCACGCTAAACTCTTTTAAACCGTCAACTCTTTTTGCGGCGCAGCATTTTTGTTAAATGCGGCACGTTCGAAGATTGTCATTATTGACTATAGACTTTTGCGCGGAGGATTTCGGTCCTCCGCGCTTTTTTATGCATTCGACGTTTGGAGCCAGTCCGATTTGCCGCCACTCTTGGCGACCACCGCTATCCCCTCGATCCGCATGGCCTTATCGACCGCTTTCAGCATGTCATAAAGCGTCAGGGCGGCGATGCTGGCCGCCGTCAGGGCCTCCATCTCGACGCCGGTCTGGCCGGTGGTCCGCACCTCGGCCTCGATATCGAAACCCGGCAGGTCGTCATTGATCGCTATCCGCACCGCCACCTTGCTGAGGGCCAGCGGATGACAGAGGGGAATGAGGTTCGAGGTCTGCTTGGCGGCCATGATGCCGGCCAGTTCGGCGGTCGAGATCACCGCGCCCTTCGGCGTCTTATTTTCACGCACCAGCGCCACGGTTTCCGCCGCGCAAACCAGACGCCCGCACGCTGTCGCCACGCGCGCAGTTACCGCCTTGTCGGACACATCAACCATGCGGGCGCGGCCTGTTTCATCGAGATGCGAAAGATCGTTCATTTATCACTCCAGCGTTTGAGATCATCAGCGTCCTTGCCGGTCGGTTCGACCCAGTGGTCGGTTTGTGGCCCGACTTCCCGCTTCCACAGGGCCGCTTCGGATTTCAGCCGGTCCATCATATAGTCCACCGCTTCAAAAGCCGCCCGGCGGTGCGCGCTGGCCGCGGCCACGAAAACCACCGGCTCGCCGGCCCGCACCTCGCCGCAGCGATGATGAATGCACAGGGCCTGGATATCGAACCGCTCCACCGCAGCGTCGGCAATGCCCTGGATCGACGCCTCGGTCATGCCGGGATACCAGTCGAGGTACAGATAATCAACCGCAGCGCCCTTTGCTGTTTCCCGCACCACGCCGGTAAAGGCCATAACCGCACCGAGCGCCCCGAACCGCGCCAGAAAATCGCCATGAACCGCCGCCGGATCAAATCCCGCCGGCAAAAGACGGACAGCCATTTCCACCATTTCAGCCTCCTGAAAACACAGAAAAGAAAGCCACCTCATCGCCATCATGCAGCGGCTGGTCGGCCGTCACCATCACCTGATTGACGCTCATGCGCATTCGCTCATCGGCTTCGCCGTTAAAAAGCCGCAGGCGCAGCGCAAACAGACTCAAGCCCTCTTCCGGGAAAGTCATCGCCAGACGCCGCTTTCCCTGCATGTCCGCCACGCGGCCGAAAAAAAGAATATCGATCATATCCTGTCTTTACACCATTGATGGCGTCCGGTTGCAAAAAATAGCGCCACACGGACGCTTCACCCTTGCTAAAAGAGCCATAACACGCTCAATACGCTCTCCTATTATCGCCAGCCCGCCGGAATACCTATGAGTCTGTCCAACTATCGACTGCTTCGCTTTCTGGCGCGCCTGGCTTCCTTCGGCAAGAAAAACGGCTCCCTCCCCCTGCCCGATCCCAGCGATCCGGCCTCTTTCAAGGTGTTGCTGCATCGCCCGCAGGTGCAACTCGATACCGACGGCCTGAAAAACTTCTATACCGGTAAGCGTGTACTGGTAACCGGCGCCGGCGGTTCGATCGGCTCGGAAATCTGCAAGCAGGTGCTGGCGCTTGGCGCTGAGCACGTCAGCCTGATCGATCACTCCGAACTGGCGCTGTATGAAATCGACCGGGCCATCAAGCTCGAATTCCCCAACAACGGATCAGGTGATCGCGCCCGTCCCTTCCTGTGCAGCGTGCGCCGCAAGGAACGAATCGCCGCCGTAGTGGCCCAGCAGAAGCCGGATGTCATCTTCCACGCCGCCGCGCTGAAGCACGTACCGATGGTCGAGCTTAATCCAAGTGAAAGCGTGCTGACCAACGTGCTCGGCACGCAATATGTCATCGATGCCGCCAAGGCGGCCGGTGTCAAGCAACTGGTGCTGATCTCGTCGGACAAGGCCGTAGCGCCTTCGTCGCTGATGGGCGCCACCAAGCGTCTGGCCGAGCACCTGATCCGCACGCAGATTTCCGACACGCATCAGGCCTGTGTCGTGCGCTTCGGCAATGTGCTGGGATCGACCGGTTCGGTGGTGCCCTTGTTCAAGTCGCAGATCGAGCGCGGCGGGCCGATCACCCTCACCGACCGCGATGTCGAGCGCTATTTCATGACCATCTTCGAGGCGGTACAACTGGTTCTGACCGCCGCCATGACCAATGCCGGCACGCCGGAACATTCCGGCCTCTATATCCTGGAGATGGGTAGGCCGGTGAAGATTCATGACCTAGCGACGCGGATGATCAAGCTTTACGGCCTGCGCGTCGATAAGGACATCAAGATCACCTTTACCGGACTGCGTGAGGGCGAAAAGATCACCGAAGCGCTGGTGGACGACAATGAGGAGCGCCGGCTCGTGCTGCCCGGCATCTTTGAAGTGGTCAATCAGGTGCATGTCGCGCCCGTCGCCGAAGAGGTGATGCAGACGCTTTATGCGCTGGCGCAGGAGGGCCATGACGCGCCAGCCAAAACGATGGTGTTTAACCTGGTGAATTCTCTTCGGGAATAACAAGGTTGATTTTTTACCGCTCAAGCGCCGCTAGGCTCTCCTCGCAACGGCTCGGGCACACTTGTGCTTGCCAAAATTCAGTGAATTTTGGAGTCTGAGTACGGGTCTTCGGCGTTCGGATCGTCAGTCGTATGAAACTCGTACCAGATGCCGTTGAGAATGCCGGCGGCGACGGCCAGACCAACGCCCAGAATCCATGAAAAATACCACATGCGCGGCTCCTTATGAGGGGGTTGGGGAGGCGCGCCTCCCCAGGCTTTTGATTAATACAGATCTGGATTGGTCTTGAGCTGTTCGGTGCTGACACGGCCGAAGAGCACCTTGTAGACCCAGGAGGTATACAGCAGCACGATCGGCAGAAAGACCGCCACCACCAGCAACATGATGAACAGGGTCAGGTGTGAGCTGGAAGCCGTCCAGACCAGCAGGCTGGAATGAGCATCCACCGAACTCGGCAGGATGATCGGGAACATCGAGCACCCGACCGTAGCGATAATACCCGTGGCCGCCAGTGACGAACCGATAAAGGCCAGCCAGTCGATGCGCAGGCGCTGTCCGGCCAGGGCAATCAAAGGCCCGGCAAAGCCCAGCACAGGCGCCGCCCACATCCACGGATGCCTGGCGAAGTTGGTCAGCCAACCACCGGCCTGCCGGACAACTTCGGCGCGTGTCGGGTTTGAAGGCCCGTCGGCAGACACAGCACCGACAACGCTGTAGCCAAGCCCTGAAAAGCGTACAAAGATATAACCGGCGGCGAACAGGGCTATGACGCCAAGGGCGGCGAACAGCCCGAACCGCAGCGCGCGGTCACGCACCACGCCTTTTTCCAGCTTGAGGCCGAGCCATGTCGAGCCTTGCAATACCAGCATGGCGACCGAAGTCAGGCCGCACAGGATAGTGAAGGGCGAAAACAGACCCAGCAAGCCACCCAGGAACTGATCATGATAGGTGACACGCAGGTCGTCGTCATGACTGAACGGTGCACCTTGCAGCACATTACCGATAGCAACACCGAAGACCAGGGCTGGCACGAACCCACCGATAAACAGTGCCCAGTCCCAATTGCGCCGCCATGCTTTTCCTGGCCGTTTAGAGCGATACTTGAAGCCGACCGGCCGCAGGATCAGCGCCATCAGAACCAGAAACATGGCGAGATAAAAGCCGGAAAAACTGGCGCCATAGACCAGCGGCCAGGCGGCGAATAGCCCCGCCCCACCGACGATAAACCACACCTGATTTCCTTCCCAGGTGGCGCCGACCGTATTGATAACGGCACGGCGTTCGGAGTCGGTCTTCGCCACGAAGGGCAGCAGGGCCGCTACGCCCATGTCAAAGCCGTCCATGATGGCGAAACCGATCAGCACCACGCCGACAAGGCCCCACCAGATGACCCTGAGGGTCGGATAGTCTAAAGGAAGTTCCATTTATGTATCTCCTTACTCAGCCGGACCGATTACGGGCAGCGAGGGATCGTCTGTGGGGCTGACTTCGGGGTCGTGGTGCATACGGCCGAGTTTGGCCTCATACGGTCCTTTTTTGATTGTGTGGATCATCAGCTTGACTTCAATGACGGCGAGAACCGCATAGGCCAGGGTGAAGCCAACAATCGTCAGCCAGATTTGCGATTTCGTCAGACTGGACGCGCCCATGAAGGTCGGGAGCACGCCATCCACCGCCCAGGGTTGCCGGCCGATCTCCGCCAGAACCCAGCCCGCTTCGATGGCGATCCACGGGAAGGGTATGGCAATGATACAGGCCAGCAGAAACAGGCGATTATTGTGTTTTCCTAGTGTCACCATCAGGAAGGCGATGGCGAACAGCGCGATAAAGGCAAAGCCTAAACCGGCCATAACGCGGAAACTCCAGAACATCACCGGCACATTGGGAATGGTATCGAGCGAGGCCTGGACGATCATTTCATTGGTCGCCATGCGCGGATCTGGCACATACTTCTTGAGCAGCAGAGCATAGCCAAGGTCTGCCTTGTGCGCCTCGAAAAGCGCGCGGGAGTCCATATCGTCCGGATTGGATTTCAGCTTTTGGACACCATCATAGGCGATAATGCCGGATCGGATGCGCACCTCGGCCTTGTCGGTCAGGTCGAGGATACCGATGACCGGCGTATCGACACTGCGGGTGGCGATCAGGCCCAGCACATAGGGAATCTTGATGTCAAAATCGGTGCGCTGCTCTTTCACGTTCGGAATGCCGAATACCGAGATGCCGGCGGGCGCCTTTTCGGTGTGCCACATTGATTCCAGCGCAGCCAGTTTCATCTTCTGGTTATCGGTCAGGGCATAACCGGATTCATCACCGAGCACGACGACCGACAGCGACGACGCCAGACCGAAGGCTGCGGCCACCGCCATGGAGCGCTTGGCGATGCTGGTCCACTTGTCGTTCCACAGATAGATGGCCGAAATGCCCATGACGAAAACCGCCGCCAGCACATAGCCCGCACTGACCGTATGAACGAACTTCGCCTGGGCCACCGGATTGAAGACGACCGCAATAAAGTCTGTCACTTCCATGCGCATGGTCGCCGGATTAAATTCCGCGCCGATCGGATGCTGCATCCAGCCATTGGCAATCAAAATCCACAGCGCTGACAGGTTGGTGCCAAGAGCTACCAGGAAGGTGACAAGCAGGTGAACGGGCTTCGACAGCTTTTCCCACCCAAAGAACATCAGGCCGACGAAGGTTGCTTCCAGGAAGAAGGCCATCAATCCTTCGATCGCCAGCGGCGCGCCGAATATGTCGCCGACATAGTGCGAATAATAGGACCAGTTCATACCGAACTCGAACTCCATGGTGAGACCTGTTGCCACACCCAGCACGAAATTGATGGCGAACAATGTGCCCCAGAAGCGCGTGATCGTACGCCAGACCTCTTGCCTCGTAAGGACATAAACGCTTTCCATGATCACCAGCATGAAGCTGAGACCCAAGGTCAGCGGCACAAACAGAAAATGGTACATGGCAGTCAAGGCGAATTGCAGCCTTGAGAGTTCTACGGTACTGAGGTCCATCAGACTTCCCCGGTTAAGTTCGCGTTCCCGGTGAGGAAACGCCTAAAATCAGCCCTTAGCAATGCCTTTTCTCAACCTCAAAGGGAAAGAGCAATGCTAAACCCATATAAACTTTAAGGCTTAATCTTGCGCCGCACAATATCCAAATCGTCGCACCCTGACGCCGCACCATCCGCAAAGACATTGCGAACTCAATTGCGCGCCTGGGCGAAGACAGATGCTAAAGCCTTGCGCGTGATACATGTGACAGGTTTGCTGGAAGGCCTGTGCATTATCGGTTTCGCCTGGGGCTTGTCCCATATGGTCAGCGATCTGTTCGGCGGGCCGCAAAGCTTCAGCCGCCTTGTCTTGCCACTCACCGTTACAGTGGTCTCGCTGGCCTGCCGGGCGGTATTAGGCTTGTTAAATCAAAAGCTTTCCATGCAATCGGCACGAAGGATCATCTCACACCTCAGGCTTGATCTCATGGCCAGGGCGCTCGATGGTCGAATCGATTCCCCCCGTCACCAGGGCCGGCTGAACGCCCTGTTCGAGGATACGGAAGCGCTCGA
Source organism: Asticcacaulis sp. (assembly GCF_035497195.1). Classification (GTDB taxonomy): domain Bacteria; phylum Pseudomonadota; class Alphaproteobacteria; order Caulobacterales; family Caulobacteraceae; genus Asticcacaulis. The sequence continues at coordinate 11,561 of NZ_DATJDZ010000009.1, forward strand.
AGGTTACTATGCCCGTTTTCGTCAATGTGACTTCCAGGCGCGTATTTTACCTTTGGTCTTCATAGCCCTGATGGCCATGGCCAGCCCCGTCAGCGCCGGTATTTTGCTTCTGACCCTGCTGCCGTTTGTCGCATTGATGGCTATTCTCGGCCTGACGAGCGCTGAGGAATCGAAACGGCAACTGGATGCCCTGTCGCGCCTGTCAAACCTGTTCGTTGATCGCATCAGGGCTTTGCCGCTGATCCTGAGCTTTGATGCCGGACCGCGACAGGTGCATCATGTAGGTCGCGCCGCAAATGAGGTTGCCGAGCGTACACTCAGTGTACTGAAGATCGCTTTTGTCACCTCTGCGGTGCTGGAATTCTTCAGCGCACTGAGTGTTGCCCTGATCGCCATCTATTGCGGATTCTATCTGCTGGGCGAATTGCCGTTCGAAGTGCCGGAAACCCTGACCTTCGCCACCGCTTTTTTTGTGCTCGCGCTTGCGCCGGAGGTCTATGCGCCGATGCGCCGGTTAGCTGCCGCCTATCATGACCAGCAGACCGCCATGGCGGCCACGCAAAGGCTGATGGAAATAGACATCCTGCCGGAAAGTACGCCCGCCGCGCGCCTGACCGCCGCGCCGGAAATTACCTACACTGAGGTGGTCTGCGGCTTTGCCGACGATCCCGGCTTCCGTATCGGACCGGTCAGTTTCACCGCCGCGCCAGGACAGGTGATCGCCCTGAAAGGTCCGACCGGATCAGGGAAAACCACCCTGCTGCGGCTATTGCTGGGCCCGGGACATTTAGCCTCCGGCGAGATGCGGATCGATGGCCTGCCCCTGACCGATATCGGCGAAAGCATCGCCTGGGTATCGCAAAGCCCGCCAATCCTGACCGGCAGCCTCGCGGATAATCTCCGGATCGCCAACCGCGCGGCCAGAGATGATCAGATCCGGCAGGCGATCAAGCTGTTCGGCCTCGCCGCCGTAGCCGAAGCCCGCACGGATAAATTAAATGAACGCGGCTCCGGCCTGTCCGGCGGCGAGCGACGCAAGATCGGCCTGGCGCGTGCCTGGCTGAAAAATGCGCCGGTCCTGTTGCTCGATGAACCGACCGCCGATCTCGACGCGCAGGCCGAAGCCGATCTGATCGCACAACTGCCGGCGCTGTTCAAGGGCCGGACAGTGATCCTCTCCAGCCATTCGTCCCGGCTGTGCGCCTTGGCCGATCAGGTGGTGGAACTGTCATGAAGACCTTCGATACGTTCTTCAAAAATCTATTGAAAACCTACGGGACGCGCCTGTTCCTGACGGCAATTTTCGCCGCCGGGGTCAGCGTTTCCGCTGTCATGCTACTGGGGATTTCCGGCTGGTTCCTAACGGGTGCGGCGGTAGCGGGCGCGGCCGGGGTGATGGCCGCGCAGGGTTTCAACTATCTGCTCCCCAGCGCGGCGATCCGTTTCTTCGCCATCGCGCGCACCGTTCTGCGCTATGGCGAGCGCTATACCGGCCATTCGGCGGCGCTTCGGGCGATGGCGGAATTGCGCCCGGCCCTGTTGGAACGCGTAATCAATGCCGAACCGCAAAAGACCCTGCAACTCAGCCGGGGCGAGACCTCCAGCCGGTTCATACAGGACGTTACGACGCTGGAAAACGCGCTGGTCATGCGTAGCGCACCGTGGGCCGGCGGGGCAGGCATGGTCACGGCGCTGTTGCTGACCGTCCTGGCAGCTCCGTGGGCGGCGTTCGTTTTGCTGGTTTTCATGGCCGGCGCCTTGTCGGCCGGTCTTTATATCCACCGCCGTCCGGTAGATGATGTTTCCGAATCCGCCGCCATCGGCGCCCTGAAAACGCGCTTCTTTTCGCTGATGGCCTTGCTGCCTGATATCCGCGCCTACGACCTGCGCAGCCCCTTAATGGAAGAATTGCAAACACTGGAAGCCCGGCTTTTCGCGGCCAAAACGCAGGTCATCGGCAAGGAAGCGCTGAGCACCGCCGTCACCACCGCCCTGACCGGCGTTTGCCTGGCCGGAATCGCCGTGGCCAGCCTCAGCCAGCCGCTGGCGCATATGGCGCTGGCGTTGCTGGCCGGCAGCATGGGCTTTGAATCGGTGACCATCCTGACACGGGCCATGAGCCAGAAGGCCGGCTTCGATCAGGCTCGCACACGCGTGGCGGAAATCCACGACCAGCCGCAGGTCTCTTCACTCGGCCATGCCGAGCCGGCCTTCACCTTTAAAGGCGAGACCATCGCGCTCCACTCATCCCTGCGCCTGCGTATCGACGGCCCCTCCGGCAGCGGCAAGACCCGGCTGATCGAAACCCTGATGGGATTGAGGGAATCGGCGGGTGATCGGAGACGCTTTTCGCTCTGCCCGCAGGATGCGGCCCTGCTGACCGGCACGATCCGCGAAAACCTCCTGATGGCGATAAGCGACGCTGCCTTAAAGGCGATGCCCCGCGCCGATCAGGATAATGTCATGCTGGAAGCGCTCGATAAAGCCTGCCTGAAAGCGCGCATCATAGCGCTGCCAAAAGGCCTGAATACCTGGATCGGTGATGGCGGCATCACGCTTTCCGGCGGCGAGCGTAAACGTCTGGCCTTGGCCCGCAGCCTGCTGCGTGATGCGCCAATCCTCGTCCTCGACGAACCGACCGAGGGCCTCGATCTCACCGCCGAAGCGCAGGTGGTGGAAAACCTGTCGCAGCACCTGATCGACAAGCAGCAGGGACTGATCCTGATCAGTCACCACGAGGGGCCACGCCGACTGGCCGGCCAGGTCCTTACGGTTTAAGTCTTCGCGCCGTAAGCCGCGAAGAAAACGAACATAGCGGCGTCAACCTCGGCGGCGATTTCTTCGTCGCTCGGTGCCGGCATATAATTAAGCAGGCGCGCCTTGATCATGCGCCCGTGAATAAGCGACGTGAAATGGTGAGCCGCCACTTTCACATCGGGAACAACCAGTTCACCACGCGCCACGGCCTTTTCGATATAGCCGCCCAGGATACGCGCGCCGGCCAGCGGACCGCTTTCATAAAACAGCCGTCCAATTTCAGGCGATTTGTGGCTTTCAGCGGAAATGACGCGCCAGTTCTGCAAGGCCGGTTCGGCGGTGAAAGCACGGACATACCCCTTGGCGAAGGCCGTCATCACGGTACGGGCGTCACCTTCGTCCAGCAGCAGGTCGGTGATCTCACCCCGGTGAAAGACGCAACTGCGCTGAACATAAGCCGCGAACAGGTCTTCCTTGCTCTTGAAGTAATTGTAGAGCGTGCCCTTGGAGCCACCCAGCTTCGCCGCGATCGTCGACATCGACGCACTGGCATAGCCTTCCGACAAAAAAATCTCGGTGGCGACGTCAAGAATCGCTTCGCGGCGGTCTTCGCCGCTCATGCGCCCTTTGGATTCGCAGGCTTTCAACGCTTGTACTTTATCGTTTTGCATCGCAAAAATATTTCCTAAACCGTACGGTATGGTCAGTTGACAGATACAGCGTGCCGGACTATATGTCCAGCATAAATGACCATACCGTACGGTTGTTTCAAGAGTCCGCCCTTATGAGACTTATTACAATGACACATAACACGCCCTCCTCCCAAACGCCGCGCCGCAGCCTTGTTATCGCTGCCCTTCTGGCCACCACAGTCTTGACGGCCTGCACCACGATTCCGGAAAGCGCCCCTTTCGCATCAGAGCCTAGTCAGGCCAAGAAGGTCAACCCCATCAATGCGATAAGCGAGCAGAGCTGGTGGAAAGGCCTCGGCGATGCGCAATTGCAGCGCCTGATGACACAGGCTTTCGACAATTCGCCATCGCTGGCTATGGCCGAGGCCCGCCTCAATCAGGCGCAGGCCGCCGTTTCGCAGTATCGCGCCGCGAATCGCCCCCAGGTGGGGCTGGACGCCACGGCCTATGAAGGCAAGCAGAGTTATAATTACCTCTTCCCAAAGGAAGCTGTGCCCGAAGGCTATAAGGACTATGGTCAGACGACCTTGAGCTTCAACTGGGAACTCGATTTCTGGGGTAAAAACCGCGCCGCCATCGCTAGAGCCAGCACCAATGCCCAGGCCGCCGCCGCCGATGCCGCCCAGGCCCGTCTGGTGCTTTCGACCGCCATCGCCACCGCCTATATCGATCTCGACCGCCTGTATCAAGAACGCGACCTGGCCGAACGCGCCGTGGGAATCCGTAGCGATAGCGCCAAGCTGGTTCAGGACAAGCTCAATAACGGCGTCAGCAACGGCGCTCAGAACGCCCAGGCCCAGGCCGGTATCTTTGCCGCCAAGGCCGATCTGGCCGCGCTCGATGAGCAGATTGACCTCAACAAACACCTGATCGCCATGCTGACCGGCGCCTCGCCCGACTTCGCCAACGGCCTGCAACGCCCGGCACTGGCGCTCAACAACGCGGCTTTCGGCAGCGTGCCCAGTCAGGTCAACCTCGACCTGATCGGCCGCCGCCCGGATATCATCGCCGCGCGCTGGCGGGCTGAGTCAGCGTCGGCCCATATTAAGCAGGCCCACGCCGCCTTCTACCCCAATATCAATATCGCCGCCTTTATAGGCTTGCAGTCCCTGGGTCTCGACAAGCTGTTCTCCTCCGGCTCCGATATCGGTCAGGTCGGTCCGGCCCTCAGCCTGCCGCTGTTCGATGGCGGCGCGCTGAAGGCCAATCTCAAATCGGCCGAATCCGAACATGCCCTGGCCATCGCGGCCTATAATCAGGATGTGCTGGAAGCCATGCAGCAGGTGGCAGATACTCTGACCAGCCAGAAGGCGCTGCAATCAAGGCTCGATAATTCCGAACAGGCCCTGACGGCTTATGAGGAATCCTATCGCCTCAGCAAACTGCGCTATGACGGCGGCCTGTCCGACTACACCTCGCTGCTGGTGGCCGAGCAAAGCCTGATCAGCCAGCGCCGTACCGTCGCTGATCTGCGCAGCCGCGCCATGACCCTCGATATCGCCCTGATCAAGTCCCTGGGCGGCCAATACACCGTGAACAACTAGAAATCAGAGATTTCAACATGCCCGACACCGCACACAACCTCGAAAAAGTCGAAGAAGCCGCCGAAGCCTACGGCACCCAGAAGACAGCCGCCAAGCCAGCCGCAAACACCGCCGGCAACGCCAGGCGTCAGCGCCTGCTCACCTATCTTGGCACCGCCGTTGCCATCGGCGCCGTCGCCTACGGGGCCTATTACGGTCTCGTCGCCTCGCACTATGTTTCGACCGACAACGCCTATGTCGGCACCGACACGGCGCAGGTCAACGCTCTGGTGTCCGGTCCGGTAGCCAGTATCGCCGTTTCCGAAACCCAAGCCGTCAAAGCCGGTGATATCCTCCTGACCATAGATGACGCCGACGCAAAGATTGCCGTCGCCCAGGCGCAGGCGGCCCTCGCCCTCGCCCAGCGTCACGTCCAGGGCTACTACGCCAGTGACGAGGCCTTCGCCGGCGAACTGGGCGTCCGCCAGGCCGATGTCGCCCGCGCCGCCGCCATGATCGCTTCGGCGAAATCGGGCCTCGACAACGCCAAGACCGAACTGACCCGCCGCCAGAACCTGGCGCAGTCGGGCGCGGTCTCGCAGGAAGAACTGACCACCGCTCAGAATGCTTATACGCAGGCCCAGGCCGCCTATAGCACGGCACTGGCCACCCGCGATCAGGCCACGGCCGGCGTTCAGGCCGCCGGCGGCCAGCGCGCCACCAACGCGGCGCAGTTCTCCGGCGTTTCCGCTGCGGAAAACCCGGAAGTCCTGGCGGCGCAAGCCAAGCTCGACGCTGCCAACCTGGCGCTCGAACGCACCATCGTTCGCGCGCCGACCGACGGTATCGTCGCCAAGAAGGCCGTTCAGGTCGGCCAGCAGGTCGCCGTCGGCACCCCGCTGATGACCGTCGTGCCGATCGGCCGCGCCTATGTCGACGCCAACTTCAAGGAAGGTCAACTCCGAAAGGTCATTCCCGGCCAGCCGGTCGAACTGCATTCCGATCTCTACGGCAAGAAAATCACCTTCCACGGCATTGTGCGCGGCATTTCCGGCGGCACCGGTTCGGCCTTCTCGCTAATCCCGGCTCAGAACGCTTCGGGTAACTGGATCAAGGTGGTCCAGCGCCTGCCGGTTCGTATCGATCTTAATCCGAAGGAAGTCGCGGCGCACCCCTTGCGCGTCGGCCTGTCGATGGACGCGAAAATCAATACCAAGAACTAGCTTTCCCTGGCCCCGCGCTGTCTTCTCCCCCCTGAAGCGCGGGGCCCTTTTTATTCTGAGACAAGAGGCGCTCCATGTCCTCCTCCGCTAATACCGGCCCCGCCCCCATGACCGGCGGCCTGCTGGCCATCACCGCCATCGCACTGGCGCTCGGCACCTTCATGCAGGTGCTTGATTCAACCATCGCCAATGTCTCGATCCCGACCATCGCCGGCGACCTCGGCGTCTCGACTTCACAAGGCACCTGGGTCATCACCTCGTTCGCCGTGGCCAACGGCATTTCCGTGCCGCTGACCGGCTGGCTGATGGGCCGCTATGGCGTGGTCAAGACCTTTACGGCCGCAGTCGTCCTGTTCACCGTCGCGTCTTTTCTCTGCGGCATTGCCTGGGATATCAATTCGCTGATCTTCTTCCGCGTCCTGCAAGGGGCGGTTTCCGGTCCGATGATCCCCGGCTCGCAGGCCCTGCTGATGATGATTTTCCCACCCAACAAACGTGGCACGGCCCTGGCCATCTGGTCGATGACAACCCTTGTGGCGCCGATCTGCGGGCCTATTTTCGGCGGCTGGATATCCGATAACATGACCTGGCCGTGGATATTCTTCATCAATATCCCCGTCGGCGCTTTCTGTGCCTTCTTCTGCTGGCGCGGCATGTCGTCACGTGAGACGCCGACCTTCCAGCGCCCGATCGACCGCACCGGCTTCGCCTTGCTCATCGTCTGGGTCGGGGCCTTGCAGGTCATGCTCGATACCGGCAAGGACGTCGACTGGTTCAATTCGCCGGCTATCGTGGTCGAGACGATCATCGCCAGCGTCGGCTTTATCGCCTGGGTAATCTGGGAACTGAACGACAAGAATCCGATGGTCGATCTCAGCTTCTTCAAGACGCGTAACTTCGCCTTCGGCACCATCGTTCTGTGCGTCGCCTACGCCATCTTCTTCGGCGCCAATCTGCTGATGCCTTTGTGGCTGCAAACAAACATGGGCTATATCGCCACCTGGGCCGGGCTTGTCGCCGCGCCCTCCGGCGTGATCGCCGTCATCCTGACGCCATTCGCCGCCCGGATGCTCAACAGGTACGATGCGCGTATCCTCGGCACGGCTTCACTGTTCCTGTTCGCCCTATCTTTCTATATGCGCTCGCTGTTCACCACCGACGCCAGCTTCCTTGTGCTGATGGTGCCCATGCTGATCATGGGGGCGGCGATGAGCTTCTTCTTCATCGCCTTTATCAGTATCGGCCTGAGCGGCATTCCGGGCGACCGGATACCGGCGGCCTCGGGCCTGTCGAACTTCGCGCGGATCATCACCGGTTCGTTCGCCGCCTCGCTGGTCACGACGCTGTGGGAACGCAGCGAAAGCGAACACCAGACCCGTCTGGCGGAGGTCATGGGTGGCCCCGCCGGCCTGAGTGGTCCGATGACGGATGCGCTGCATCAGGCCAGCCAGTTCGGCCTGACGACCGCACAGGGTATGGGGGTGATCGCCCGGCAGATTTCCAGCCAGGCCTTCCTGCTGGCCACGGTCGATCTGTTCCGCATCTCGTCGATTGTCATCCTGCTGCTGGTGCCGTTCGTCTGGCTGTGTCGTAAGACACTGGTCACCGGACCGGTAACGCACGCGGCGGATTAGGCCTTGAAACGGACAGGGCAAGCGATCATAGGAACATCCGAAACCATTCGGAGATTCCCATGATCGCTTTCGCCTTGCACGGCGGCGCCGGGGCCAAACAGGGCCGCGACTATTCCGCTGAAATCGCTAATATGCGCGACATCGCCGAAGCCGCCCGCGACAGCCTGAAAAGCGGCGCGAAAGCCTTCGATGTCGTCACCGAAGGGGTGCGCAGGCTGGAGGATTCCGGCCTGTATGTCGCCGGCCGAGGGGCCTCTCCGAACGCCGCTGACCATTACGAACTCGACGCCAGCCTGATGAATGGCGCCGATCAGACCTGCGGCTCTGTCGCGGCCTTGCAAGGCTTCGCCAACCCGGTGCTGGTCGCCCGCGCCGTCATGGAAAAGACGCCGCATGTCATGCTGGCCGGTGATGGCGCGGCGCTTTTCGCTCATGAACAAGGCTTTGCGTCCCTCGCCGACGAAGCCGAATACTTCACCCGCGCCGGGCGCTTTGAATCCAACCACCCGCCGGGCACCCTGTCGCACGGCACGGTCGGCTGCGTCTGCCTCGACAGTTACGGCAACCTCGCGGCGGCGACTTCAACCGCCGGGGTGTTCGGTAAACTGGCCGGCCGGGTCGGCGATACACCTTTGATCGGCGCCGGCACCTGGGCGGATAAGCAGACCGCTGTTTCCTGCACCGGTCAGGGCGAATACTTCATCCGCGTCAATGCTTCGGCGCAAGTCGCTTTCCGCCATGCCGGCGGGCAAACACTGACCGGGGCCGCCGACACCACCTTACAGCAAATCGTCGATATGGGCGGCGAAGGCGGTCTGATCGCGCTCAATGCCAAAGGCGAGGTGGTCGTCCCGTTCCGGTCACAGGGCATGAAGCGCGCCTGGTTTTCCGGCGATAACCCAATTACATCAGAAGCGTTTTAAATCAGCCGTAATTTCGTCGAAAGACATGCGTAAAATTCAATCGCAGACGGTTGCGTAATGCCTGATATTCAGGCCACGTATACATCTGTCAGAGTAAGCGTCATGGTTCAATCGCACGATTTTGAAGCCGCCCTCGCCCTCTCCCGCTTCGGCCTGGGCAGCGGGTCATACGGATGGCACGCGGCAGGCGGTGATGCGCGCGCCGCACTGAAACATGAGATAAAAGCCGGGTCGGCCGCGCTTCGTATCGACGCCCCCCTGCTCTCGACGCCTGAACTCCTGACGCAATATTACGACTACACGCAGGCTGTGAAGGCTTTGCGGAAACAAACGCCGCCGGACGATGGCTCCAAACTACCCAATCCGGTAGCGGAGCGCAATCTCGACGAAATCGGCGCGCGTTTCAATACGGCCGTCATGAAACCGCGGATCGGTTTCAATGAGCGGCTGGTTATGTTCTGGGCCAATCATTTCGCGGTCGCCACCGACAAATCCTCCCCGATCCGGATCACCGCCGGCGCCTTCGAACGCGAGGCCATCCGACCGAATGTCTTTGGATCGTTCAAGGACCTGGTAATGGCTGTCGAGACTCACCCCTGTATGTTGACCTATCTCGACAACATTTCGTCAATCGGCCCGCAATCGCGCCACGGACGTAGTAGCCGGCTCGGTTTGAACGAAAACCTCGCCCGTGAGATCATGGAGTTGCATATTCTTGGCGTTGGCAGCGGCTACACTCAGGCCGACGTCACCGCCTTCGCCGCAGCACTGACCGGTTGGAGCGTCAAGAGTTTTTCCGAATCGAGCGAAGGCGCCGGTGACGGTTTCAATTTCATTGACACCAACCATCAGCCGGGCGAACAAACCGTTCTTGGCAAGGTGTATCCCGACTCAGGTTTCTTTCAGGCTGCCGACATTCTCATCGATTTGGCCAGCCGGCCTGCGACTGCGCGCCACATCACCTTCAAGCTGGCGCGTCATTTCGTGGCGGATGTACCACCGCCCGCTCTGGTGGACCGCCTGATGGAAAATTTCCTGGCCACCGGCGGCGACCTGGCCTCGGTTTACGAAACCCTGATCGAATCCGACGAAGCCTGGAACCCCGCGTGTGTGAAGATTCGTTCTCCGCAGGAACATCTGGCCGCCATGATCCGCACGTCAGGCGTCACCATCAGACCTCAGACCGAGAAGCAGGCGCTTTATGTCATGGGTCAGTCGCTATGGACCCCATCGGGGCCAAACGGTTTTCCGGATACCTTTGCGGCCTGGGCTACGCCGGAAGGCCTGAGTACCCGTCTCGACGTCACAGCCCTGATCGCCGCCCAGATTATCCGGGCGTTTCCCGGTCATAATATCGACCCGCGCGAACTGGCCGCGCGCTGCCTGGGGCCGCGCCTGACCGACGCCACCCTTCAGGCGATAAGTCACGCGGAAACCGTCCCGCAAGGCCTTTCGCTCGTTTTCATGTCCCCCGAATTCTTGAGGCGCTGATATGGAATTCAAATCGCTCTTCGCCAATGGCTTTTCGCGCCGCAATCTCTTTCAGATGGGCGGGGTCGCGGCCTTTGGCGCCTTCATTCCGCTGACCGCGCGTGCGGCCGGGGCCCGTGATCCCCGCTTCATCACCATTGTGCTGCGTGGCGCCCTCGACGGACTGACGGCCGTGCCGCCAGTCGGAGATCCAGATTACGCACGCCTGCATGGCCGCGAGGCGCAAACCACAAGCCAGCCCTTACCGCTGAATACGATGTTTGGCCTGCATCCCGCCATGCCGCATTTTGCCGCTCAATATCGCGCCGGTCAGGCTCTCGTCGTCCATGCCAGCGCCTCGCCCTACCGCGACCGGTCACATTTTGACGGACAGGACGTGCTGGAATCAGGCTTCACCACGCCCGGCCATACCGATTCAGGCTGGATGAACCGGCTATTGCTCACCTTGCGGCAGGATCAGCGCATCACGGCCATGCAGGGACTATCCGTCGGCACGACAACGCCCCTGATCATTCGCGGTCAGGCCGATATCCTGGGCTGGGCGCCTTCGAGCCTCAGCCTCAAGGATCCCGATCTGCCCGGCCGTGTCCTGGCGCTCTACCAGGAAAGCGACCCTGCGTTCGCAGCGACCTTCCGCGACGCCATCAAAACTAATCGCATCACCGCCGGCTTTGACGCCAATTCTGCACGCGGCGGCCCGGCCGATCCGCAGATGATGGCGGCTATGGCGACAGGCACGGCGCAGTTTCTCGCTCGCGATGACGGTCCCCGTATCGCTGCCCTCGCGTTTGAAGGCTGGGACACGCATGTCTCTGAAACCGATCGTCTCACCCGCCTGCTCGGCGGTCTCGACGATGCCCTGTATGCTTTTCAGCACACGCTCGGCCCCGTGTGGAAAGATACCGCCATTCTGGTTATCACCGAATTCGGTCGCACCGCTGCGATTAATGGCACCCAGGGCACCGATCACGGCACAGGCACAACCGCCTTCCTGACCGGCGGCGCCGTCAAGGGCGGACGCGTGATCGCCGACTGGCCCGGCCTGAAAACGGCGCAACTCTATCAGGGGCGCGACCTGGCCCCCACCATCGATTTACGCAGCATCGCCAAAGGCGTGATGGCTGAACTGTACGACGTTTCGGACAAGGCCCTGGCGACGACGATATTCTCTAATTCCGATACCGCTGTTCCCATGAAAGGCCTGATCGCCTAACTGCATAGTCCCGCCAGATTGCTGATATCGACATCGGGCGGGGCGTCGCTCCACAGGTCGATACCCTTTTCCTTGGCCGTGCGCTCAATCAATAGCCCTTCGCCCTGATGAGCGCTCGGCGCACTATAGGCCGGATCACTTTGCGCCTGATCGAGGGTCACGAAATGCGCGCCTTCTTCCTCAAAGGCCGCCAGCACTTCCGGCAGCATCAGGGCCGTAAAGGCGCCTTCGTGGATCAGCAGGACGTGGGATATCTGCCGGCCATAGACCTTTTCCGACGCCATCAGCGACCGCGCGATCGACGCCTTCACGCCCTGCATATACTGGATTTTCATGCCCTCGACGGCTTCTGAGTCACCCTTGGCCATGCAGCGCGCATAGGTATCTGTATAGGCCCAGTCGTTGAAGCTGATCGAGACGTCGGCGATCCTGTATTTGTGCGCCTTCAGATAGGCCATGATCCCCGCATGATGGGCCTCGTCGCCGGCGCTCAGGAAGGGAAAGCGCAACACACGCCAGTCGGCCCCGGTCATGCGGTCGCGGATCGCCGGTTCGCCGGCTTCAAGATCGGCTTCAAAAGCCTCCAGCGTACCGGAATTGATATTCATGTGACTATAGGTGTGATTACCCAGCGGATAACCGGCGGCGCGCCACATATCAAGCACTGCTTCCGTTCCGGGCTCCTGCTTCAAGCGGACGGCGTTAACGAAACCATAGACGGCCGGGACATTATGCGCCTTCAGCGCCGCCAGGTAATCGCGCGCCACGTCGGTGCGACTGACGCCCGGCGGCACGGGACCATGCGCCGGCAGATCGTCAACCGTAATGGCGACATCAAAAGTTGTCTGGGCGTGCGCGGAAGACGCAATCAGCGTCAAAGCGGCGAAAAGCAGGACGGCAACAGGCTTCATGGGGGTCGGTCTCCTTATCCGCCTCTGATGGACGTTAGCGCTACCCTGCGCCCGAAGTTAGCGTCTGGCAATCGCCTCAAACGCACCCTTGCACAAAAAACGACGTTACGTTAACTATGCGCATCCAAACGGGCCAAGGGGGCCAAAAAGGGGCATCTTATGAACGGTAATATTTTCCTGCGCACCAGTGTTGTTTTCCTGTGCATCGGTATTGTTCTCGGCCTGTATATGGGCGGCACGCACGATTTCACCCAAATGCCGACGCACGCCCATCTTAATCTCGTCGGCGGGGTTCTGATGTTCCTGGCAGGCCTGTTTTATAACGGCCATCCCCAGCTTTCACGCAGGATGACCCTGGTCCATTACGCCATCGCCGTCATTGGTCTGGTGATCTTCATTCCCGGCATATGGGGTGCGCAAACCCGGGCGTCCTGGGCTGAACCCGTGGTCGGAATCGGCTCTGTGCTGACCGCCGTCCAGATCGTCTTTTTTGCGGTCATGGTTTTTATCGGCACCGGCAAAAAATCCGCCCTCACAGGGTCGTGACGGCAAGACGGCGGTAAAGGTCAAAATAAGGATTGCCACGGCCAGGCAACAGGCATAGTTTCATTGGATACTATTCCTGTGAGACTCGCCATGACCGCCGACTCCCTGACCTTCCCGACGCAAACCCGTCTCTTCGACGGACTGGACGATCAGCCGCTTGACGCCATGCTGCTGCTTCTGCGGCAGTTACGCGACGATCCGCGCACTGGCAAGATCGATCTCGGCATTGGCGTTTATGGCGATGAAGCCGGCCGCACACCGGTGATGCAGGCCGTTCGCCAGGCCGAGCGGATCGTCGCTGAAGCCCAGACCACCAAGGCCTATGTCGCGGCTGAAGGCGATGCGCGCTTTATTGCTTTGCTGGCCTCGATCGTGTTGGGCGCTGCCCGCGCGGCCGATGACCGCTATTGCGGCCTGCAAACCCCCGGCGGCACGGGCGCGTTGCGTCTGGCGGCGGAACTGATCGCTCGCGCCAATCCGGACGCCCGTGTCTGGGTCGGGACGCCGACCTGGATCAATCACCAGGCCCTGATGCGTTCGGCCGGTTTGCAAGTGCTGGAGCATCCCTTCTTCGATCAGAGCACGCAGACCGTCCTGTTCGATGCGATGATCAGCACGCTGGAAACCGCCCGCCCCGGTGACGTCCTGCTGCTACACGCCTGTTGTCATAACCCGACCGGCGCCGGTTTTACCTCGGATCAGTGGCGCACCATCGCTGACCTCTGCGCCCGCAAGGGGCTGCTGCCGCTGATCGATATCGCCTATCAGGGCCTGGGCCACGGTCTGGAAGAAGACGCCGCCGCCATGCGCGCCCTGCTCGATATCGTGCCGGAAGCCCTCATTACCGCCTCGTGCTCGAAGAATTTCGGCCTTTATCGCGAACGCCTCGGCGCCTTGTGGATCAAGGGCAGCAATGCCCAGGCGGCCCTGCGCGCCCGCGCCAACTGCGTCAAGGCTGGCCGGTCGATGTGGTCTATGCCGCCTGATCACGGCGCCTCAGTCGTCCGGACTATTCTGGAATCGGCCGATCTGACGGCCAACTGGCAGGCCGAACTGGCCACCATGCGCGCCCGCATCAACAGCGTCCGCACCGAACTGGCCAGGGCCGTGCCGCAACTGGCTTCTGTCGCGCAGCAAACCGGTATGTTCGTCCTGCTGCCCTTGAGCCGTGAGGCGGTGGCCGAACTGCGCGTCAAACACGGCGTCTACATGGTCGAGAACGGCCGGATGAATGTCGCCGGCCTGAGGTCTGAAAACCTGCCGCGTTTCGCTGCGGCGCTTGAACCCTATCTGAGCAAAGGAGAATAAGTTGAATAATAATCCTTTGGGCCTGAACGGGTTCGAGTTTGTCGAATTTACCGGCCCGGATACCGCCGTCATGGCCGAACAGCTTGAAATGATGGGCTTTGTCGCCGCTTCGCGCCATCCTGAGCGCGATATTGTCCGCTACAAGCAGGGCACAATCAATTTCTTGCTCAACACCGCCGGCAGCGCACAAGCTGCCGATTTCGCCGAACACCACGGCCCCTCGGCCAATGGCATGGCTTTCCGTGTCGCCAATGCGAAAGCGGCCTATGACCTGGCCCTGCAAAACGGCGCGCAAGCCGCCGACGCGTCCCAGGGTGCGCTCGGCAAGGGCAGCTATGCGCTGAAAGGTATCGGCGGTTCGCTGCTTTATCTCGTCGATCATAATATCTACGCGGACTGGATCGCCATTCCCGGCGCGGCAGATGACGAGCACCTCAATAATGTCGGCTTCAAGGTACTCGATCACCTGACACATAACGTGGCCCGCGGCCAGATGCGCACCTGGTCGAGCTTCTACGCCCAGATTTTCGGCTTCGAGGAGCAAAAGTATTTCGACATCAAGGGCCAAGCCACCGGCCTGTTCTCGCAGGCGATGATCGCCCCCGACGGCAACATCCGCATCCCGCTCAATGAAAGCCAGGACGACACCAGCCAGATCGAGGAATTCCTGCGCCAGTATAATGGCGAGGGCATCCAGCATATCGCGCTCACCACCGACAATATTTATGAGACGGTCGAAAAGCTGCGCGCCCGCGGCGTCAAATTGCAGGATACCATCGAGACCTATTACGATCTGGTCGATACGCGCGTGCCGGGGCATGGCGAGGACCTGGAACGCCTGAAGGCCAATCGTATCCTGATTGATGGCGCTGTCGGCGATGAGGGTATATTGTTGCAGATATTCACCGAGAACACCTTCGGGCCGATCTTCTTCGAGGTTATTCAACGCAAGGGCAATCAGGGCTTCGGCAATGGTAATTTCCAGGCGCTGTTTGAATCGATTGAACTTGATCAGATACGGCGAGGCGTGATCAAGGTTTCGTAAGTCAGATACCCCACCACCACGCCTTCGGCGCGGTGAGATGTGGTGGTGGGGGTTCTCGCTTCCTATGATAACAGCGGGAGGAGCGCAGATGTCAGACTACATGACCGGCTTCGGCAATCATTTCTCGACCGAGGCCGTGCCCGGCGCCTTGCCGATCGGGCAGAACTCACCGCAGGCCGCACCCTTCGGTCTTTATACCGAACAACTGTCCGGCTCGGCCTTCACCGCCCCGCGCCACGAGAACCGCCGGTCGTGGCTCTACCGCCTGCGCCCCTCAGCCGCCCATGCGCCCTTCATCCCTTATCGAGACGCCGACACGTTCGCGCCACCGACGCCCAACCGCCTGCGCTGGTCGCCTCTGAATGCGCCGGCTACCCCTACAGACTTTATCGACGGCCTGATCACCTATGCCGGCAATGGTGACGCGGCGGCGCAGACCGGCATGGCCATTCATCTCTATGCCGCCAACCGCTCGATGGACCGCGCCTTCTTCAATGCCGATGGTGAGTGGCTGATCGTGCCGCAATCCGGCCGGCTGGTGATCTTCACCGAAATGGGCGTACTGAAGATTGAGCCGCTCCAGATCGCCGTCATTCCGCGCGGTGTGAAATTCCGCATCGCCCTGCCGGAAGGCCACGCCACCGGCTATGTGCTGGATAACTACGGCAAGCCGTTGCGCCTGCCTGAGCTTGGCCCGATCGGCGCCAACGGCCTGGCCAATCCGCGCGATTTTGAAACAGCCATAGCCGCCTTCGAGGATATCGACGGCGATTGCGAATTGATCCAGAAGTTTGGCGGCCGGCTGTGGACGACCCGCATCAGCCATTCGCCACTCGATGTCGTCGCCTGGCATGGTAATTACGCGCCTTATCGCTACGATCTGCGCCGCTTCAACACGATCAACACCGTCAGTTTCGACCATCCCGATCCGTCAATCTTCACGGTCCTGACCTCGCCATCAGAAATACCCGGCACCGCCAATGCCGATTTCGTCATTTTCCCGCCGCGCTGGATGGTGGCCGAGCACACCTTCCGACCGCCGTGGTTTCACCGCAATATCATGAGCGAGTTCATGGGCCTGATCACCGGCGCCTATGACGCCAAGGCTGACGGTTTCGCGCCGGGCGGGGCCAGTCTGCATAACTGCATGAATGGTCATGGCCCGGACAAAACGAGCTACGAGGCCGCTATCGCCGCGGACCTCAAACCCCACAAAATCGACGGCACGATGGCCTTCATGTTCGAGAGCCGGTTGCCGCTTACGCCTACGATTTTAGCATTAGAGACGCCGCTGTTGCAGCGCGATTATGACCAATGCTGGGATAATTTCAAAAAGGCGGAGTTGCCTAAGTGATAGACGCGACACACGATCAAAAACTGACCTCATGGGTCGCCAACGCCAATGGTCATGCGGACTTCCCGATCCAGAACCTGCCGCTCGGTCTGTTTTCGCCGGCGAATGAAGCCCCGCGTCCAGGTACAGCCGTCGGCGACTATATAATCGAATGGCAGGCCCTGGTTGCCGCCGGCCTGAGGCAGGACAACGGCCTCACTATGGAAGACGTGCTGGCGACCCCGGCCCTGCGCCAATCCTTGCGCGCGCAACTATCAAAACTACTTAGCGATCCGCAATACCGCGAAATTTCCGAACCCTACCTGCACACCGCCGCCGATTGCCGCCTGCACCTGCCAATCCGGATCGGCGACTACACCGATTTCTACGCCGGCATCCATCATGCCGTCACGGTCGGCAAGCTGTTCCGGCCGGACAACCCCCTGCTGCCGAATTACAAGCACGTGCCGATCGGCTATCATGGCCGCGCCTCGTCCATTCGGCCAACGGGCGCGCCGGTCATCCGCCCCAAGGGCCAGACCAGAGCGCCCGATGCGGAAGCGCCATCCTTCGGCCCCAGCAAACGGCTCGATTTCGAACTGGAACTCGGTATCTGGATCGGCGCCGGCAATGATCTCGGCGCCCCCATTCCCATCGAAAATGCTGCGCAGCATATTGCCGGTTTCTGCCTGCTCAATGACTGGTCGGCGCGCGATTTCCAGGCGTGGGAATACCAGCCGCTCGGCCCCTTTCTCGCCAAGAACTTCATGACGACGATCTCGCCGTGGATCATCACACCGGAAGCCCTGGCGCCTTTCCGGCTGGCGCAGGCATCGCGCCCCGAAGGCGATCCAAAGCCCTTGCCCTATCTGTGGGGCGAGGCCGATCAGGCCGGTGGTGCGCTGAAACTCAGGCTTGACGTCCTGATCGAGACCGCCGAAATGCGAGCGCAGAACCTGCCCCCCCATGCCCTCAGCCACAGCGAGGCCCGTCATATGTACTGGACCGCGGCGCAGCTCGTCACCCATCACGCCAGCAATGGCTGTAACCTGCAAACCGGCGACCTGCTCGGCACCGGCACCATTTCCGGCCCGGCTCCGGACAGCGCCGGCAGCCTGCTCGAACTGTCCGAAGGCGGTAAAAAACCCGTGACTTTGCCGTCAAATGAAACACGCGCCTTTCTTGAAGACGGCGATGCGCTTATCTTGAGGGCACGCGCCGAGGCGGACGGCTTTGTCAGCATCGGATTCGGAGACTGCCGCGGGCTGATTTTACCCGCCCCTTAACGAGAAAGCAGGCGAGGATGCTCAAGCTGCATGATTACTGGCGTTCCAGCGCCGCCTATCGCGTTCGGATCGCGCTCAATCTCAAGGGGCTGGACTACAAACAGGACAGCCACGACCTGCGCACCAACGCCCAGCACCTCGACAGCTACAAGGTGCTCAATCCGCAAGGCCTGGTGCCGGCGCTCGATATCGGCGGCCACATCCTGACCCAGAGTTCTGCGATCATCGAATGGCTGGAAGAAAGCTGCCCGGAACCGCCGCTTCTGCCCCGCGCCGCCGCCGACCGCGCCACGGTCCGGGCGATGGCGGCGCTGATCGCCTGCGATATCCATCCGCTCAACAATCTCCGCGTCCTGCGCGAACTGAAGAACGACTGGGGCGCCGACGACAAACAGGTCAAGATTTGGGCCACGGGCTGGATCGCCGAAGGATTCACCGCGCTGGAAACCCTGATCGCCCACAATGGCCAGGGCTATTGCTTTGGCGATACCCCGACCCTGGCCGATTGCTTCCTGGTGCCGCAGGTCTTCTCCGCTCAGCGCTTCAATGTCAGCCTCGATCCCTATCCCCATATCCGCGCCGTCAATGAGCGCTGCGACGAGCATCCGGCCTTCTCGCGCGCTCATCCGGCGCACCAGCCCGACGCCGATACGGTCGATTTCAATATCCGATGAATGTGCGTGTCTACGCCACCCCCGCCGGCGTAAAACTGGGGCCGAAGGATCTGATCGCGCCGGATAGCGCGCGCAATTTCGTGCTGGAAATCGGCGAGGCGCATTTTCATGGCTTCGTGGTGCGCAAGGCCGACGATTATTACGGCTATGTTGATCGCTGCCCGCACGCCGGATTGCCGCTGGCGCAGGAACTCGATGATTACCTGACGCCACAGGCCGACCTGATTTCCTGTAGCTGGCACGGTGCGTTGTTTCGCATCTCTTCCGGCCAGTGCATCGGTGGCCCCTGCGCCGGACAGAGCCTGACAGCATGGCCGGTGCGGATAACAGACGGATTTATCGTCACCGCTTAAGCTGTCGCATCGTTCGATCCGCGCTTTGCCGTCAGGCTGGAACCGGCCGATGCGATAATTACCAGCGCCACCGCCAGCCATTGCAGCGGCATCAGCAATTCATGCAGGATAACAAGCCCCAGCAGCGCGGCGACGGCCGGCTCCAGACTCATCATCAGGCCGAATGTCTTGGCCGGCATGGCCTTCAGCGCGATCATTTCCAGCGCATAGGGAATGGCGCTGGCCAGAATGCCGATACCGACCCCATATAGCATTATAACCGGTGACCACAGGGCCGCGCCGGCAAAGGCCACGCCGATCGGCACGGTGAAGATCGTTGAAAACGCCATGCCGAGCGCCACAGCCTTGCCGCCGTGGACGCGATCGCCGACCTTTTGGCCAACGATGATATAAAGCCCCCACAGAACGCCGGCGATCAGGGCATAGACCACGCCCAGAGGATCGAGCGCAGCATTGCCATTCCCCCAGGGCAGAAGGATCAGCAGACCAGCGACGGCGCAGGCCACCCAGATGAAATCACTCCACTTGCGGGAGCCTAAAATCGCCACGGTCAGCGGGCCGGAAAATTCCAGCGCCACGGCGATGCCCAGCGGAATGCGGGCGATAGAAGCATAGAAGATCAGGTTCATTACGCCGAGTATGGCGCCGTAAAGCGCCAGCACCGGCCAGTGTCTGCGTTCAGGCCCGCTGCGCCATGGCTGGAAGACGATCAGCAGGGAAACCGTGGCGAAGAACTGGCGCAAGGCTGTGGTGCCTTCGGAACCGACCAGCGGAAAGACATGCTTGCTGAGCGTAGCGCCGAGTTGCACGGAAACAATGGCGATCAGAACGGCGATGATCGCCCACAATTTAGGATTTTTGGACATGTTTCGACTCCGGTGTGGCGTCGTCTTGTCTTGACCGGGTACGGCGCACCTCGTCCGGAGAATATCTACGTTCTAGATAGCCGTTCGGCGGCCTTATCTCAACGGGCCGGAAAAATAAAATTGGTCTTATTGCTTATGACCAATAGGTAGGCCACCCTTCAAAAAAAACGGAGGGAACCGCCATGAAATCACTCGCCGCTATTATTCTGTCTGCCGCCCTGATCGCCGCACCGGTCATGGCGAAGCCCGCGCCAAAGCCGGTGATCATCGGTTACCTGCCGGCTTTCAAGGGACCGATGCTCGCCCATATGGACAGTATCGATCTGACGAAGATCACCCATATGAACCTGTCCTTCGTTAATCCCGATCCGCAAGGCCTGATTGTCAGCGGCGCCAATATGGCCTGCATGGATACCGAAGGCCACGGCGGCCTGCCGGTAGCCGATGTGCAGGCGGTGATCGGCCGCGCCCATAAGGCCGGCGTCAAGGTGCTGATCTCATTGGGCGGTGGGATTATTCCCAAATGCTCCGGCAACTGGCCCACCCTGCTCAAGCCCGAAAATCGCGCCAATACGGTGAAAAACCTCATTCAGTTTCTCGATGATACCGGTCTCGACGGTCTGGACATCGATCTCGAATGGGACGTGCTTACCGCCGTCGACACCGCCGGTGAATATACGCCCTTTATTCAGGAACTGAGTGCGGCCCTAAAAAAGCGCGGCAAACTTTTAACCTGCGCTACAGCTTCAGGCGAAGGCGGCATGGTGCCGGTGTCGTCCGTGCCCTATTTCGACTATGTGAACATCATGTCCTATGACGGCATCGGCCCAAGCTGGGGTACGCCGGGTGACGAACATGCCACATTAGACATGGCGAAACACGATATCGCCGTCTGGCAGGCGCGCGGCGCCACAAAGGCGCAGATCGTTCTGGGAGTTCCCTTCTACGGTCATGCCTTTGGCACCTACAAGCTCGGCTTCCATGATTACAAAGGCCTGCTGGCGGAATACGGCGATGCGGTCGCCGAAAACGATATCCTCGGCAAGGCATGCGCCGGCTGCGATTACGTTACCTATAATGGCCGCCCGACGATCCGCCTCAAGGCCGACCTGGCCCGGCAAAATGGCGCCGGCGTCATGATCTGGGAGCTGACCGCCGACCAGCCAGGACCGAACAGCCTGCTCGACGCCCTGCATGACTCGCTTAATCATGCTGCGGATTAACAGGTGCAGCATAAATTGTCATGACAGCGCCGTCAGTTGGCAAATTTTCCTGAAATGCAGTTAATTTTCCAAATTTGACACTAATGTCAGTTTTTGAAATTGACCCAAGGGCGGCTTTTTTGTATAGTGTTTTCAATAACAAGAGAAAACACTCCATAACACACCATGTTAACCAAGTTGCTATTCATCGCCGGAACGACCGCCACGTCAGCCCAGCGCCAAGCCCGGAGAGCGGGGGCGGTCAGCCCCGCCGGATATCCGGAAATGCTGCATCTCAAATTCATGCAGCATTTTTTTTGCGGCACAACGCAACACCCTATAAACATAATTGAAAAAGGCACCAAGGGACCGATACGCCATGCAACCTCCCATTTTTGAATATACCCTGCGTCTCGGTGACGACGCCCTCATCCTCGGCCAGCGCCTGAGCGCCTGGTGCGGCCACGCCCCCAGCCTTGAGGTTGACTTGGGCCTTAGCAGTTTGGCGCTCGATCTCGTTGGTCAGGCCACCTTCTGGCTGGAACTGGCAGCGAAGAACGACGCCCAGGGCCGCGATGCCGACGCGCTCGCTTTCCGCCGCGACCCGCACGATTTCCACAATTGCCTGCTGGTCGAACAGCAAAACGGCGACTTCGCCCAGACCCTGGCGCGGCAGTTCCTGTTCTCCAACTATCAGCACCTGTTCCTGGAAGCCCTCAGCGGTTCCACACACAAGGGGTTGGCCGAGATTGCGGCAAAAAGCGTCGGCGACGTGGCCTACCATGTCGATTTTGCCCGCGACTGGATGATCCGCCTGGGCGATGCGTCCTGCCTGAGCCATCAGCGTCTGGTCAAGAGCATGGACTATATGTACCACTTCGTCGACGAACTGTTCGTGATGGACGAGATCGACGAAGCTTTGCTGCCAAAGGGTATTTCCATCTGCAAGGCAGCCCTGCGCGATGAGTTCGATCATCGCGTGTCGTCGGTGCTTCAAGAGGCCGGCCTGACGCCGCCGAAGGCGAAGCGCTCGGTGATTCTCGGCCGTAAGGGGCACGATTGCGCGCATGTGGCGCATCTGCTGCATGATATGCAGATCCCGCCGCACGAAGCTGATCCGCGCTGGTAATTATCCGACGGCGAGTGACGCCGCCGCCAGATCCTGCGCGGCGTCGCCCACGCTTTTGAACAGGGTGATGCGGTTTTCGCGGTCAGTCACAGCGCCATGAGCGCACAACTTAGATAATGTCCCTTTGATCATCTCATGATGCAGCAAACCGGCGGCAATGGGTTGTGTCAGGTCCCCCGCCTCGCTGAGCGCGGCAAAGGTATCGACCCAGATGTCGGCGCGCGTCATGGCCGCGTCATCGGCCTCGCGCATGTCTTTCAGATAGCCGCCGATCAGCGCTACATGCTGGCCTGCGTGCAGCCATTCGCCCTTGATCAGCGGTTCTTTAGAGAGCGTGGCGCAGGCGATGATATCGGCTTTTGCTGCGTCTTTGGCCAGATCGGTACAGACCTCGGCATGGAAACCACCGGCCTTTAGCGCAGCCACCAGTTTCTCGGCATTGGCCGTGGTTGGGCTGAAAACCTGGACCGTTTCAATGTCTCGAACCGCTCGGTAAGCGAAGGCCAGTTCCGAAGCAATCCGGCCAGAACCGACCAGCAGCAGATGTTTGGCGCTGTCCACAGCCAGCCGGTCTCCTGCGATTGCCGCAACCGCCGCCGTGCGCCGCGCCGTCAGTTCGCCGCCATCGAGCAGGGCCATGTGTTCGCCGGTAACCGCATCGAACAACAGATAACTCGCCGTCACCGCCGGCAGGTTGCGGCGCGTATTGCCCGGCGTCACATTGACGATCTTGACCCCACCGACACCCTGACTCCACGCTGGCATCATCAAGAGCGTCGCATCCGGTTCGCCGTCGTTCTGAACCGTGTGGACATGGCGCTGCGGTGAGGTCGTCTCGCCCTGCAGCAATTTTGGCAATTGCTGGGTGAGGACAGCATAGGGCAAACGTTCGATCAGGTCGTGCGCGGTCAGGTTTTGCATCTTTTATCCGTTATCAGCGGCGGTTTCAGTCAGGAGCCAATCGCGGAAGGCGACCAGCGGCGGATGGTCGGCGCGGTCTTCCGGCCAGGCGAGATAATAGGCTTCAGCGTTCTTCATCGGCAGGTCGAGCGCCCGCACCAGTTGGCCGGTGCGCAGCTCTTCCTCGATCAGGAAGTCCGGCAGTAGCGCCACGCCAAGCCCGGCGCGCGCAACCTGCGCCACCGTAGCGAACTGGTCGAACAGCATCCCCTGCACATGCTCGGCCGGCGCGTCGTTCTGGCGCAGCCAGCGCTCCCAGGCATCCGGACGGGTGGTGATGTGCAGCAGCGGCGCTTTGCGCAGATCGGTCGGTGTCTCGAAACGGTAGCGTTCCAGCAGCGCCGGACTGCATGCCGGCACGACATATTCTTCGCGCAGCAGCAGGGTTTCAGCGCCTGGCCAGTCCCCGGTGCCGTGATGGATGGCGGCGTCCATCGCCTCCTGGCGGAAATCGAAAGCGGTCAGGCGCGTGATCAGGTTGAGCGTGGTGCCCGGATGCTGGCCCAGAAAAGCTGGCAGGCGCGGCGCCAGCCAGCGTGCGCCGAAGGTCGGCAGGACCGCGAGATTGAGCGTGCCACCAAAGGGATTGGCGCGCAGGTTGAGCGAGGCCGTGCTGATCTTTTTCAGGGCGTCGCGCACTTCACGGGCATAGGCTTCGCCACCAGGGGTCAGGCGGATGGTCTGGCGCTCACGGTGAAACAGTTCAACCTCAAGCTGGTCCTCCAGCGCCTTGATCTGACGGCTGACGGCGCTTTGCGTCAAGGCCAGTTCACGCGCCGCCGCCGTGATGCTGCCGGTGCGCGCCGCAGCCTCGAAGGCCTGCAGGTGGCTGGTCGGTGGTAAAAAACGGCGCGGCGCAAGCATGAAGTTCATTCCGATTGAGAATGATGTAATGCCGAAATGGCAATGGATAAGGCGCATATTAGCGCGTATAAGCCTGTTGTCCATACAGATACGGAATGACATGCTGAACGATAAGCGCACACATGGTCTCTGGGAAACCACCGCCCCCGCGGCGCCGGCAACAGCCACGCTGAGCGGAGATGTGCGCACGCAAGTCTGCATCATCGGTGGTGGCTATACAGGTAATTCGGCGGCGCTGCATCTGGCGAAAAAGGGCGTAGCCTCAATCGTTCTGGAAGCGAAAGAGATCGGTTTTGGCGGTGCGGGCCGCAATGTCGGGCTGGTCAATGCCGGCATGTGGGTCATGCCCGATGAACTGCCGAACGTGCTGGGTGAGGTCCATGGCGACCGCCTGCTGAAACTGCTCGGCGATGCCCCTTCGGCCGTGTTCGATATCGTCGAGTCTTACGGCATCGCGTGCCAGTTGCAGAAGCACGGCACCCTGCATTGCGGCGTCGGCCAGGCGGGTCTCGAAGAACTGCAACAGCGTGAAAAGCAATGGCAGTCGCGTGGTGCGCCGGTGCGACTGTTATCGGCGGAAGAGACCGCGCAAAAGGTTGGCTCCCGCGCCTACAGCGGCGCCCTGCTCGATCTGCGCGCCGGCACCATCCAGCCGCTGGCCTATGTGCGCGGACTGGCCAAGGCGGCGCAGACGGAAGGCGCCACGCTTTATACCGGCTCGCCCGCGCTGGAGGTCATTCCGGCCGGTACGCAATGGCAGGTAAAAACGCCGCAAGGCTCGGTCACAGCCGATTGGGTGATCATGGCCACCGACGCCTATACGCAAGGCCCTTGGGAGATCATTCGGCGCGAACAGGTTCACCTGCCCTACTTTAATTTCGCCACCGAACCCCTGAGCCATAATGTGCGCGCCACAATCCTGCCCGGCCATGAAGGCGTGTGGGATACCAAGGAAGTGCTGTCCTCTTTCCGCATGGATGTGCACGGCCGCCTGATCTTCGGCAGCGTCGGTGCACTGAACGGTGTCGGTCATGGCATCCATCGCGGCTGGGCCCTGCGCGCCCTGCACAAGATTTTCCCGCAAGTGGGCGATGTCAAATTCGAAGCGGAATGGTACGGCCAGATCGGCATGACCGATGATAACCTGCCGCGTTTCCATAAATTTGCGCCGAACGTCATCGGAATCAGCGGTTATAATGGCCGCGGCATCGCGCCGGGCACGGTCATGGGCCGCACCCTGGCCGAACTGATCGCCGGTGAAAAGTCCGAAGCCGATCTGCCCCTGCCCGTCACCGCTCCGCGCGATGCAAAGCTGCGGGCGCTGAAAGAAGTATTTTACGAGGTCGGCGCACAAGCGGCGCACCTCACGGATTCGAGATTCTAGCCATGACAACCCTGTGCGTGACCTTAACCCCACCCGGCCTTTCAGGCCACCCTCCCCTGAAATCAGGGGAGGTTCTTTCCTTTAGAATCCCCCCTGATTTCAGGGGGGAAACCGGCGAAGCCGGAGGGGGGTTAATTTCAGGCCGAGACAATAAAGGAACGCAACCATGATCACCGAAACCACACGCTTTGCCGAAGATGTCTCTTCGCTTCTGACAACCCTCGGCGTCGACGCCAAAACCTATACCGGTGGCACCCTGGCCGTCACCTCGCCGGTCACCGGCGATGTCATCGCCAAGGTTGTCGAGACCTCGACCGCCGACGCCACGAAGGCCATTGATGCGGCGCACAAGGCGTTCCTCGACTGGCGCGTCATCCCCGCCCCGAAGCGCGGCGAACTGGTCCGTCTGCTCGGTGAAGAACTGCGCGCACACAAGGCCGAACTCGGCAAGCTGGTCTCCATCGAAGTCGGCAAGGTGACCTCGGAAGGTCTCGGAGAAGTGCAGGAAATGATCGACATCTGCGATTTCGCCGTTGGTCTGTCGCGTCAATTGTACGGCCTGACCATCGCCACCGAACGTAGCAGCCACCGCATGATGGAAACCTGGCAGCCGCTTGGCGTCGTCGGCATCATCTCGGCCTTCAACTTTCCCGTCGCCGTCTGGGCCTGGAACGCGGCGCTTGCGCTGGTTTGCGGCGACTCGATCGTCTGGAAGCCGTCGGAAAAGTCGCCCCTCACCGGCCTGGCCACCCATGCGCTTTTTGAACGCGCCCTCAAGGCCTACGTCAACGCCGGCTACGATGCCCCTGAAGGCCTGTCGGCCCTGATCATCGGCGCCCGCGAAATCGGCGAAGTGCTGGTCGAACATGAAAAGGTCGCCCTGATCTCTGCCACCGGCTCCACCGCCATGGGCCGCGCCGTCGGTCCGAAACTGGCCGCCCGCTTTGCGCGTTCTATCCTCGAACTGGGTGGCAACAACGCCGCCATCGTTTCGCCGACCGCCGATCTCGACCTGACCTTACGCGGCGTCGCTTTTTCCGCCATGGGCACGGCCGGCCAGCGCTGCACGACGCTCCGCCGCCTGTTCGTTCACGACAGCATTTATGACACCTTGGTGCCGCGCCTTAAAAAGGCCTATGCCTCGGTCAAGATCGGCAACCCTATGGAAGATGGCGTGCTCGTTGGTCCGCTGATCGACAAATTGGCTTTTGATGGCTTTGAAAAGGCCCTGAACGAAGCCAAGACCGCCGGCGGCGTGGTCACCGGCGGTGAGCGCGTTACCGTCAGCGGCGACAACAGCTATTATGTCCGCCCCGCCATCGTCGAAATGTCGAAGCATGAAGGTCCGGTGCTGCGCGAAACCTTCGCGCCCATCCTCTACATCCTGCGTTATTCGGATGTGAAGGACGCCATCGCCATGCAAAACGATGTCGGCGCCGGCCTGTCCTCTTCCATCTTCACCAACGATATCCGCGAAGCAGAACTCTTCATGTCGGCGGCCGGGTCTGATTGCGGTATCGCCAACGTCAATATCGGCACATCCGGCGCTGAAATCGGCGGCGCCTTCGGTGGCGAAAAGGAAACCGGCGGCGGCCGTGAATCGGGTTCCGACGCCTGGCGCGCCTATATGCGCCGCACCACCAACACCATCAATTTCGGCAGCTCGCTGCCGCTGGCTCAGGGCGTGGTGTTTGATGTCTGATTTTGCCTGGAAAGATCCGTTCCTCCTCACCGAGCAACTAACGGACGATGAGCGGATGATCATGGAAGCGGCGCACGACTATGCGCAAGGTTCCCTGATGCCGCGCGTGCTGAAAGCCTATGGCGAGGAATATACCGACCGCGCCATTTTCAACGAGATGGGCGAACTCGGTCTTCTCGGCGCGACGCTGCCTGAACAATATGGTGGCGCCGGTGCGTCCTATGTCGCCTATGGCCTGGTGGCGCGTGAAGTCGAGCGCGTTGATTCCGGCTATCGCTCGATGATGAGCGTGCAGTCGTCGCTGGTCATGTACCCGATCTATGCCTATGGCAGCGAAGCGCAGCGCATGAAGTATCTGCCCAAGCTGGCTTCCGGCGAATGGGTTGGCTGTTTCGGCCTGACCGAGCCCGACGCCGGCTCCGATCCCGGCGCCATGACCACCCGCGCGGAGAAGATTGATGGCGGTTACCGCCTGACCGGCGCCAAGATGTGGATTTCCAACTCGCCGATCGCCGATGTGTTTGTGGTGTGGGCCAAACTCGATGGCGTCATCCGCGGCTTTGTGCTGGAAAAGGGCCTGAAGGGCCTGAGCGCCCCGAAGATTCATGGCAAGCTGTCGCTGCGTGCCTCCATCACCGGCGAGATCGTCATGGATGGTGTCGAAGTCGGTGAAGACGCCCTGTTGCCTAACGTGTCGGGCCTCAAGGGACCATTCGGCTGCCTCAATCGCGCCCGTTACGGCATTGCCTGGGGCGTGATGGGCGCCGCCGAGGACTGCTGGCACCGCGCCCGCCAGTACGGCCTTGACCGCAAACAGTTCGGCAAGCCACTGGCGCAGATGCAGCTTTTCCAGAAGAAACTGGCCGATATGCAGACCGAAATCACGCTGGGCCTGCAAGCGGCTTTGCGCGTCGGGCAACTGTTCGACGCCGGCCAGATGCAGCCGGAAATGATCTCGCTGATCAAGCGCAACAACTGCGGCAAGGCGCTCGATATCGCCCGTCAGGCGCGTGACATGCACGGCGGTAACGGCATCCACGAGGAATACCACGTCATGCGCCACGCGCAGAACCTGGAGTCGGTCAATACCTACGAAGGTACGCATGACGTCCATGCCCTGATCCTTGGCCGGGCACAGACCGGATTGCAGGCGTTTTATTGATGAGTAAAAGCAAGACACCCCACCACCACGCCTTTCAGGCGCGGTCCCCCTCCCCGGTAAAACCGGGGAGGTATAAGACACTCCTTTTATACCTCCCCAACTTGTTGGGGAGGGGGACCATGAGCGTAGCGAAATGGTGGTGGGGTATCTTGCTTTCTTCGAGTCAAACCGCATGAAACCTCTTTCTGGTCTCAAAGTTCTCGAACTCGCCCGCATTCTGGCCGGCCCGTGGTGCGGGCAGATGCTCGCCGATCTGGGGGCGCAAGTGATCAAGATCGAGCGGCCGGAGATCGGAGACGACACCCGCACCTGGGGGCCGCCGTTCATGACAGACGCCGCCGGCAATTCATGGGGCGCGGCCTATTTTCACGCCACCAATCGCGGCAAATCCTCGGTCGCCATCGCCTTTGAAACGCCGGAAGGCCAGGCCGCCATTCGTGCGCTGGCCGCCGAGGCCGATATCCTGATCGAGAACTTCAAGGTCGGTGGCCTGAAGAAATACGGCCTGGATTACGACAGTCTCAAAGCCGTCAATCCGCGCCTGATCTACGCCTCAATCACCGGCTTTGGCCAGACCGGCCCCTATGCCACCCGCGCCGGTTACGACTACATCATCCAGGGCATGAGCGGCCTGATGGACATTACCGGCGAACCGGACCGCGAGCCACAGAAGGTCGGGGTGGCCGTCGTCGATATCTTTACCGGCGTCTATACCGCGACGGCGATTCTGGCCGCCGTCCATGGCCGCGCCGCCACGGGTGAAGGCTGCCATATCGATATGT
The DNA here is from genome assembly GCF_035497195.1 of Asticcacaulis sp. Taxonomy (GTDB): domain Bacteria; phylum Pseudomonadota; class Alphaproteobacteria; order Caulobacterales; family Caulobacteraceae; genus Asticcacaulis. Next base: position 40,524 of record NZ_DATJDZ010000009.1, read on the forward strand.
CGCTGTTCGACACCGCCACGGCTATACTCGCCAATCAGGCCAGCAACTACCTTGTCTCCGGTAGGTCACCGACGCGCCTCGGCAATGCCCATCCCAATATCGCCCCCTATCAGGTGTTTCAGGTGTCGGATGGCCATATCATCGTCGCGGTCGGCAATGACGGCCAGTTCCAGAAGTTCTGTATAGCGCTTGGTGCTAACGATATCGCTGCCCATCCGGACTACGCCACCAATGCCCTGCGTGTCGCCCGCCGCACGGATTTGCAATCCGCTGTGCAACCTTACCTGATGCAAAAGACCCGTGCCGAATGGCTGGCGGCGTTTGAGGCCGCCGGTGTCCCCGCCGGACCGATCAATCGCATCGAGGACGTATTCAGCGATCCGCAGATTATCCATCGCGGTATGCGGCTCGAATTGACCGCCGCCGATGGCTCGAAAGTCGCCGGGGTCGCCTCGCCCATCGTTATCAATGGCGAACGCATGTCTGCTCTCTCTCCCTCCCCCATGCTCGGTACCGGGCAAGCGCAATGGACTTCCAAATGACCTCACGCACTGGCGGCCAAATTCTTGTCGATCAACTATTGATTCAGGGCGTCGATCGCGTCACCTGCGTGCCCGGTGAAAGCTATCTGGCGGCGCTCGACGCCATGCACGACGCCGATATCGACGTGCTGATCTGCCGCCATGAAGGCGGCGCCTCCATCATGGCCGAAGCCTATGGCAAGCTGACCGCCCGCCCCGGTGTCTGCTTCGTCACCCGCGGCCCCGGCGCCACTAATGCCGCCCACGGCATCCATATCGCCCAGCACGACTCGACGCCAATGATCCTGTTTATCGGCCAGGTCGAGCGTGCCATGCGCGGCCGCGGCGCCTTCCAGGAGATGGATTATGAAGCGTTTTTCGGCAGTACGGCCAAGTGGGTGGTCGAGATCACCGATGCAAAGCGCATTCCGGAAATCGTCGCCCGCGCCTTTCGCGTCGCCATGCAGGGTCGCCCCGGCCCGGTGGTTATCTCCCTGCCAGAAGACGTGCTGACCGATATGGCAGACGTAACCGATGCGCCGGTGCTTAGCTTCGCCAAGCCGGAACTGTCCATCGAAGTGTTCCAGCAATTCGATGCCTTGCTGACCACCGCCAAACGCCCGTTAATCATCCTGGGCGGCAGCAACTGGAGCTATGACGGCTGCGAGGCGATCATCGATTTCGCCACCCGCTTCCAGATTCCGGTCGCCACCGAATTCCGCCGCTCAGCGCTGTTCCCGGCCGATCATCCGTCATACGCCGGCGACCTCGGTTTCGGTCCGAATCCCAAGCTGGCCAAGCGCGTCAGGGATGCCGACCTGCTGATCCTGTTAGGCGCCCGCATGGCCGAGGTGCCGTCCTCAAGCTATACCCTGATCGATATTCCGCAACCGGCGCAAAAACTGGTTCACGTCTTCCCCGACACCGGCGAGATCGGCAAGGTATATCAGCCGGATCTCGGCATCGTCTGCGCGCCTGACGCCTTCGCGCAGTCCCTCTCCTACCTGAAGACGCCCGATCGCGTCATCTGGCAGGAAGAAACGCAAAACGCCCATATGGACTTCCTGATGTGGACCACTACGCCGGCGAAGATCCCCGGCGATTTCCAGTACGGCGAGGTCATGGTGTGGCTGCGCGAAAACCTGCCCGCCGATACCATCACCTGCAACGGTGCCGGCAATTACGCTATCTGGCTGCATCGCTACTGGCGCTATACCCAGCCCCGCACCCAGATTGCGCCCACCTCTGGCAGCGTCGGCTACAGCGTGCCAGCCGGCGTCATGGCCAAGCGCCAGTGCCCGGACAAGACCGTGGTCGTCTTCGCCGGCGACGGCTGCTTCCTGATGCACGGCAACGAGTTCGCCACCGCCGTGCAGTATGATATCCCGGTCATCATTCTGGTGATCGATAACGGCATGTACGGCACCATCCGTATGCACCAGGAAAAGAATTATCCGCACCGTGTCGTTGGCACCGATCTGAAAAACCCGGATTTCAAAGTCTACGCCGAAGCCTTTGGCGGCCACGGCGAAACCGTGCGCACCACGGCCGAATTCGCTCCGGCCTTCCAGCGCGCCCAGGCTTCCGGCAAGCCGGCCATTATCCATTGCTTTATCGACCCACAGGCCATCACGCCAGCGAAGACACTCGATCAGGTGGCGCGCGGCGAATAAAAATCACAGCGCCAAGGTGTCGCGGAAATAATCGATGGTGCGCGCCAGGCCCTTATCCAGTCCAATAGCCGGTTGCCAGTCAAGCACCGCCTTCGCCAGCGCGATATCCGGCTGGCGTTGACGCGGATCGTCCGCCGGCAGAGAGTGGTTGACCAATTCGCTTTTGGCGCCCGTTAGCGAGATGACCTTTTCGGCCAGTTCGCGCATGGTGAACTCGACCGGATTGCCGATATTGATCGGTCCGGTCACGTCATCCGGGCTGTCCATCAGGCGGATCATGCCGTCGATCAGGTCATCGACATAGCAGAAACTGCGCGTCTGCTCACCGGAGCCGTAAAGCGTGATCGGTTCGCCTTTCAGGGCCTGAACGATGAAGTTTGAGACCACCCGGCCGTCATTCGGGTGCATTCGCGGGCCGTAGGTGTTGAAGATACGCATGACCTTGATCTTCAGTTTGTGCTGGCGATAGTAGTCGAAAAACAGCGTTTCGGCGCAACGCTTGCCCTCGTCATAACAGGCGCGCGGCCCCTGCACATTAACGCGTCCCCAATAGTCCTCGGTCTGCGGATGAACTTCCGGATCGCCGTAAATTTCGCTGGTCGAGGCCTGGAGAATTTTCGCCTTGGTGCGCTTGGCCAGGCCCAGCATATTGATGGCGCCGATGACGCTGGTCTTGGTCGTCTGGACCGGATCGAACTGATAATGTACTGGCGAGGCCGGACAGGCTAGATTGTAGATCTCGTCGACCTCGACGTAGAGCGGGAAGGTAATGTCGTGACGCAGGAGTTCAAAATAGGGGTTGCCCATCAGGTGGGCGATGTTGCGGCGCTGGCCGGTAAAGAAGTTATCGACGCAGACCACATCGTCACCGCGCGCCAGCAGGCGTTCGCACAGGTGCGAGCCGAGGAATCCCGCCCCGCCGGTGACCAGTATCTTTTTCACGGCGCTCCCCTTCATCACTCTTTACATACCCTGCGGGTTGCCACGAGTCGCCGCCTTTGACAAAAGGTTAACGCCGTCTACGCTCTGAGGCGTAACGAATCAGGAAAATGACATGCCGGATACCGCACATATCACGCCCGCCGCCTACAGCATGAGCGTCATGGAACTGATCCAGTCGGCGGAGAGCCTGAAAGCCGGTGGTCATGGCGCGGCGGCGGTGGCGCTGTACGAAACCTTCGTGGCGCAGAACCCCGACCACCCCCTGCTCTACGCCCTCCTGTTTAACCTCGGCGTCATCCTGACCGACACCCGCGACCTCAGCCGGGCGCGCGAGGTCATGGAACGTGCGTTGGAGGTCAATCCGGACTTCCACAGCGTCTATATCAATCTCGGCCGCATCTATGAAGGTCTGGGCAATAACGCCAAGGCCGTCATTACCTGGAACAGCCTGGCCGGACGGCTCGACCAACTCACCGGCTCGGCGCTGAAGCACAAGACGATGGCGCTCAACCAGGCCGCCCGCGTGCTGGAAGGCGCGCAACAGGACGAGCCGGCCGAAACCGCCCTGCGCATCAGCCTGGAGATCGATCCGCACCAGCGCGAGGCCATGCAGCACTTCATCGCCCTGCGCCAGCGCCAATGCGCCTGGCCGGTGGTCATCCCGTTCGAGAACATAACGCGCGAACACCTGCTGACCGGCATTTCGCCGTTGTCTATCGACGCCTATACCGACGACCCCATCTTCCAGCTGGCCTTGAGCTATCATTATAATCTAAAGGATGTCGGCGTGCCCGCCGGCGACATCATCACCAACCACTGGTCGGCGAAAAATGCCCCAAAAGGCAAGCCGATCCGCATTGGCTACCTGTCGTCCGACCTGCGCGAACATGCTATCGGCCATCTGATGTATGAGGTGCTGGGCCTGCACGATCGTTCGAAGGTCGAGGTCTTCGCCTATTATTGCGGCATCCAGACCAATGATCCGATCCATAATCACTACAAGGACACTTCGGATCATTTCATCGACATCACCGGCATGGATGATGCCACCGCCGCGCGCCGCATTGCCGACGATGGCATCCAGATCCTGATCGATGTAAACGGCTATACCCGCGACGGCCGCACCAAGCTGCTGGCCCTGCGCCCGGCGCCGGTCATCGTTAACTGGCTGGGCTTCCCCGGTTCGCTCGGGAGCCCCTACCATCACTATATCGTCGCCGACGACTGGATCATCCCCAAAGGCGACGAAATCTACTATTCCGAAGCCGTCACCCGCCTGCCCTGTTACCAGCCGAACAACCGCCTGCGCATCGTCGCCGAAGAGGTGCCGACCCGCGCCGAGGCCGGCCTCCCGGAAGACGCCTTCGTCTATTGCTGTTTCAACGGCACACACAAGATCACACGCTTCACCTTCGATCGCTGGCTGGAAATCCTGGCCCGCGTGCCCGACAGCGTGCTGTGGCTGCTCTCCGGCGCCGAAGCCTCGCACGGCCGGCTGAAAGCCTATGCCGAGGCCAAGGGAATCGATCCGGCGCGCATCGTCTTTGCCGACAAGAAGGCCAATCCGCACCATCTGGCACGCTACCAACTGGCCGACCTGTTCCTCGACACCACGCCCTACGGCGCTCACACCACCTGCTCGGACGCCCTGTGGATGGGCGTACCGGTGCTGACGCTTTCGGGGCGCACCTTTGCCTCACGCGTCTGCGGCTCACTGGTAAAGGCCGCCGGCCTGCCCGATGAGCTGGTCTGCACCAGGGCCGAGGACTATATCGACCGCGCCGTGGCGCTTGGCCGCGGCAATGGCGACCTCAAGGCCTGGCGCGAGCACCTGCTGGCCAATCGCCTGACCAGCACCCTGTTCGATACTTCGAAGCTTGTGACACATCTGGAGACGCTTTACGCCGATATGTGGCAGGCCTGCCTGGACGACCAACTGCCCCAGCCTGACCTGACCAATCTCGATACCTATTTCGAAATGGGCCTGCTGCACGACCACGAAGCGGTCGAGGTCCAGACCATAGCGGACTATAAAGGCTTCTGGCGGGAAAAGCTGGCCAGGCGTCACGCCTACCGGCCGGTGGCTTATGATCAGCGCCTATGGAAGAAGCCGGAGTAGGCAGCGTCATCACTTCCGATTTAATTGTCTCCGCGTAGTACACCTGTTATGAGTGCCTGATGTCATTTTTGAGAGTCGGCCTTTGAACGCGATCCGATCCCACCGGGCAAATCTGTAGTGGCAGACACATGGCGCGCCTCTCCCTCCCTGGTCGATTTGGGATGGACTGACTTTTTTGCCGATCAATGGCTTTCAACCGAAGAACACTTCGCGCCTCAACGCATTGCCGAGGTCCATCGCGCCCGCCTGAGCGCCATATCCCCGGCCGGCACAGCGAGGCTCGTCCTGCCTCACGGCGCAAACACCGGACAGTATGCCGTCGGTGACTGGGTTCTCGTCGAGCCTGAAACGCACGTGTTACACCGCCGCCTCGACCGCAGCACGCTGCTGCAACGTCATATCGAGGGCAAGGGCCTGCCTCAGCTTGCGGCGGCCAATGTCGACACCCTGTTCATCGTCACGTCGTGTAATGCCGATTTCAATCCCGCCCGGCTTGAGCGCTACCTGGCGATGGCCAATGAAGCCGGCACCGCGCCGGTGATTGTGCTGACCAAGGCCGATACCGTTTCCGACGCGCTAGAATACCAGCGCCAGGCCAGCGCCTTGCAGCGCGACGTGCCGGTCGTGACGCTGAATGCCCGGTCCGCGGACGCCGCACAGGCCTTGGAGCCGTGGTGTCAGCCCTGCCAAACCGTCGCGCTGGCCGGTTCCTCCGGCGTCGGGAAATCCACACTGGTGAATACCCTGGCCGGTTCGGAACAGATGGCGCCGCAGGAGACGGGCGGCATCCGCGAGCATGATGCGAAGGGCCGTCACACCACGACCGCCCGGTCCCTCCATGCAATTTCGGGCGGTGGCTGGATAATCGACACGCCAGGGATGCGCAATCTGCATGTGGGGAATGTCGCCTACGGTATCGACACCCTGTTTGCCGAGATCACTGAACTGGCGCCCCTGTGCAAATTCCGCGATTGCACCCATGCGCACGAACCGGGTTGCGCCGTCCGGGCCGCCGTCGCTGCCGGATCGTTACCCGAAGACCGCCTGACCCGCTGGCGAAAACTGCTCGAAGAGAATATCAGCAATACCCCCGTGCAAACCGGGCCGCGCGGTAACAGAACGACATTTGGCAAATCCAGGTGAGCGCAGGCCTGTAAGCGGCCAGTATCGCATCTCTACCGCACAAACAAAAACAGCACCCGAAGGTGCTGAATTATTGCGATCGTTGAATGGCGCACTCTAAGCCGTTTATAGCGAACGCAGAAGACGCCTGGTTAAAGACTAAACTATTCGAGAACCTAGCCGACTGGAGCCATATCCTCAAAGGTTCTTGTCTGGAGTTAGAACCTCCAGCAAATACGGAAAATGCTGCGCTGCCACAGTCCGAAATCGCCCGCCGAATGGGGGAGAAGCCAGCCGATCTGCCAGTCTCGATCCGCCTGTCTTTTCAGGATAGCGCCACGTTTGAGGTTACTGCCGGGGAAGTTACCTCGGTGGCTTCGTCGGTCTTCCCCCCCAATAACGATAATAGCTCGCCGCCGCCGGCGCGGCTTCTTCACCAAGCCTTTGAACATCTGTTAGCTGATAATGGACCACGACATGGTCCTCATGATCGCCAGTTTCTCAATCACCCGCAATGTCGCCGCTTTCACGATGGTGGGCCTCCTCTGGCCGCTTGACGAAGATCCGGGGAGCCAGCCTCTGACGGGCGAGACACGGCGCATATGGATCAGCCTCCTCCTCACCCGTGACATCGCCGGCGCGATAGCCAACCTCGAAGGTCAGTCCCTGGCGCATGCCTCCGTCCTTCACGACCTTGTCAAAGAGGGAAATGCCCGCGCGCTCGAAGCCGGTCCTGTCGAATTTGCATTCGTTTGAGGCAGTTGGTTGACGGCCAGGGCTCAGCCGGCCCCATCATAAACACGCATGACGATAGTAACGTCAGCAACCATTGCCACAGTCACTTCCAAATCATAATACATTGTTTGCATTATAAAAACTGTCAGAGTGGGGTTTCAAAAATAAAACTATAAGTATTTCAGTGATGTAATATGTTACTGGTGATTGCTTGATGTTTTCATATTTACATCGCGCCTACATTGTGAAACCTATTCGACACAACGAGGTATTTATGTTTGACGGGGCCCAACTATATCGCAATGAAGCGCTTGACGCGTCCCGCGATCGGCTAGGCGATCCGGCGAACCTGTTTGGCCTTAAGAGCTGGGCAGTCCCGGCCTTTATGACGACCCTGCTCGTCTCCGTGACGGTGTTCATTTCGACCGCGCACTACGCTCGCAAGGAAGCCGTATCGGGCGCCATTGCCCCGGCCGACGGCGTGGAGCGCGCGGCGGCTATCCGCGCCGGCATCGTCAAGCAAGTTTTCGTCGTCAATGGGCAGCATGTCCGTTAGGGCCAGCCGCTGTTCCTCGTCTCGTACAATCAGGCGCTTGAGGGCGGCGGTGATCTGACGGAACGACTGGATATGACCTCGCAAGCCCAACTGGCCTCCCTCCAGCAGCAAACCGTTTTCAAGAAGCAGCAAATCGCGCAAAGCGAGGCCGGGACGCGGGCGCGGTCTTCAAGACGATATTCGCCGACTGAGCGACCAAGCGGCCTTCCAAACGGATCGCGTGGCCTTGCTGCAGAAGGACTTTGAGGCGGCTTCGACCCTGATGGAGAAACAGTACATCTCGCAGGTACAACTCATGCAAAAGCGGGATGCGCTGCTTCAGGGACGTCAGGCCCTGTCCCAGATCGACCAGAGCATCGCCGCTAACCATAACCAAATCGAACAACTGGGGGCCACGCTGCGGTCGAGCCAGTCCGCCGGTGCCGAGGCCGAGGCCGATCTGCGGCTTATTCAGGCTCAGTTCGATGAGAAGCAGATCAGCACCCACGCGTCTGACGGCGCGCAGGTCTCAGCGACGCGCGCCGGCGAAGTCACCAACATCCAGGTGCGCGTTGGCGAGGTCGTCGCTGGTAACCAGACGATGGGTCTGGTCGTACCGGACGGCATCCGTAGCGCGCAACGCGCCGAACTCTGGGTGCCCTCGCGGGCTGTCGGCTTCATTCGCCCTGGCAACACGGTTCGGGTCATGTTCGATGCCTTTCCCTACCAGACGTTCGGCGTCGGCAAGGGGCGCGTGGTCGATGTCTCGAGCGCCCCGCTGATGCCGAATGAACTGCCAATTCCTCTCGAGACCAAAGAACAGATGTACCGCGTCGTTGTCGCGCTCGACGGCGACGCGCTTACCGCTTACGGCCGCAAACGGGTGCTGCTCCCCGGAATGCGTCTGACCGCCGACGTTGTGCTGGACGAGAAGTCATTTCTCGACTGGCTGCTAGATCCCCTGTTGGCTATCCGCAAACGCGCCGGTGGCTGACCGAGGTCGCCCTCACCAGCGGATGCCTCCCGCCCGGTGAAGGCAATCAGTAGCGTACCGTCACGCATCCCGTGACGTTTCCTTAGCAATGATATTTTGGAGCTAATTATGAGAGTTTTGAACATCGCCGAGATGGACGCAATTTCTGGTGGAGCCACACCCGACGATGCGCCCACGGTCGTCACCGTTGTCGGCAAGAAGAATAACAACATCGAAATCTACGGCAGCATCAAGACGCAGCCGGCCATCGAAATCAATACCAACATGCCGCTCGCGCCGATCCGCGTCGTCGACAACGGAACGGACCGTGGCGACTGGTGGGCCCCCTCCAGCATCAAGGCCGGCGAAATCGTTTTTGGGGGCCGGGATGTCCAAGGCCTGAGCATCGTCTATGGCAAGCAAGCCGATGGTCACGAATCCGTCTACCGTGACCCCGACACCAACCAGCTCTATATCGACCGCGATGGGAATGGCCGCGTAGACGCCCAGGCGACGATCGGCGCCAATGGCAATGTCTACGCTCGGACGCTTTCGCTTGGCGGCTATGACATCATGACTGACCTGAAAGGCAGCCAGATTGCGCCGGCAATGCGTTCGGGCATCGGGGCCTAGATCACATCGAAAGTCGACCTCGGTTTAAAATGGGCAGGGTGCTAACAGCGCCCTGCCCCGCTATTTGGGAGACGGATTTGAAGAGTCTTTTATCGTGGTGCGGGATCATCTGCGTACTTTACGCTGGAACGGCCAGTGCGCAAGGCACTGACGTCGACGCCTTTCTGACCGATCATGCGAGACTGGCGATACCTCCGGCCGGCCGGTACACCTACGCGCCGGAAAGCCAAGGCGACACCTGGACGCTTCAATTGGTCAGCGCCGACTGCCTGGTCTCACGCGATGCCTGCACGGTCAAAAGCGCGGCCTACACCGGCCCCTTCCCCTTCGCGAGTTATTTCTTCAGTCCCGACGATCGCTACCTCTATTTTGTCGGTCCCGGAATGGATGGAAACCGCGCTTCAGGCAGCGGCGTGGTCCAGCGCGTCGCGCTCGAGCCTTTGTTCACCTCACCCGACGCGCAAGGCGAAGTCGTACCCGCCACGATCAAGACGCCCCAGAACCTGTTCAGCGGCCTCAAACTCACCAGCACTGCCGCCGAACCCGATATTGCCGCCGCGCTAGAGGCCGCCATCCCCGTATACACCGACGCCACGAAATACTTCGTGCGCAATGCTTCGATCAATTCCTACAACGTCTTCGGCTACTATGCAGACGGCGACTATCTCTATCTGAGCCGCGACAACACCTTCAGTCTGTTCGCCCACTCAAAGACCTGCGACGCACACCTTATATCCCTCGAAGGTCAGGCCATTTCGCTGAATCACCACACGCCGTTCCCGACCACATATGTTCCGGTTTTCAAGCATACGGGGGCTACGAGCTATTTCTCGATGTCGGGCAGCATATTTACGCTGCGATCTGACTGCAGCTTGAACAATATGACCCAGAGCTTGCCACGCGTCGAGTTGATCGACGGCGAAGGCGAGATGCAATATGTCGGCTACTTTTCCAGAACGACGGTCTATCCAGAGAATATTCCGCAAGGGCTGACGACAGCGATCCACGAAGCGGTGCGTGACAATGACATCCAGTTCATCACAGGTGTCGCCATAAATGTCCGCACGAACAGCTTCCTCATTTCATATCAGAGCACCACTGGCGCCGAAGGCGATGAACAGGCGCCGGTGCGATACAGTCAGTATGTCTACCGCAACGGCAAGACCTCGAACCACACATGCTGCAACGGTGACCGGCCGTTCCGTTTCGCACTACCCCCCCTCGACGGCGCCGCAGGATGGATTCAATCCTATACGGTCGCGTCGGTCGCCCCCACAGTCATATTCCTGCATGGCGGTCCCGGCGTTCACGAGGAAATCACCGAAAATACCTTCGTCCGCATTCTGATGCAGAGCGGTTTCAACGTCGATATCGTCGAAGATGCCGGTGCCGATTATACGTTTGAAACGGTCACGCGCTTCGGCAAGCACGGCTATCGCGCCTTTGATCTCAACGCCGCGGCCATCGACCACTATCTCGCCGAGCGCTATCCCGGCAAAACCGACCTCTACCTCTATGCGCAAAGCTTCGGTGCCCACGATTACGTCCGGTTCGCCCCGTCTCTGCGTCAACGCTTCAGCCGGACAGTGCTGGACATGCCATCCGGCACCATACCCATGGACCTGCAACGAGCCGACCCGATCGTGTTCTCCAAATTCAGGCGCCTCGTCGGCGACGAACTGGCGGATGGCGAGGTCGATAACGCCTATTTCGTCGGGCTGACAGCGTGTCCGCTGCAAGGTGACGTCGCCATCTTCTACAGCGACACCGATCCTCTCGTCTCCCCGGTGGCGGACTATCGAACCTGCGCCGGCAAGACGAACGTCACCTTAGTGAACAACGCCTATGGCCACGAACTGTCAGCGACCGAACCTGACTATGTCCACATTGCCATGCGGCACATCACCGAGGTGGTGAGCTACCTGCACGGCCATAGCCCCTCATCCGACTGACCGTCCTCGCTGTCGTCCGTCTTTTCCCAAGTGTTCTATGCAATATCTTCAAACCGAAACCGCCGAATGCGGCCTGGTCTGCCTCGCCTATGCCTCGTCCCGACTCGGCGCGCACCTCGATATCGTGGACCTCCGCCGCAAGTTCCCGGTCGTCAGTCGAGGTCTCACCCTAACCCAGCTCACCGAGATTGCAGCCGGCCTCGATCTCATGGCGCGGGCAGTTCGTTGCGAGCTCGACGAACTACAGCAACTGAAAACGCCAGCCATTCTCCACTGGGGCTTCAATCACTTCGTCGTCCTCGACAAGGTGACCGAACATCACATCTTCCTGCACGATCCCGCCAGGGGCAAGGTCCGTCTATCCTTCGCCGATGCCGGCAAAGCCTTCACCGGCATTGCCCTCGAACTCTCGGCCTCACCAAAATTCCAGAAGCGCCGGGAGAAGGGGCCGCTCAGCATCATGGCATGGGTGCGCCTGACCCCGACACTCTACAGCGGTCTGGGGCAGATCCTTTTGCTGTCGCTAATCCTCCTAGTCTACGCCATTGCCAGCCCCTTCTACATGCAGATCGCCATCGATCAGGCGGCCCTGAAGGGCGACAGTGGCCTTCTGGTGACGCTGGCCTTGGGATTCGGCCTGTTCGGACTGTTCAATGCCGGCGCGACCGTATTGCGCAGCCTGGCGACGCAGGCGATTTCTGCGCATCTGAGCTGGGACATGGGACTGCGGCTCTTCCGTCACCTCGTTCGCGTGCCCCTGGGCTGGTTCCAGCGCCGCCGCCTCGCCGACACCATATCGCGTTTCGATTCTATCAATCCCATACGCGACCTGGTCTCTGGCGCGTTCATTTCCTCATTCATCGATGGAGTGCTCGCTGCGACGACGCTCCTGATGATGTTCATGTTCGCCTGGTCACTCGCCGTGTGCATATGCCTGTGGGCTGTCCTCCATGTTGCAATGCGCCTGGCGACGATGCCGACCAATCTACGCCTGAGTGCCGAAGCACTGGGCGCTCAGATTGCCGAAAACAGCAAGCGGATCGAGACGATCAAAGCGATCCAGACAATTAAGGTCAGCAGAGGTAGCCCTGAAAACCCAGTGGTCGAACTGCTATGCCGACTACATTCGCCGCAATCTGTCGCGCGGACGCTTCAGCATCTGGGTCACCGGTGCGAACGAATGCGTCAATGCCCTGGTCACGACGCTCGTCATTTTTCTCGGCACCCGCGCCATCATCGATCAACACATGACCGTCGGCGTCTTCTACGCGTTTTTGGCCTATAAGGGCCAATTCACCGGGGCGCTAACCAACATCATTGAACAGGTCATCCAGTGGCCCCTGACAGACGTATATTCGTACCGACTGGTCGATATTGTTCTGCCCCCGAAGGAGGACGGGATCGACAAGGCCGAGGTCGATCTACCGGTCTTGCGGGGCGATGTCGAAATCGCCGACCTGTCGTTCCGATACGCGCCTTATGAACCGTTCGTCTTCAAGAACCTCAACCTCCAAATCAACGCCGGGGAATTCATCGCCATCAGCGGGCCATCCGGCATCGGCAAGAGCAGTCTGGTCAAGGTAATATGCGGTCTCTATCCCGCCACCAGCGGCGAGGTCCGCATCGATGGCAGATCAATCAGCGCATGGGGACCGCGCGCCCTGCGAAGGAATCTGGGCGTCGTCATGCAGGATGATGAACTACTATCCGGTTCGATCGCGGAGAATGTGGCCTTTTTCGACGAGCATCTCGATCTGGATCGGGTTTGGCAGGCGCTTGAAAGCGCGGCATTGGCTGATGAAGTGAAAGCCATGCCGATGAAATGCGAAACCTTCGTTGGCGATATGGGCGGCGCGCTTTCAGGTGGCCAAAAGCAGCGCTTGCTCATTGCGCGAGCGCTCTATCGTCGGCCCGCGATCCTGCTGATGGATGAAGCCACATCACATCTTGACGCCCGGAACGAGATCGCAATCAACCGCGCGCTCAACAGCTTGAATATCACGCGCATTGTTATTGCCCACCGCATCGAAATCCTGCGCGCTGCAGATCGCATTTTTGACATGCTCACTGGCCGCTTTGTCAGCCTTGCTGGTGCAGATAAACTGGAGCGAATCTAGCCCCCTATCAGACCGCTATTGATAGATTGCCAAGGAACTTCCCGGCACCGGTGAGCGCTTCGAGGGCCTCCTTCCGCCTGTCGTGACGGCGCCGGCCTTCTCGGTCCGCAAACCCGCTGTCGCCGCCTTCTCGCTCGATGACTCCGCCTTGCGCCCGTTGCGGACATTACCGCGTCGTATAACTATCCTGCTAGCCCCTTAGCGACATCGGCTAGGGTGACTTCTGCGAACCGACTTCGCAAGAGTTTCTCAGCTTCGTCGAATACGCCTGTAAGTGTCGTGTTGACCGCCTGCTCGATGAGACATCCAGGCATATCGTAAGCCGGTCCAACGGCGAAAATTGATGGCTCGCCGACGGCGGTATGAATATCGAGAAGCGTAAGCTGATCCAGAGGGCGAGCAAGCCTCCAGCCGCCGCCATGGCCTTTCTCTGACAAGACAAAACCCGCATCGCGCAGGCCTGCCATAGTGCGGCGGATCACGACAGGATTCGCATCGAGCATCTGCGCGATCATCTCAGACGTCATGGCGCCATGATGCTTATCCATGTGGATTAAAACGTGCAGCATGCGCGAAAGCCGACCGTCTTGCCTCATACTTAAATTCCTTCTGCAGATCGCGCAGATGATATAGCACGACCGCATTACGATACAAATGAAGTATCATGAGTATTGACTCCGCCCAATCACGACACTTATGTTGTTGCGAAAGAAGGAGACAGTCATGAGCGACACAATTTACGATGCCATTATCATCGGCGGCAGCTTCGCCGGATTATCGGCTGCGCTGCAGCTCGGTCGCGCCCGGAGGAAAGTCCTCGTCATTGATGAGGGCCTTAGGCGAAATCGGTTTGCCTCACATTCCCACGGCTTCATCACTCAGGACGGTGTCGACCCCGCCGCTATCGCAGCCACGGCCCGTTCCCAGGTATCGAAATATCCAACGGTGCGGTGGCTGTCTGGTCGAGCGGATACGGTACATTCGATACCATACGGCGCCAGGACAGCAGCCTCGTTCGAAGTGATGGTTGGAGACACGCGAAATCTGTCAAAAACGCTCATCCTGGCCGTTGGCCTCAAGGACATTCTGCCCGGCATCGAAGGCCTGGAGGAACGCTGGGGCAAAAGCGTGTTCCACTGCCCCTACTGCCATGGCTACGAACTGAACCAAGGGCAGATCGGTGTGATCGCCGGATCAGAGTTGTCCATGCACCAAGCCCTCATGCTTCCGGATTGGGGCCCAACGACGCTCATCATCAATGACGCGTTCGAACCGAACGCGGATCACCTTGAATCTCTTGCAGCCCGCGGTGTCACCGTTGAGCGCAGCGCCGTGGAAGCTGTCAAAGGTCATGCGGATGTCCAACTCGCCGATGGCCGAACGCTGTCGTTCTCGGGGCTATTCGTGCTTGCCCCCTTTGAGATAGGCAGTGCGATCCCGCACCAGCTTGGCCTCGATTTGGAGCCGGGGCCGCTCGGCTCCATCATCAAGACCGATCCAATGAAGGAAACCAGCATGCCTGGGGTTTATGCCTGCGGTGATGCCGCGCGTGCCATGGCATCTGTGGCACTGGCTGTTGCAGATGGAAATCTTGCGGGTATCGGCGCTCACAAGTCACTGATATTGGGAGCTATTTCTCATGGGTAAGTTTGATGGAAGACAGGCAAATTACATCGAAGGCGCCAGACGCAACGTTCCGGGCCTCGATGGCCTCCACCGAATGACGGGAATACTTTTGGCTGAAAGGGTGCCGGAAGACGGGCGCATCCTTGTTGTTGGTGCTGGTGGCGGGCTTGAATTAAAGGCGCTGGCTGAGCAGCAAGCTGGCTGGACCTTTGACGGGATCGATCCCTCCTCGGACATGCTTGCGCTTGCACAGGGGACAAGTTCTGGCAGCGCCAGTCGCGTCAATCTTCACCACGGCGATATATCGTCCGCGCCCGACGGGCCGTTCGACGGGGCGGTTTGTCTTCTGGTCTTCCACCATATCTCAATCGAGGACAGGAAAGTCACGCTTCATGGCGTACGCCAACGTCTGCGTCCCGGCGCGCCCTTTGTCCTGGCTCATGTCAGCTTCCCTCTGAGCGAACCGGATCACGCGATGTGGATCGAACGGCATGTCGAGTTCGGTGCAAATGCGAGGCTGGACGAGGACAGACGTAACGCGGGAAAGGCTGGCATGAGGGATAAAGCCACTATAAAATCACCCGAGGAAGAGCAGGCATATCTGCAAGAAGCAGGGTTCACCAATATAACGCAGTTCTATCACGCGTTCAGTTTCCGAGGTTGGGTGTCCTATGCGTGAAGTCGGAATGAACCTAATCTAGTCCGCGAATAATGATCGGTTTGGGCCATATGCGACCGTTGAGATTCGGCTCGTTTGCGCCCGAAGCGGCCATTCCCATTTAACCAGTCTCGTTGTCCGAAAGCGGACATGCAGGTGATCGCGATATTATCGGCCGCGTGGCTGCGATCTGGAATGTTTGATAGGTGCTTTCCTTGTTCCCGTGCTTGATTTGAACTGACGACCTTCAGGTTATGGGCTTTGAGGAACTGATGGGTATGATGTCGTCGGGATACTGATGGTTATTACCCCCAGGATTTTTGACCGGCTTCATGAGATAGTGGCCAATGCCCCATTCGGCGCCTTCGGCATGACCGAACAGGCCTGCCGTCGCCAGGAAGAAGAGCCGCCAGCGCCGTTTCCATAATTTTGCATCGCGGCCATAGACCGACAGCAGGATGGCGTCGATAGCATCGGCCTCACGGTCGAAGTTAGCCAGCCAGTCTAAGGCCGTCTTTTGATAGTGTGTTCCGGACCAGCGCCATTCAGTCTCAACCGTCAACAGGCCGGGGAAGCGATGTGGCAGGGCGTGAGACGGCATGATGCCACCCGTGAAGAAATAGCGCCCGATCCAGTCCGCCGGATCTTCATGGTGGAAGCGATAGGAGCGGGATTTGTGTGTAAAGACATGCAGAAACAGGCGGCCGTCCGACTCAAGCCAGTTGCGGGCGCGTTCAAGCAGATCGTGCCAGTTCGACATATGCTCAAACATCTCCACGGACACGATGCGATCGAAGCGTCCCTGCGTCGAGAAATTATTCATGTCGGCGGTAATGACGTCCAGATTATGCAGACCGCGACGCTGCATTTCCCCGGTGATGAAGGCGCGCTGTGCATGAGAATTCGATACCGAGGTGATGCGCGCATTCGGGAAAGCCGACGCCATATGCAGGGACAGCGATCCCCAGCCGCAGCCGAGTTCAAGAATGTCCTGCCCGTCCGCCAGTCCGGCATGCCGGCAGGTTTCCTCAAGCGCGAAGACCTCAGCCTCGGCGAGGGAGGTGCGTTCGTTTTGATAAAGGCAACAGGAGTATTTTCGCGCTGGCCCCAATATCAGCCCAAAGAAGGCGGGCGGCAGTTCATAATGCTGCGCATTGGCCGCCTGGGTATGCAGGGCGATCGGGAACCGCCCCATCTCGTCAAGAAAAGCTGCCTCGGTTCCGAGGGGGGCGCGGGCAAGTGACTGACGGGTTCGGCTCACCAGCCAGTTGATCCCCGCCAAAGTCCAGGTGTCCGGAAGGGGAATGCGTTCCGCTGCGTCTATCGTACCGGCCAGCATATTCATGATCTTGTCTCCTTGATTGATCGGTGAGCGGACCGACGGGCCCAGGGGAAAAAGCCGCTGACCCGCGCCTGATAAGTCCGGAAAGCCTCTCCGCGGCTGGCAACCATATGCGTTTCCAGAGGCGGTATGCCTGAGATGTGCACCAACAGCACATACATCATGACCGGCGCGGCCAGCGCCACCAGCCCCTCAACCCGCCAGTTGCTCACATCAATCGCCAGCAATGGCCAGGCGCACCAGGCCAGCCATTCAAAAAAATAGTTCGGGTGGCGTGACCAGCCCCAGAGTCCGACATCGCAAACCGCCTTCTGGCCGTGATGAGTCCGGCGAAAGCGTGACAACTGAGCATCCGCTATAGCCTCACCCAAAATCGCCACCAGCAGAAGCGCCATGCCGAGCATGTCGGCAAGGCGTGGGAACGGCGCCGGATTGATGGCCGCCATGCGCACCGCCAGGATCAGGACAAAAGCGGCGCCGGCCTGTATCTGCAAAAAGACGAATAACCGCGGCGCGAAGCTACGCCCCCATTGCTGCGCCAGGGCAGCGTAGCGCGGATCTTCGTTCGCGCCATGCGTGCGGGCGGCGATGTGCCATGCCAGGCGCAACGACCAGATCGTCACGAGAAGTGCCGCAAAAACCTGCCGTCCGGCAACGGCTTCTGACGCCGGCAGGAGTGCCGCGGCCAGACCGCCCGCCCCTACCGCCAGCGACCAGATGGTATCGACCCAGCCGCTTGAGCCCGTAAGCCGCTGAACCACCCATGCGCCTGTCATGGCCGCAACGAGGCCTAATGCGATCCAGATCAACGGAAGATAATGCATTGCGGCTCCAAATAGCAGATACTTAAAGGAGTCTACGATGACCTTCATGCCCCGGTTCATATGCGCAAAAAATATTTTGAGGTCTCATGGGAGATCCGTTCCCGGCCTGCCGTCGTATCTCATTGAGGCTGTGGCACCTGGAGACACGGAACATGATGTCTATTCCTAAGATCGCCGCCGTGGGCGCGATGGCTCTGGTTGGGCTTGCGGGACCCGTTATGGCCCGCTCTGCCGCTTCGTTCGAAGGTACCTGGAGTCGCGGTGATGGTAAGGCACGTGTGCGCATTCAACCCTGTAAGGCCGGACTATGTGCGGTCAATATCTGGGTTCGCAAGGGTACGTCGCACGAAAAGGTCGGCGACAGGCTGGAAATGAAGGTCACCGAAACCCGACCTGCTCAATGGACCGGAACTGCTTATGATCCGCAACGACGGCTCAACATGAAGCTAATAGTTGACGTCAGCAAAACATCGATGGTCACGCGCGGGTGCCTGTTCATGGGTCTTGCCTGCAAAAGCATGGCCTGGACACGTACCGATGACGAGGTTAGCGATTCGTCCTGACGAGCGTCAGGGCGACACGGGCGCCATTGGCCGCAGCAAGTGTGATAATGCCTCCCCAGACCATGTCGATGAGACTGAGCGCCAGCGGCCAGTCACGCAAAACCGAGAGGGCTGTCAGGTCATAGGTTCCGTAAGTCACCACCCCGAAAAAGCCAGCACGCAGGGACAGCTCCGCAATCCCGCTGGATTTCATCGCCGGCAGAATGATCAGCCACGACAGGCCGAGCGCATAGAGCACATAGAAAGCCGCTGCTGCGCCAATATTCACCTGCGGACTCAGGAGATGGCCCATGGCGGGCAGGTAAAGGGGCTCATACGCCAACCCCAGCCACAGGGCGTCACAAGCCAGGAGCGTCAGCACGACCGCGATGAAAGCGACAAGCAATTTCATGCCGGCGTCCTAGATGCGGGCAAAAGGTTGCAATATCCTGCCCAGCCAAGTCTTGGGCACGATGGGCGCCGTTTGCATGACCAGGCACAGGCAATCTTCATCGGCCGTGATGGCAGGCGAATGGCTATCCTCCTCGGTGCGCACGGCGAAATCTCCGACAGCCAGGGCGCCATACTTGTCGGTAAAGCTGCCCTTGAGCATCAGAGTCATTTCCTGACCCGCATGCGTGTGTTCCGGCATGATCATGCCCGCCTTGACGTACATCAGGTAGGTCTTGATACGCCTGTCCGTTTCGCCAGTATCGATCGGCGCAATCCAGACTCCGGGCGCCGCCCAATAACGGCCACGCACGGCGGCCGCCGCCACGCTGGGCGGCAACGCGAAGCCGTCAAGAAAAGCCGGCAGTTTCTTGACCGGGCGTGGTGGCGCAACGGCAGGCCGTTCAATCCGAGCCAGAGCGAGTTCAAGAGCCGCGTCAGACATGGCCACCCCTTCGATCCGCTCCAGAAGAGCGCCCCCCAGAGCTTCAAATACCTTCAGCCCGCTACGGCAATGCGGGCAGGTTTCGATATGCGCACGGACCACCAAGGCCGCACCAGGCGACGCGGCCCCGCAGCAATAGTGCCATAAGATATCATCATCGGGATGGTGGTGTACGCTTTGCATGACTGGCCTCAGGCTTTGGTAAAATGTGTGCGCAACCGCGCAATGGCGAGACGCATTCTGGATTTGACCGTTCCCAGCGGAATGGACTGCGCACTCGCAATCTCGGCCTGTGAAAGACCTTCATAATAGGACAGGCGCAGAATCGTCTTCTGTTCCTCGGAAAGCCGGTCGAACGCGCGGCTGACCGACTCCTGGACCTGATGTTCGATCACCTGCTCGTCAGCCGGTTTCGCTGGCTCGCCCTGCCAGAGGTCTTCCGGCAGATCCCGGACGCGGGTGGCTTTGCGGATCGCGTCGATGCGCAGGTTGCGGGCAATCGTGTAGATCCAGGTCGAGGCGCCCGCCTTGGCCGGATCGAACAATTCGGCCTTGCGCCAGACCGTGAGCAGGGTGTCCTGCGCCAGATCCTCGGCGGCCTGAAACCCCATGCCCTGACGCATGACGAACGCCTTCACCTTCGGCGCGAACAGACAGAAGAGCCGCGCATAGGCTTCGCGGTCCCGCGAGATGGCTATGCGCGCAATTAGAAGGCCGGCATTATCCGTCGGAGCGACGCCTGTCGTTTCCAAATGTCGATCATCTTCATCCATGCGTCTAGTTGCCCCGAAAACAAGGCTTTGGTCAAAGGCCATTTTTCTGATCAGACCGGACATCGCACCAGACTTTCCTTGTTCGGCATTATTGCCCTTTGATTGTTATTACGCCGGACCAACCGGGTTGGATCATATAGGAACAATACGGCACCAATAGTGATCCAGTCAGGGACGCGCTCCGTAACCCTATTCATGAGACATATATTTTGGGAGCCCTCACATGCATGATCGGGTCGGAGCAGACACCGGGGTGAGAATTCCCGCCGGGCAGGAACGCCGCGTGAGGGTTGCGATCGTCGGTTCAGGGATAGCCGGGCTTTCGGCCGCCTGGCACCTGGATCGTCACTGTGAGGTCACCGTGTTCGAGCGCGAGGGTGTACCTGGCGGCCATAGTCACAGCGTCAATGTCGGCAGTGAAGAGGCACCTCTGTGGGTCGATATGGGGTTCATCGTCTTCAACGAACCCGCCTATCCAAATCTTGTGGCGCTGTTCAAGGCACTGAAGGTGCCGTACCAACTCAGCGATATGTCGTTCGGCGTTTCAATCGACCGCGGGTCTCTCGAATATTCCAGCCTCGGTTTTCGGGGGATCTTCGCACAAACGCTCAACCTGTTTCGTCCGCGCTTTCTGTCACTGCTGCTCGATATTGTTCGTTTCTATCGCGAAGCGCCAAAGGACCATGTGGCGCGCAGCCGTTCCGACTATCGCCTGGGCGACTATCTCAAGGATCGCAATTACGGCCGCGCCTTCATCGATGATCACCTGTTGCCGCAGGCGGCCGCTATATGGTCGACCTCGGCCGGTCAGGTGATGGATTATCCCTTTCACGCCTTCATCACCTTCTTCGAGAATCACGGCCTGCTGAAGGTGCTTGACCGCATTCTGTGGCACAGCGTCATTGGCGGCGCGCAAGCCTATGTCAGCAAGCTCACCGCGCCTTTTGCCCATCGAATTCATGCCGCGACCACGATTGCCACTGTTTCGCGTAATGCCGCCGGCGTTACGCTCACGGACAGCACAGGGCGGGTTCATCACTTTGACAAGGTGGTCTTCGCCACTCATGCCGATACCACACTGCGCTTGCTTGGCGATGCCGCGACCGAAGACGAACGTCGCACGCTTGGCGCCTTCAGCTACACCTCGAACGCGGTCGTGCTGCACACGGATACCTCCTTCATGCCCCGGCGCAAAGCCGCCTGGTCGAGTTGGAACTATCTGGGTGAGCGCATGGCCTCGGCGGAACAGCAATTGTGCGTCACCTACTGGATGAACCTGTTGCAGGTCTTGAAGACGCGCCAGAACTACTTCGTCACGCTTAATCCCAGTCACCCGGTTGATCCGGAAAAGATCATCCAGGTCCGGCATTTCGAGCATCCGCTGTTCAATGCCGAGGCCATCGCCGCTCAGTCACACCTGGGCGCGCTGCAAGGGCAGAGGCACACATGGTTCTGTGGCGCCTATTTCGGCTCCGGGTTCCACGAGGATGGCCTGCAATCCGGGCTTGCCGTCGCAGAAGCCATCAGCGGCGTGGCGCGGCCCTGGGATTTCGACTGGGCGCAAAGCCGCATCCCCTACAATCCCTGGGCGGATGAGCCGGCAGTCCTACAGGCAGCGGAATGAACAACGACAAGCCGAGGTCAGGCATTTATGATGGTACGGTGGTGCATCAGCGCTTCCGGCCGAAGCAGCATCGCTTGTCCTACCGCATGTTCCAGGTCCTGCTTGATCTCGATCGCCTCGATCTGGAGCTGACACCGTTGCGCTTCCTGTCGCACAATCGCTTCAACCTGTTCGGTTTTAACGACCGCGATCATGGCCCGGACCAGACGGATCTCCACGCTCCACTAAAGGATCGGATACGTACCCTTCTGCGTAAGCACGGCCTTGAGGCGGACCGGTTATTCCTGCTGACCATGCCGCGCGTCCTGGGTTTCGTCTTCAACCCGATCAGCGTATATTTCGTCTATGGCCGAACCAGCCGGTTGAAAGCTGTCATCTATGAGGTCAATAACACGTTCGGCAATCGCCATTCCTACGTCATGCCCGTGCCGAAGGAGAACGGGCATATCCGGCAGGGGACTGACAAACGCCTCCATGTCTCGCCCTTTATGGAGACGCACGACATGAGCTATGCCTTCGACCTGACCCCGCCGACAGATGCATTTGCGCTTAATATTCGCCTGCAACGGAAGGTGGGCGCAGGGGCAGAGGACATGCTGTTTGCCGGTTTTGCCGCCCAGCGGAAAGACCTGACGGACGCGCAACTATGGCGGCTGTTCTGGACTGTGCCGCTCCTGACCCTGAAAGTAGTCGCCGGCATCCATTGGGAAGCGGCGAAGCTTATGCTCAAGGGCCTATGGCTCAAGCCGAAGCCGCCGACACCGCGTTCGGGCGTTAGCGTCGGTTAAAAAGGGCAGTACGCAGTGGCTGATTTCTCCATACTGAGCCTTTTCAATACCTTTGTTCCCAAGGATAAGGGCGTTCGTCGCCTCGCCATTGGCGTGGTGTACGGCGCGCATCCACGCCAGCGCTATGACGTATATGCCCCGATACGGGTCAGGACACGCCTCCCGCTGCTGGTCTTCTTTTATGGTGGCGGCTGGTCAGAGGGGGAAAAGAAGAACTATGTCTGGATGGGCTATGCGCTGGCGGCAATCGGTTACATCGTCATAGTGCCGGATTACCGACTGGTGCCTGAGGTCCTTTACCCTGATTTTTTGAAAGATTGTGCCTGCGCGGTTCGCCACGCCGTGAGCCAGGCCAAAGACTACGGCGCCGATGCCTCGCGTTTGGCCCTGATCGGGCATTCGGCGGGCGCCTATAACGCCGCCATGCTGACACTGGACCCTTCATATCTCGGCGATAAAAAAATCTCCGCGCTCGTCGGTGTCTCAGGACCTTATGATTTTTATCCGTTCGACGTTAAAGCCTCGCGGGACACGTTTTCTGCATGGCCGCGCCCGGCTGAAACCCAGCCCATCAGCTATGCCCGCAAGGTATCGACCTCAGTCCTGCTGCTGCAAAGCACCGCCGATACCGTTGTGGGCATACACAACGCCGTCAACCTCCAAACGAGACTTAAAGCGACAGGCACCGATGTTCAGCTCAAACTTTACGATCACCTTAGCCATCAGGATATGGCCGCCGTCTTTTCTGGCCCTTTCCGCAGGAAGAGCATCATTCGGTCCGACGTCGCGGCATTCCTGACCGATCGCGTTTGACAGCGCCCTCTCTTCCTTTTTGAAGAGAGAGAGGGCGAAAGGCCGCAAGAATTTCGATCCCAGTCCGCGAGGTCCCGTTCCCCATTTAGTCACCATAGAGGCTTTTCAAACCTAAGCCTGCCAAAACTATTTTTAGCCAGGCAGGATATGCGCCGTCTTAACCGGGCAATGCTTTAGAGGTACTCCCGTTTGACCTACTCGGCGGCGGAAGAAATCAGGGACAAGGTTTCCTCCTGCGTGTTCTTCATGGCCTGAACTACCCAATTGGCGAACTTACGCACGGCGGATCGCGCATCGCCGGGGCGGTTTGCGACAATCCGGTATTTTGCGCCCGGAGCAGGCTTCAGCGAAGTGGCCGCGATCAGTTCGCCACGTTTGATAAGGCGGTTGACGAGGACAGTGCGTCCGATGGCCACGCCTTGATTGCTAAGCGCCGCGTGATAAGCGAGATGTGACAGGTTGAAATGTCGGTCGCCGACAATCTGGCCGCGCCATTCCGGGCGGGCCGATTGCCACGACCCCCATTCCGCTTCCGTGGGAACGCCTTGCCACAGGAAATCATCCCACGGCGCGTCGTCGTGAAGGCGGATGAGCTGTGGGTCCTGGGTTGCTGCGTTCATAGCGTCCTTACAGGACCTGGAACAGACTGGAACGATCATCTCCTGGAATGACCCGAGTTCATAGACGTCGTCGGCTGGCGCATTCTGGTAGCAAATGAGCACGTCGATGCCCTTGTCTTCCATGCGCTCTACGGTCGCCTGGTTAAATTCGCCGCGAATGAACAGCTCAATATCCGGATTTTCCTGGTAGAAACCTTGCAGACGCGGGACCAGCCACTCCATGGCCAATGAAGGGAGACAGCTTACTACGAGCGAGGTGCGTCGAACATGATCGAACCGGCTCAGCGCGCCGTTCAGCTTCGTTGCCACTTCATTCATCGTGCTGAGGACGTTTTCGCCCGAGGACGTCAGGATCAGGCGGCCATTCTTTCGGGAAAACAAGGTCGTGCCAAGTCTGCCTTCCAGGCGGATAACACGCTGGCTGACGGCGCCCTGCGTTACGCCAAGCCGGCTGGCCGCTCCTGTTATTGACCCCACGCGCGCCGCTATGCGGAAAATCCATAAATCGGACAGCAGCTGTGCATCGACCCGATAGCCCTCGACATCGTCTTCACCAATTTTACGGGCCATTCTCAAAACTCTCATGTTTAAACGCAGGCGGCAGGTGAACACTCAGGTCTCTGAGAGGCGATGAATACGTACCGTACCAAAACACTCGCGAGGTATGCTGAGTTCATCCTAAGAGACAGCGACGACGCCGGCACCGGAGTCTCAGCAAAAAGATATTCTAATGACAGCATTAGATTTGAACAATTGTCAGCGGACAATAAACACGTACCCTTAGTCGTCATCTTCGGAAGGGCCAAATGCAAACTGAAGGCAACGAGACGCCCCAAACCAGACGCCACATCCTTCGGTTGGCAGGCGGGGCCGCGATCTTTGCGACGCTCCCCACATGGCCCCTCGGTCAAGATTTCGATGATCCGCTGGCGAGCCGAGCGACGCTATCCTCACCTCACAGGGATACATCCTCTGTCCAATCAGCGCTGGATGCGCAAGTTCCCGCGTTGCTCAAGGAGCATCGTATTTCCTCAGTCAGCATCGCCCTTATTACGGAGGGCCAAGTCGCTCTCGAACGGAGCTATGGCGAACAGTCAGCCGGGGTCCGCGCCACGCCCGCCACACTCTATAATCTTGCGTCCGTGACCAAACCTGTTACGGCTGAGATATTGTTGCGCCTTGTCTCAGCAGGCCAGCTTTCACTCGATGAACCCATGTCCTCGTACTGGGTCGATCCCGACATCGCCTCGGATGCACGTCACCGGCAACTGACGCTTCGCATCGCATTGAGCCACCAAACCGGGCTTCCAAATTGGCGCGGACACAGCCCGGACGGAAAGCTCGCCTTCGCCTTCTCTCCCGGGGCTGCGTATGGGTATTCCGGCGAGGGCTATACCTACGCCGCGCGTTACGCAGAACGAAAGCTCGGACGCACGTTCGAAGATCTGGCACAGGAACAAGTGTTTGCGCCTCTTCGGATGACCAGCACGTCGTTCTCTTCGCGAGAATGGATGCTGGGACGACTTGCCGTGCCCCTCGACGCCGACGGGCGCTGGGGCAAACCGCAGGTAGAGATGGCCGGGCAGTGGAACGCGGCTAACAATTTGATTACCACTGCGGGGGACTATGCGCGATTCGTCGCCAGTGTGATGCAGGGCGAACGCTTGACGCCGCAATTAGCCATCGAGCGACTGCGTCCGGTGCGCGGCCCGCAACCTGAGTGGACGTGTGATGCCGTGCCGTTGACGGCGTGCCCGCAGACATTAAAGGTGGTACTCGGCTGGAGACGTCTGGAATTCGCCGACGGTCCTGTTTTCATGCACACGGGCTCCAACGATCGCCCCGGCGGCGAGCGCACGCTGGCTTACTTCGACCCTAGTAGCCAGCACGGCGTTGTCATACTGACGAGCGGTGCGGAAGGTGGGCGGCTATACCGTGAGATCGCCCCGATCATCGATCAAGGATCAGCAGTCTCCGCCTATCTGGTTTCGCAGCAATGAGACAACGGGCGGCCATCGCGTCGCTCAAGCCATCTCTCTACGCGCGCCAACGAATAAGTTTCACTCGGAGGCTTTCTTGATTCGATTGTTTATCGCCGCACTGGGCGCCGCGGTTCTCGCTGGTTCGCTCGCGAACCTATCCATGGCCGACGATTCAATAAATATCCGTATTCAACAGGTAACACAGCAGATGCCTCCGCCGGTTTTGGTGCGTGGCGAAACGCCTGTGGTTACATCGCTGGCCACGCGTATGACGGAACTCAGCGTGCCAGCGGTGAGCATTGCTGTGATCCACAACGGACGCATCGAGTGGGCGCGCGGATTTGGCGTCACTCAATGGGACGGACCCTCCGTTACAGAGCGCACAGTGTTTCAGGCTGCATCCATCAGCAAGCCGGTGTTTGCGCTTGCAGTGTTGCGTCTCGCTGATTCTGGCAAGGTGGATCTGCAAGCCAATGTCAACGATTACCTGACAAGCTGGAAGGTGCCCGACAGCGCTTTCACAAGCCAGGCACCAGTGACGTTGCGCGCATTGTTGTCCCATACAGCCGGAACCACCGTGCATGGCTTCCGCGGCTATGAGCCGACAGCGACATTGCCAACGCTCACTCAGATTCTCGACGGCGTATCCCCGGCGAATAGCAGCCCGGTTCGCGTCGATACCGTGCCAGGAACTCGATATCGCTATTCTGGCGGGGGGTACGTCATTGCACAGGCGGCGCTTCAAGACCTGACGGGTGTGCCGACCGCCCGGTACCTTCTAAAAGTCGTGCTTCAACCCTTGGGCATGAAAAACAGCACGTTCGAGCAGCCGTTGCCCGCCTCGCGCGCTGCGGAAATCGCAATGCCTTACCGCGCCGACGGGTCGCAAGTAGCGGGAGGGGCGCGGATCTATCCTGAGCAGGCTGCCGCCGGTCTGTGGACCACGCCGTCGGATCTGGCCCGTTACGCACTTGGCGTCAACGCGGCGCTTCAGGGGGAAAAAGACGCAATCATTTCAGCACCCATGGCGCGCACCATGCTGACTCCAGTGCTGAACGGTCGCGGGCTGGGACCGCAAGTCGGTGGAACAACGCCGAGAATGTACTTCGCACACGATGGCGGTAACGATGGATACCGTTGCCTGATGGTGGTTTACGAAGACGGCGAAGGCGCTGTCGTCATGACCAACAGCGACAATGGCGGCGTGATCGCGCAGGAAGTCATGCGCAGCGTCGCATCTGCTTATGGGTGGCCGGATTTTGCCCCCTCCCTACGCACCCTCGTGGATGTCAATCCCGAGAGATTGGAGCGATTGATCGGCGCCTACCAGTTTGACGATGGCTCAATCTACGTCGTGCGTCGTTACGCCGGCCGTTTGACGGGTCATGAGCTTGGCCAGACGCCAGTGGATTTATTCCCATCATCTGACCACGAGGTGTTCGCGCGGGACGCCGATCTCGTCGTCGACTTCGAAGGCGTCAACGACACGATAACGGCAATGCAACTCGGTATTGGTGAGACCGAGCGGCGCGCGGTCCGAGTTACCGAGGCGCGATCGCAAAGGGTTTTTGCCTGGCTCGATTCCACGGAGAACCGCTTTCGGACGCAGAGCGCTGCTCCCGAATCTGAAGCGGCGATCCGCTCACTGCTTGTCGGCATCACCGCGGGCAAGCCGGACTACCGCAACATGAGTCCGGCACTGGCAGACTCGATTAGCCAGCAATTGCCTGGACTGCAACAATGGTTAACGTGGTTAGGGGAACTGAAAAGCCTAAAGTTCGAGCGCGTGGACGCCAATGGACGGGACGAATATAGGGGTGAATTCGCCCAAGGCCCCTTGCGGATATTCATCCGGCTAAATGAAAATGGCCGCGTCGAACACGCCGAATTCGCACCGGGATAAGCACTCTGAAACCTGGATGGCAGATCAGGCCTTGCGCGGAGTGATTACCAATTGCGAGCGTGAAACCGCAAAAGAATTTCGATTCGTCACAATTGTACGATTTATTTGTCCGACCATTGACACCCAAGAAGCTACGTATATCGTATACAAATATAATATTTAAATCTATACATTTGGGGAGTCTAATGAACAAATTTCAAAAGCTGTTCCTTCTCGTGTCGACCGCCGTAGCTGTTTGCACATCCGTAACCTCCGCTTCTTCCAAGCCCATACAGGTGGAAAGCGCGGCGACCGAGAGGCCACGCGGCAATGAAATCCTGTCCCGTCAAAGCATTCTCGCTAAAATGGCCTTTCTGGATAACCGCGACTGGGACTGGTACCAGCGCAACGTGCCATTTCTCGAAACTCCGGATTCCGAGATCGACGCAACCTACTATTACCGCTTCGATATGATGACGAAACACTTTGTCTACGGTTCACCGGAGCACGGGTATTCGGTCACAGAATTTATCGATCGCCCGAGTTGGTCCGGCACGTATGGCGCCATCGTCGCACCGGCGGGATTACAGTTTGCTGACATGCGATGGTTGCGAGATCAACGCGTCACCCGCGACTATGCCCGCTATTGGTTTCACACCCCCGGCGCGCAACCACGCGCCTACAGCAACTGGTTTGGCGCCAGCATGTGGGGCCTATACGAGGCCTGGGGAGACAGAAACTTCATCCAGTCCATGCTGCCGGACATGAAGGCGCAATACGAAGGCTGGGAACAAGAGCATTTCGATCCAAAAGCGCAAATGTTCGTCTGGAATGGTATGCAGGACGGGATGGAGACCAATATCAATTCCCGGCTGACTAAGGATTGGTTCCGCGGAGCAGAGGGATATCGCCCAACGCTGAACGCTTACATGTATGGCGACGCCCTGGCCATTTCACGCGCAGCGGCGCTCACCGGCGACACGACCACAGCCAAGGCTTACGCCGATAAGGCCGCCTCGCTCAGAGACCTTGTGCAAAAGCGCTTGTGGGATCCTAAACGGAAACACTTTTTCCATATGTTCGCCAACGACGAAGATGGCGGCATAAAAGCCAACACACTGACCTATCAATCCGGCCCGCATGCCGGCGATCCGCATGGTCGGGAGTTGATCGGGTTCGTGCCCTGGCAATTCAATCTGCCAGATCCGGAGGCTAAGGAAGATTTCAGCGCCGCCTGGAAAACCATCATGGACCCGGATGGCTTCTTCGCGCCGTACGGTCCGACAACGGTGGAACGCCACGACCCGCAATTCAAGATCACACCCCGGTGTTGTGTATGGAGTGGTGACTCGTGGCCTTACGCTACGTCACAGACTCTGGAAGCGATGGCTAATCTGCTCAACAATTATGGTCAGTCCTATGTCAACAAGACCGACTACGTGAAGCTACTGAAGGTTTTCTCAGCCACACAACGTCATGAAGGCCAGCCTTATATCGCCGAAGCCGCTAATCCGGATACGGGCGCTTGGCAGATCGTGGATGGACATAGCGAGCATTACTTCCATTCTTCCTATGTCGATCTTGTTGTTACAGGGCTTGCCGGGCTGCGGCCACGGGCCGACAATATTCTTGAAGTCAACCCGCTCATACCCGACGACTGGGCCTATTTCGCTCTGGACGACATTGCCTATCATGGACATGATGTCTCTGTAATATGGGATAGGGACGGAACGCGATACAACCGAGGTAAGGGCCTGACCCTGATTGTCGACGGCCAGACCGCCGGCAAAGCCCCCACCCTGCAAAAACTGGAAGTCGCACTTCCGGCGCCTGTACCCGCGCCGGTGCCGGACGATTCGATTAATTTCGCCGTCAATAATGAAGGCACATACTTCCCCAACTTTACCGCGTCCTTCAGTGACCCCAAGACGGCTTTGCAGCGCCTCAACGATGGGGTCGCCTGGTATCTCGATGCTCCACCCAACCGGTGGACGACGGAGGGGTCACCCAACAAGTCCGACTCGCTTGTCCTGAATTTTGGGATCGAACGGCCCGTCAACTCTCTCAACCTTTATTTTCTGGATGATGGGGCCAGGTTGAAGGCGCCCCAGAGTTATGACGTCGAATACTGGAAGAACGGACAATGGGTGAAGGTCGCCAAAGCTGACCGCGCCCCCAAAGCGCCACAAGGCCACAAGCCCAACATCATCCGTTTTGACACGCCCGTCTCCGCGGAAAGATTCCGCTTCACCTTTGTCCACAGTCCCGGTGCTTTTACCGGCTTGTCGGAAGTTGAGGCCTGGGGGCATGCCCCCCTCCCCTTATCCGCGCCTACAGCAAAAATAGATGATCTGGCCTACAATCCCGGAGATCAAGCCTACCCGAAGGCGAGTGCGTCCTATACGTCTCCCTTCGATAAGATCGAAGAGGTGAATGATGGGAAGGTCTTTTTCTCCTCCAATTCGAGGAACCGCTGGACGGCCTTTGAATCGCCCAATGAAACGGACTGGGTGCAGATTGACTTTGGCGCGGAAAAGACTGTCGGCCGTGTCGACATGTATATTTTTGGCGATGGCGCCGGGGTTCGCTCGCCGCTGGGCTATTCCCTGATCTACTGGAACGGCTCGGAATGGACGCCGATGGATATCGTGTCAAGGACGCCGACGCAGCCTACCCAGGGCATGGTCAATAGCGTTCAGGTGAAACCGGTGAAGGCCAGCAAGATCGGCGTGACTTTCAAACATGATTCGCTCGGCCGCACGGGCCTTACCGAACTCATGGCCTTTGAGAAGTAACTCCAGATGCCTTCTAACCCAAAAAGGGGATAGGTTTATGATTATCAAAAAAGCCACCCTCATGCTGGCCGTCGCCGGAATGGCGCTTATTTGCGGCAGTGCATGTGCGCATGGCGTCACCTTCAGGATTCCCGGCACATCAAAAGCCTGGGATAACCAAGTCAATCCTGACTATCCTATCGGGATTGATGACGGCTCTGCACCGGCAGTGGCCGAGGGACTGTCACTGAAGGCCGGCGAAAAGATCCATATCACCGCGACCGGCGGAACCCAGACATTCCCAGGTGCCCCCCTGATCGGGCCTGAGGGGCAGCAGGACTACACTGCGGATGATTATCCGGGCGGTTCCGGCCGCTTCTTCCCCAGCAAATACGTGGCCCCGCACGATTATCCAGCTTTTCTGAATGAGCTAATCGGCACGTTTGTCGATGCAAAGGGCCGCATTGTCGGCAAACCCTTCCCGGTTGGAAAAGACTGGAAAGGTATGGTGCCTACAGGCGCCATCAAGCTGCAGTTCGGCCTCAATGACGACGTTCTGAACGATAATTCCGGCGAAATTTCCGTTGTTATTGAACCGAAGGCTGACTTCCCTGACAGCGATCTGGCAAGGGTCGCGCCACCACCGCCTTCGCCACCCGTCATCCTTCCGCCGTACCCCGAACACCCACCTGCACCTATTGCCCTCCACCCCGCTTTCAATACCCTTATAGCGGATGGCAGCCGTTACTCCGCAGACCCAGCACCGCTCGTGGCTGATGGCAAATTTTACATCATCGCCGGACGCGACGAGGCGCCCATCGATGGGGGCGGTTTTGTCATGTACAACTATCAAATCTTTGAAACGGCCGCCCTGGCCTCAAAGAACTGGAAACTGTATCCTGACATCTTACGTCCAGAAAAAGTGTTCGGGTGGGCGGATCAGGACGGAGCCTACGCGGCACAAATTATCCAGGGGCGTGATAAGCGTTTTTATCTTTACGCGCCGGTCAGAGAAAAAAACTGCAAGGCGCGCAATTGCATGGGGATCGGCGTGGCCGTGGCCGACACGCCCCTCGGTCCCTATCAGGATATTCACCCGGAGGGTCCAATTCTATCCCAGACTGTCCCGGTGAGAAATCAGATAGAAACATTGATCCGACCATTCTGGTTGACGACGACGATCGTGTTTACATCTATTGGGGCACCTTTGGCAGACTCAAAGGCATCGAACTCGAAAAGGACATGAAAACACCGAAGGGCACGCCTGTCGACGTGAGCGCCTTGACGGGCTTTTTTGAAGCGCCCTGGATTTTTAAGCGCAAAGGCGTTTATTATATGGCTTATGCGGCCAATAATGCAGGCCCTGACTCCCCGTGCACCGAAGCCGTTTATCACGCCTGTCAGAGCTATGGCACAGCCTCATCGCCTCTCGGCCCCTGGACCTATCGCGGTGTTTTCCTCGATCCTGTGACATCGGCCACCTCCCACGCGGGCCTCGTGCCGTTCAAGGACAAATGGTATCTTGCCTATCACAATGCTGACGCCAAGGACGGCAGTCATTTCCGCCGTAGCGTCGCCGTCGACGAAGTGTTCTGGGACGATACCGCATCGCCACCCGCCATTAAAAAGGTTATTCAGACGCGCCCGCCCGTAGACGCGACACCGACAAACAATGTGGCCTTAAGCGCGCGCATTACGGCCTCCAATATGCCCTTGCCGGTCCAGTTTCGCCTTAGGGCTTTGAACGATGAAAAAACCCCGCCGGCGCCCTTGCCGCCTGACATGTGGGGGAACTGGACAGGCCGAAACGATGCCCCGACAGGTTGGATTGAGTACCAATGGGATAAGCCTGTTACAGTAGATGCGACGAAAATCTACTTCTGGGGCGATCAACCGACAGGCGCAGGCGCAGGTGTTGCGGTACCTAAGGCATGGCATATTGAGTACTGGGACGAAGCCGAATGGCGGACTGTAAACCCGACTGGCCCCTATACAACCCTATCAGGAGACTATTCTCAGGTGTCATTCAAGCCAGTCACGACCCGCTGCGTCCGCGCGGTGATGGATGCATCCACCGACACTAAATCTTACGCCGCATTTGGGGTCCTGGAGTGGCAGATATTATCTCCCGATAAGATCATGAGACCAATATCAACATCCCTACTGAACGCGACTTCAGACTGCACGCGATAGAGCGGGCTCGGTTATATCTATAGCCTAAGTTGGCAGATCCCCTCGGCGCACTACACGCTGATGCGGGCCCTGCCAATGGATTTTGGGAACGGCCCTAAGGTCTTCGATATCAACGACCGTTTCATGTTCGGGCCATCTCTTCTGGTTCAAAGTACCGCACACTTTACAGGATTGCGCTCTAACGGCGTCAGTTCGTGAAATGCCGCTCGCCGTTGTCATCCACCCAGTACTTATTGCCATTCCCGTCGCTGTAAAGTTCACGCTTTTTGCCCTGCTCCACCACGTAGCCGATGACGGCGCCTGCGACAGCTCCAACCACTGCGCCCTTGACCGGATCATGCCCGGTTGCAGCGCCTACGGCGGCACCGCCTAAGCCCCCGATGACCGCCCCGCTGCCCATGCCGTCAGTTGCACATCCGCCCAGCAACGTGGCGAAGGCCAGGCCCAATACTGCGATTTTCATAGCTTTTCCTTTATGGTCAGAAGGTAAGCGTAAGGTGGTTTCGACACCCGCTCGGTTACGTCGAGTGTAACTAACCGTTGCTCTTTTTCTGATCGGGAATTGCCCCTGGGATTGTAAATATCGGGCAATGGCCTGTACCAGGAAAGCCGCCAAGGCCGTAGAGATTAAGCTTCTCGGCACATTCCAACCTCGCTTGTGCGGACACAGGTGTACGGAGTTGAACTTACAACCCCATAACTACCACATTTCAAAGGATTTTTCAAACATCAACGCACAGATGCGGACAGCTTCATGGTGCCCCCGGTCGGACTCGAACCGACACTCCTCGCGGAACCGGATTTTGAATCCGGCGCGTCTACCAATTCCACCACAGGGGCGCAGGGAAGGAAGCGGGGTGATAAAGGCTTTTCATCGCCCGTGCAAGACCCAAACAAAGCGTTTTTACAGCCTGACCTATGCCAACATATTGCGCTTATGCGCCGGTAACTTCTTGCGGGCGGGTTTCGGCGGCGCAGGCGGGGATGTCGGATCAGGCTCCGGCAACGGAGCAACCGTCACCACAGGCGTTGCGCCTGCCTTGTCGGCATCGTTCAATGCCCCGGCAACCACGGCAGCGGCCCCCGCCTTTCGCGCCAATAGCCAGGCCGGACGCCATCGCACAAGTTCAGGGGCAGGCAAATACTGAGCTTCCAACTGACGGACATAGGCCAGGGAATCGGTTCGGGCCAGTTCGTCCTGGGCAGCGCGAATCAGCCCCCTCACATAGGCCTCATTGCTCCAGAAAACCCGGAACGCATTGAGACTTTCCCATACCGCAATCATCTGCTCCTCAGCCGACATGGCGATCTTGACCTTGACGGTCCTGGGCTTTTCGGGTTTGGCCGGACCAGGCGGCGGCAAGGATTTTTCAAGTTCGGCTAGGTTTTTCCCCGGCTTGTCGACCAAAGCCATGACGTGACCAAGTCGATTATGCACCTCATCCCGCACCAGGGCGGCACGTTCGATAATGGCCAGTCCACGCGCCTCAAGCGCCTGATCGAGCTTATAGCGGATGCTGCCGTAGATATGATCGACCGAGCGCCGCTTGGCCTCATCAAGCCGCATGGCCGCCTGCCGCCGGCCGATATAGGCGCCAATACCGACAGCGACCACCATAGTGACCATCAGCGCCAGCAAGACATACAGCAGGAAGGGATCGAAATAGCCTATGCCGACGTCGGCGTAATAGGGATCAGGGGGCGCATCATTGAATGGCCCGTTAAAGTCGGAATCAAGGAACAGCAGCATCATCACCTATCCCCGTGCCATAGATTCGCCAGAACGCGGCAACAGGGGCGGCGTCCAGACCGGGGTATCGATAAGCTGGGTACGCGCGTCTTCCAGCAGCCCGGCCATGGAGCGTGTGCTTTTCCATTCATCATGCAGGACATTCAGGCTTTTGTAGATTCGCGCCTGATGGCTGAGCGGCGGCGCCGGCGGCTGGGCGAAGGGCGCACCGATATGCGCCACGGCCGGGCTGTTATTGACCGCCGTAGTCACCCCGTCGGCCACCGGCTGGCCATTAGGCCCGTTACTGACGGCGATATTGATGATGGTGCCTGAGTTTTCGCCGATCCCGCCGATACCATAGCCCGGCGGCGCATCAACTTCCTTTACGCCGCTAAGCGCCTTTTCAAGCTTGCCGTATTCCTCGCGGATTTCCTTGCCACAGCGGCATGTTTCTCCGCAAATAGCATTTACCAGCCCAACCACATCGGGGCTGAGCGTGCCGGGCGTTTCATAGGCCTTCGCCTGCGCGCGGCGCGAAGCGGCCTCGACCAGCTTCACCGTTTTTACGTGAGCGAAAAAGCTTTCCCACTGATTACGGCGCACGAAGCGGTAAACGCCCCAGATGACAAGCGCCATGACAACACCCCAGGCCAGAAACGCCAGCAGCGGACCATCATGATAGAAAACAGGATCTGTCGGGAAATCACTGGGCGCGGCCACTATATCCGGGCCATCGGGAGCGTCGTAAATACCGTGCATCATGAACCCTCCCCTCAATGTGCCTGCCTTCACCCGGAAAGGTTAACAGATTGCCAAGGGGGATGCGAGTCCACAACGCCTATTTTGCGAAGCGATCAGCCCTCAGTTCCGTTTTGCGCCTTGAGGGCGGCTTCTTCGACACGGCGCAGCCATTTCTTGAACTGTACGACTTCATCCGGCGAAAAACCGGCCAGCATGATACGTTCGTATTCGGCAGCGGCCGGCGCCACGTCGGCATAAAGCCGTTCGCCCTCGGCGGTGAGAATCAAGTGGTGCGACCGGCCGTCATGTTCGTGCGGCGCGCGGGTGATCAGGCGGCGCTTGGCCAGGGCCTGGGCAGCGCGCGAAATCGTCACCTTGTCCATGCCAGCGCGCTTGACCAGCGCCTGTTGCGTGGTCGGGCCATCTTCGCGCAGGATAAAGATCAGACGCCATTCCGGAATCTTGAGACCGTAGAGACTCTCGTATGCCGTCGAAATCAGCGCACTGACGGCGCTGGAGGCCACGGCCAGGCGGTAAGGCATGTAGTCGTCGAGAGGCAGCGAATCTTGAGACATTAATACGAGTCCTTCGTAGGGAAGGCTACTATGTGCCTTGTGACAAGACCAATTACAAATGAGTTATTGTTAAGGGATTGTCTAATTAACCTAATGCCAGGCCTCAAAGCACTGAAAATGTCGCGCTTTATGGCGTTCCAGCGCTTTTTTTGCCCCTGCCGGGCGTCACGCAGGCGACAAGCCACGGAACTCCTGATAAGGCAGTCGTCCCGATATTATCCAAGGAGCCTCCGTGCTGCGTCGTCTCTATAACTGGCTGCTGAAACTGGCCGGCACCCAACACGCCGAAAAAGTCCTCGCCGTCGTCTCCTTCGCCGAAGCCTCCTTCTTTCCGATTCCGCCCGACGCCATGCTGATACCCATGGTGCTTGCCAAGCCTGAGCGCGCCTGGCGCACCGCCTTCATCTGTTCGGTCGCCTCGGTGCTCGGCGGCTTTCTCGGTTATGCCATCGGCTATTACGCCCAGCCGCTCGGCCAGTCGATACTGACCCTGTTCGGCCATCCGCAAGGCCTGGAAGAGTTCCATGTCTGGTTCGCCAAATGGGGCGCAGGCGTCATCTTCATGAAGGGCCTGACCCCCATCCCCTACAAGCTGGTGACCATCGCCGCCGGCCTTGCGCAATTCAGCCTCGTGTGGTTCTTTATCGCTTCTGCCCTGACCCGTTCTTTGCGCTTCTTCGCGGTCGCGGCCCTGGTAAAGCGTTTCGGACCTGAAATCACCGAACTGATGGAAAAGCGCTTCTATCTGGTCGGCACCATTGTCGTCGGATTGCTGGTGGCCGGCATACTCGCTGTCAAATTTATTCCTCATTAGACACAGATCTTCATGACCGCGCACAAATCAAACAGGTTCGCAAAGAAGTTCATGCTCGCCTTCGGGCGCTGGTGGAGCATCACTGCCCTGGTCATCTCACTGGCCATGCTGGCCACCGCCTGGTCATTCCAGCTTTTCGGCCACCTCAGCCCCTGTCACCTCTGCCTGAAGCAGCGTGATATCTACTGGATCGCCGTCGGGGTGTCACTGGTCGCCAGTGTCTGGGCGCTGTTCACCGGCGCCAAGGGACCGCCGCGCGTCTTTTCGTTCGTTCTGTTCGCCATCTTCCTGACCGGCGCGGCCCTGGCCTTCTTCCACGCTGGCGTTGAACTGAAATGGTGGAATGGGCCGCAAAGCTGCACCGCTTCGGGCGGGGAGATCAGCATTGACCAGATGGCCGCCTTTCTCGCTGGCGCGGCCTCCAGTGCACCGATGTGCGATGTGGCGCAATGGCGCATGTTCGGCCTTTCGATGGCCGGCTATAATGCCATCGTATCGGCTGTCCTGGCCGCCCTGAGCCTGCTGGCCTCAATGCGTTTCAAGGCGAAATATCGCTCCAGCCGGCCCTATTGAGGTTAAGCTGATAACAATGACCGCCAAACCTATACCTCCCCGCCCCGGCTCCGGCGCCTCACGCCGCCGATTGGAAGAAATCCTGCGGGTCGATCATGCCGGCGAACTGGCCGCCGTCCATATCTATAAGGGCCAGAGCATGGTCTTTTCGGATACGCCGAAGCGCGATTTGAGCGAACAATTCAGCCATATGCAGGGCGAGGAACAGGTCCATCTCGACGCTTTCGAGGGCCTGCTGCGCGAGAAAAATATTCGCCCGACCGCCATGTCGCCGGTCTGGCGCCTGGCGGCGCTGGGCCTCGGTGTCGGCACCGCCCTGCTGGGTGAAAAAGCCGCCCACGCCTGCACGGAAGCGGTGGAAGAGGTCATCGCCGATCACTACGCCGAACAGATCGCCGAACTGGCGCCGTCCGATCCCGAACTGGCGGCGCGCCTGACGCAATTCCGTGACGACGAGATCGGCCATCATGATCGCGCGGTCGAACAGGGTGCGCGCGAGGCGACCGCCTATCCGCTGCTCTCCGCCCTTATCAAAACCGGATGCCGGGTCGCCATCAAGATCAGTGAAAAAATATAAGCGAATCCGCACTCTTGCGCTTCGCAGCCTGTTGCAGACATGCGGAGCCGATATGCCGGATACCGATACTCAAAAGGAAAAACCCAAAAGCCTGAAGGCGCTGTGGAAACTGCTCGGCCCCGGCCTTGTCACCGGCGCCAGCGATGATGATCCTTCCGGTATTGCCACCTATTCCCAGGCCGGGGCGCAATATGGCCTGACCACCCTGTGGACCGCCCTGATCACCTTCCCGCTTATGGCCGCTGTGCAGGAAATGTGCGCCCGCATCGGCGTGGTGACGGCGCAAGGGCTGACCGGCATCCTGCGCAAGACCTACCCCAAGCCCGTCCTGTGGCTGATGGTGCTGTTCAGCTTTCCTGCCATCATCCTCAATATCGGCGCCGATATCGCCGGCATGGGCGCGGTCGCCAACCTGATATTTCCGGCCATCAGTCCGATCTTTTTCAGCGTCGCCTTTACCATTCTGCTGCTGATCGCCATCATCGCCCTGCCCTATGCCAAGTTCGCCGCCGTGCTGAAATGGCTGTGCGTCATCCTCCTGGTCTATCTGGTGGTGCCATTCCTCGTCAAAACCGACTGGCTCAGCGTGGCGAAGCATACGGTCATCCCGACGGTGCAGTTCAACAAGGACTATGTCAGCGTGCTGGTGGCCATTCTCGGCACGACCATCTCGCCCTATCTGTTCTTCTGGCAGACCACCATGGAGGTGGAGGCTATGAAGCATGACCGGCATGTCGTGGTCGACAAGCGCTATATCAAGGACGTCGGGTTCGATGTCGATATGGGGATGCTGTTCTCCAACATCGTCATGTATTTCATCATCCTGACCACCGGGACCGTCCTGTTCAACGCCGGCATCCACCAGATAGATACGGTTGAGCAGGCAGCGAAAGCGCTCGAACCAGTTGCCGGCGCCGCAGCCTATTATCTGTTCGCCATCGGCGTCATCGGCACGGGCTTCCTCGCTATTCCAGTGCTGAGCGGTTCACTGTCCTACATCATTTCCGAGACCTTCGGCTGGCAGGAAGGCCTCGACAAGCGTCTGCGCGACGCCCCCGCCTTCTATGCGGTAATCGTCGTCTCGCTACTGATCGGGCTGGGAATCAACTATATCGGCATCAGCCCGATCCAGGCGCTGATCTGGTCGGCCATTCTTTATGGCATAACGTCGCCGGTGATCATCGCCATCGTCCTGCACATCTCGAACAACACCGCCGTCATGGGCACGTTCACCAACGGTGTCTGGTCGAATATCTTCGGCGGTTTGGCGCTGTTGCTGATGACCGTCGCTGCCGGCTTTATGCTGTACTTTCAGTTCTTCGGTTAAGATTTGGCAGTTTGCAGGTCAGGCGCTTCTGTCGCAGGCAAACCGAACCGGTTCGCCACGGTGCGCAAAGCCACAACTACCGTCAGACAGCCGAA
Source organism: Asticcacaulis sp. (assembly GCF_035497195.1). Lineage (GTDB taxonomy): Bacteria > Pseudomonadota > Alphaproteobacteria > Caulobacterales > Caulobacteraceae > Asticcacaulis. The sequence goes on from NZ_DATJDZ010000009.1 coordinate 79,616, forward strand.
CAGTAACATAGCCATTGACGTACGATGCCAGCCGTCCATGTCGAAAATAAAGCTGAACACGCCCCAGATCATCCAGCCGGAGAATATCCACGACAGCACAAAGCGGAAAATGCCCCCGCCGATGCGATAGGCCACAGCCATCAACAGGGCGGCATAGGGCGCGATCAGGATCATGTCGTAATCGAGAATGCGCGGGATCATCAACGGCACCAGCCCCATGCCGAACAGCAGCCGCTCATCCTCTTCCAGTCGTCCCCACTGCGCGATCGCCATGCCCGACAGCCCCATCACGATCATGAAACCCAGCGCCAGTTGCCAGTTAAGATCGGACTTGCCCGGTACATGAAAGACGAAATTGGTCAGTTCGAACCAGCCCATGCCAGGCTGCCGCGCCAGGGTCACGGAATGCAGGGTTCTCTGCCACGCCTTGCCGAAATGGCCATCGGTGATCACCATCAGGTGGTTGACGCCGATCCCTGCCACTGCCCGCCAGATGAAGGCGAAACCCCGCCGCCACAGCACCACGTCGTCGAACAGGAAGATGACGAAATAGGCCAGAAAGGTCGGCTTGACGCACGAACACAGCAATACGACGATGGTGAATGGCAAACGCGCCAGAAAGAAATCCGGCTGGCTCATATCCGCCTTTGCCGTGTCCTTGCGACGGAACAGCAGCAGGCTGGCCAGTACCAGCGCGTGCATGACAATGCCGACATTGGCGCACAGGAAGGTCATGGCCGTCAGGCCGGAGAAGGCCAGCCAACGCCAGCGGATGTCGATATTCGGGAAACGCCGGACCAGGGCGAACCACAGCAGGAACAGTGTGGCCGGATAGAGCAAAACCCACTGGAACAGCGTACGGGTACCGGGAATACCGAAGCGCTCGATAAACGGCATGAAAAGATAAGCCACCTGCGGCGCATAGACGTAGGCGGCCGGTCGCACGCCGGCGCAGGTCGGCGGATGGATGGCATAGGGGGAGCGGCCGGACGCCAGGGTCTTGGCGCCGCACAACACAGCGTCGATATCCATCATCATCCAGGCGTGGTGGGTGATCATATGATACATGCCGGCCACAATTGGCCAGGCACAGAAGGCCATAAAGAGAAACAGAAGTGGCTTGAAGGCGGTCAGGCGCCGCAGGACTGAGAGGGCGTCCATGCGTCAGTGAGCCTCGAAATCGTGACTCTGGCGCAGGTGTTCCAGAATGATTTCCCGCACATCGTCATCCACCGCCACCAGGTCGATCTGGGCGTCACCGGTTTCCAGCAGGCGGATCTTCACCCGTTCGCCCATATAGATGAAACTCAGCACCTTCGGCCCGAACAGGCGCTCGCGCCGGGCCTCGAAGCGCACGCCGAGCGTTGTTTCCAGCGCGCTCTGCAACGGTTCCAGCGGAATACGGGTGCGTCCCTTGGGTCGCGGAAACGACACAAGGCCAAAACGGCGTTCGTCGATGACAAAACGCACGGGTAATGGTTTTTCAGACGACATATCTATGCCACGCCCAAGCCGGTATTCCCCCGGTACGCCGGAAGGTCAGCCCTCCAGTAGCGTATCCCAATACAGGTAGTCTATCCAACTTTCGTGAAGATAGTTAGGGGGAAAACGCCGCCCCAGTTCCTGCAACTGATACATTGTCGGCCGGTGTGGATTTTTTGCCGGCATCATGCGTGCCTGCTGGGGAGTTTTTCCCCCTTTGCGCAAGTTGCATGGCGCGCAGGCGGTCAGGATATTGGTCCAGCTAGACTTGCCGCCCTGCGAGACAGGCACAACATGATCGAAGGTCAGGTCTTCGTCGATACCGCAATACTGACAGGAAAATTCGTCGCGCAGGAAGACGTTATAGCGTGTGAAAGCTGGCGGGCGGTTCTGGTCGATATAGGTTTTGAGCGCCACCACACTCGGCAGGCGCATCTTCATCGAAGGCGAATGGATTTCAATATCGTAGGTCGACACCACATCGACACGACCCTCGAAAACCGCCTTGACCACATCCTGCCAGGGCTTGGTGGAGAGCGGATAATAGGACAGGGGGCGGAAATCAGCATTGAGCACGAGCGCGCGCCAATCCGAAGGCGGGCTTTTCAGAACCTGCATGTCGGCCTCCAACATGCAGGACAAAGCACTGTACAGGTAGCGAACTGTTTGAAGACGCATCCTCCTCATCAAGAAGCAGGCAGTCATAATCAGGCTGTAATGTAAGTGTGAGCCTGATTCCGCCAAAAGGGAACGGCAAATTTTTATGAAATTTTTGCGGCATACGGCTACACTACAATCATGTACCGCACCCGCTTCGCGCCCTCCCCCACCGGCTACCTGCATCTCGGCCACGCTTTCAGCGCGCTGACCGCCTATGAGCTAGCACGGGCAGCGGGCGGCGAATTCATCCTGCGCATCGAGGATATCGACCACACACGCAGCCGTCCGCAGTATGAAACAGCGATATACGAAGACCTCGCCTGGCTGGGCCTCTCGTGGCAGACGCCGGTTTTGCGCCAGAGCAATCACCTGCCCGACTATCAGGCGGCGCTGGAGCGACTCAAGGACCTGGGCCTGCTCTATGCCGATCACCGGACGCGCAAGGGGGAAGCGGAAGCCGCCCTCAGCGCGCCACAAAGCGAAGACAATCACGAGACTGCGCCGGCCAATCCGGCCTGGCGCTTGTCGCTCGAAGCCGCGCGCAAATACCTTGGTTCGCGCTACGATCACCTGACTTTCACGGATCACGGTCAGACGCAAAAAGCCGATCCATCGATCAATGGCGATGTCATTCTTGGCCGCAAGGATATCGGCGTCGCCTATCACCTCGCCGTGGTGATCGATGACGCCCGCCAGGGGATCAGCCACATCATCCGTGGCCGCGATCTCTCTGACGCCACGCATACGCAGGTTCTGCTACAAGCCCTGCTCGATCTGCCGGCGCCGGAATACAGCCACCATGCCTTGCTGCTGGACTCCGAAGGCCGCCGTCTCGCCAAGCGCAAGGGATCGAAATCCCTGCGCGATTACCGCAACGAAGGCCTGAGCGCGGCGGATATCAAGGCCATGATAACCACCGCGCCGAAAGGCTGAAACAGGCATAAAAAAGCGCAAACCGCTTACGCCGCCTGCGCTTTTTTATCTCAGATTATAGTGTCCAGAACCTACAGGAGCTGAATGTCGACCGCAGCGGTCTTGCCACGTTCGTTTTGCAGTTCGTAGGACACCTTCTGGCCATCGGCGAGACCTTGCAGGCCGGCGCGCTGAACAGCGGAAATATGCACGAAGACGTCATTGCCGCCTTCTGAGGGCTGGATAAAACCAAAACCCTTGGTGGAGTTGAACCATTTTACTGTACCTTCGGCCATGACGCTCTCCCTGGTCGCAAGCTGATATCGAGGCATGAAGCTTTCATCCCTCACAAGACAATCGTGTATCTCGGTAGCAGCGGGCGAGACCAAAGACCTGCGGCACGGGCCGGAAACCTTCAAATCCCATTAGCATAGGCAGCCAGACTAACGGATTGCGGAGATATTAAGACGCAGGTTTTAAAAACGGTCAAATAAAAACACGCTGTTTCGGGCGTGTCTCTCGCGTATTTTACCGGAAATTTGACAAAAATAGCCCAGTTTAGCGGATTTTTTATCACTACTCGCTGCGATTCAGGCGTGAAAGGTGCTAAATCACAGATCCTGGCGTCTCCCGCCTTTTCGTCTGATAAATACCATTTCCGAGGGTTCATGCGCGTCTCTGCTCTCAATACCTGGCTATTAAAGCTCGGCTTGACCCTGCCCTTGGCCGTACTGCGCTTTCTGGCTGGCGGCGGCGTGGTCCACAACCGGGGCCGAACGCTTGACGCGCAGATCCAGTTCCTGTGGCGCGGCCTGTTCACCAACCCGACCGGGCGAGCGCACCTTTCACTCACCGGCAAAAGTCTCGAAAGCGCCCGTGTCGAATGGCAGGAAACCATCGCTCTGTTCGGCCTGCCAGACGATATCCGCGTGCGGTACGAGGTCATCGAAGGCGGCGCTTCAATCAGCGGCCTGCTGATCCGCCCGGCGCATGTTTCCGAAGACGCGCCCCTGCTGGTCTTCTTCCATCAGGGCGGTGGCGTCATCGGCGGCCCTGACCTCAGCAAGGCGTTCTGCGCGCTTCTGGCGCACACCGCCCATTGCCCGGTCTTTTTGCCTGATTACCGCCTGGCCCCGCTCAATCGTTTTCCGGCGGCGCTCGAAGACGCCCGTGCCGCCTATGACTGGGCACTGGCCAACGCGGCGCGGTTGGGGGCGAAATCCGGACAGGTGGCCATCGGCGGAGCGCTGATCGGCGCCAACCTTGCGGCGCGGATCAGTCTTGATCTCAGACGCGATTTCAAGCCTTTTCCAGTCGGGCAATTACTGATCACGCCCCTGGTCGATCTCGCCGATCCCCTTATCAAAGCCAATGCAGCACTGGGGATGTGGCCGCTGACCGTAGCCGATCTCGACCTCATGATCAGCCATTATGCCGGCGCCGGCACCGATCTGACCGATCCACGCATCTCGCCAGCGTCGGAAAAGCTGATCATCGGCCAGCCGAAGACCTTTATCGTCTCGGCCGGCCTCGATCCACTGGCCGCACAGGGCGAAGCCTTCGCAAAGCGCCTGATCGCTGCGCGCAACGTCACACTTTATCGCCGCTATGACAGTCTGCCGCTCGGCTTCGACCTGTTCGCCGCCGTGGCGGACGAAGCGCGCTCAGCCGTGCAGGATATCGCCGAAAACTGGATGGACCTGCTGCGCAACGGCCAAATAGAGATCGCAGCGGAGCCAACGCAGGACGTCGCCTGATGGACATCGCGCGGCTCTATGGTGATGTCGAAGCGCAAGGGCCGCTGCCGCCGGTCGGGCAATGGCACCCGCCCTTCTGCGGCGATATCGATATGCGCATTACCCATGACGGCACATGGCTTTACACCGGCACGCCGATCACACGGCCGGCAATGGTCAAATTGTTCGCTGGCATCCTGCGTCGGGAAGGCGACGCCTATTTTCTGGTCACGCCGGTTGAAAAGGTCGAGATCACGGTCGAGGACGTGCCCTTTATCGCCGTGGAAATGATGTCTGACAAGGGTATCCTGACCTTCCGCACCAATGTCGATGACTGGGTGACGGCCGATGCCGATCACCCCTTGCGTTTCGAGTCCGATGGCGATGGGTTCAGGCCCTATATATGTGTCCGCGACGGTCTTTACGCCCGCCTTTCACGCGATCTGGCGCAGGAAATCGCCAATATGGGCGAGGTCACCGAGCATGAGGGCGCCCCCTGGTTCGGCGTCAGTTCCGGCGGTTTATTCTTTCCTGTCGTCCAGGCGGATCGTTTGTAATCGGCCAATTATAACATGAGTGAAATATTCATGCTGGGTTCAGGCTCAGGGAGTTACCTTATGCGTCATGGGGGCGATAGGATTAAGGAAAATCGCCATGAAACGATTCATGATTACCACGGCGCTCGCCGTACTGGCCGGGACCTTCGCGTTTGGCGACGTCGCCTCAGCCCAATCTCACCGCGGTTACGACCGTGGCTATGAACGCGGATATGATCGTCATGACCGCGGCGACCGTGATCACGACCGTCATTACAATCGCGGCGATCGTGGCCATAGCGGCTACAACCGCGGCTACCATCGCGGCTGGCGTGACCGCTCAGACTGGCGTCGCGGCGGCTATGTCTCCTATAATGACTGGCATCGCGGTTATTATGTCGATTACCGCCGCCACCATCTCCGCCATCCGCCGCGCGGCTATGAATGGCGCCGGGTGGATGACAATTACGTCCTCGCGGCCGTAGCCGGCGGTCTGATCGCCTCGGTTATCCTGAACAACGGCTATTAAAACAGAAACGGCGCCTCGCAAGGGGCGCCGTTTTTTAGCGCGTTATCACCTTGGCCAGCGTCACATCTTCCAGCCCCAGCGCCTGTAGAGTCGTCAGGACAATACCCGCTGCATCAAGACCGGCCTGGGCATATTGGTTGGCTTGAGAATCCTGGTCCTGATAAACATCCGGCAAGGTCAGGGTGCGGATCTTGAGGCCCGCATCCAGCGCGCCTTCGCCGGCCAGATAGTGCAGCACGAAGGCGCCGAATCCGCCGACGGCCCCCTCTTCGACCGTGATCAGGCATTCGTGGTGACGCGCCAGTTGCAGCACCAGTTCCTTGTCGATTGGCTTGGCGAAACGGGCGTCTGCCACCGTGGTGGACAAGCCACGCGCCGCCAGCATATCGGCCGCCTTCAGCGCATCGCCCAAACGGGTGCCCAGCGACAGGATGGCGACCTTCGAGCCTTCCCGCAGGATACGCCCCTTGCCGATTTGCAGAGGCGCGGCCAGTTCGGGAATAGCGATGCCAGACGCCTCGCCGCGCGGATAGCGGAAGGCCGACGGGCCATCATCATAGGCGGTGGCCGTGGCAATCATCGCCGCCAGTTCGGCCTCGTCGGCGGCGGCCATGATCATCATGTTCGGCAGGGCGCCGAGATAGCCGATATCAAAAGACCCGGCATGGGTGGCGCCATCGGCCCCGACCAGCCCTGCCCGATCGAGCGCAAAACGCACCGGCAGGTTTTGCAGGGACACATCATGCGCCACCTGGTCATAGCCACGTTGCAGGAAGGTCGAATAGATGGCGCAGAACGGCTTCATGCCATCCGCCGCCAGCCCCGCCGCGAAGGTGACGGCGTGCTGCTCGGCGATGCCGACATCATAGGTGCGCGCCGGGAAGACCTCGGCGAAACGGTCAAGGCCCGTGCCCGAAGGCATGGCCGCCGTTATGGCGACAATCTTGTCATCCAGGCGTGCCTGCTTGATCAGTTCCGAAGCGAAGACATCGGTATAGCTCGGTGCATTGGCCTTGGGTTTCGACTGTTCGCCGGTGATGACATCGAACTTGGCGACGCCGTGATACTTGTCCGGCGAGGTTTCGGCCGGGCTGTAGCCCTTGCCTTTCTGCGTCACCACATGGACCAGCACCGGCCGATCCTTGATCTCCTTGACGCGCTTCAGCACCGCCAGCAAGGTTTCCATATCGTGGCCGTCGATCGGGCCGACATAGTAGAAACCCAGTTCCTCGAAAAAGGTCCCGCCGGTAAACCAGGTGCGCGAAAATTCTTCCGACTTGCGCACCATCTCGAACAGCGGACGCGGCAGGCGCTCGGCCACCGACTTGCCCCAGCGGCGCAGGCTTTGATAGGCGCCGCCCGATACCAGATTGGCGAGATAGGCGCTCATGCCCCCGACCGGCGGCGCGATCGACATGTCATTGTCGTTGAGGATGACGGTCAGGTTTCTCGTCGTTTCGGCGGCGTTATTCATCGCCTCATAGGCCATGCCGGCGGACATCGAGCCGTCACCGATCACCGCGATCACATTATGGTTTTCGCCCTTCTGGTCACGCGCCGCACAGAAGCCGAGCGCCGCCGAAATCGAAGTGGCGGCATGAGCCGCACCGAACGGATCGTAGACGCTTTCGGAGCGCTTAGTGAAACCGGACAGTCCACCCGCCTGACGCAGGCTGCGGATACGATCGCGCCGGCCGGTCAGAATTTTATGCGGGTAACACTGGTGCCCGACATCCCAGATCAGGATATCCTTCGGTGTCTCGAAAACATGGTGCAGGGCCACGGTCAGTTCGACCACGCCGAGCGACGAACCGAGGTGTCCACCAATCTTCGACACCACATCGATGGTTTCGCTCCGCACCTCGTCGGCCAGCGCCCTCACCTGGGGGGAAGTCAGATCCCGGATGGCTTCGGGATCGGTCAGGGTATCGAGAATGGGGGTTTCAGGCATTAAAACGCAAACCGGTTTCTGGCGTAACACAAATCTGTCTTAGCCGCATTGCAACAAAATAGCCATTGGTTTTGCAGTCGGGCAGGGTAAATGGTCAGTTGCGCCGATTGAGCACGAAGTCAACGCTGTCCCGCAAGTAACGCGCTTTTCCGCCAAAAATATCAAGCCGTGATTTCGCCTGATCGGCGAGTATGCGGACGCGCGCCTTGGCCTCTTCCAGACCCAGCAGAGTAACGAAATTGGTCTTGCCCATAGCCGCGTCCTTGCCGCCGGAGGCCTTACCCATTTCTTCGGGGTCGCCTTCGACATCGAGCACATCATCGGCGATCTGATAGGCCAGCCCCAGGTCCTGGGCGAAGTGCATCAGGGCCATGCCCTCCTTTTCAGAGGCATCGGCGATGATCAGCGGTATCTGGAAGGCATAGACGATCAGGGCGCCGGTTTTCAGCCGCTGCATCCGCGCCACGCCGCCGACATCATCGGGTACGCCGATCAGGTCGATCATCTGGCCGCCGGCCATGCCCTGCGCTCCGGAAGCGATGGCCAGCATCCGGATCAGTTCGACACGGACCTGCGGGTCTTCGTGGGTATCCTCGTGCGACAGGATTTCAAAGGCCACGCTTTGAAGGGCGTCGCCGGCCAGCACGGCGGTGGCCTCGTCATAGGCGCGGTGAACGGTCAGACGGCCACGACGGATATCGTCATCATCCATGCACGGCAGGTCGTCATGGACCAGACTATAGGCGTGGATACATTCGAGCGCACAGGCGGCGCGCAGCACGGAATTCTCATCGGCATCGAACAGGCGGGCCGCTTCCAGCGCGAAAAACGGCCGCAGACGCTTGCCGGGTCCGAGCGCCGCGTAGCGCATGGCCTCGGTCAGGCGCGCTTCCGCCCCCTCGCCGCGCGGCAGAAGCTGATCAAGCGCCATCGTCACCAGATCAGCCGTTTCCGCCATGCGGATTTGCAGCGGCGGCAGATCGGAATTGGCGGCGACGGGGGTCATCTAATCTCTTTAATTAAAATCGGCGGGAGCCACGCCTTCGACGGCGCCGGATTTATTCAGCGAAATCTTCTCGACCTGCAAACGCGCGGCCTCGAGACGCGCTTCGCACAGCGCCTTCAGTTCAGCGCCACGCTGATAAAGTTCCAATGATTTTTCGAGCGGCGCCTGTCCGGATTCCAGTTCGGTGACGATCTTTTCCAGTTGCTTCAGCGCGTCTTCAAAAGAGAGTTCCACAGTTTCGGTCATTTGCGCTTCCTTAGTTCGTAGCGGCGGCAACCCCAGTATTTGAAGCCCTCTTCCAGAGTCTTTATATAGCCCATTTTCTTCAGTTCAATACTGACCATCAGATTAAAAAAGCCGTGGGCCAGCACAAGCACGTCGCCGCCTTCGCGGGCCTTGTCGAACAGGAATTCGGCCACTCTACGGGCGCGCACCTTGGCGACTTCGCGGCCTTCGGAAGTGCCGTGGATATTGAGATACCACCAGCAGACCCGCGCCAGAAAACCCCAGGCGTAGGAGTTTGGCGTCAACTTGATAAAGGACGGCAGGTGCGGCGGCGGCAAGGGTGCTTCGATCAATGCTTCCAGCGACGTAAAGCCCTTGCCGTCACAGATGGCTTCAGCCGTTTCGATCGAGCGCGGCAGGGTCGATGAATAAATGTAGCGGGCTTCCTTGGCGAACTTATGCAGGATCACCGGCGGTGTCTGGCCTTCGAGCAGGCCGACCTGATCATATTTGGCCCACCACTCGACATAGCCCCGCCAATCCAGCTTGACGCGACGCGACAGCGCCGGTTCGCCGTGGCGCACAAGTGTGATCGCCCCCATGCTGACGGGCTTCGCGGCCATATCGATATTTTTTGCGTCGAGCAACAGACCCCCAAACCGACAAACCTGGACATCAGATTCGCCGTTGGCCATTAAACAGAGGCCGTTGGTAACGTCCTTAAACGGGGGGGGCAAGTGTTTTGTGCTGGGATGCCTCCCTCTCCCACCTCCCCCTTTCGCAAATGAGGAGGTGTCGAGCAAGCGGAGCCGTCAGGCGAAGCACGTCGAGACGAAGGGGTTCTTAAAGAAGCAAGATACCCCTCCGTCGCGGACAAGCCGCGCCACCTCCCCATTTGGGAAATGGGGAGGAGAGATCAGTCCCCGCGCTGCAATTCCAGATGCACCACATTGGTGCGTTGCGTACGAAAGCCTGCCTCGCAATAGGCCAGATAGAACAGCCACAGCTTGCGGAAGTGGGCATCGAAGCCCTTGATCCGGCCCTCTTTCCAGGCGTCCTCGAAGCGTTGGCCCCATTGCTTGAGCGTCTCGGCATAGTCACTGCCGAACTTGAAGGACGAAATCGCCTTGAGACCGGCGACCTGTGTCTGCTCCAGCAGTTTCTGCGCCGAGGGCAACATGCCCCCGGGGAAGACATATTTCTGGATGAAATCGGCACGCGACCTGTAATCCTCGAACATTTCGTCGGCAATGGTGATAATCTGTAAACCCGCCTTACCGCCCTTTTTCAGCACGTCATGCAACTTGGTGAAATAGGCGCCCCAGTAGCTTTCACCGACCGCCTCGAACATTTCGATCGACACCACGGCATCGAACTGGCCCTTGATATCGCGGTAATCCATCATCACGATGTCAACCTTGTCTTCCAGGCCGAGCCGTTTCATACGCTCGACGGCGTAATCATGCTGGGCCTGCGAAATGGTGACACCGGTCACACGGGCGCCGATCGTCTCGGCGGCATATTGCGCGAAGCCACCCCAACCGCAGCCGATTTCCAGCACATGCTGGCCGGGTTTGAGATCAACCATTTCGGCCAGCTTGGCATATTTGGCCGTTTGCGCCGCGCCGAGATCCTTGTGCTCACGAAAACGCTCGCCCTCGAACAAAGCCGACGAATAGGTCATGCTCTGGTCAAGCCACTGATCATAAAAATTATTGCCGAGATCGTAATGATCGAAGATGTTCTTGCGGCTGCCTTTTTTAGTGTTTTTCCGCAGTGTGTGCAAAATCTTGTTGACGGTCCGCGTGATGAAATTGCCGGTAAAAAGCTGGCCCAAACGCTCGGTATTCAGGCTGAGCACGGTCAGAAGCGTCGCCAGATCAGGCGTATCCCACTCCCCTTCACGATAGCCGTCACAGAAACCGATATCGCCCGACGTCATCACCCGCTTCATGAAGTTGAAGTCCTTGACCAGCAAAGTGGCCGAAGGCCCCGGCTCACGCCCCTCCAGCATCATGTGCCGGCCATCGGGGAAAACGACATCCATCCGGCCGAATTCCCAGACCTTGCGCAGGGTTTCCACGCCCTTGCGCACCACAAACGGCTGGGCTTTTAAATCCTGGTCAATGGGGGCTGTCATGAACGGTGGCCTTTCCTCAGAGTGGGTTAACGCTCTTATACGGTACGCCGTGCCGGACAGATGATCCGGCAAAAATTCAGATATGGACCAAGCTAACAGAAAACAGGCCAAACGCAAAAGGGCCTGGTACGGTGACCAGGCCCTTTCACGAAGATGTTAAGCTATCCTATTTCTTTACCGTCACCGCCGCGCCGGAATAGGCCACCTCGCTATCGAAATCATCAAACGACGCCGAACTGGAGACGCCCGGCACGATAAAGCGCACGCGGAAGGTTCGGTTGGCGATCATGCCCTTATAGCTGCCGGTCCGCGCGCCGATGGTCAATTCGCCGGTCTTGTCATTATAGCTCAGCGGAATCCGGCTGAATTCGCCACGGGTATAGCCGTTGGTGACACCATCATCCTCATAAAAGCTGAACGTGCCATCAGCGCCGGTATAGACATTGAGCGTGATCGGCGCATCGGGCTTTTCATCGACATATTGCGTCACCGGACCAACCGGCACCACCGAGCCCGCCTTGACGAACAGCGGCATCTGAGTCACCGGCGCATTGACGGTCAGGCTCTGGCCACCCTTCAGCTTGCCACCTGTATAGAAATCATACCAGTCGGCGCCCGCCGGCAGGTAAACCGCGCGCGAACGGGCCTTGTACTCGTAGACCGGCGCCACCAGGAAGGCGTGACCGAACAGATACTCATCCTTGATATCCTTGACCTTAGGGTCGCGGAAATCCATCACCAGGCCGCGCATGATGGTGCCGGAATTATGATAGGTGTCCGAAGCCGTGGCGTAGATATAGGGCATCAGGCGGTAGCGCAGCTTATCGTACCAGATCATGTTGTCGCGCATGTCCGAGCCTTCCGGCGCGATCACGAAGATTTCGCGCTTCACGCCCTCGCCGTGCGAACGGAATAGCGGCGAGAAGGCGCCGAACTGGAACCAGCGCGTGTTCATTTCGCGCCATTCCTTCAGGTCCTCGGCCGTACCGGTGCCGCCCGATGCGCGGTTTTCCTGCAAGCCGCCGACATCCGTGCCCTGGAAGCGCGTTTCCTGCGCGTAGCCACCGATATCGTGCGTCCAGTTGGGGATGCCTGACATCGAGAAGTTCACGCCGGCGGCGATCTGATCGTAGAGATTGTTCCAGCGGCCCACCGTATCGCCCGACCAGACGGCCGCGGCATTGCGTTGCACACCGGCGAAGCCCGAACGGGTCAGGATGAACTGGCGGGTATCGGGCTGATCCTTCTTCAGGCCGTCATACATCGCCTTGGTGTTCATCAGCGCGTAAGGATTATGGACAATGGCGCCTGGTCCCATTTGTGTGGGCGTGATCAGCGCGGCGAATTCGGCCGGGCTGGTGTTGGAGCGCACGTCCGGTTCGGTATTATCCATCCACCAGGCGTCGAAGCCCTTCACGACCAGGGTGTCGTGAAGCTGCTTGTAGTACATGTCACGCGCGTCCTGATTATAGGGCGAATAGTGGCTGTTGAGATAGCCCTTGCCCACCCAGTCGCGCTGGCCTTCCTCGACATTCTTCGTCCACATATAGCCTTTCTTTTCAAAGGCCTTGTAGTTGTCGGTATTGGCGTAGAACTTGCCCCAGATTGAGATCATGATATGGGCGTTTTGCTTGTGCACCTCATCGACCATCTTCTGCGGATCGGGGAAGCGCTGGGGATCGAAGGTGTGCGAGCCCCACTGGTCTTCCGGCCAGTAGAACCAGTCCTGCACCATATTGTCGATCGGGATCTGCATGTCGCGGTAGGTCTTGAGTACACCCAGCAACTGATCCTGCGTCTCGTAGCGCTGGCGCGACTGCCAGAAGCCGTAGGCCCATTTCGGCATCAGCGGGGCCTGGCCGGTCAGGTGACGATAGCCGCCGATAACGCCATCCATGCTGTCCGACGCGATGAAATAGTAGTTGAGGCCTGTGCCGGCTTCTGACGAAAATTGCAGGGAGTGCGTATCGGCGGATGATTGCGGATTGTTATGGGTGATAGCGATCATGCCGCCCGAAGGCTGCCATTCGAGATGGAATTTCACCGGCTTGCCCTTGGTGAAATCCTGCTCGAAATTGTGATACCACGGGTTCCAGCCCTGACGCCACACGCTCAAGACCTTCTTGCCGTCGAGGGTCAGGTCGGCATAGTCGGACGAATACATCTGCATCTTGTGGACGCCGGAAATATCCGAGGTCATGGCGCCATCCCAGACAACCAGCACTTTTTTGCCTTGCGTCGCTTCCTTGGACAGCGCCGGATCGGTGGGCCAGTTGGCGGCGACATCGCTCAGATACTGATACTTGATGTCGCTCTCGACACGGGTCAGGATCAGCTTGCCATCGACATAGTATTTGGCGGTCAGGCCGGGCGTACCATCCTCGGCAGCCAGTTTCAGATCACGGCTGAACAGGGCGTAGGGCGTCGGATTGCCCCAGCGGGTGATCGAGTTATTGTCCCACAGGATGCCGTAATTCTGGTCCGACATAACGAACGGCACGGCGACGTCCATATTGTGTTGGGAGAGGAGCACGTCCTCGCCGTTCATGTCCATCTGGGCATTCTGGTGCTGACCGAGACCGTAAAGCCCCTCGGTCGTGCCGCGATTGAACTGGGCATGGCTCGTCACATAGGACTGGCCCTCGATGGTCACCGGCGCGATGGCGGCGGCGGTCTCGGTCAGGACCGGCTTGCCATCGGCATTGTAGAAGGTGACGAGGCCGGTCTCCAGCGAGACCACGGCCGAGGCTTTTGCAGCCTTGAGTGTCACGGCCTTCTTCGTTTCCGAAACCGTGAAATCACCACCGGGCGTGGCGATGGTCATCAGGGACGGCATTTGCTGGCGCGCCGGATCATCGGTGGCCAGCACATGGATGATCGAGTCGCTCATAACTTCGAGGCGGACTTCCTTGGCGGTACCCGTATCGGGCTTGACCACGATACCGGTGGCGGTTTTCTCGTAAGAACCGGCCAGAGCCGCGCCCGCCGACATGACGAGGGCAATGGCTGATACCGAGGCCCAGATTTTCGCTGCTTTCATCTTCTCACTCCCAGATTATCTTCTCCTCCCCTGCTTGCGGGGGAGGTGGCGAGCTTGTCTCGCCGGAGGGGGCTGCTGCCCTTACTTACTGTTCATAGGTAGCCAGGCGGACCTTCAATATCACCGGTTGCCCCGTGAAGTTCAGACCATAATCGGTCTGATCACCGTTCCATAGACGCTCAAAGACCCACTTGCCGTCCTCGAAATGGCCCTCCTCGACGCGATCCAGCAACATGCCCTTCTTGGCATTGGCTTCACCGGCGCCGAAGGTGATGCGCGCATTCAGGCCGGCCACCAGAAATTCATTATCGCTCAGCTTCGCCACAGCGATACCCCCGCTGGGAATTTCAGAGCCTTCCGGGAAGCCGTTCTTGTTCTCAGGGTCCCACTTGCGCAGGCCGAACTGCCATTCGCGGTAGCTGACCGTGGCGTTCCACTTCGCGCCGAGATCTAGCTTCTGATCCGAATGATCGTCCGGTTCGGAGACACCCCAGACCTGCGAGTCAAAGCTCAGCCTGGCCCATTCGCGGTCCATGCCGCCGAACAGCTTGTAGAGCGTGGCGAAGGGCTTGACCATCTCGATATCGGTCTTGGTCGTGCCCAGCGGATGATTGGAATAGCCGGTATAATCAAAGCCGAACGGATCGAAACCGATTCCCTGACGGCCCAGAGCCGAGAACAGGTAGCGCGCATAAACCGGCTTGTTGCCGCTTTCGGCGACATAGAGCGCGTTGTCGGGACGAGCGTAAAGCTCCAGCGTCTTCTCATAGGATTGCGAGGTCGGCGTATAGAGGTCGGGCGCCAGGAATTCGATATGCGGCGCCGCCGCCTTCCAGACATCGATGACGCTGTAGACCGGCCCGCCTGACGCATAGGAACCGGCCGGCTGGTCCGGGTTAAGCGGGTCTTTCAACGCGGCATTGACATAGGTGGGCAGCGGATAGACGGCATCGCCGGCCGCCACGATATCGTCGATATAGGTGGCGATCGACCAGGCATGGAAGTACTCGTCGGCATCCTTGCCGAAAACCGTGTTCCAGTCTCCCGCCTTCTTGTTGTATTTCTTGAGCAGGGCCGCCGGCACCGGTTTGGCCATCAGGGCATCGGCCTTTTTCGAATAGTCGCGCGCCGGACCATAGACGCCGACCTCATTTTCCGGCTGGAGCATGATGACCGTGTGCTGATCGCCGTCGATCGCCTTGAGATGCCTGACCAGTTCGACATAGGCCTTTTTGTCGGCGTCACGTGTCGATTCATAGAGCGGCGACAGGGCGTAGGAGGTTGTACCGTCCTTGTTCGTCAGGCGCGGGAAGCGTTTGTTATCCGTCTTGACCCAGGTGGGCGCATAGGACGGGCCGGTGTTCTTCCAGGTAGCGAACCACAGGATGACCAGCCGGACATTATTCTCGCGCGCCTGCGTCACCAGTGCATCGACGAAACTGAAATCGAACTTGCCCTCGACCGGTTCGATCTGCTCCCACGCCACCGGCATGGTCAGGGTATTGGCGTGCATATCCCTGATCGCCGGCCAGACCTTTGGCAGGGCGGCTTCGTAATTACTGGAATTGTTGGCCTGCCCGCCCAGGATCAGGAACGGCGCGCCATCGACCATCAGGGCGAACTTGCCGTCTTTCTGGACCAGTTCGGGCATCGGCCCCGCCGCCTGCGTCGGCATTGCGCCGGCCAGCATCAGCGCGCTGGATGATAGCGCTAACACAAAACGTGTCGACAAATGTTTCTTGAAGGTCTTGCCCATTGGTATCAGCTCCCATCAAACCGCTGCCCCGCTTATTACCGCAAAGTTTCACCTGCGAACGGACAGTCACATATAAAAACAGTCGTACAATAGTGGCCACCCTTCCGGCAAGCGTCAAATGACGAATCTGGTTTATAAATAGTATTTTATTCTATAAGCTTCCTAAGGCGAAGCGGCGAATCCCGGTTTTACAGAGATCGCACAACGCCTCAGGGACTATTAAAAGCCTACCAGAAAGAAACGTCATGCGCTCCGAACTCGGCGTCAGCCTCGCCTACGGCCTCCTCGCCTCCCTTGGCCAATCCATCGTCACCGGCGAATTCGAGAAGACCGGCTTCCCCACCGAAGCGGAACTCTGCGCCAAGTTCGGCGCCAGCCGCACCGTGATGCGTGAAGCGGTCAAGATGCTGTCGGCCAAGGGGCTGATCAGTTCGCGCCAGCGCCAGGGCACGCGCGTCGAGCCGGTCGATAACTGGAACCTGCTCGATCCGGACGTGCTGCGCTGGCTGATGGAGCGCCCCTATTCCAACAAGATTTTCCTCGAATTCGCCCAGATGCGCCTGGCCATCGAACCCGCCGCCGCCTCTCTCGCCGCCGAACTTCAGGACAAGCGCGCCATCGCCGGCATCCGCGAGGGCTTGCAGGCGATGATCGACCACGCCAACCAGCCGGACCTGGCTTTGCAGGCCGATATCGATTTTCACGTCGCCATATTGAAGGCGTCCGGCAATCCGTTCTTCTGGCGTCTCAAGCCGCTGGTCACCAATGCTCTGCACATGTCGATCCAACTCACCAATACGATCGCCGGGCATATGGCCGATATCCACGCTCACGAAGCGATCCTGATCGCCATCGAAAAAGGCGACGCCCCGATGGCGAAAAAGGCTTCCGAGGATATCTTGCTGGAATCGCTGAACTTTATCGAAAAAGCCCAGGCGGTTTAAAACGCGCCCCGTGATAAAAGCGCCTATGCACACCCCTTACGACGGTTCCCACAAGCTCTTCACCATCGGCGTCAAGCCGCTCGATCCAGCCGACTGGATCGATGTCGATGACCAATTGTTGGCTTATCTCGACGAAAAGGACCGGCTGGCTGAGCGCGCCTTTGACAGGATATTTGTCGCCGAACCGGGCACCGAAATGGCGCAGGCCGAGGTGCTGACCCTGCTAACCGATTATTTGCCTGAGCGCTTTCCCGATATCTACCGGCGCATCGGGCCGCAGATCGATATCGTGCCCGCTTTTCGGCGCGTCAGGCTGGATACGCTCTACCCGCCCCTGCTGATCGCCGGCGGGCTGGTGCAGGAAGACCTTGTGCTGATGCGGCGCAGCGAGACTGGCTGGCGGCTGGTGGCGGGGCACCTGTGCTTCCCATCGTCCTGGCGGCTGCATGAGAAGTTCGGCAAGGCGCTTCAGGAAATTCACACGCCGGTGCCGGATTTCGGCCGCGACACGCGCAACGCCACCATCATCGAGCGCATGTTTGACAATCTGCGCCCGGAACAGCCGATCATCCGCTGGAACTGGTCACTGCACGCCGACGATGCCCTGCACCATCCCCATTCCACAAAGCAATGGCGATTCGGTGACGAAAAGATCGACAGCTTCTACTTCCGGCTGGAACGCCAGACTCTGCGCAAGCTGGCCGTTAGCGGCGATATTCTCTTCACTATTCGTATTTATCTCGATCCGCTGGCAGCGATGGAACAGCAGCCCAACGCCGCCGAACTGGCGCAGGCATTGATCAGCCAGTTACAGGCCTATACGCCGCAACAACTCGATTACAAGGGTCTGACGCTCGAACGGGACCGTCTGATCGCGCGGCTGGAAGAGATCGCGGGCGCTTGAGCCGCATTGTCCGCTTACAAAAAGCCATGATAGCGTCGCGTAAATCTGTGCGAGGACCTCATGACAAAGATCGCCTGGCCTGTTGTGTTGCTGATCGCCCTGGCCGCCTGCCATCAGCCAACACCGGCGGAAAAGGCCGCATCCGCCTTTGCTGTCACCCCGCTGCAACCGGCAGATGGCGCCGACCTGACCGGCTGCATCACCCGGATCGCCCGCGCCGGCACGACCGACGGCTCACGCATCTTTATCGAGGATTCCCTGCAAGGCGGCGCCAAGGGCTATATCCGCATCAACGGCCATCCGGCGAAAGTCACCATGAGCACGGGCGGGTCGGACAGTATCCATAGCGTCCGCAGCTTTGTCGACGCGTCGGGGAAGCTGTCGGTAGTTGAATCCTATAATATCAGCGAGGCGAAAACCGGCCAAAATATCCGTCCCCTGACGGGCCAGTTGATCGTCACCTGGAAGGGCGGCACCCAGACCATTCCGATAGGCGGCGCCAGGGCCTGTATCGATGCGCCTTAGGCGGGGACAGGCGCACCGTCTTCATCGCTTGAATCAGCTTTGGAATGGCGTACCGGGCGCAGTCGCCCGACACGCAAACGAACGGCCCCGGCAAATCGTCGGACCTGTATAGATAGCCGGCGCACAACAATAATGATCCGCGCCGCGAATTGCCTGATCCGCAGTTTCGACGTCAGTACCGCCAGCGCGGCGGCAATTTCGATATAGGCGGTCAGGTCACCGGCGGCGATCAGGGCGATCTCAGCCGGAAAGGCTGCTGAGCAGAGGGTAACGACAATCGCAACGGCGATAAGCGCAAATACCTTTAGCGGACTGAGGTTGTTCAGCCATTGCGCCGGCGCATCGACAAAATGGCGTTTGGCGAAACGCCCTGTCGGCGTTTCCGGAAACATCAGCGCGAACAGTATCGCCGCCAGTGCCAATATCAGAACCATATCCGCCTCCCGTTTGCATAAAGCTGGGGTGGCAAAGAGTTATTTCAACCCGTGATGTGAGTAAAGATTGAGACGCCCCTCCGTCGCGGACTTCGCCGCGTCACCCCACGGGCGGCCCCGCTCCCCATTTGAGAAATGGGGAGGAGATTTTAGGCCGCGAGTTGTGCTTTTACGCGCTCGGCAAGGGTTTTAATGTCGAGCGGCTTGGGCAAGAAGGAGATGTTCTGTTCGGCTTCCAGCAGGTCGGAGAATTCCGACTCGGCATAGCCCGAAATGAACATTACCGGCACATTGCCCAGAATCGGCCGCGCCAGTTTCAACATCGAAGGCCCGTCCATGCCCGGCATGATGACGTCCGAGATCAGCAGGTCGAAGCGGCCGTTTTCGGCTTCGATGATGGCCAAAGCCTCCTCGCCATCCTCGGCTTCAAGCACCTCATAGCCGCGCTGACGCAGCAGGTGCGCCGCGATGCCGCGCACGATCTGCTCGTCCTCGACAAACAGGATACGGCCAACGCCTGAGAGATCCTTTGGCACCGGCTTGACCACCTCCGCCTTCGGCGTCGCCAGTTCCTTCTCGGTCTCGATCCACACCGGCAGGAAGATGCGGAAGGTCGCGCCCTTGCCCGGTGGCGAGACGATCTGGATATGACCGCCGGCCTGCGCAACGATTCCGTGGACGGTTGAGAGGCCGAGGCCTGTCCCCTCGCCGAGCGGTTTGGTGGTGAAAAACGGCTCGAACACCTGGGCCAGAATTTCCGGCGGGATGCCGGGGCCGGTGTCCGACACCTCGATCAGCGCTGCGCCCTGCGCCGGGGCTTCCGGCCAGCCGTAATCCTTGGCTTCGTCCTGTGTCATGCTGGCGGCGCGGATATTGACCTTGCCGCCGCCCTGGGCGCGCATGGCGTCGCGCGCATTGACCACCAGGTTCATCATGACCATCTCCATCTGCCCCTTGTCGACATGGACATTGGGCAGATTACGGCCATAGGCGGTTTCCAGCTTGACGTCCTCGCGCACCAGACGGCGCAGCAGAACCTCAGCCTCGGAGACCATTTCGCCGACATTGAGCGTGACGCGCTTGACCGTCTGCTTGCGGGCGAAGGCCAGCAGGTTGCGCACCAGGTCCTCGGCGCGGGCGATGATCTGGCGGATACCGTTCAGATCATCATAGGATGGATCGCCGAGGGGATGATTGACCAGCAGTTGATCATTACGGAACTTGAACCCGGTCAGCAGGTTGTTGAAATCGTGCGCCATGCCGCCAGCCACCTGTCCGATGGCCTGCATCTTCTGTGACTGGACAAGAGTCTGTTCCAGCTTCTTCTGCTCGGACACATCGAACAGATAGAGGCTGTAGCCGCCGGAGACCTGACTGACATAGATTTGCAGGGCGCGTTCGGACTTGACATTGAGGCTGATATCGAACGGGCCGCTCTTGCTGGTGGCCAGTTTTTCGGCCAGCGCCGCCCGCGAATTTTCGGTGACCAGATCGCCGAAAACCGCGCCGGTCAGCTTATCAGGCGCCTGCTCGGTCAGGGCGGCGAAAACGGTATTGAAATCGGTGACGCGCGCAGCGAACAGATCGCCTCCCGCCACCAGAGCTGCCCCGAAGGGTGCGGCTTCGGCGAAGGCGTCCATGATCGCTTCCGGCAGATCCGCCTTGAGAGGCTCAGGCTCATTCGGCAGAAACGCAGCATCCTGCACGGCCGGTGGGTTTTCATGTTTCAGCATCAGGCCATTGCCGAGCACGCCCTGCGAAGCGGCCCGCACCAGCACCAGGTCTTCGCCGAGGCGCGACACCACCATTTCGTAATCGAAGCCGCCAAGTCGGACCAGCGCGCGGCCGATCCCCTGCGCCCTGGCTTCACGCAGCGCCACGAAAAGCGCCGGCGCGTGTTCGCCCTGCGGCAGGCGCTTTGTGCCGTCACCCGCGTCACTCCAGGCGGTATTGACCGCCAGCACATGGCCGTCAAAAGCCGCCACCGCCGCCGGTTCGCTGAGGGACCTGACGATATCGGACGCCTTGAACCCTTCGGCGCCGAGGATATCGGCCTCGGCGGAAAAGGCGAACATGCCCATGAACACCACCCCGGCCACGGCGGCGATCAGGATGCCGATCACGATCCCGGCCGGCAGCCGCCCTGCCACCAGCCACACCGCGATACAGGCGCAAACCACGACAACCGCCACGATACCGATCGTCCACGGACTGGCGATCCCGCGCAGCCGCTCGATCAGCGGGTTGGCGGTTTTTACCGGTGCGGATACCGGCGTGGCAATCTGAGCTGCGGGCAAGGGAACAACCTTTTCGATACGGAATGCGGCGGCCGGGACGCTCAACGCCCAAGCGAATCACCGTCACATACTAGACCATTTTGTGTCAGGCGCGCATGTCTAACGAAAACCAGGCAGGGCAAGGGCAAGCACCCACCGCCGTCGATGCGGCGTTTATGCTAAAATGCACTCTTTTTCTTCGACATGATAAAGCTGATCAGCTTGGCGACCGCGGCGAAATGCTGCTCAGGAATAACCTCATCGATCTCCATGCTGGCGAACAGGGCGCGGGCCAGCGGCGGGTCTTCGACGATCGGCACATTATGCTTGCCGGCTTCCTCACGGATTTTCAGCGCCACGGCGTCCATGCCCTTGGCGACGCAGACCGGCGCGGCCATTTCGTTCATCTCGTAGTGCAGGGCGACGGCATAGTGGGTCGGATTCGTTACCACCACGGTGGCGTTCCTGACGTTCGACATCATGCGCCGGCGGCCTTTTTCCATGCGCAACTGGCGCAGCTTCGCCTTGATGTGCGGGTCGCCTTCGGTCTGCTTGTATTCTTCCTTTTGCTCCTGTTTCGACATCTTCATGCGTTGCAGGAAGCGGTATTTTTGCAGGGCGTAGTCGGCCACGCCCCCGACGAACAGGAAGATGCAGACGGCGATGGCCAGGGCAATGACCGCCTCATGGACATAGGGCAGGATGAGCAGCGGCGATGCGGCGGCCAGGGCCAGAATGTCAGTCAGGCGGTTCTTGATGACCAGCCAGACGATGAAACCGGTAATGGTCAGCTTGAGCAGGGTCTTGCCGAAGGTGATGAGCGCATCGACGCCGAACAGCTTCTTGAAACCTTTCATCGGATCGAGCTTGCTGAAATCCGGCGCCAGTTTCGATGGCGTGAACATCAGCCCAGTCTGCATGACATTGCCCAAAATGCCCAGCGCCATCGACGCCCCCATGACCATTAACAATATGGGGATGATATCCATGACCACGGCGTGAGCAATGCCAATGCCGCCATCGCCTTCGAGTGAACCCAGAAGCTGCTCCGGATGCGCCAGGAAGGGCAGCAGGTCGCCGGTCAGGGTCTGGCAGAGTTCAGGTCCCTTGATAGCCACAATCGCGCAGGCGCCGATCAGCGACAGGGCTTGCGGCAGGTCGCCGGACTTGGCGACATCGCCCTTTTCCTGCGCCTGCTGGAGTTTCCGTCCGGAGGCCGCTTCTGTTTTATCTTCGCCTTCGGATTCCTCAGCCAACGCGGCCTCCCATGAGGAATATGCCCAGGAATTGCTGATAGTGGTCGATGAAAACCATGCCCATCGTGCCGAGCGACAGGGCCATCAGGGACAGCCCGAACAGGACGCTCAAGGGCGTGGCGGCAAAGAAGATCGGAAAGCTGGGCATCATACGTCCGATAAACCCGGTAGCGATATTGAAGACCAAAGCGAAAACAACCACCGGCGCCGAAAGCTGCAAGGCCAGCACGAAGCTTTCGCTCAATGTCCGGACCATCAGGGCGCCGGCGTCGCCGATCATGACGTTTTTAGTGGGCGAAAATATCTGGTAGGAATCGACCATGGCGCGGATGAACAGGTGGTGGGTATTGGTCACCCAGATCATCACCAGCCCGAAAATGGCGAGGAAAGCGCCGAGGCTGGTGCTCGATTGCGCTTCGGTCGGATTGGCTGTCTGGGCGAAAGATAGCGTGGTTTGCAGCGACAGGATTTCGCCCGTCGTCACCAGGGTAAACAGCAGGACGCGCATCAGGCTGCCGAGCATAAGCCCGACGATCGTCTCGTGCAGGACGATGCCGGTCAGTCCGCCGAGCGTCGGCGGCATGGCCGGGATAAATGGCCCGACAATCGGCGTGATCATCATGGCCAGCAGCAGGGCGAAGCACAGACGCAGGCGCGGCGGCACGGCCGGATCGCCCAGCCCCGGAATCAGCATGACGATGCTGGCGAGACGAATAAAGATCAGCCCCACAACCCACAACTGCGCCGATGTGCCGAAAAAAGAGGCAAAATCGTCGCCTCCCGTATCCGACAAGCTGGAACGCAACTGTACGACCTGGAGCAGGAGCATCACATCGTCGCAATTTTATTGATAATTTCGTGCATGAAACTGGCGAGCAGAGATCCCATCAGGGGCAGCAGCAGCAGCAAGGCCAGGAAAACGGCGATAATCTTGGGGGCGTAGATAAGCGTGGCTTCCTGAATTTGTGTCAGGGCCTGAAACAGGCCGATCGCCACCCCGACCACCAGGCCGACCAGCAAAATCGGCGTACATAGCTGAATGGTCAGCCAGATGGCGTCGCGCCCGACACCCAGAACCTCGGCACCCGTCATTTACGTCATATCCGTCAAGAAATTACACCAAAACCCGGCAATATTTGCCGCCTGAACGGTTAATTTGCTCTTAACCTATGATGAGATTCTCACTGCACATAAAGCCCGGAAATTGCCGTTAAATTATCGCGGCATTAACTATGGTTAAACCCCGTTGAGGCAAGTTAACGGACGATGAGTCGAGACCGTAAAACGCCTGTGCCGAATGCCGATGCCATCGGCAGCGCGCCCGCCCCTGAGCGGACGCTTGATCGTGCGCGCGTTTTGCTCGACAAATCGCAGCCGGCCCGGAAGCCTTTTTCGCTGAATAACGCCCTGCGCACCACCGCCATCGTCGCCGCCACGGTCTCGATGGGAATGGCGACCCTGGCGCTGGGCGACACCATAGCTCCGCCGCAGGTGGCCCCGCGTTCCGATATCGATATCCGCGTCGGGCGCAACAAGTCCTCCGGCCGCATCGAAATCTACGGCGCCATCGGCAGCCGCGCTTCGGTCCGCCGTGAAAAGGGACAGGTGGTTATCCGCCTGCCCGGCCAGAAGAAGCCGGACCTCGGCGATATCCGCGCCAATCCGCCGGTCGGCATCAAGGGCGTCGATCTCAAATCCGATGCCCGCGCCAACGAACTGTGGTTAAGCGTCACCGACGGCTTCGAAACCCGTTTTGGCCGCGCCGATGGCGCTGTCTTCGTCCAGATCGACCCCACCGCCGCTAATACCCAAAGCAGCAACACGCCTGACGACGGCAAAAAAGACGGCGATATCCGCGTTAATATGCAGGACGTCATCAAGCGTGAGGCGAACAAGTCCGCCAACCTGAACGATACGCGCCTCAACCGCGCCGCCAATGTGCCGGTTGTGGCGGCGGAGGTCGAAAGCGTCGATGGCGGCAAGGATATCACCTTCCCCTTTGCCGGCCCTGTCGCCACCGCCGTCTTCCGCCGCGGCGAATCGGTGTGGATCGTCTTCGATTCCGAGGTCGATTTGCGCTTCCCGGCGGAATTCAAGGACGGCGCCATCGTTCAGGACGCTCAATGGACGCGTAATGACGGCTTCACCGCCCTGCGCCTCAAGGCCCCGACCATCGGCGCGCTGTCGGTCATCAATGACGGGCTGGTCTGGCGGGTGCGGCTGGGCGGCAAACCGCTGGAAAACAAGGCCGCCGAAGTCAGCGTCATCCGCGATGACAGCACCGGCGTGCCCGGCCTCAACATCACCCTGGCCGGCGCCACCCGCGTCGCCTGGATTCGAGATCCGAATGTCGGCGACCGCATGGCGGTGATACCGGCGCGAGGGCCTGTGAAGAACCTGACCGCCGCGCGCACCACCCTCGAAGCCACCCTGGCGTCGACAGCGCAGGGCGCGGCGATCGTGCATATGACGCCCGACGTCAAGGTGGCGGCCGAGGGCGACCTGATCCTGGTGTCGCGTCCCAAGGGCCTGACGCTTTCGACCATCAATCCCAATGCGTCGCCGAATGATCCGACCCTGGCCTATAAGAACGCCCTTTACCCCGGCCTGATGAATCCTGACTGGTCGGCGTCGCCGGCCGAGGGTTTCCTGCCCCGCTACAACGCGCTCCAGGCCGCCGCCGCCGATGAAGGCAGCCTTGGCCCCGCCGCCAGCACCAAGGCGCGGCTGGCCCTGGCGCGGTTCCTTGTCGGTCAGAATCTCACCTTCGAGGCCCAGGGCGTGCTCGACCTGATGATCAAGGAAAGTCCGCGCGCCCAGGACAATCCGCAGGTGCGCGGCCTGCGCGTCGTCGCCCGCCTGTTGTCGGACCGCTATGCCGACGCGGTGGGTGACCTGTCCTCCTCGCAACTTATCAATGACCCGGCTTCGCGCCTGTGGGCCGGATACGCCGGAATGCAGGCCGGGCACCATGCCGATGCGGTCAAGGATTTCAAATTCGGCCTCAGGGCGCTCGATCAGTTTCCGCCGGAATGGCGCACGAAAATCGGGGCGGCCTATGCCTATTCCGCCCTGCAACAAAACGACCTGACCACGGCGGAAGCCATGATCGGCTATGCCCTGGCCCAGGCCGTCACACCGCTGCAAAAGCTGCACGCCTATCTGATCGACGCTCAGATTATCGAGGCCCAGGGCGACAAACCACGTGCGCTCAAGGTCTATCAGGCGGTGGCGCGCGCAACGGATGACAGCATCGCCGCGCCGGCCACCATGCGTGCCGCCATGCTGAGTTACGACCTTGGGAAGGCGACCTCGGCCCAGACCCTGGCCGCGCTCGATTCCCTGCGTTTCCGCTGGCGTGGCGATGATACCGAGATGAAGCTGATCAATAATATGGGCAGCCTCTATCTTAGCCAGGGCCGCTACCGCGAAGCGCTGATCGTGCTGAAAAGCGGCGGCCAGTCCTTCATGGGCGATCCGCAATCGGTGCAGATTCAGACCACGCTCAACCAGGCCTTCCGCGGCCTGTTTCTTGGCGGCATGGCCGATGGCCTCCAGCCGGTCGAGGCGCTCGGCCTGTTCAACGATTTCAAGGAACTGACCCCGATCGGTCCCGACGGTGATGAGATGGTGCGCCGGATCGTGCGTCGCCTTGTCGATGTCGACCTGCTCGACCAGGCCGCCGATCTGCTGGAATATCAGGTCAGCCACCGCCTCGATGGCGTCGCCAAATCCTCGGTCGCCGCTGATCTGGCCGCCATCTACCTGATGGATCACGATCCGCAGAAGGCGCTTCAGGCACTGTGGAATACGCGCACCACCCTGCTGCCGAAATCGGTCATGGCCGAGCGCCGGGTGCTGGAGGCGCGCGCCCTCAACGAACTGAACGCGCCCGACAAGGCGCTGGATGTGCTGGGCAATGACAATTCGCCCGATGCCCAGGATATTCGCGCCGACATTTTCTGGAACCGGCAGGATTACGCCCATGCCGGCGCCATTCTCGAAAAGCGCCTCGGCGACCGCTGGAAGAGCGACGCGCCACTGGCCCTGGCCGACGAGGGCCGCCTGTTGCGCGCCGCCATCGCCTACAGCCTGCAAAAAGACCAGCCGTCGCTGACGCGCCTGTCAACGCGCTACGGCAAGTTCTCGGAAACCGCGTCATCATCGGACGCCATCCGCGTGGCGCTGGCCCCGCTGGATGGCGGCAGCCTGAGCGCCCGGGATTTCGCCGCCTCGACCGCGGCGACCGACAGCTTCACCGGCTGGGTGACGAGTATGAAAAAGAAGTTCCGTGAAAAAGACGACGCCGCCGCGAAGGCCGCCGCCAATACGCCGAAGCCGAAAACAGCTTAGAGTAACAAAGTCACATCGGCGTGATCAATGTCGTGTTTCGCTTTAAACAATTCAGACCTATATGTAGTATGTACGGGTTCCCAAGTTTTCGGGAATTGATCCAAATGAAGGAAAA
Organism: Asticcacaulis sp.; assembly: GCF_035497195.1. Lineage (GTDB taxonomy): Bacteria > Pseudomonadota > Alphaproteobacteria > Caulobacterales > Caulobacteraceae > Asticcacaulis. The sequence continues at coordinate 106,396 of NZ_DATJDZ010000009.1, forward strand.
TGATCGTTAGTTAAGTCAGGCATAGCCGCAAGTTTAATGCGCGGCCATTCGTCGAAATCTCGGCACCAGCCCATATTTGCTCTTACGCGATCAAGCCCTCCCCGAAACTAAGACTATAGTCACTCTCTCACTTGAGAGCGCGCATACACTTGTTCTTTTTATCTTTGTCTCAACACATGAAAGGTCGGGGGACCTGAGCCGCGTTCGTTTGGCCGCAGCCCTTGAAACGAAAAACATGAATATGAATAATCTCCGTAATGGCGTTGCCATCCCTGCCAAATGGAAGGTGCTGATACCCGCCGGGGCGATTGCCGCCCTTTTGCTGCTGTCGCTGGTTTCCTGCGGCCAGACGATCCAGCCGGGTAATGTCGGCGTCAAGATCCGCACGCTCGGCCCCAATGCAGGCGTTGACAAGACGCCCCTGTCTTCCGGCTGGCATCTGAACCTGCCAGGCGAGCGCATTGCCGAATTTCCCGTGATCCAGCGCACCTATACCTATACGCGCGAAGCCGATGCGCGCGGGCCGGAAAATGAGGAAGTCACCTTCTCGGACAATAACGCCCTGCCGATGACCGCGGATGTCCAGTTGGTGATGCGTATCGATCCCTCCAAGGCGCCGTCGCTGTACACGCGCTATCGCCTGTCCTTTGATCAGTTGTTCGAAGGCCCAATCCGCAACGATGTCCGCTCGGCCATCGCGGCGGAAACCGAGCTGGTCAGTGTCGAATTCCTTTATCGCGGCGGCCGCCAGCAGATCATTCAAAAGGCTTTGGCGCGGGTCAGCCGCAAGTGGGAACCGCAAGGCGTCAATGTCAGTCAGCTCGACTGGATCGGCACCATCCGCTACCCGCAGGTGATCCTCGATTCGATCCAGATGAAGACCAAGGCCGACGCCGATGCCTCCGCCGCGCAGGCGCAGGTCGCCGTCTCCAAGGCCCAGGCCGATGCCCTGATCGAACAGGCGCGCGGTCAGGCCGAGGCCAACCGTCTGCTGGCGCAGTCGATCGCCTCTTCACCGGAAGTGGTGCAACTGCGCGCCATCGAAAAGTGGGACGGCAAGTTGCCGACGACGACTGGCGGCGCGGTGCCCTTTATCGACATTAACAAACGCTAAAATGGAAGGGAGGCTCCGTTTACTTAAAATGGGGCCTCCTTTTTTTTTTATATTTACCCGCTGCCCGCCACCGGATGGAAGCTCTGCACCAGCGAGCCAGCGACCAGATGCCAGCCATCGACCAGCACGAAAAAAATCAGCTTGAACGGCAGCGAAATGACCACCGGCGGCAGCATCATCATGCCCATCGACATCAGCACCGACGCCACGACCAGATCGATCACCAGAAACGGCACGAACAGCATGAATCCGATCTCAAACGCCTTTTTCAGCTCGGAAATCATGAACGCCGGCGTCACCACGCGCACCGGCAGATCCATCTTGTCGGCCGGCATTTCCAGCTTTGACAGGCTGACGAACAGGCCGAGGTCTTTCACATCGACCTGGGCCAGCATGAAGGCTTTTACGGGTTGGCTGGCGGCGTCGAAGGCCTGCGGCAGTTCCATTTCCTGATCCATCAAAGGCCTGATGCCCTGGCTGTAGGCCGCCTCGTAAGTCGGGGCCATAACGATAGCCGAGAGAAACAACGCCAGTGAAATGATCACCGCATTGGGCGGACTCTGCTGAAGACCAAGCGCGGTCCGTAGCAGGGACAGCACCACCACGATGCGAATGAACGAGGTGGTCATGATAACGATCGACGGCGCCAGAGACAGCACCGTCATCAGGCCAATCAACTGCACCACACGGGCGCTGAGCGATCCGCCCTTGCCGAGATCGACGTTCACCGATTGCGCCAGTGCGCCATACGGCATGATCATCATGGTGAAGCCGAGAATGAACACCAACAGGACGATGAAATTCATCATCCTGGGGCTTAAAGGCTTGCGAACCTTTGGTTCGACCTCAGCGGTACGCGCGTCAGAACAGGTCATCATTGGGGTCCACAGATGCGGCTCTTGACGCAGGTTGAATATCGGATTGTACGGGGCGACTCTCACCGGGCGCATCCAGTTCGCGGCCTTCGCCGAGCAGGATCAGGCGTTCCGCATTATCGAGCCGCACCAGCACCAGCCGGCGGGCCGGATCAAGCACCAGGGTCTCAATCACCTGCAAGCGCTTCGCCCCACGCTGCGCCTGCATCTTCGCCATCAGCGCCGGCGCATAACGGCGCAGCACATAGGCCAGGCCGAGGATCAGCCCGATAACGATGGACAGGCCGAAAAAGGCCCGCAGGATTTCTACCAGACTCATCTGTTCCTTCTGCGCTCACCGAAGTTAACGCGCTGTTTACTTAAAGTCTTCGTTAACCAAAAGGTGGGCATAATTTGCCTCGTGTTCGTGGCATAACCCTCATTAGGTTGAGTCGCGGGATTTCGGAAAGGCTTGAACATGGCGAATCAGGACATAGGCTTTTTGAATGCGCTGCAATCGCGCATGGGCTGGCTGAACGACCGGCAAAAGGTTGTGGCGCAGAACGTCGCCAACGCCTCGACTCCCGGTTTCAAGCCGCGTGACCTCACCCCGCAGGATTTTGGCAAGCTGGTGGCGGACGAATCGAACGGCGGCAGTCTGGGCCTGATGACGACGAACGCGATGCATATCGCGCCGCAGGGAGGCGCTTCCACCCGCGCCAACGAAGTCGTATCGCTCGATTCGGAAACCACAATGGATGGAAACAGCGTCGTCCTTGAAGAACAGATGCTCAAGATGGCCGAAAGCCGGATGCAGTTCCAGGCCGCGGTCTCATTCTACGAAAAGTCGATGTCCATGCTCCGCATGGCCGCACGCGTACCGGGTAAGTAAGGATTAGAGCATGATAAATGATAAGCCCATTCAATCCAGCCAGACCATGGCCATCGCCGCCAGCGCGCTCAAAGCGCAGCAGGCACGGATGCGGGTCATCGCTGAAAATATCGCCAACTCTGATTCGACCGGCAAGACACCTGGCGCCGATCCCTACCGCCGCCAGACGCCTGTCTTCACCTCGGCGCCGGTCGATGGCGCCACGGGCGTCAAGCTGGCCAATGTGGTGCAGGACATGAGTGCCTTTACCAGGGAATACGACCCGACCCATCCCGCGGCCGACGCCGAGGGCTACGTCAAGAAACCCAACGTTAAACCGCTGATCGAAACCATGGACATGCGCGAGGCCCAGCGGTCTTACGAAGCCAATCTGAACGTCATCGAGACGGCGCGCGCCATGACTCAGAAAACCCTCGATATTCTTCAAAAATAAGGCGTAACTCATGGATCCGTTATCAGCGGCCCGCGCCTATGGCGCAGCAGTCAAACAAGCACAGAACGCCGCCAAACAAGAAGGCGGAGACGCCGGCGCGGTAGGTGCTCCCGACTTCGGCAAGATGCTGCAAGGCGCGCTCGACCACACGATGAAGACGACGCAGGGCGCCGAGAATATGATGGTCCAGCAATCGCAGGGCAAGGCGGAATTGATCGATGCCGTGACCGCCGTTTCCAGCGCCGAAACCAGCCTGCAAACCGTCATCGCTATCCGGGACCAGGTAATCAGCGCCTATCAGGAAGTCATGCGGATGCCGATCTAGGCTCACGACATTTCACATGAAAAAGCCTTCTCAGTTTGCTCTGAGAAGGCTTTTTCATGCTTGTAAGCGTCTTAGCCCTTCTTTGTCGGAGCCGTCGGTTTGGCGGGGGCAGCGCCGGGGGCGGCCGGGCCACCGGCGGCGGTCTTGTTCAGTTGCTGTTGAAGACCATCGGCGCGCTGCATACGCTTGGCCAGCTTTTCGGTCAGGTCTTTCGCGGCATCAGCCGACATGGCGCCGAGGATGGCGGCCAGCGCCCGATCCTTCATTTTCGCGGCGATTGGCAGGCGGACCTCATCGCTCATGATGGTCATGGCGGCGGCGGCGTCCTTCGGCTTCATGGCGGCATAGACGGCTACCAGACGGGTGGTATCGTCGTCCTGAACCTTGGTCGCCTGATCCAGCAAGCCTTGAATCTGCGTTTTCAGGTCGGCAAGCTGAGTGATGCGGGCATCGAGCTTGGAATCGGCGGCCTCGATCAACTGGGCGCGCGAATTGAGTTGCTGTTCACGCTGGTCAAGTTGCGCGCGGCGCTGGCCGAGGCTTTGCAGGATATTCAGTTCATTCGGCGAAATGCCGGCCTGCTTGGCCAGGTCATCGACCGATGTAGCGCAGATCGGCGTCATCGGCGCGGTGGCGGCGGCATCCTTGCCTTGCGACGCTGCATCGGCCGCCATCAGGGCCGGATCGACGCCAAAACTCTGGGTCGGATCGTCGGCCTTGTCGACCTCCCCCTTGCCGGCTTTCGCAGCAACCTTTTTCGCCGCTGGCTTCTCCGTCTTCTTGTCGCTTTTTTGGGCATCGGCGGCAAAGGCCGTGGCCGCCTTGAAGACGTCAGGCATCACTTCCAGGCTGGTGATCGCCTTGAGGGCGAAGACACCGGCCACGGCGACAGCGACGAGCGGCAGGAAACGGGGAAGAGCCATCTATAAAACTATCTCTTGATATTGAACTGACGCGGACGGCCTTTCGGGGCCTCCACGGTCGCGGCCGCCTTGTTACCACCGAACAGATCGTCCTCAACGGATGCGACCTGCCGTGTCGGCAGATTGAGCGTGCGGATCATTTCGTTGAGATTGGCGACCACCAGTTCGGACATCTGAACCTTGTCGATGATTTCGCTCTCATCTTCCGGCTCGATTTCCGGCAACAGGCTGGTGCGGGCATAGGGCGTCTGATTGGGCCGAACCACATCATTCATGAAGGGCGTCCGGTCACGCGGGCGCGCCACACTTTCGGCCTCATGATGGGCGGGACGAATGATTTCATTCGCCATCGGCTGGCTACGGACAACCTCATAGCTGACCAGGCCCTTGTCGAGTTCGGATTGCACGCGTTCGGCGCGCGTCACCTGCATGTCGAGCTTTTGCAGCACCTCACGCGCCGCCAGGATACGGCCGTGCAGCAGGTCCTGCGACTCATCAGCATTGCCGCGCAGTTCCTTCAGCGAATTGTGAGCGCGGATCGCCGCGTCATCGAGATCATGCACCGCCTTGGCGAAGCCCTCATGAGCGGCGCGCAAGGCCTTCAGGCGCTTGTCGAGGCGCATACCGAACATCAGCGCCGCCGCCAGCAGCGCCATCAGGATCACATCCATGATAATGTTCGTCAGGCTCATATTCGCCCCCTATTTCCTGACCTGCATGAGCCGGCGCTTGGCCGCCGAAGCCAGGGGCGCATCGACGCGCACCGCGATGGAATGGCCCTTGCGGCCCATCCGGCCCGTCGTCAGCGGAATGGCGCCGCATTTCAACTGGATCGGCGAATCGGCATTGGCGTTGAGAATGAGCGTTTCGCCGACCTGCAAATTGAGCACCTTGGAGAGCGGCACCTGCTGCTCATCGAGCACGGCGCGCACCTCCATCTGGGTCGTCCAGATTTCGGTGGCCAGGTGGCTTTCCCAGATATTGTCGCGGCCGAACTTTTCGCCCATGAACTGCTGGAGCAGCATCTTGCGGATCGGCTCCAGCGTGGCGTAGGGCAGCAGCAGCTCGACGCGGCCGCCGCGATCTTCCATGTCGATACGCAGCTTGACCAGGATCGCGGCATTGGCCGGACGGGCGATGGCGGCGAAGCGCGGATTGGTTTCCAGCCGGTCGAGATTGAAACTGACGGGGGTCAGCGGCTCGAAAGCCGCCTTGGCGTCATTGAGGATGACCTCGACCATCCGCTGCACCAGCACGCGCTCGATCGTGGTATAGGGCCGGCCTTCAATCCGCAGCGCCGCCGTTCCCCGACGGCCGCCGAGCAGGACATCGACGATCGAATAGATCAGGTTGGAATCGACCGTCAGCAGGCCGTAATTATCCAGTTCCTCGGCACGGAAAACGGCGAGAATGGCTGGCAGCGGGATCGAATTGAGGTAATCGCCAAATCGGATCGAGGAAATATTATCGAGCGAGACTTCGACATTATCAGAGGTGAAATTGCGCAGGCTCGTCGTCATCAGGCGGACCAGCCGGTCGAAGACGATTTCAAGCATCGGCAGGCGCTCGTAGGACACCATCGCCGAATTGATAATCGCCCGGATGCCCGAGCGTTCGTTATAGTCGTCTTCCGACAGATCGAAACCGAGCAGGCTGTCGATTTCATCCTGGTTGAGGATACGTTCGGCGCCGGCGGGCATGTTGAAGCGTTCGCCCATGCCGCCGCCGCCGACCATCGCTTCCCATTCAGCCGCGAGGTCGCCGCCGGCATCACCGTCGCCGCCACCACCGCCCCTGGAACCTCCGGCGGCTGCCTCGGCTTCGGCGGCGAGTTCCGCCTCCCAAGCCGCCATCATGGCTTCCTGATCGACCTCATCGGACATTAGGTAATCAACATTTCTTCAATAAGTACGGCATTGATCTTGTGAGGCGCCAGAACCAGATTAACCCGGCGCAGGATTTCGAGACGAAGCTGATAATTGCCCTGCGAACCGGCGAGGTCTTCCGGACGCAGCTCGCGCAGAAAGCCCTGCATCACATCATTGATGCGCGGCATGTTCTGGGTCAGGGCGTCAACGGTTTCGTCGTCGGGGCATTCCAGGGTCAGTTTCAGTTTCAGATAGCTGGCGCGGCCGTCAGGCGACTGGATATTGGCCACCATGTTCGGCAGGGACAGGTAAGTCGTGCCGTTCGGCCCTTCCGAAGGCACGGGTTGCGTCGCCGGATCAACCTTGGCGTCCGCGGCACCATGTTCGCCGGCCGCTTTTTTCTTGTCCTTCTTCTCAGCATGTCCGGCCTTTGCCGCCTTGCCATGCGCATCAGCGGCGCCCGCCACAGGCTTTGGTGCCAGGAAGAGGAAATAAGCCGCAGCGCCCCCACCACCCAGCAACAGGACGGCGGCGGCGATAATGACGATCAGCAGCGGGAATTTCTTCTTGGGCGTGGCCTCGCCCTCTTCGGCGCCATCCACAGGCGGCACTTCCTCGTCCTTAGGCTTCTTTTCTGTCTTGGCCAAAATGCCCACCCGCTAACTACACAAAGCGCCGGAAACCCAAATCTAGGCCCAACCTTTAAACAAACCCTGATCGCTTCCCAAAAGCGTTAATGCCACTATCGCCAAACATAGTTAACGATTGCTTGTTGCCCGCGCTTCACACGGCATTTTTTGCCGCCCTTCCATGTGTCGGGATTCGGCACAAACCGTCAACTTCCTTTTAAATCAAGGCTTTGGTGAATTACCCATCCGTGGCACGGCGCTTGCATCTTTCAAAAACATGGTTAACGGCGCATCTGAGGGATCAGCGACGTTTTTCCAGTAAGACTTTGAACCTGAACCTTTAATTGGGAGCCGCTGACATGGATAATGCCAACTACGTCGCCCTGTCGCGCCAGATCACCCTGCAACGGGAGCTGGACATCAGCGCCAATAACCTCGCCAACATGAACACCACGGGCTACAAGTTCGAGGAATTGCTGGTAAATGCCGAGCCGGGCGCCCCTGCCGTCAACATGCCGATCCGCACACCGGCCAATTTTGCCTATGACAGCGGCGTCGGCCGTAACTTCACCCAGGGCACGATGAACCAGACCGGCGCCCCGCTCGACCTGGCGCTAAACGGCGAAGGCACCTTCTTCACCGTTACCGGCAAGAACGGCCAGACAGCCTATACCCGCGATGGCGCTTTCACACTTTCAAACGACGGCACACTGGTGACCCAGCAGGGTTATGTGGTGCAGGGCGACGGCGGCCCCATCACACTCGACCCCAAGAAGGGCGAACCCAGCATTTCCGCCGACGGCATCATCACCCAGAGCTATCAGGGCCAATCCGAACGTGTCGGCAAGCTCAATGTCGTGCGCATCGCCAATATGAGCGACCTGTCGAAAAATGGCGACGGCACCTTCATCCTGACCAGCAATGCGACGCCCATCACCGCCGTAGACGCCCAGGTCCGCCAGGGTTTTCTCGAAGCCTCCAATGTCAATCCGATGACCGAGATCACCAACCTGGTACGCATCAATCGCGCCTATTCCAGCCTCGCCGCCATTGTCGAACAGAACAGTCAGCTAAACCGTACCGCCGTCGAGCGGCTCGGTCGCGTGGCGTAAGGAAGTAAATCATGCACGCTTTGAGAACAGCGACGACGGGTATGGCCGCCCAGCAGATGAATGTTGAAGTCATCTCCAACAACATCGCCAACATGAATACGGTCGGCTTCAAGAAGCAGCGGGCCGAATTCCAGGATCTGCTCTACCAGAACGTCGAACGCATGGGCGCGCAGTCGTCCGATTCCGGCACCGTTGTGCCGACCGGCATCCAGGTCGGTTCCGGTGTGAAGACCGGCAGCGTCTATCGCATCATGGAACAGGGCAGCCCGACCCTGACCGGCAACGATTACGACCTCGCCATCCAGGGCAAGGGCTATTTCCAGATCGAACTGCCCTCCGGCGAAACCGCCTATACCCGCGCCGGCAATTTCTCGCTCGACGACCAGGGCCGCCTGGTGACGACGGACGGCTATCTGGTGCAGCCGGGCGTCACCATTCCGCAAGGCGTGACCGGCGTATCGATCTCCAAAACCGGTGAAGTGCAGGTCGTCACCGCCGGTTCGGGTTCAACCGCACCCACCGTAGTCGGGCAACTGCAACTGGCCACCTTCGCCAATGAAGCCGGCCTTGATGCGCAAGGCGACAACCTGTTCCTCGAAAGCGGCTCTTCAGGCGCACCTAACGTTTCTACGCCGGGTGATACCGGCTTTGGCACGTTGATGCAGCACTATACCGAATCGTCAAACGTTGACGCCGTGTCGGAAATCACCGCCCTGATCGTGGCTCAGCGCGCCTATGAGATGAACTCCAAGGTCATCACCACGGCGGACGAAATGCTGCAAACCACCAGCCAGTTGGCGAGAGGGTAAGCAAATGAAAGTTGTAAGTGTTCTGGCGGCTATTTTGCTACTCAGCCCGGCTTTCGCGCAGGCTCAGACCGCACCCAATCCGCTGACCCTCAAAGCCAATGTCACCGATGGCGATGGCCGCATCACCTTGGGCGATGTGTTCGACAATGCCGGCCAGGCGTCGGACGTGCTGCTCGGTTATCGCCAAGGCGCCACCGCCGTGCTCGACGCCGCCATCGTGCAATCGATCGCCGCGCGCAACGGCGTCTATTGGGATAATGCCCGTGGCCTGCGCCGCATCATCGTCGCCGCCGGTTCGGAAACCGGCTCCGCGAATGTCCAGCAACTCGCCACCATTTCGGGCCCGCAAAGTACCGCGAACTGGGGCCGGCCCGCCGTCAGCGGTCCTGTGGCCGTGAAACGTTCAGAAATGGTTTCGGTGACCTGGACGCAGAATGGCCTGAGCCTCACCCTGTCCGGTCCGGCGCAGAAGGATGGCGCGATCGGCGATGTGATCCAGGTGCAGAACCCGTCTTCGAAAAAGATGATCGATGCCGTCGTCACCGGTCCCGGCCAGGCCGTTTCCGGACAGGCCGCCGCCCAGATCCGCAATCAAACCTACCTGTCTTCCCGCTAATTTTGGGCGTTAGTCCTGAAGGTTCCCAGATGTCCAGATTCCTCCTTGCCGCCCCTGCCCTGCTCGCCGGCCTTGTCGTTTTAAGCGGTTGCGGCTCCGTCCGTGAAGCCGTCAATGGCCCCGGCCTGACGCCGATGGCCTATCCTTCGGCGCTGGTGCCTACAGAACAGGCCATCGCCTATCCGCCGGCCAACAATACACCCGCCTCCAGCAATTCGCTGTGGCGGGTCGGCGCCCGCACCTTCTTCAACGACCAGCGCGCCCGCGCCCTCGGCGATATCGTGACCGTGCAGGTCGATATCAATGACAGCGCCCAGACCAGCAATGCCACCGACCGCTCGCGCACCAACGATTTCAATGCCGCCACGCCTTCGATCTTCGGGCTGGAATCTTCGCTCGGCAAACTGCTGCCGGGCGCCTATAATCCAGCCAAGGCGCTCGGCAGTGCCAGCGACTCGACCTCGACCGGCGCCGGTTCGGTCAAACGGGCGGAAAAAATTTCCGTCACTGTCGCCGCCATTGTCACCGGCGTGCTGCCCAATGGCAACCTGATCATCCAGGGCACCCAGGAAGTCCGCACCAATCGCGAAGTCCGTGTGCTGACCGTTTCCGGTATCGCCCGTCCGGAAGATATTTCCTCGACCAACGCCATCAAGCACACGCAACTGGCCGAAGCGCGCATCTCCTACGGAGGCCGCGGCGATATTACCAATATGCAGAAGCCACCCGCCGCGCAGGCCCTGATGGAAAAGTATTCGCCGTTTTAAGGCTCTTGACCATATATTGAGACTTATAATCTAAAAGTGGTGGTCAGGTTCCTGATCGCCACAAGGTTTCATGCCCGCTCCGTCTTCCAGTCTCACCGGCGCCCGCCGCGATCTGCCGGCAGATGACGCCAGCGGCTTGGCAAAAGGGATTCTATATGCGGAAGTGGCGCTGACCATTTTCTGCATCCTGATGTTTTCCAGTGCCCTGATTGGCCCGCTGTTCGCGCCGCAGACCCTTGATCTGGCGGCGGCGGAAAGTGATTCCGCCATCCTGCGGGTGATGTGGCTGCCGGTCTATGCCGTCACGCTTCTGCTGATCGGCTTTCGCGTCACGCGACTGATGCGCATCCTGCCCGCGCTGTTCATGACCGGCCTGCTGGTCGGGCTGTGCTTTGCTTCCAGCTACTGGTCGATCGCGCCCGATATCACCATCCGGCGCACCATCGCGGTCGCCGTCACATCGCTATTCGGACTTTATCTCGCGGGGCGCTACAGGGGCGGAGAACTGGTCCAGATCATCGCCCTGAGCTTCGCGGTCCTGGCCTTCGGCTCCTATTTCGTCTGTATCTGTGTGCCCTCCCTCGGCATCCATAACGATATCAACGCCGGCGCCTGGAAAGGCCTGTGGTACGAGAAAAACCAGATGGCCGCCATGATGGTGCTGGGCTTCATCGCTGCCTGCGCCTCTGCCTATATTTCACCTGAGCGCCGGAAAATATGGATCGGACTGGCCATCGCCATCTTCGTGCTGGTGGTCTTGTCGCGGTCGAAAACCTCGCTGCTCGCCTGCATGACCAGCGCCGTCGCCATACCTATTTTGATGGCCCTGCAACGCGGCGGCGTACTCAGCGTTGTCTTCGTCTGGCTGGCGGCTACGGGCAGCCTGATCGGCGGCGCCCTGTTCTATATCGCTCCCGACCTGATCTTCAAAATGCTCGGCAAGGACCCGACCCTGACCGGTCGCACCGAAATCTGGGCCTCCCTGATGCGCCTGTCCGACAAGCACCCGTGGCTGGGCTATGGCTACAAGGCCTTCTGGACGCCGACCTCAGTGCCCGCGTCGGTGGTGCGCGCCGAAACCCACTGGGACGTGCCTTCGGCGCACAATGGCTGGCTCGACCTGCTGATCCAGCTCGGCTGGGTCGGCGTCATATTATTCGGGCTGGTGCTGGCGACTGGCTTTTTCTGCGCCCTGTTCCGCTTTGCCCGTGTCAAGGACGGCTTCTTTTCGGTGCTGATCCTGATGCTGTTCAGCTTCCTGATCCTGTCGGAAAGCTTTATCCTGTCGCAAAATTCGCTAATCTGGGCGCTGTTTGTTTGTGCCCTGGCGCGGCTGACGGCCAATGATATCGAAGATTAATTCGCGGTCCCGACCGCTTCCGAAATCGAACGAAAACCGTCCGCTTTCAGACGTAAAACCAGATCGCGTCGGATAGCATCCGCCAGGCCCGGCCCCTTATAAACCAAAGCCGAATAGAGCTGCACCAGTGAAGCGCCGGAGCGAATCTTGGCATAGGCCTGCGCGCCATTCGATACGCCGCCGGCGCCAATCAGGGTCAGTGTGCCTTCGCTGGCCGACCGCGCCGTTTTCAGCGCCCGCGTCGATAATTCAAACAAAGGCGCGCCGGACATGCCGCCGGCTTCCGACGCCTGAGACGAGATCAGCCCCTCACGCGACAGGGTCGTATTGGAAACGATCAGGCCGTCGAGCTTGTGATCAAGCGTCGAGGTTACTGTATCAATGATTTCACTCTCGGTCAGGTCCGGCGCGATTTTGAGGAAGATCGGATAGTTGCTACCGGAAACCTTCACCAAAGCCGCGCGCGTCTCGACGATCTGGCCCAGCAGGTCGTCGAGATGCGACTTCCCCTGCAAAGCGCGCAGGCCAGGCGTATTGGGCGAGGAAATATTGATCGTGAAATAGCTGCCCTGTCCCCACAGGCGTTTCAGCCCGGTGATATAATCAGCCATGCGATCGGTGGCGTCCTTATTGGCGCCGATATTGAGACCGATCACCGCACCCTTGCGGTGGGCGTTGATATGCTCCAGATGGCGCGAAAAGACATCAAGCCCCTTGTTATTGAAGCCCATGCGGTTGATCACCGCCTGATCCTCGGTCAGCCGGAACAGGCGCGGCTTCGGATTGCCACCCTGCGGCAGGGGCGTCACCGTGCCGCATTCGGCAAAGCCGAAGCCGGCACGCACCATGGCCAACGGCACGTCGGCGTTCTTGTCGAAGCCCGCCGCTAGGCCAAGGCAGTTGGGAAGGCGCAAAACACCGCCGTCATAGGCGACATCGACAGCCAGTTCCGGCGTATTCAGACGCGATACCGGCCCAAGACCCGCCTTGAGCAGCAATATGGTCAGGGTATGGGCGTCTTCGGGCGGCAAAATGTGCAGGGCGCGCGTGGCGAGGGAATAAATCATTTCGCTAAGTACAATCCGTCATAGATCGGCCGGCCGGCGGCGTCGATCTCGAAGACCGTCGCCGTCGCCGTCGGGTAATTGCCGCGCACCTTGTCAGTGATCTCCGGTCCCGCCGCGCCTTCAAACAGATATTCGGCGACGAGATATTGCACACCGGGATTATGCCCCACCACCAGCAGGCATTGGCCATCATCCTCATGCGCTTCGATGGCGCGGCGCAGGGCGTCCGAACCGGCATTATAGAAGTCCTTCGACACCAGCGCCGGAAGATCGCCCAGAACGGCCTTCACTTCATCGAAGGTGCCCTGTGTACGCGCCGATGACGAAACCAAAGCGAAATCGGGCTTCACGCCATAGGCTTTTAGCGCCTCGGCGACGCTGCGGGCTTCTGCCTTGCCGCGATCGGCCAGGGCGCGATCGAAATCCTCACCGGATTCCGCGTCTTTTTCTGCCTTGCCGTGGCGCATGATAATGAGCTGTTTCATGCCCATCCTATGGCCCAGAATCTTCTCAGGGGTCAAGCCAACTCACGCGTGACCGGCGCGTGATCGCGTGAGGTCGGCACCGGCTGCGGAGGGGTCAGGACACCCCGCAATTCCTGCAAGATCGATTTCTGCGGCCGCGCCGTATGGGCGATGAACGGCCGCCGCCCGGCCTCCATCAGGATCAGGCCACCGGTGATCGGCCAAACGCGCGGCAGGATATTTTCCAACGGTCCCGACCAGCGCAGCAGTGACGCCATCGGCGGCGTATAAAGCGCATAGGACCAGGCCAGCGGCTCCAGTTCGGCATCGCGCAGGGCCGCTTCAAGCTGCATCCGGCTATAGGGCTGGCCATAGCCGAACGGCGTCTTTTCGGCGTGCGCCCAAAAGCCGCCGCGCGCCGCCACGCCCAGGATCAGCTTGCCATTCGGCGCCAACAGGCGCGAAGCCTCCAGCAGCAGCCCTTGCGGCACGGGGGATTCCTCAAGCGCATGGATCATCAGGATGCGGTCGAACAGCGCCGTCGGAAAAGGCAGGGCCTCTTCTTCCACAAGGGTTGTGCGCACACGCAGGTCGGCGGGCCATATCTCGGCCCCCTGCGCCGCAGGCATGGCCGAAAGCACGCGCCGCGCTTCGTTAAACCTGTCGAGATAGGGGGTGCAATAACCGATGCCGAGCACATCCAGCCCGCGCACATCCGGCCAGGCCTCGCCCAGTTTACGGCCGATCAGGCGCTTCGCCACAGCGCCTTCCGGCGATTGATAAAAGCGGTTGAGATCTTCGACCGAACGGCGCAAGCGGGTTTCCCTTGATGGTTACAGCCCCTATATAGGACGGATCAGGCAAAATATGAGAGTGAAATCCTAAGATGGGCCTAAAGGTCGATATCTTCCCGGCGTTGCAGGACAATTACGGCTTTATCCTGCGCGATGAAGCGTCAGGCAAGGTAGCCAATGTTGATGCGCCCGAACCACGCGCTATCACCAAACGGCTGGCGGTGCTGGGCCTCGAAAAACTGGATTACATACTCAATACCCACTGGCATCCGGATCACGCCGGTGGCAACGCCCTGCTGAAAAAGCGTTATGGGTCGCAGATTTACGGTCCGCAGGAAGTAACCCGGATCGCGCCGCTCGATCACGTGCTTAAGGCCGGCGATGTCTTCATGCTGGGTGAAACGAAGCTCGACGTCGTCGATCTTGGCGGCCATACGCTCGGCCATATCGGTTATGTCGATCGCGCCGGCGGACAGGCTTTCGTGGCGGATACGATCTTTCCGCTCGGCTGCGGGCGGCTATTCGAGGGCACACCCGAGCAGATGTGGAGCGCATTGAAACGCATTGCCGAACTGCCGGACGAGACGATTCTTTACAGCGCTCACGAATATACGCTGCCCAATCTGAAATTCGCTGAAAGTCTTGGGAATAGTCATGCGTTGGCGGAGCGCGCCGTGAAAATCCGGGCCATGCGCCAACGTAGCGAGCCGACCGTGCCGTCGACCGTGGCCGAGGAAAAAGCCACCAATCCGTTTCTGGTCTACCCGCTATTGGAGAAGGATTTCACAGCTCAGGCGGCGAAATTCGGCGAACTGCGCAGGGCGAAGGATCGGTTCTAGCGTCTGGCGCTACTGCCAACCGGCGCCGAAGTCAGGATGACATTGAAGATGCGCCGTGAAGATGGCCGTCCGCTCCAGTCGCCGCGCGAAATGTCGAGCTTAAGCACCAGGATGCCATTTTGCAGGCTGGCGCTGGGCGGGCGGCCTTCGATGAACTGCACCGTGCGTATGGGCGCCATGATCTGCTTGCCGCGTGATTGTTGCGACACCTGCACCAGGGCCTCAGCGGCAACGCCTGCGGCATCGGCATAGAGGAAATCGGCGCCCGGCGTGACATCGGGGGCATCGAAACCGATATTACGGCCGATTGCCAGACTGACGCGGCGACTGGCATGGACCAACGATTGAAACAGCAGGCTCGGCGACATGCGCCCCGGCGTGAAGGCCTCAGCCTTGCCGGTAACGGCGGCGGGATCACCCATCGGGCGGTCATCGCTGAACAGGATCATGCCGCCCCAGCGCGTCGATTTCAGAACCGCCTCGCCGGTGTCGTTCTTGTAAATGACATCACCCTTTGGTCCCTGGGTCGGGGTCAGCAACCACACCTCGTCCTCACCATCGAAACGCATGAGAGACCGGTTACCGGATTCATCGAGAATGAAGCTCTGGCCATCTTCGGATTTGAAATGCGCCACCGCCGGACGTGAGGGCGAGCGACCGTCATCGGCCTTCTTGCCGAACATGGCTTCTTTGAGCGACCGCGGCCCATCGGCCAGCGCCACACCGGATTCCGCAATGCAGAACACCAGTATCAATACGGCCAGAAGGCGTGCCAAAGGATGTGCCAGGGTCTTCTTCATTACCCAGATATCTACGGACCGACTTGGGCGGATTTAAGACGCCGCTCAACTTTCAACCGCCTCAATGCGGGCGCAAAAGAGGCGCGAATGCCACCACCCGCGCCTCTTTACCATTGCAAAACTTTACCATTGCAAAACTTTGATTGAGCCATAAGCCGTTGGGATGAGGCGAAACGAAGTTCGGCGAAGCCAAAATTGTTAGCTTTTGAGACCCGTAGCGCAGCGTACTTTTGGGTACGTGAGCAACGGAAGCTCAAAAGATGACGATTTGCAGGACATCCCAACGTGGTTAGGGCCAATCAAAGCATGTGTTGCCCGCCATTGACGGCTATGGTCGCTCCTGTGATGAACGACGCCATATCCGAGGCCAGGAAGGCGCAGATTTCGGCGACTTCTTCCGGCGTACCCAAACGGCCGACGGGAATGCCGGCCACGATCTTTTCCAGCACCGCCGGGGCAATGGCCGAGACCATTTCTGTGCTCGTATAGCCCGGCGCCACGCAATTGACCGTGATGCCCTTGTTGGCCGATTCCATGGCCAGGGCCTTGGTGAAGCCGATCATGCCGGCCTTGGCGGCGGAATAGTTGGTCTGACCCGCCTGCCCCTTCTGACCGTTGATAGAGGAGATATTGATGATGCGGCCATAACCGCGCTCACGCATCCCTTCGATCACCTGACGCGTCATGTTGAAAACGCTGTCCATATTGGTGTGGATAACGTCCTGCCATTGTTCCTTGGACATCTTATGGAAGAAGCCGTCACGCGTGATGCCGGCATTATTGACCAGGACTTCGATCGGGCCGAGCTTGGCCTCAACCTCTTTCACGGCGCGGGCGCAATCGTCGAAATTATCGACGCTGCCCTTGACGATAGTGACGCCATACTCTTCCGCAATCTTTTTGGCCGCTTCTTCATTTCCCGCGTAACCGGCGGCGACCGTCAGGCCGGCATCTTTCAGGCGCTTGACAATGGCCTTGCCAATACCGCGCGTGCCACCGGTGACCAGTGCTACTCTACCCATTGTGTTCTCCCTCGAAAACTTTTTAAATTACAACCACCCACACCGCGCCGCTAAGGCGTTCCGGTGCGGCGAAAATTATTAGCTGTCGAGAAACGGAGCGGAGCGTACTTCAGTACGTGAGCACCGTCTCGCAGACAGATGATGATTTGCAGCCCGCCGGAGCGCCTTAGCCAACGGCTTCGACGGCCAACGCGACGCCCATGCCGCCGCCAATGCAGAGTGTGGCCACGCCCTTTTTTGCGCCGGAACGCTGCATTTCGAACAGTAGGGTGGTCAGGATGCGGGCGCCGGACGCGCCGATCGGATGGCCGATGGCGATGGCGCCACCATTGACATTGACCTTCGACAGATCCCAGCCGAGTTCGCGATTGACCGAGATGGCCTGCGCCGCAAAGGCTTCATTGGCTTCGATCAGGTCAAGATCACCGATCGACCAGTTGGCCTTTTTCAGCGCCTTCTGGACCGCCTGGATCGGGCCTGTGCCCATGATCGCCGGATCGACGCCGGAAATGCCGCTCGATACGATACGCGCCAGCGGCTTGAGGCCGCGCTTGTCGGCTTCGGCGCGCGACATCAGCACCACGGCGGCCGCGCCATCATTGAGGCCGGACGCGTTGGCGGCGGTGACGGTGCCTTCCTTGCTGAAAGCCGGGCGCAGGCCGGAAATGCTGTCGATGGTGACGCCATGACGGATGAACTCATCCTTGTCGACAATCACATCGCCCTTGCGGCCCTTGATGGTGTAAGGGACGATTTCGGCGTCAAACCTGCCGGCCTTCTGGGCGGCTTCGGCTTTATTTTGCGAGGCGACGGCGAACTCATCCTGTTCCTGGCGCGAAATACCGAACTTAGTGGCGATGTTCTCGGCCGTCTGGCCCATGTGGTAGTTGTTGAAGGCGTCCCACAGGCCGTCCTTGATCATGGTGTCGACCAGCGACAGGTCGCCCATTTTCTGGCCGGCGCGGATATAGGCGGCGTGCTGCGCCATCGACATGCTTTCCTGACCACCGGCGACGACAATGGCGCTATCACCGAGCGCGACCTGAGCCGCCCCCAAAGCCACGGCGCGCAGGCCGGAACCGCAGATCTGGTTGATCGACCAGGCCGGGGCGTCATAAGGGATGCCGGCTTTCACCGAGGCCTGGCGTGCCGGTCCCTGGCCTTGTGCTGCCTGTAAAACCTGGCCGAGAATGACTTCGTTGACGTCCGAGGATTGCAGTCCGGCCCGCTCGACGGCCGCCTTGATGGCGTGGGCGCCGAGATCATGCGCCGGCACAGCCGCGAAACTGCCGAGGAAAGATCCGACCGGTGTACGAGCGGCGGAGACGATAACGACTTCATTGACGGACATGCCGGGCTTCCCTTGTAAACACGAAAAAGACTTGCGTAACCGGGACTTAAGGCACCTGACAGGCGAAATCAAGTTACGCCGTTATCCCCGGCCCTGAACACTGGTTTCAGTTTATGACCGCATAGGTGCCCTATCGTGAAGCCGCCGTCACGCCTTAAAATCCGTCCTTTCAGGCTCGCCCATTCAACTTTTTGTGCGCAGCATCACTCGCAATATGGCTTGCAGATAAATTGCGCAGGACACAATAATGAAACCCTTGCGCAGAAGGGGTTTTGATCCTTTGCGCACGCCCTCTTTACGCAAAGGCAAAAAAGAGCTTATGTTGTAAGTGCGAAATAAAATGCAGACCCGATCAATCGGGCGCAATAATCTTAGGAAGAGTACAGGAGAGACTGCTCAGATGGCCGAAACAAAAACACGGGCAAAACGCGCCGAAGGCGACCGCGTAATCATCAAGAAATATGCCAACCGGCGCTTATACAACACGGCCACCAGTTCCTACGTCACGCTCGACAATCTGTCCGACATGGTTCGGCAGGGGATCGATTTCGTGGTTTTCGACGCTAAGTCCGGCGATGATATTACCCGCGGCGTGCTGGCCCAGATCATCTTTGAAGAAGAGAGCC
This sequence comes from Asticcacaulis sp., assembly GCF_035497195.1. GTDB lineage: Bacteria > Pseudomonadota > Alphaproteobacteria > Caulobacterales > Caulobacteraceae > Asticcacaulis. Next base: position 125,061 of record NZ_DATJDZ010000009.1, read on the forward strand.
GCGGTCAGAACCTGCTGCCAATCCAGTTCCTGCGCCAGCTTATCGGCTTTTATGGCGACAGTATGCAAAACCTGCTGCCGACCTATCTGGAAATGTCGCTCGACGGTTTCGCCAAACAGCAGGAACGTTTTCGCTCGCAGTTTTCGCAGGCCTTTGGCGCCGCGCCTGGCATAGGCTTCTTCGACGAGCAGGTATCGCAAAACCTGGCCATGTTCGACCGCGCCATGCGCATGTTCTCTCCCTTCTCGTTTGCCAATACGGCTGGCCAAGCGGGCAGCATCACCCCGGAACCGGCGGCCGAGACCGGCGTGCCTCCCAAGCCGGAAACCGACCAGGTCCGCGAACTGCGTCAGCAGATGGAAGCTATGAAAGCCCAGATCGATCAACTGGCCCAAAAGGGCTGAATGAAGCCGGCGGTTATTCTTGCGGATAACCGCCCGTTTTTCTGTTTGTTTTAACGCAAATACGATAAGCTCCAGGCATGAGCGAAAACTCTCCAGACACTCATCTGCCCGTCCCGGCCGGCCCCGTCATTGACCATGAACCGGACGACACGCGCCATAAGCGCAAAGCCACCGCTGAAGCGGATGACGCCACCTATGCCGCGCAGCTTTTGAGTGGCGGCGAAAAGCGCGGCCTGCGCGGTGGTCCGGAAACGCTTGATCGGGCAAAATCGACCTATCTCAAGTCGGAATATTCCGGTCCTAATGATCGGCGACCGGCGCCTGGCCGCGTCACCAAGACTGAAATCTAACAACAATTTCCCGGCACGCTTATTGCAGCCATTGAGGTTCCTTCATAGCGGAGCCTCGCGTGCTGTCCTTTTCCAAATCCCACAAAGCCCGTCCGGCCTGGACGCGCATCGCCACTCGCGCCTTCGATATCTTCGCGGTGACACTTATTTTCGCGGTGTTTGGATAATAAAAAACCCGCCAGCATTACCGGCGGGTTTACTCGTCTCAAAATCCTAAGCCTCAGTGCCCGAAGTCGATATCTTTCCGTGCCGATACGGCGGTAACGATAAAGCCGGCCAGCACATCCATGAGCGTCATGAAGGTCAGCAGGAAAAAAGCCGACGTGGCGAAAGGCTTGAACAGCAGGAACTCGACCAAGCAAACGATGAACAGCACCATCGACAGCGAGTGATTGACGATGGCCACCTTGTCGGATTTGGTCGATTTCAGCAGTTCAAAGAACAGACAGATCAGCGCGCCAAAGAGGATGACATCACCGACATTGACCGACCAGTGCGTGCCGGCGGAGGGCATGGGCAGGTTGAACAGCACCTGCATGACGGCATTATAGGCCGCGCCATCGCTGCCACCGAGCGAGAAGAGCGCCAGAATGTTGTAAACGAGAAACGGTATGACGAGTAAAGGAAACGCGGTAATCAAGCTGAACCCCCTTCTATGATCATCAGCCGGCGGCTGTCTGTCGTACATGCCGATAGCCGCTTCCTGCGCAATAAGATCACGATCAATAGCCATTTCACTGCTCCTGACGCCGATCTACCGCCCGCTTTCGGTAACCTTTCCGGGCTGACGTAAACGGCTGTTTAACCACATTACACCGGGCAGGTCGGAAAGCGCTACAGCTAAACGTCCGATATTGGTATATTTGGACTGACCTGTGGTACGTAAGCGATCATCGACCGGTTCAAATAAAATATCAAAGCCTTCCCGCGTCACCAGTGACGGCAGGTAGCGGTGCATCTGATCGAAATAGGGCAGGCGCAGAAAAACCTCGCGGCGCAAGGCTTTCAGGCCGCAGCCGGTATCGTCGGCCTTGTCGTTGAGCATGGCCTTGCGGATGCTGTTGGCCCAGCGCGAAGCCCATTTCTTCGAGGCCGTGTCCTGGCGATTACGCCGCTGGCCCGCCACCATCCCGACATTTGACGGCGATTTGTGCAGGATCTGCGACATGCGGGCGGCATCAGCGGCGGGATTCTGGCCGTCGCCATCAAGCGTGACCACAAGCGGCGCCCCGGCCGCAAACACACCGCTGCGCATGGCGCCACTCTTGCCGACATTATTTTCATGGCGCAACACACGTAAGGCAGGCATATCCGGTTGCACCGCCACAAGACGCGCATAGGTGTCGTCACGGCTGTGATCGTCAACGAAAATGATCTCGAAACCATCGGCGCCGAAGACGGATGAAAACGCCGCGTCGATTTCTCTGGCGACTTGTACGGCCGCGCCTTCTTCATTATAGACGGGCACCACGGCAGAGACGATTAAAGGCATGATCTGGCTGCTCGCTATACTGTGGGCAATGATGGGACCAAGGGATTGAAACCCATTGGGTTTTATGCCTCATAGACGGTTTGCACTTAAGCGTAAATAGGGGCCGCAATGGGTTCGATGTCCGCGACCACACAAAATCTGATTCAGTTTGTGCAGATACACTTCGCGCAACTGGTGTCGAAAGGCCGGCGCGGGCCGCTGCTCGCCGCCCTTCTGGCCATAGTGGTCGCCCTGCCCTGCGCCATGATGATGCCGCCGCTCGACCGCGATGAATCGCGCTTCATTCAGGCTTCGGCCCAGATGATCGAGACGCACGACTACATCAATATTAATGTGCAGGACGTGCCGCGTTACAAGAAGCCGGTCGGCATCCACTGGCTCCAGGTCGCTGCCGTCAAGCTAACCTCGAACGTCGCCAAACGCGACATTCTCGCTTTCCGCTGGCCTTCCATCCTGGGTGCGGCATTGGCGGCCTTCGCCTGCGCCTGGGGCGCTTCGTATGCCTTTGGCACCCGCGTCGGCACCAAGGCCGGTATCATCTTCGCCGTCACCTTCATGCTGTCGACCGAGGCCTTCATCGCCAAGACCGACGCCGTGCAATGCGGCTTCATCACCCTGATGATGGCCGCACTGGCGCATATATATTTGCGAACCCGCGATCTCGGCAAGGATGACCCGCGCCCGAAAATGCACGGGGTCAAACTGATCTTCTGGCTTGCGCTCGCCGGCAGCATCATGATCAAGTTCATTATCGGACCGATGATCCTGGCGACCACCCTGCTAACGCTTTGGGCCTGGGATCGCAAGATTCGCTGGGCGCGCAATATGGGCTGGGGCTGGGGGCTGATTCTTGTCGCCCTGATCTGCGGTCCGTGGATCATGGCCATCACCGTCACCACCGACGGCCAGTTCTGGGTCGGCGCGGTCGGCAAGGATTTTGCCGACAAGCTCAAGGGCGGCTCGGAAGGCCACTTCATGTGGCCGGGCTATCACCTGGCCCTGCTGCCGATCACCCTGTTCCCGGCGGCCTGGTTCCTTGGCGGCGCGCTGCAAACGGCGATTTCGCGCCGCCATGAAGCCGCCATCCGCTTCGCTGTCGCCTGGTTCCTGCCGGCCTTCCTTATCTTCGAGTTAATGCCGACCAAACTGCCGCACTATACCTTACCCACTTTCGCTGCCCTGGTCTGGTTATGCGCCGTCTCGCTCGATGTGCCGCTGAAACTGTGGGCAAAGTGTCTCAACACCGCTGCGGGCATAATCGGCGGATTGGTGTTGAGCGCCCTGGCTATCGCCGGATATGTGCTTTACGGAACACCGGCGGCTCTGGTCTTCGCCATCGCGGTCATTCTGTCCGCTCTTGTTCTTGGCGGCTTTGGCGGCTGGCTGATATGGGTCAACCGGCAGCGGGCGGGCTTCGCCTTCATCCTGGCGGCGGGCATCCTGACGCATCTGGCCTTTGTCAGCGAGCTGGCGCAACTCAAGCCGCTATGGATTTCCCGGCAGTTGGAAGTCGCATTGGTGACTGCGCATCTCGATCCGCGGCATGATTTGCGCACGCCGGGTCCAGTGGCGATTATCGGCTATTCCGAACCGAGTTTCGTCTTCGCAATGGGCACCAAAACGCAGTTGCTCAATGATGACGTGAAGGGCGCTGTGCGGGCGCTGCGCGAAGGACGGCCGCTCTTCGTGGAGTCACAGTTTGAAAATGCCTTCCAGGCCGAAGCGGCGCGGCAGGGGCTAAAACCGCACGCCGTCACCCAGGTGAAGGGCCATAATTACAATGGTCATGATCAGGTGTTGATCTTGTACGACAATCCGCCGGCGCCATAAATCGCTCGCCGCCTGAGAGCAAAAATGCCTAAAGCGGCATTTCGTCTTCGTCGTCACGCAGGCGATCGCGGAACAGGGCGCGGGTAACCGATACCGCGAGAATCAACGGCCCCAGCAGGCTGACATAGGCCATGCGCCAGAAGCCCTTGCCCTTGGCGCGCTTGTTGAAATAGTAGATCAGGCCATTGCCCTTGTTGCGCTCGACAAACACTGGCTCAACACGCGAGGTATGGCCTTCATGAACCACCTCGGCATGCGGATGGAACAGCACCGTGCCGCCCATTTCACGGGCGCGCCAGCACAGATCGATATCTTCGACATGCAGGAAGAAATTGTTGTCGAAACCCTTCAAACGGCTGAAATCATGCCGGGACACGGCAAAGCAGGCGCCTGAAATCGTCGGCACAGGCGCCGGCGCTTCCGGCAAGGGCTGATCCTCATAATGGATTTCATACTTGCCCCAGGTCGGCACATATTTGGACAGTTGCAGCAGGGAAACCAGGGTGGTGAAAGGCGTCACCTCGCCGCGCCGCGCGCCACGCTGTTCGCTCATGTCCGGATTAAGCAGGCGCGCCCCAACCAGGCAGGGACCGGGCTGATCCGCCGCCGCCTTTACCAGTTCGCGCGTGCAATCGGGCTGCAACAGGGCGTCCGGATTGAGGAAAACAAGCCACGGCTGGGTCGCCAGATGGGCGCCAAGATTGGCCGCCTTGGCGAAACCGATATTGCCCTGCCCTTGCACCAGCAAAATATGGTCGTATTCATCCTTCAGGTCGCGCAGGCGTTGCTCGACTTTTTCCGGACTGCCGTTGTCGATAATGATGAACTGTTTGACCTTGGGATCGTTCAACACGCGGCCAATGCTGTCGAACAGCACCTTGCCGGTATGAAAAACGACCATGATCAGCGTGACGCCATCCTGGTCGTCGCAAGGCGCCATCTGGAGATGCTGCACGAAATATTGCGCTTCGCTGGTGGCCAGCTTACGCTCTTTCAGCATCTCTATAATGGACGGCGGCAGTGCAGTCATCAGCTTTCCTTATTGTGTCCTGAGATCGGGTGGCGTGGCGTCTTCGGCCAGTCTCTTCACCGCATCGGCGATGCTGAGAATGGTCTGGCCTTCGGAACCGAGGAAGCGCAGGGCCACCTCGCCTGTTTCAGCTTCCTTGCGGCCGACGACCGCGATCACCGGCACCTTGGCCAACGAGTGCTCGCGAACCTTGTAATTGATCTTTTCGTTGCGCAGATCGGCCTCGACACGCAAGCCCGCCTTGCGCAGCGCCTCGACGACGCTTTCGGCATACGGATTGGCGTCCGAGGTGATCGGTGCGACTACAACCTGAACCGGCGCCAGCCACAGCGGGAAACGGCCGGCATAGTTCTCGATCATGATGCCGATAAAGCGCTCGAACGATCCCAGAATGGCGCGGTGAAGCATGACCGGACGCTGGCGCGAACCATCTTCGGCGACATATTCGGCGTCAAGACGCTCCGGCAGCACATAGTCGAGTTGCAAGGTGCCGCAGGTCCATTCGCGACCGATAGCGTCCTTGACGATGAAGTCGAGCTTGGGGGCATAGAAGGCGCCATCGCCTTCCGCGATCACTGGCTCGACGCCCGCCTGACGGGCGGCTTCAGCCAGCATGCCTTCGGCCTTGTCCCAGAATTCATCCGAACCGGCGCGCGTTTCCGGACGGGTGGCCAAGGTAATATAGGCCGTTTCCATACCAAGATCGGCGTGGACCAGCTTGGTCAGGCGAACGAACTTTTCCGTTTCCTCAACGATCTGGTCCTCGCGGCAGAAGATGTGGGCGTCGTCCTGCGTGAAGCCGCGCACCCGCATCAGGCCATGAAGCGAACCCGATGGTTCATAGCGGTGACAAGCGCCGAATTCGGCCATACGCATCGGCAGCTCTTTGTAGGACCGCAGGCCGACCTTGAAGATCTGAACGTGGCCGGGACAGTTCATCGGTTTGAGCGACAGGGTTTCCCCTTCGACCGTTTCGCAGACGAACATGTTCGGGCGATACTTTTCCCAATGACCGGACTTTTCCCAGAAGGTGCGATCGAGCACCTGCGGCGTCTTGACCTCAACATAGCCCGCTGCATCAAGGCGGCGGCGCATATAGGCTTCAAGCGTACGCCAGAGCTGCCAGCCCTTGGGATGCCAGAAGACCATGCCCCGGCCCTCTTCCTGCATGTGGAAAAGGTCCATGGCGCGGCCGAGCTTGCGGTGGTCGCGCTTTTCGGCTTCCTCGATGCGGTGGATGTAGGCTTCGAGATCGGCTTCCGTCGCCCAGGCCGTGCCGTAGATGCGCTGTAATTGTGCATTATTATGATCGCCACGCCAGTAGGCGCCGGCCAGCTTGGTCAGCTTGAAGGCCTTGCCGATGAACTTGGAGGTCGGCAGATGCGGGCCACGACACAGGTCTTTCCATTTGTCGCCATGACGATAAACGGTGATGGTTTCGGTGCCCGGCAGGTCGCGGATGATCTCCGCCTTGTATTTTTCGCCGATCGATTCGAAATGCCTGATGGCCTCGTCGCGGTCCCAGACCTCGCGGACGATCTTCTCGTCGCGGTCAACGATTTCCTTCATCTTCGCTTCGATTTTGGCGAAATCATCGGTGCTGAAAGGCTCATCGCGGGCGAAATCGTAATAGAAGCCGTCCTCGATCGAGGGACCGATCGTGACCTGCGTGCCCGGAAATAGTTCCTGCACCGCCTCGGCCAGAATGTGGGCCGCGTCATGACGGATCACTTCGAGCGCCTCGGGGGCGTCGCGCGTCAGAATTTCCAATGCCCCCCCCTGCTCCAAAGGCCGATCCAGGTCCAGCAGTTCGCCATCAAGCTTGATAAGCACCGCCTTCTTCGCCAGAGATTTTGACAGGCTTTCGGCAATACTCCTGCCGGTTGTCCCCCTGTCAAAGCTGCGAACGGCGCCATCGGGAAACATCAAGTCTATCATCATCTTAGTTACTTTTTAGCTGGCGACCTGTAGCCCTTACGGCGGGCTTCATCGCGCAATATTTTTCATAAAGATTCGATGCGGTCTTGCGAAAAACCACACCAAACCGGGTGTTGTGTGCCTGTCATGACACGCAAACCTTACTTTTTTGAGTCCCTTGGCGGAACCGGATCATACCCATTGCTTCCCCCCGGATGGCAACGACAGATACGTTTTATGCCTAACCACGACCCCTTCAGCGGGCCATGTGTGATCAGGGCTTCGGCCATATATTCGGAGCAGGTTGGCCGAAAGCGGCAAGCCTGCCCGATATAGGGCGACAATGTGAGCTTGTAAGCCCGCAAGGCCGCGCGCACGGAACGTTCATAAAGAGCGGTCATGCGTCACCGAATGAAGAAAAAGCCTACTGACGTCAACCCCCGCAAGCCGCCCCCTCGTCTCATATATTGAAAAGAAGTTTGCGTCGCCTGGCAAGCGGTAAGCGCTGTCAGCACCCTTTAAGATTGTTTCAGTGACGAAATAGCCGCACTTGCCGCCTCGAAAGCCAGCAGGGTGGAGGCGTGCCGCGCGGGGTAATCTCTTACTGAGGACAGAATCTGCAAATCAGTAAAGCGCTCAGGAAAATCCGCCGTCTCCCCCTTAAGCAGATCACGCAGCGCATCGCGGGCGGCCAGAACCTCACCCGCCGTGGCGCCGACGACATGCTGGCTCAGAATCGCCGCACTGGCCTGACCGAGCGCGCAGGCCTGCACCTGCTGGGCGAAATCGGTGATCACGTCGCCGTCCATATTGAGTTCGACATGGATGGTGCTGCCGCACAGCTTCGCCACCTTATCCGCGGTCGCCTGCGGATTGGCCAGATGTCCGACATGCTGGAGCTGAGTGGTGCGGCGCAGGATTTCGCGGGAATAGAGTTCGTCGATCATGGCTACCAGATGGGCGTGACGGCAGGATACCGCAAGGCTTATTTTTTCTTGCCCCAGAAGTGGGTCGCCAGCCATTTCGGGCGCGGCTTGTGCAACGGATCATCCTTCGGCACCGGTTTCACCAGAACGGACGAGACATGTGGATTACTGGCGAATTTCGCCTCCGCCTGTGCCTTCAGCGCTGCGCCGAAAGCCTCAAAGCCGGTGCGGATATGATCGCGGTAAGCCTTGCCTTCCCGTTCCGACAGATAGCCGCTGAACAGCGCGCCGATCGAGAAGCTGCTGCCGTATTCCGATAATGCGTCGAATTCGAAATAACGGATCAGACTGCCTGCGTAGAAGGGCTTGGGCACGGTGATGTGGATATGCGACAGCGGCGTCCAGTCGGCGATCACGCCATCGGTTTCCCAGGTGCCGAGGCCTTCATAATATTCCTCAAGGTGGACCGGCGCGCCGAAACGTAAAATCCCCTCGGCCTTTTTGTGGATCGGACTCCATTCCGGCCAGGCATTGATATCGGCGATGACCTCGTAAACGTCGTCGATGGGGGCGGCAATGCCGACGCGATGTTCGATTTTGAGCGCCATCAGGAAGTCACTTTCAGTTTCCAGGTCGCGCCGGCCGGGCCATCCATGACCTCGACATTGAGCGCATTAAGGGCGTCGCGGATACGGTCCGATTCCGGCCAGTTTTTCGCGGCGCGGGCGGCGGCGCGTTCGACGAGCAGAGCCTCGACCTGGGCAGTCAGGTCATCGGAGGCGCCACCCTTGAACCAGATTTCGGGGTCTTGCTGGAGGATGCCGAGAACGTCGGCCAGATACAAAAGTTCTGATTTGGTATGCTGTGCTTGGTTTAGGCTGTTGGTTTCAAGATACCCGCTAAGGCTTTTTGCATGTTGACCTAACCAGTATTGCGCAAAGGGCGTATTCAAATCCCCTAGTAGAGGCTCTAAAACTATCGCTTTATCCGCTTGAGATAATTCGACCATTTCAATGTCCTTAGCGCGCAGTAAAATTGCATAAATTTTGTCCAGCGTATTCCGAGATTGTTCGAGAATAGAGTCGTTCCAATCCAGTGGCCCTCTGTAACTCGCTGATAGCAAAGCCCAGCGGATCACCTCGCCCGGATAATCCTTGATCAGGTCGTGCACCAACACGACGTTGCCAAGGGACTTCGACATTTTCTCGCCGGAAAAGTCGAGGAAGCCGTTGTGCATCCAGTATTTCGCATAGGCCGCCGGATCAGAATGGCCGTGCGCGGCGCAGGACTGCGCGATCTCATTGGTATGATGCGGAAAGATCAGATCCTGACCGCCGCCGTGAATGTCGATCGGCAACTGCAAGACCGCCTCGCTCATTGCCGAGCATTCGATATGCCAGCCAGGTCGTCCCGGCAGAAGCTTTCCAGTAGAAGGATCGCGCGGTCCCGGCCACACCGGCTCGCCCGGCTTTGACGGCTTCCACAACACGAAATCGGCGGCGGCGTCCTTGTTTTCGGCCACCTCGACCCGTGCGCCGGCGATCATGTCGTCCAGCGACCGCTTGGCCAGCTTGCCATAGCGGCCTGATCCGCCATCATAGGCCGCTACGCGGAACAGCACCTCTCCATCGTCGGTCACATAGGCCGCTTCCCGCGCGATCAGGTCCTCGATCATCGCCACCATATCCGGCATATGATCGGTGGCACGCGGCTGATAGGTCGGCGGCAGAGCATTCAGGGCCGCCATGTCGGCATTGTAGATATCGGCAAACCGGTTGGTGATGATCGAGATATCAACCCCCTCGTCCATCGCCTTCTTATTGATCTTGTCATCGACGTCGGTGATGTTGCGCGCGTATACCACGTGGTTTTCGCCATAGATCGCCCGCAACAGGCGGAACAGCACGTCAAACACCACGACCGGTCGTGCATTGCCGATATGCGCGTAATTATAGACTGTCGGTCCGCAGACGTACATCGTCACACGATCAGGATTTTCCGGCGTAAACGCGACCTTTTGGCCGCTTAAAGTATCGTGAATGTGCAGGGTCATGAGTTTTCGTGTTGCAAACGGATTTCCTTCTCCCATATAGGGGCGGTTGAGCATTGTCACCACGTTAATAGCGCTTCCGAATGATCCGCAAGGCGCGCCGGAACGTAAAGGTGTCAGGGGTTCAGGACGATATTGTTTGATTTTCGGGAACCTTTTTACGATAAGGTCGTCAAACCCTGTAGTCCGCCGCTGACCGGCTGGCTCATTATGAAGGATGTCACGCGTCATTCCGGAACCTCCGTTCCGGCGCTACTCGGCCTTCGGGAGCATTGAAAACTTTATGGATACGCTGGAACCCATGCTGGGCAATTCTAACCCTGAAAACAGCCTGCTGAACACCTCGAAGCCCAAGAGCATCGTGAGCTTCACCAACCGTCCGTCGCGCGAAGAGGCCATGAAGGCCGTGAAAACGCTGCTGGCCTGGGCCGGTGACGACCCCGAACGCGAGGGCCTGATCGATACGCCAAAACGCGTGGTCGATGCCTATGAGGAATGGTTCCAGGGCTATCAGGCCGATCCGGCCAAGGAATTGTCGCGCACCTTCGAGGATGTGCAGGGTTATGACGATATGGTCATGCTGCGCGAAATCGATGTCGAATCGCACTGCGAACACCATATGGCGCCCTTCCTCGGCAAGGCGTGGGTCGCCTATATGCCAACCTCGAAGGTCGTCGGCATCTCCAAGATCGCCCGTGTGGTCGAAATCTTCGCCAAGCGCCTGCAAACCCAGGAAACCATGACCAAGCAGATCGCCGACGCCCTGGAAGAATCGCTGGCGCCGCTCGGCGTGGCCGTTCTGATCGACGCCGAGCACCAGTGCATGAGCACCCGCGGCGTCCACCACAAGAATGTCACCACGGTCACGACGCGCTTTACCGGCGTTTTCAAGACCGACCAGGCCTTGCAAGACCGCTTCCTGCGCCTGATTCACAGGTAAGCTACATACCTTTCTGAAAAAGCGGCCCCGCTCCGGCAGGGCCGCTTTTTTTTATGTCCGCATCCGCCCATTTCATTATTTCGCCCGTTTCATTATTTTCACATGCCTTGCTTTACAAAGTATAATGTAAAGCATAAATTATGGTCACGCAATATGAAAAGGGAGAGAACACCATGGCCATGAAACTGGGCGGCGGAAGCAGCCGTTACACCATCGCGCAAAATTCGGACATCAATGTCACGCCGTTCGTCGATGTCATGCTGGTCCTGCTCATCATCTTCATGGTGTCGATTCCCGCAGCCACCGTATCAATCAAGCTCGATCTGCCGCCCGCTGACGGCACAATCGCCAAGCCGCCAAAGCCACCCGTGTTTATTTCCGTCATGGGGCCGAATGACATCTATATCGGCGCCCAAAAGACCAGCATGGCGAATCTGATCGGTGACGTAGCCGCCGCCCTGCGCCTTTCAGACCCGGATACGCCCTTGAGCGAACAGCGCGTCCTGGTGCGCGGCGACAAGGACATCGCCTATGCCGACTTCGTTCAGGTGATCAATCGGCTCCAGCAAAATGGCTATCTCAAGATCGGCCTGATCAATGAGGATATCGAGTAACAGCCATCTCACCATTTGGGATAACGCCGGATGCCGCTTTTTGTTTTGGGCGATTTCCGGCGTTTTTGCTTCGGTGAGGGTCGCCGCGCATGAAATATTCTTAATGATGGACCAGATTGAATGGCTTTCAGGCTTTACTTTTATCCGAGACTTGTCCTAAATCCCTTCCGACCGGCAAAAGGCGGCGCACTCATTGCGCGGTCTCTGGGCCGATGACATAATGTTCTTCCCTGCGGGCTGTTCGCCTGCGGTGGTACAAAGGGAGTTAGACTATGGGCGCAAAGCTCGGCGGCGGCGGTAATAGCCGGTATACCATCGCACAGAATTCGGACATCAACGTCACGCCTTTCGTCGACGTCATGCTCGTTCTGCTCATCATCTTCATGGTGTCCATCCCGGCCGCCACAGTGTCGATCAAGCTCGACCTGCCGCCCGCGAAGGCGCCTCCCACGAACGAAAAGAAGCCTGATCCGGTCTTTATTTCGATCATGGGTCCCGATGACATCTATATCGGGCCGCAAAAGACCAGCATGGCCCGCCTGATCGGCGATGTGGCGGCCGCTCTGCGCGCCACCGATCCGAACACCCCACTCAGCGAACAACGCGTGCTGGTTCGCGGCGACAAGGACATCACCTATGCCGATTTCGTCAAGGTGATCAACGAACTGCAACAAAACGGCTACCTCAAGATCGGCCTGATCAACGAAGACATCGAATAGTCTTCCGATCGGTTTAGATACATATAAAAGACACCGGAGACCGCTGGTTTCCGGTGTCTTTGTTTTTGGAAACCCATGACCAACACGCCTGACGACATTGACGATGACTTCGCACCGGAAGAAGACACCGGCGATGTCCAGACCCTGACCGCCGACGTCGATGACGACGAATCGGGCGAGCGGCTGGACCGTGTTCTGGCTGGTCATTTCGCCGATCTCTCCCGCGCCCGCCTGCAAGCCCTGATCGCCGAGGGCCGCCTGAGCATCGACGGCAAGGTCATCACCGATGGCAAGCACAAGGCCCGCGCCGGCGCCTATACGCTCAGCATCCCCGCGCCGGTCGCTGCGCGGCCGGAAGCCCAGGATATCCCGCTCGACATCCTGTTCGAGGACGAGCACCTGATCGTGGTCAACAAGCCGGTCGGCATGGCGGCGCATCCCGCGCCTGGCACCCGCGATGGCACACTGGTCAACGCCCTGCTTTATCATTGCGGCGCCAATGCTTCCGGCGAATCGAGCCTATCGGGCATCGGCGGCGTGCTCAGGCCCGGCATCGTCCACCGGCTCGACAAGGACACCTCCGGCATCCTCGTCGCCGCGAAATCGGACCTGGCCCACCGATCCTTAAGCGAACTGTTCTCGCGTCACGATATCGACCGCGAATACAAGGCGATCGTGCGCGGTTCGCCGAAACATATGTCCGGCACGGTGACGACCCGCATTGGCCGTTCGCACCACGACCGCAAAAAGATGGCCGTGCTGCGCGCCGGCGGCCGCGAAGCCATTACCCATTTCCAGCTTGAAGAGGTCTATGGTGACACCAAACCACTGGCTGCCCTGCTGACCTGCCGGCTGGAAACCGGTCGCACCCACCAGATTCGCGTCCATATGGCGCATCTCGGCTGTCCGTGCCTGGGCGATCCGGTCTATGGCTCCGGCGCCCCGGCGAAAGAAGTCCAAGCCATACTGAAAGAGCTGGACTTCAGCCGTCAGGCCCTGCACGCCGGACTCCTGGGCTTTGTCCATCCAATCACCGGCGAAAAGCTGAAGTTCAAGGCGCCCCTGCCTGACGATATGCAGGCTCTGGCCGACGCCCTGGCGGATATGTATTAAATTCTGATGTGATTGTGCGCCGCACTCACCGAAGTGTGATCATGTAACAGCGTCTATTGTGATACCTTTCTGCAACAAATTCGCAGGCTGACGCCATTTTTTTGCGATTTCGCAGCTTATAGGTCTTTTTTTCGCCGAAAGGCTTCCTAAATCTAGTCGCAGTTGTCGGGCAGGATATCCCCTTCGTCTGTGCTCCCCCTCACTGACAAGGCGCGGGTCTCATGTCCGACACACCTTCTTTTTCTGACCTTTCGTCAGAATCCCGACCAGAAACAGAAAATTCTACAGAAAGCGACGCGCCGATGAGTTCTCTTGCCCTGACCTCCTCCTCGAACCTGGCCACCCGCGATGGCGCCAGCCTGCCCGCCCTGACCCCGGACGGCGGCCTCAATCGTTATCTGTCGGAAATCCGCAAGTTCCCCATGCTGCCCAAGGACGAAGAGTTCATGCTGGCCAAGCGCTGGGCTGAACATCAGGACCCGAAAGCCGCTCACAAACTGGTCACCTCGCACCTGCGTCTCGTCGCCAAGATCGCCATGGGCTATCGCGGCTACGGCCTGCCTGTCGGCGAAGTCATCTCCGAAGGCAATGTCGGCCTGATGCAGGCGGTCAAGAAATTCGATCCCGATCGTGGCTTCCGCCTGGCCACCTACGCCATGTGGTGGATCAAGGCGTCGATTCAGGAATATGTGCTGCGCTCGTGGTCACTGGTGAAAATGGGCACCACCGCCGCCCAGAAGAAACTGTTCTTCAACCTGCGCAAGGTGAAGTCGGAAATCTCGGCGCTTGAAGAAGGCGACCTGCACCACGAACATGTCGAACAGATCGCTACCAAACTCGGCGTGTCGGAAACCGACGTCATCAACATGAACCGCCGCATGTCCTCGGGTGACTCGTCGCTCAATGCGCCGTTGCGTGCATCAGAAGGCGATTCGGAATGGCAGGACTGGCTGGTCGACGACAAGCAGCAGTCGCAGGAAACCGTCCTGGCCGACAATCAGGAATATGGTCAGCGCATGGACCTGTTGCAGGCCGCCATGGGCGAACTGAACGACCGTGAAAAGGAAATCCTGACCGAGCGCCGCCTGAAAGACAGCCCGACCACTCTGGAAGACCTCGCCGAACGCTTTGGCGTGTCGCGTGAACGCGTCCGCCAGATCGAGGTACGGGCGTTTGAGAAGCTGCAAAAGGCCATGGTCGCGGCGTCTCAGGCCGCCACGCCGGTTCCGGCTTAAGGTTTCTGAAAATCTGAATTAAGGAAGCGCGGTCTGAAATCAGGCCGCGTTTTCTTTTTTTGGCGCGTCATCGATGCGGAACAGCTTGGCCAGCACGGCCACCGGCGCCTTGAGCATCTCACCCGTCATCTCATTGGATTTATAGGCGGCGAAAATTTCCGTCACGGCGGCCTTGAACTTCGGATCGGTGATCGCCTTGCAGGCCGGCACCAAAACCTCAAGCTGGGCAGTAATCGCCCGCTTGGCCTGCTTGCGGTCATTGTCGAACTGATCGGCGGCGGCGCGCAGGATTCGCACACTCTGTTCAAGGCGCTTCATGCCGTCCGACATAGTTTCCGGCGGACGCTTCGCCGTCCCAGCCATACCCGAATTGAATCGCCGGCGATCAGGGCCGACATACATCACCGCCTCGATCCATGGCCGGGACTTGGTGACGACGTGATCCAGGCGCTGCAACAGGTCACCCGAAGCGAAGGGCTTCTTCATGATCTCGTCGCTGCCGCAATCACGGGCCTGCTTCATGGTCTCCGGCAGATCGTTGGGCGCCATCATGATCACCGGGATCTTGCGGCATTTCATATCCGAGCGGCGCAGGCCGGTCACGAACGGCGCGCCTTCGATATTGGCGCCCTTGAGATCGCAAAAGATAATTTGCGGATCGAAATCCTGACAGATCAGTGTGGCGCGGCGGTCATCGGTCTCGACCTGCACCTTTTCAGCCCCCAATACCCGCAGCATATCCATCAGGATGCGCGCATAGGCAGGGTTGCTCTCAAGCACCAGCACCCGCTTCAGATGCGGCTTCAGTTTGGCTTCGAGTTTGGGGTCGAGTGAGAACAAGGGGACACACGGCTAAGGTTTAAGCCGTGACCTTAGCGCAGATTAGTAAAAATAGATTTTATGACGCGTTGCAAAATTCGAGCGCATTGAAAAAAACAACGCGCCTTTTTAGTCCTGGAAAGGGTCACGCATCAGGATGGTGTCTTCTCGCTCAGGACTGGTCGACAGCAGGGCCACCGGCGCACCGATCAGTTCCTCGATGCGGCGGACATACTTCACGGCATTGCCCGGCAGGTCTTTCCACGAACGGGCGCCCTGAGTGCTTTCGCTCCAGCCTTCGATCTCTTCATAGACCGGTTCGATGCCTTGCTGGTCTTTGAAACTGGCCGGCAGATAATCCAGCACCTTGTCGCCGACCTTATAGCCGACGCAGACCTTGATCGTCTCGATGCCGTCAAGGATATCGAGCTTGGTCAGGGCAATACCGTCAATGCCGTTTATGGCGATGGACTGACGCGCCAGAACCGCATCGAGCCAGCCGACGCGACGGGCGCGGCCGGTGACGGTACCGAATTCATGACCGCGCGTGGCGATGCCCTGGCCGATTTCATCAAACAGTTCGGTCGGGAACGGACCGGAACCAACGCGGGTGGTGTAGGCTTTGAGAATCCCCAGCACATAGCCGACGCTCTTCGGCCCCATGCCGGAACCGGCAGCGGCCTGACCGGCGACTGTATTGGACGAGGTGACGAACGGATAGGTGCCGTGGTCGATATCGAGCAGCGCGCCTTGCGCGCCTTCGAACAGGATGCGCTTGCCTTCGTGCTTGGCCTTGTCGAGCACATACCAGACCGGCTGAGCGAACGGCAGGAGGCGCGGCGCGACGGCCTTCAATTTCTCGGTCAGGGCCGCCACATCGACGGGATCGAGGCCGAGGCCGGCGCGCAGGGCGTTATGATGGGCCAGCAGACGGTCGATCTTCGATTCCAGCGCGTCGAGATCGGCCAGATCAGCCACGCGGATAGCGCGGCGACCAACCTTGTCTTCATAGGCCGGGCCAATACCGCGGCCCGTGGTGCCGATCTTGCCGGCGCCGGCGGCCGCTTCACGGGCGATATCGAGTTCGGAATGGATCGGCAGGATCAGGCAGGCATTGTCAGCGATGACCAGCAATTCGGGCGTGATCTTGAGGCCGAGCGCCTCGACGCGGGCGATTTCATCGAACAGCGCCCACGGATCAATCACCACGCCGTTGCCGACGATCGACAGCTTGCCTTGCACAACGCCGGACGGCAGCAGGGAGAGCTTGTAGACCTTGCCATCGACGACCAGCGTGTGGCCGGCATTATGCCCGCCCTGGAAACGCACGACGACATCGGCGCGGTTGGAGAGCCAGTCGACAAGCTTGCCCTTGCCTTCGTCGCCCCACTGAGCGCCAATTACGGTTACGTTTGCCAAGATGATTGCTCCGGTCACAGAATATTGCAGCGCAGATCTATGCCATGCGCCTGTTAGCCGGTGGCACCCTATAGAGCAGGAATCGCTGCTTGTAACCCTCTAATTTTGCCTGATCGCTTATGCCTGGTTTCGGGAAGGAAAGGGGATCACGGACAGGCACGGAAGAAGACAGAATCACACGGAATATGAGTACGCGGGTTTGCTCTTGCCCAAAGGGTGTCAATCATATTTGTGGCAACTGCTGTGACATTATGGCGCTTCGCGCAGAAGCAAACCCACAAAGAATTCCGTGTAATTCCGGCTTCTTCCGTGCCTGTCCGTGTTTCTCTTTAGTTAAGCGCTGGCCAACACGCTTTGCAGCGCCTCGCCATAGGCCCATTCCAGCCACGGTAGCAGCGAATCGATATCATCCGCTTCGACCGTGCAGCCGCACCAGATGCGCAGGCCCGGCGGCGCGGCGCGATAGCCGGTGACATCAAAGGCCACGCCCTCGATCTCCAAAAGCGAACCGATCTTGGAGGCCAGTTTCGCCTGAATCTCGGCTGGCTGCGATTGGACCGCCGGGTCGACGAACTTCAGGCAAACCGAGGTGGTGGAACGCTGTTCCGGCACTTCTGCGACGAAATCGATCCATGGCGTCGCTTCGACCCATTCGCGCAGTACTTCAAAATTGTGATTGCAGCGATTGATCAGCCCTTCCAGGCCGCCTTCGAGCGAGGCCCAGCGCAGGGCGTCGAGATAGTCCTCGATCACCAGGAAGGAGTAGGTGTTGATGGCGTCGCCACCGATGATCTTCATATCGGCGACACCCTTGGCCTTCAGGCGCAGAACCTTGGGTATCGGACGACCGGATTCCCAGGTGTTCAAGCGTTCGATCGCTTTCGGCGACAGCACCAGCACGCCGAAGCCCGCCTCACCACCCAGCGCCTTCTGGAAAGAGAAGGTGACGACATCGAGCTTTTGCCACGGCAGTTCCATACAAAAGGCCGCCGAAGTGGCGTCGCACAGCACCAGCCCCTGATGGCCGTTGAGAAAGTCCGAATTGGGCACGCGCACACCGGAAGTGGTGCCGTTCCACGGAAAGACCAGATCGGCTTTCGGGTCGATCTTCGATATATCCGGCAACCGGCCATAGGGCGCGCTCAACACTTCGCAATCAAGCTTGAGATGGGTAACCGCATCATCGGCCCATAACTGGCCGAAGCTTTCAAAGGCCAGAAGCTGCACCTTGCGCTCGCCGAGAAGGTTCCACATGGCGGCTTCAAAGGCGCCGGTATCGGAGGCCGGCATGACCAACACCTGATATGCTTCCGGGATTTGCAGGATGGAGCGTGTCAGTTCGATAGACTGATTGAGCCGGGCCACCGTGACCTTGGAGCGGTTCGAGCGCCCGACCGGCGCATTGACCAGGGCCTGAACGCTCCAGCCCGGACGCTTGCTTGTCGGCCCCGATGAAAACCACGGACGCTCTGGCGCGCGAGCCGGCTTGTTGGCGGAAAAAGTCGACATGCGAACCCCACGATACGGTACATTTTCCTTCGCTCTTTGCGCTTTCAGGCCTTTCAGGGCAAGCGTTTTTTCAATCCAGGCGGCTATCCGCCCTTAACAATTAGCGTGATCGAACACAGTCGTATTTTCCTGCACTTCTATTTACCATCCCGCTGACGATAGAAGCGCATCTGTTTGTTTTTACATCCAATTTCCAATCGTCATGAACCGTATATGAACCGCACCGTTCAGGTCAGGCTCAGGGGGCACGTGTTTATATAGGTCATCGCTTCTGAAACAGCGACGCACATCAAAAAGGAGAAAGACGATGAAAAAGACCCTGATCACCCTGGCCGCCGTTGCCGCCGCCCTGACCACCCTTTCCGCGCCGGCCATCGCCAGCGCCAAACCCGCCTATGTCTTGGTCGTCAGCGATCATCGCAGCACCGGTTGGAACCACCGCAACGATCGCGCCTCGGCTCAGTTGAGCGCCAAGATCGCGCGTCTTGACAGCCGGATCGACCAGGGCCGCCGCACCGGTCAGATCAGTCTGCGCGAAGGCCGCCGCCTCAATAACGAATTGAACCTGATCTCCGCGCAAAAGCGCAGCTTTGAACGGTCGGGCCGTGGCCTGAACGTCAACGAGATCAGCCAGCTGGACAACCGCCTCGATCGCCTGCAGGTCCAGATCCGTTACGAAAAAACCGACCGCAACAACCGTCGCGGTTAACCGGTAAAGGCCGGCGGCGCCTTCAAGGCCGCCCGTCTCTTATCCCTCAAGGCGCAGGACCTGGTTCTGCGCCTTTTGGCTATAACAACCAGTTGTGCCGCAGCGGTCCGTGCCCCTCGCCCAACCCCGGCGCCATCAGGATCGCCCCGCCGACATAATCTCTGGCCAGCCCGATCGTTTCCTCAAGCGGCCGGGCTTCGCGCGTCAGGGCGGCACACGCGCTCGCCAATGTGCAGCCGGTGCCGTGGGTGTGTCTGGTGTCGATCCGTTCGGAGGTGAAGCGATGCTCGCCCTTGCGGGTAAACAACAGGTCGACCACACCCGGCGTATCGAGGTGTCCGCCCTTGATCAGCACATTCTTCGCGCCCATCGCCAGCAGGGCTTCACCCGCCTTGCGCATGTCGTCTTCCGTTTCGACCCTCAGGCCGGTGAGCGCCGCCGCTTCCGGCGTATTCGGCGTCAGCAGGTCAGCCAGGGGCAGCATCAGCGCCTTCATGGCATCAACCGCGTAATGGTTCATCAGGGCATGGCCGCCCTTGGCCACCATCACCGGATCGATGACGGTAAAGACCCTGGCGCCTTCGATTACCAGAGACACCGCCTCCATGACGGCGACATCGGCCAGCATTCCGGTCTTGATGGCGTCGGCGCCGATATCATCGAGGCAGACCTGCGCCTGAGCAGTAATAAAGGCGGGCGGCACAGCCATGACATCGGAGACGCCGAGCGTATTCTGCACGGTCAGGGCGGTGATCGCCGTCATGGCGTAGCCGCCCAAGCAGGTGACCGCCTTGATATCGGCCTGAATGCCGGCGCCCCCCGAAGGATCGGAACCGGCGATTATAAGAACACGCTGCATACTGTCTTGTCCTGGATGGCCGAATAGGCTCATAGAAGCCTTATAAACTTCAAATAGGAGGGGTGAATGCCCCTGACAACCTCGTTTTACAAAAGCGCCATCAAACGTGGCACCTATCGCCACTACAAAAACAAGCTGTATAAGGTTTTCGGCACCGTGACCCATTCGGAAACCGAGGAAGACCTGGTGCTCTATGCCCCCATGGGACAGACCGCTGGAGAGGCGCGCCTGTGGGTACGGCCACTCGGCATGTTCACCGAATCGGTAGAGACTAACGCTGGCACCGTGCCGCGCTTCGCCTTTGTCGAAGCCTTTCCTGACTTCACGGACGACAACAGTTGAGCGACTCTGAGCGATGGATAGAACTGGAACCGGAGGCCTTTGCCGACAATGGCCATCCGATCCTGCGCGCCATGCGAGGAACGCTGATCCTTGTCCGCCTGAACCAGATCGACGCCGACGATCAGATGCTGAGCTATGAAATTCTGGCCGGGCAACTGATCCGCGCCAATCGGTCTGAAGGTTTTGTTTTGTCTCTGGTCGGCAAGAAATCCGGACAGGAATTGTTTTTGCCGCTGGTGCCGGCGGCCTTCAATCTGCAACCGCCGGGTCAATATATGCTGAGTTGCGGCTCGGTGATCGAAAACCCGGCCTTCCTTGGCGCCTTCGATATTTACAGGGCCACATGATCGACAAGATGCTTCACGACCCGTTTTTGCTGATCTGCGGCGGACTGTTTATCGTCATCGCCGTATTCATGCTCGTGCAGAAACTGCGCAATCGCCGCTAAATCTCATCGTGCCTTACGCCGTCCCACGGCTCGCGCTTCGTCAGATACTGCAACGGCCAGACGTTCTCGCGCGACCTTAGGCACCGCGGGCAGGTCGTTTCGTGCGGCTCGAAAACGCCATAGAAGAAATTACCGCGATCGGCGCCCTTGGTATCGACATGCTTGCCGCAGCGCGGGCACAGAAAGAAGAATTGTGAAATGGCGATGGCCAGGAAGGCGAAGGAGAAGACCAGCGGCACAGTATCACCCAGCGCACCGATCAGGCAGACCGGCAGCAGGATCAGATAGATGATGGCGCGTGTGCGATAGCTCAAGTCAGGCTCCTTCGAGCGCGCTCCATACCCGCAAGGCCTGCCTCATGGCAAGCACATCATGCACCCGCACCATTTTCGCCCCCTTAGCAATGGCGTGAAGATGCACGGCGATCGTCCCACCGACACGATCGTCTGCGGCCGAAGGCTCGGCGCCCTCACGTTCCTCCAGCGCGGCGATGAAGCGCTTGCGCGAAGCCGCCATCAACAGCGGAAAGCCATGCGAAGCCAGCCGGTCGGTGGCGCGGATAAGGGTCAGGTTATGATCGAGCGTCTTACCGAAGCCAATGCCGGGGTCGAGCCAGATATGATCGCGCTTCACCCCGGCCCGGATGGCCGCTCCGGCGCGTTCGAGCAGATAAGATTCGACCTCCGCCACGACATCTTCATACCACGGGTTGGATTGCATGGTGCGCGGCTCGCCCTGCATGTGCATCAGGATCACCTCGCGTCCGCTGCGCGCGGCGGTTTCCAGACTGTGAGGCGTGTAGCTAAGTGCGCTGACGTCATTCCAAATGCTCGCGCCCGCCTTGAAGGCTTCCTCAGCCACTTCGGGCTTGAGCGTATCGATGCTTATCGGCGCATCGGTAAGGTTGGAAAGCGCCGAAATCAGCGGCACAACGCGATTGATTTCTTCCTCCAGCGTGACCGGATGGGCGCCGGGCCGGGTCGATTCCCCACCGATATCGAGCACATCGGCGCCATCCACGATCAATTGTCGGGCATGGGCCAGCGCATTCTCGAAGCCGATATAGCGTCCACCATCGGAAAAGCTGTCGGGGGTGACATTGACCACGCCCATGATCAGCGGGCCCTTGGCGGCGCGGGTGATCAGCGTCATTTCAGGCCGGCGTCCCTGGCCGCCAGCAGGGATAGAGCCGTCAGATCGAGATGCCCCTCCCCGCCCTCGACCAGTCGACCAAGCCGCGCCCGCAACAGATCATTCAAAGGCATGGAAACGCTCAGCGCGTCGGCAGCCTCTCCGGCGAGGCGCATGTCCTTAGCCGCCAGCACCGCCGCGAAACCAGCCGGCTCGAATTTTTCTGAGACAATCAGTGCCCCGTAGTTTTTATAGATCGGCGCATCGAACAGGGTCGAGGTCAGGAACTCAAGCAGGTCGGCCTTTTCGACACCGCCCTTGGCAACCAGCGCCATGGCCTCGCCCAAGGCTTCCGTAACATTGACGATCAGGAAATTGCCAGCCAGCTTGACCAGATTGGCGGCCGAAGGTTTCTCGCCAAAGACCTGTACCTTCTGGCCGATGATTTCCAGCAGGGGCATGGCCTTGGCGATGGCCTCTTGCGATCCGGCAGCGGCGATAAACAACTTGCCTTCGGCGGCGACCGGCGGACGGCCAAATACCGGCGCCGAAACGAAATGCTGCCCTCTGGCGGCATGGGCCTCGGTCAATTTATCGGCCAATGCCACACTGATCGTGCTGAGGGAGATATGGACGCCGCCTGCCGGCAGGCTGGCCAGTATGGCTTTGGAAACGCCTTCGACTGCCGTGTCATCGGCCAGCATGGTGAAGACGGCCTCGCTGGTGCTGGCCTCGGCGGGCGTGACCGCACGAATGGCGCCTTTAGCCACCAGCGGATCGGCCTTTTCCGGCGAGCGGTTCCACACCGTCACCGCATGACCGGCTGTCACCAGATTGGGCGCAATCGCCGCCCCCATACTGCCCAAACCGATAAAACCGACCTTCATGGCGTATCTCCTATATTCGTTGTCTTGTGATACCATGCTGTCCCGTTTTGAGGGCTTGTAACCACAAATTCTCGAACTCGTTTTGACTCAACACGTTTTGATCAAAGTTCACTGTTGTTTCCATTTTTGGCCACGGCTTTTCGGATATCCAGCTATATCTCGGCTCCGTAGCGAGACTGGAATATTCCAAGTAGCCATCACGAAATTCGACGATTACTCGATGTTCCCAACGTTCGGCGTCTAATTCGCTATACCAAATGTACGCATCGTTCTGCGGTCCTGTTATCCAGATAGATTTTTGATACTCCATCAATCCCTCTTGAAATAATAGACTTACGATTTGCCGATCCGCTTAATTTCCCAGTGCAGGTCGATGCCAAGTTTCGTCATGACGTCGGCGCGGACGGCCTCGCCCAGACCTTCCAACTCGGCGGCGGTGGCGTCACCGGTATTGATCATGAAATTGGAATGCAGTTCCGAGAACTTGGCCGCACCGAACAGCCTGCCGCGCCAACCGGCTTCATCGACGCACTGCCAGGCAGATTTGCCTTCGGGGTTCTTGAACGTCGAACCGCCGGTCTTTTCACGGATCGGCTGGGTCTGCTCGCGGCGGGCGGTGATGGCCTCCATGCGCGCCTTAATCGCCGCTGGATCATCCTTCCTGGTTTCAAAAGTCGCACCGAGGACTATATTGCCAGAGCTTTGGAAGGAACTGTGACGATAGCTAAAGTCGAACTCTTCGCTTGCTCCCATTAGACAAATTTCGCCCAAGCGATTCATATATGTGACTGTCGCCACAACATTTTTAGTCTCTGAACCATAGCATCCGGCATTCATGACAATGGCGCCACCAACCGTACCGGGAATGCCTGCATAAAATTCGAGATCGGCAATGCCGGCATCTGCGGCCTTGCGTGCCAGAACAGCATCTGGAACCGCTGAACCAGCATATATGGATATATCGTCCAGAACCTTGACCTCGTTGAAGCCCCGGCCAAGGCGGATCACCACGCCGCTCACACCGCCGTCCCGGATCAGCAGGTTTGATCCAATACCAATAGTCGTGACGGGAATTGACGGGTCGAGTCCTTTAATGAAAGTGCTCAAATCTGCTTCGTCCGCAGGCACGAAAACCACGTCCGCCGGGCCGCCAACCCGGAACCATGTAAATGGTGCGAGCGCTTCCCCATACAACATCTTGCCACGAACCTGCGGCAAGTCTGCAATCCAGGCCTTATCGTTCATTCCGCCGCTCCAGCCTTCAGCGCCTCAAGCTGCGCAGGCAGGGCATAGGCCCATTGCGTGATATCGCCTGCCCCCAGCAGGACGACGATATCGCCCGGCTTGGCTTCGGCAGCCACCAGACCGGCCAGATGCGCCGGCGTATCGAGCGCCACGGCGTTGCGATGGCCAAAGCGATGCAGGCCTTCAACCAGATGGGTCTTGTCAACGCCTTCGATCGGCTGTTCGCCGGCCGAATAGACATCGGCGACAATCACCGCATCAGCATCATGGAAGCACGACGAGAACTCGTTCATCAGGTCGCGCAAACGGGTATAACGGTGCGGCTGGACGACGGCGATGACGCGGCCTTCGCTGACCTGGCGCGCCGCCTTCAGCACGGCGGCAATCTCGACCGGATGGTGGCCGTAGTCGTCGATAATGCGGATGCCATCGACCACGCCGGTGGTGGTGAAGCGGCGCTTGACGCCGCCGAAAGCACTCAGGCCACGACGGATATCGTCCTCGCCTATACCCAGTTCGCGGGCGATGGCGATGGCCGCCGTGGCGTTGGAGACATTGTGATTGCCGGTCATCGGCAGCCTGAGCTTTTCCCAGATGAAAGGCTCGACGCCAGTGGGCGAGAAGACGACATCAAACACCGCGCCTTCGGGACCAAATTCGATATTGGCGCAGCGCACCTCGGCCTGCGGGCTGACACCATAAGGGATCAGGCGGCGGTTATCGATCTTGGCGGCCAGGGCCTGCACTTCGGGATGGTCGATACAGACGGCGGCGAAGCCATAGAAGGGGATGTTCTCGACGAAATCGACGAAGCCTTTTTTGACGGCTTCGAAATCGCCCCAGTGATCGAGGTGCTCGGCGTCGATATTGGTGACGATGGCCAGGGTCGATTTCAGGCGCAGGAAGGAGCCGTCGGATTCATCGGCCTCAACCACGATCCAGTCGCCATCGCCCACCTTGGCATTGGTGCCATAGGCGTTGATGATACCGCCATTGACCACGGTCGGGTCCATGCCGCCGGCATCGAGCAGGCAGGCCACCATAGAGGTTGTGGTCGTCTTGCCGTGGGTGCCGCCGACCGCGATGGAGAATTGCAGGCGCATCAGTTCGGCCAGCATTTCCGCCCGGCGCACCAGCGGAATGCGGCGACGACGCGCCTCGACCATTTCCGGATTGTCCTGTTTCACCGCGGTCGAATAGACCAAAGCGCAGACGCCTTCTGAAACGTGCGCGGCTTCATGACCGATGAATATCTGCGCGCCGAGCTTTTCCAGACGCTCGGTGTTGGCCGAGGCCTTGGCGTCGGAACCCTGCACCTTGTAGCCGATCTTGATCATGATTTCGGCTATGCCGCTCATGCCTATGCCGCCGATGCCGACAAAATGGACAGGGCCGAGATCGAAAGGCGTCGGGCGCTTGGAATGGAGGGTCATGGGCGTTTTCGCAGACAGAATTGAGGTGGGATTCGGCTTTAGACCATCACGGTCAGGCTGTCACGAAGCTTTATCAGCCTTCGGCTTGAGCATCCCCCTGAACGGCTTTTCGCCCTTTGGCTGGGTCACGTCCTCGCCCGTATAGAGCCGGCGCACCAGGGTATAGATGATGACGGTCAGCGGCATGGCGAACAGCACGCCCATCGCCCCCAGCAATCCGGCAAAACCGATCACCGCAAACAGGGTCACGATCACCGGAATGGAGGCAATGCTGCGCTGGACCATCGGCGTGATGAAGTTGCTCTCAAGCTGCGACACCCCGACGTAGATGACCAGCGCCCAAACGAAGATCTGCCAGCCGGATACCGCGGCCAGCAGCAGGCCCGGCCCGGCCGAAACGACAGGCCCGACGATCGGCACAAATTGCGCCAGGCCAGAGACAAGCCCCAAAGCCAGGGCAGAGGGCACGCCAAGGATCGTCAGGCCTATGCCGGTCAGAGTGCCGACCAGCACCATGGAGATAAACTGCCCGACAAACCACAGACGCAGGGCATGACCAGCCACGTTCATGGCATCGCGCACCTTGTCCTTATGTTCATCGTTGAACAGATAGACCACACCGTCACGATACTGCGCTGGATTAATTGCCAATATGATACCAGCTATGGTCGCCACCAGCAGATTGGCCAGGCCGGAAAAGACATTGCCGGCGATAATCGGCAGCTTGGAAGCCATGCCGCCGGCCTGCTGACCCAGGGTCTGTATCTGCTTTTGCAGTTCGTCATTAAGCCCCAGGACCTGAAGCCGTGCCTGAAGAGCGGTCCAGGCCGCCGGCAATTGTTCGGTCAGGTTATGGGCCTGAGCCACCAGTTCATAACCAAACAGGGTGAACGTGACGCTTATGAGAGCCAGGACCAGTACCAGCACCATCAAAACGGCCATTGTATCGTTCAGCGGGGTATATTTGATCAGCGGTTCGGCCAGCGCCCGCAACACGGTGGCGATGACAATGGCGCCGAAGATCAGCAGCCACAAGCCGAGCAGCTTGAAAATCAGCAGGCCGGCGGCGATCGCCAGGATGACGAACAGCACCCGCTGCATGAAACCGGCATTGAGCGCTTTTTCGGTCATCGCCTACTCCTTGATGCGTTTGACGGTGCGTTCGACAAGATCGGCCAGCAATCTGGCGGCATCGGGGCGCGCCACCGATTTCGCCGCACGGGCGCGCATCGGCAGAAGCGCCACCCCTTCGATCAGGGCGCGGATTTCACTGCACAGCTTTTCCGCCGTTACATCGTCTTCCTTGATGACAATTGCAGCCTTGGCAGCTTTCAGCACCTCGGCATTATAGGTCTGGTGGTCGTCGGCCGCGATCTTGAGCGGAATCAGGATGGACGGTTTGCCGGCCACGGCCAGTTCACAGACCGTCGAGGCCCCAGCCCGGCCGATAACGATATGCGCGCGCCCCAGACGCGCGGCCATATCGGTAAAGAACGGCGCGACCTCGGCGCCGATCTCGGCATCCTTGTAGATCTTCGCCGCCACATCCAGTTGATCGGCGCGGGTTTGCTGCTCGACATGCAGATTGATGCGCAGGCTGACTGGCAAGAGGGCCAGGGCCTGCGGCACGGTTTCGGAGAGGATCTTCGCCCCCTGCGACCCGCCGGTCACCAGAATGCGGATCGTCGGATCGATGGCGGGATAGGGTTCATCATATAGCGCCCGAATATCCGGCCTGACCGGATTGCCGACCACCTGCACCCGCCCTTCCATTTCCACCGGCGCCATGCGCAAAACCGGAAAAGCGCAGGCCACGGCATCGACCTGTTTGACCAGTTGGCGATTGGAGCGGCCCAGCACCGAATTCTGCTCGTGAATAATCGTGATGTCACGGCGACCAAGGGCCGCCATCAGGGCCGGATAAGAGGGATAGCCGCCAAAACCGATGACTGCCCACGGCTTCAGTCGCTTGAAAGCCTTGCGGGCCTGCATGATGCCAAGGCCGATCTTGATCGCCGCCCGCACCATGCCGACCGGATCGCTTTTTTTGAAGGTGGCCGCGTCCAGCGACAGGCGTTCAATGGCGGGGAAATTGGCGGCAAAGGCCGCACCGCGCTTATCGGATGCCAGCACCACGTCCCAGCCGCGATCATTCAACTCACGGGCCAGCGCTTCGGCGGGAAACATGTGCCCACCGGTCCCCCCTGCCGTCACGATGGCCAAAGGCTTATCAGAAAAGGAAGACGCTTTGCGTCTCGGCTTGGCTTTTTTAGCGGTGGCCATTTAGTCCCCGAACAGGCGTACTCAAATCTGTGGTTACCATAGCGGGTTCCGCATAAAAAACTAAACCGTTTCTATCCTTTATTTACCATTTTGTCGGGTCGTCCTGCGGAATTTCTTCCTGCCTGCGGCGCGTCAGCGCCAGAATGAACCCCAGGGTCAGGCCCATGGCCAGCATCGACGAACCGCCGTAGGAAATAAACGGCAGGGTCATGCCCTTGGGGGGAATCAGGCCGAGATTAACCGATACATTGATCAGCACCTGCACACCCAACATGATGTAAAGGCCGGAGGTGGCGATCTGGCGGAAAGGGTCCTGCATCGCCATCGCCTTGAGCAGCCCCCGGATGATGATGAAGGCGAAGATGCCGATAAGGATCAGGATCAGCCAAAGGCCGTATTCTTCAGCCACCACCGAATAGATGAAATCGGTATGCAGATCAGGGATCAACCGCTTCATTGTGCCTTCGTTGATCCCCACGCCGAACAGTCCGCCATTGGCGATGGCGGCTTTTGCCCTGGCGACCTGGAAGCCGGAATCAGCGTCCGGTGAGATAAAGCCCATGATGCGGTTGCGAAAGTGCGGCTGAATGAAAAACAGACCGACCAGGCCCGCCCCTGCCGTGCCGAGCATCCCGATAATCCAGCGGAACGGCACGCCCGAAATGAAGAAACAGGCGCCGAAGGCGATGGTGATCAGGATGGATTGCCCGACATCCGGCTGGATCAGCAGCAGTCCGATGGCGAAGGCATAGAGGAAAAAGGCGACAGTCACGCCCGGCACGCCCTTGCCTTTCTGACCTTCGCAGAACATCCAGGCGATCAGCACGATCAGAGCCGGCTTGAGGAATTCCGACGGCTGGAGCGCGACCGGCCCCAGTTCCAGCCAGCGCCGGCCGCCCTTGGCGGCATGGCCGATCAGCGGCAGCATGGCCATGATCGAGATAGCGCCGCCATAGACCAATACGCTGACGCGCTTGATCCCTTTCAGCGACAGCATGGAGACCATGATCATCACTACCGCCGTCATCAGGGCGAAAACAAAGTGGCGCTTGGTGTAATAGAAGGTGTCGTAATGGCTGACATGTGGCGACGCCACCGGCGACGAGGAGAATGAAAAGAAGAAGCCGAGCACCAGCAGGATCAGCGCGAGCGTCAGGGTGACGCGATCCAGCGTCCACCACCAGATGGCGGTGGGTGAACGGTCGGTGCGCGTAAACGGATGGGCGTAAGCGTGAGCCATGAACGAACCTTGAGCGGTCTGACTGGGGAACTGGCTTACAGGATTCACCAAATCGTAGTTAACATTGGCTTAAGCGCAGGGAAGATTCGTAAGGAAATCTTAAGCAGTCGGACATCGGACTCTTGTTTTTCGTCATCTTTGCCCTCATCCTTCCGCGAAAGACACAAACGTGGGGGGCATGTTCATGCGGGTCTGGCTTATTATTGGCGTTGTGCATGTTATGGCGATGGGCAGCACGGCGAGCGCTCAGGCGGAGCCACTCGCCTCTCCCGCCCTGGAAGCGGCCGTAACGCAAACCTGTCTCGACTGGATGAAACCGCTGGATACCAATGCCCAGCTCAGCCTGAAGCGTGTCGACGGCGGCCTGTGCCTGAACGGACATATCGAGACGGGCGACGACAAGCCCGTCCTTGACCAATTGAACAGCTTTGGCAAAACAGAGCCGCTTGTAATGGTGGTTCGCTCCGGTGGCGGAGAGGTCAAGGCGGCATTGGCTATCGGCGAAGCCTTGCTGGACCATCCCGCAACCGTGGTGGCCGACACCTTTTGCGCGTCAAGCTGCGCCAATTTCCTGATCACGGCCGGTCACCGCAGAGTGGTCCGCCCCGACACTCTGCTCCTTTATCACGGCGGCGCCACATTGGAGCAACTCGAGCAGGCCTTGCCGCAGTTACGCGCATTTGCCGCGCAGGATCCGCAAATCATGTTCAATACTTACGAAGATACGCTCACCACGATCAACCGTCAGGAAGCCTTCCTCACAAAAGCCGGCATAAGCTCCACCCTGTTCCGCTGGATGGACCTGATCAATTATATGGCCCCGGCAGAGGCCGGCAGTCATTGCCCACTGGATAGCGTTGTCGTTGAATATCCACCGGTAGTACTGGCGCGCTTTGGCCTGACTTTCGACGCATATGAGACGCCGCGCAGTCAGACCGAATTGGACGACCTGCGGCATCGGCTAGGAAAAAAATCACCGCCTGCCTGTGGCGCGACTAGACCTTTTCGCCGGTCACGCCGATCTTGATTTCGGACACCGCATCGCGGAAGGCGTCACCACGCGCCTCGAAATCCCTGAATTGATCGAACGAGGCACAGGCCGGCGAGAACAGCACAATCTCTTCGCGGCCCGATTTTTCCGCCTCGGCATAGGCCTGGGCCACGGCGGTGAACAGCAGGCGCGACTGCGTGCAGGGCGCGGCCTTGCCAATGGTCACCTCGAACAGCTCGGCCGCATCGCCGATCAGATAGGCGTGCTTCACCCGGCCGAACAGATCGCGCAGGTCATCGATGCCGCCGGCCTTGGGCACCCCGCCGGCGATCCAGTAGAACTTATCGAACGACGACATGGCCTGACGCGCCGCGTCGGCATTGGTCGCTTTGGAATCGTTGATGAAGCGCACATGGCCGATGCGGCCGATTTCCTGCATCCGGTGCGCCAGGCCGGGGAAGGTGCGCATACCGGCGACAATCTCGTCCATCTCCAGCCCCAGCGCCTTGCACGCCGAATAGGCGGCGGCGGCGTTCTGCCAGTTGTGGCGGCCGGTCAGGGTCCGTACGGCCTTGAGGTCAATCACCTGGCGGGCGCGCACCGAGGTGCCATCATAGAGCACGCCATTGAGCGCATAGACGCCATGACCAAGTGTGCGGCGGGCCGAAATCGAGATCAGCTTGACCGGCGAATGGACGCGCATGTCGCTGATGATGGCGGCGGTATAGTCGTCATCCGCGCCGATCACCGCCGTCTGCTTGGAGCTTTGCGCCATAAAGATGCGGCGCTTGGCCTTGATATAGCCTTCCATGCCGCCGTGTCGGTCAAGATGGTCGGGCGTGATGTTCATCAACACGGAAACATCCGGAGAGAAACTTAAGGTCAGGTCGAGTTGATAGGACGAGGTTTCGATAACGTAGATCGCCCCGCCGTGCATATCCGGCAGGTCGAGGATACCGATGCCGATATTGCCGCCGACATGAACGTCCTTGCCGGCTGCTTTCAGGATATGACCGATCAGGGCCGTGGTGGTCGACTTACCATTGGTGCCGGTGATCGCCACGGTGCGCGGCCGCTTGTGCGCCGGCAGACAGGCGAGCGTCCGGGCGAACAGCTCAATATCCCCCATGACCGGTACATTCGCTGCATTGGCGAGGCCGACGGTCCAGTGCGGCGCCGGGTGCGTCAGCGGCACGCCTGGCGACAGGACGAGCGCGGCGAAATCCGACCAGTCGGCGTTTTTCAGGTTCTCGACCGTGAAGCCTTCTTTCGTTGCCGGCAGCAGGTTCGACGGTTTGTCGTCCCACAGGATCGGCTCCGCCCCGCCGGCCTTGAGCGCCCGCGCCGCCGACAGGCCCGAACGGCCCAGTCCGAAGATGGCGACCCGCTTGCCTTCAAAGCCTTTTACCGGAATCATAACGCTTACCTTAGTTTCAGTGTCGCCAGGCCAACCATGGCCAGCATGGCCGCCACGATCCAGAAGCGGATCACGACGGTCGATTCCGCCCAGCCGAGCTTTTCGAAATGGTGATGAATCGGCGCCATCAGAAATACGCGCTTCTTCGTCAGCTTGAAATAGCCGACCTGGATCATCACCGACAGGGCCTCCACGACGAACAGGCCGCCAATGATGGCCAGCACGATCTCGTGCTTGAGCGCCACGGCCACGGCGCCAAGGCCACCGCCGAGCGCCAGTGAACCCGTGTCGCCCATGAATATCTTGGCCGGCGGCGCGTTATACCACAGAAAGCCCATGCCGCCGCCGATGATGGCGGCCAGCAGCACAGCCACTTCACCGGCGCCCGGCACGAAATGGATGATCAGGTAGTTGGCGAACTTGGCGTTACCGACGAGATAGGCGATCAGGGTGAAGGCGCCCGCCGCGATCATCACCGGCACGATAGCGAGACCATCCAAACCATCGGTCAGGTTGACGGCGTTCGATGCACCGACAATCACCACCGCGCCGAAGACAACGTAAAAATAACCAAGATTAAAGATGAAGTTCTTGAAAACCGGAATGACCAGCGAGGTCGCCAGGTGCGGCGCATCGGCCGGTTGCGGCGAATAGTACATCAGCACCAGCACGGCGGCGACGGCGATGGCGATCTGCGCCACCAGCTTCTGGATCGAGGTCAGGCCCGCCGATGTCTGCTTGGTCACCTTGGCGTAGTCGTCGATGAAGCCGAGCAGGCCATAGGCCATGGTAACGCCGAACACAACCCAGGCCGAGGCCGAATGCGGATCGACCCACAGGACGGTGCCGACCGCGATCCCGGCCAGGATCATCAGCCCTCCCATGGTCGGCGTGCCTTTTTTTGTCAGCAGGTGGGTGGAAGGACCATCCTCACGGATCGGCTGCCCCTTGCCCTGCCTGGCGCGCATCCAGCGGATGAAGCGCGACCCCATGGCCACGGCGACGATCATGGCTGTGATCATGGCCAGGAAGATGCGCACGGTCTGATATTTCATCAGATTGATCAGCGGCCAGTGCTGATGCAGGCTGGTGACGTGCTCGTACAGCAGATAAAACATGAAGGGCCTTTATTCTTCGAGAGCCAGAAGGGTCTTGGCGATCAGTCCGGCTTTCGAACCGTTTGATCCCTTTACCATAATCACATCCCCCCCTTGCAAGCCCTCAATCAGGGCCGGCGTCAATTCGGCGGCGGTTTCGGCATAGCCGCCACGCAAGGCCTGCGGTAAGGCATTCCACAGGTTACGCATCAAAGGCCCCGCCAGATAAACGCTGTCGATATCCTGCGCCTCGATCACCGGCGCCAATGAGGCATGGAGCGTCGCCTCTTCGGTCCCCAGTTCGAGCATGTCGGTCAGGACGACAATTTTTCGTGAGTCCGCCGGTTTGGGCCGCATGCCGAGCGATTCCACCGTGGCGATCATCGATACCGGATTGGCGTTGTAGCTCTCGTCGATCAGGGTGATCTCGCCGCCTTTGAAGGCTTTGCGCGTCACCTTGCCCCGGCCATCGAGCGCGGCGAAACTTTCCAGCGCCAGCAAGGAAGTATCGAGATCGACATCGAGCGCCTCCAGCATCAGCAAGGTCGCCAGCGCATTGACCGCCTGATGCTTGCCGGTATGGGCCAGGCTGAAGATGATGTCGCGCCCATGAAAGCGCGCCGCCACCGAGGCGCGGTCGCCATTGATGCGGTGCTCGATCAGTTGCACATCGACGCCGTTATGCTCACCGAAAGCGGCGATCAGGCCCCCGGCGGCGCGCGCCTGCTGACTGAGGAAATCGAACCACGGATTATCGGCATTGAGGATCGCCAGACCGCCCGGCAGCAGACCATCGAAAATCTCCGCCTTGGCGCGGGCCACGCCGGCATCACCATCGGGGAAGTTTTCGGTGTGCGCCCCGCCGACCGTGGTGACGATCACCGCATGGGGCGCGACGAATTCCGACAAAGGCGCGATCTCGTCGGCGTGGTTCATGCCGATCTCGAAGACGGCGCGCTCGGTATCGGCCGGCATCCGGGCCAGGGTCAGGGGCACGCCGATATGGTTGTTGAAGCTCTTGATGGCGGAATGGGCGCGACCGGCCTGGGTCAGCCCCTGCATGACCATCTGCGTCACGCTGGTCTTGCCGACGCTGCCGGTCACCGCCCCACGTTTGGCATGGGTGGCGCGATCACGGGCAAACACGGCCATGTCTTCCAGCGCCTTTTGCACATCCGGCACCAGCAGGCAGGGTCCGCCTTCGATCGGCCGACGCGACACGGCGATGGCGGCTCCGGACGCAAACGCCTGCGGTACGAAATCATGGCCGTCGCGCACGCCTTTCAGCGCCAGGAAAACATCGCCCGGCTGGAGCGCCCGGCTGTCGAAATTGACGCCGGTAGCAGCGCGCGACGCCCCCTCGCCTATACCGGTCAGGGTGCCGCCGGTGGCCTTGGCCAGTTCATTGAAGGTCCAGAGAGGGGTATCGGCCATGTCTCACACGCGCAGCAAAGGAAAACGCCATTGAACCCGACTCAGGGATTTAGGCAAGCACGAGTGTATTAACGGTACAAACAGCGCGTCTTTATTGGCGGACAGAATCGTATCCGGTGAGGCGAAAACGATTGGCTTTCGAGCATCGCCGCGGAGCGTACTTAAGTACGTGAGCAGCGAAGCGGAGAAAGACGGCCGTTTGCAGACCACCGGGACGAATTCTGACGTCAATAAACGGGACAGGACATCCAGCGGTACACCCTCGCCCATGAAACGCCCATGGAACGGACAATGACGAAGCCCTTCGATTCCGGGGGACCGTCGTTTAGCTGCGTACAATTGTTCATGTAAACACCGGAGGGATCGAACGAGTCGATCCGGCGGGCGGACAGGCTCCTGTCCTTGTTCAGCGTCACCTCGGCGACATCATAGCTGATATAGCTGCCGGAGTAGAGATGATCATCGACGCGGGCGCGTTCGTTCAGCACCACCACAATGACATTATTGCGGCCGATACGGCGTAGGTAATCACCGGCGCTATTAAAACATTCGGCCGCCTCATCGTCCTGTTGTTTTCCTTGTGCATCCTTGCCGCGCGAACGCCCCCTGCGCCAGTCGCGCCCACAATCAACGATGAAATAATCGTCGCCATAGGCTTCCCATATTTCGGTCGGCACCGGCGCCAGAGGCGCTCCGCAGCGGTTCAACGCCTTTTCAGTGACATACAAGCCATCCGGCCGACCGGTCACCCACCAGCCGATGGCCTCGACCGGCGCACAGCCATCCACAGCCGCCATGAACGACTTGTCGATCCACCGGCTGTCTACCTTGAACTTGCTGCTGCCCTTGCGTTTCAGCACCCACTGATCGGTATCGGCCTTTTGCAGCACATCGCCGGCCTGAACCGCGCGCTTGGCGGCGATCAGGTCCAGTTCCTTTTCATCGCTATGGCCTTGCAGATACCTGACCGCCGGCTCGGCGCACCAGGTGGACTTTACACTATACTGCGGATCACAACTGCCGATCGTCGCCAGATAACGCATTGTCCCCTCGGCGCGCACCATCTCAGTATTGTGCCAGACACCCTGAACGCCAGGCGTCAGCGGCGGCCCTTCGGGCGTATAGGGGCCGTCCGGATCACGCGGGCCGCCACCGCACACCACCGTCTGGTGCTCAAGCGCCACATCGCCCGTGGCCCTGTGTTCGATGGAATAACCGACGTTTTCGCCGTTCAGCGCATAGCAATCACGCGGCACGGCGACATCCGAGGTTTCAAACGGCAGTTCGCGTGCCTGAAACCCTTCGGCGGTCGGGAAGAGATCGTACAGCCGGAAGTCACGACCATAGACGCCGGAGACCCAATCGCCCTGCGCCGGCCTGATGAGGCTCAATACGCGGGTCGCGCCCACCGAAGCCGGTTTCAGTTTCACCTTGTCGAAACAGGGACCGCCTTCGATGGGCTGGAACTTCACCGGGCAGCCGGCACGCGGCGCGGCAATCGCCAGTTCGGCGCCCAGCACTTCATGCACCGTGCCGAATTGGGCTTCATGCACCAGCACCGGTTGCGAAGTTTGCGCCTGCCCCGCCAACGGAATTAAAGCGCCTGCCAGCGTCAGGCCTGCCAGCCATTTTAGTGTTTTCATCGCCCCTGCCCCTGAATCGTCCCATCCCTTGATACCGCCAGTTTCCCTCCGCATCAAGCGTTGGAATAACCATGTTAGTATATTCAGGATGCGCGCCGGACAATGAACCGGCGCTGAATAGGATCAGGCGTTCAGGGCCTCACGCACCACACTGACATCATCAAACGGCAGGACGGTGCCGCCGACAATCTGCCCCTGCTCATGGCCCTTGCCGGCCACCACCAGCACATCGCCGGTTTTCAGCCCCGCCACGGCTTCAAAGATCGCCGCCCTGCGATCCCCGATCTCAACGGCGCTCTTGCCCATGCCGGCCAGCACCTCAGCGCGGATAGCCGCCGGCTCTTCCGAACGCGGATTATCGTCGGTGACAATGGCGCGGTCGGCCAGTTTCTGCGCAATAGCCCCCATCTTCGGGCGCTTGCCGCGATCGCGGTCACCGCCGCAGCCAAAGACACAGACCAGCTTACACTTGGTGTGCGGCCGCAGGGCGTGCAGCACGGTTTCCAGACCGTCCGGCGTGTGGGCGTAATCGACATAAACCTCGGCGCCATTGGCCTTCGTACCGGCGCGTTCCAGCCGCCCGCGCGCGCCCGCGAGCGATGACAGGGCATGGATCACTGCACCGGCGTCCTCACCGGCGGCAATGGCCAGACCGGCGGCGACCAGGGCGTTCGACGCCTGGAACAGGCCGGCCAGCGGCAGCTTGGTTTCAAACTTCTGGCCGAGATATTCGAGATAGAGAATCTGGCCATCGACGGTCAGGTCGCGGCCGGCCAGGCACAGGTGCGACGAGCGCTCGCCGACGCTCATGACATTGAGGCCCGACATGATCGACATGGCGGCAAACGCATTATAGGCGTCGGAATCGGCATTCAATACGGCTGTTTTGCCGCGTGGCAAAAGCTGCTCGAACAGGCGCAGCTTGGCCGTCCGGTAGGCATCCATTGTGCTGTGATAGTCGAGGTGATCCTGCGTCAGGTTGGTAAAACCGGCCGCCGACAGCGACACGCCGTCCAGGCGGCGCTGGTCGATGCCATGCGAAGAGGCCTCAAGCGCCAGATGAGTCACGCCGCCCTGCGCCAGATCGGCCAGATGGCGGGCCAGATCAGCGGCATCGGGCGTGGTCAGGCCCGGCCCGGTAATGGCGTGTTCCGCGCCGTCAGGCGCCTGCGTAACGACGCCGAGCGTCCCCATGCTGGCCGATTTGTGGCCCAGACTGGCGAAAATCTGCCGGCAGAAAGTAGCGACCGAGGTCTTGCCATTGGTGCCGGTGATAGCAACACAGGTCTTCGGCTGCGCCCCGTAAAACGCCTTGGCAGCCAGGGCATAGGCCCGGCGCACATCCGACACATTGACCACCACCGAACCTTCGGCACTGGTGCCATCGGGCGCCAGAATAGCGGCGGCGCCCTGTTTGATCGCCTGCGGAATGAACTGACGGCCATCGACGGCATTGCCCGGCAAGGCGCAGAACAGCACGCCTTCGCCCACCTTGCGGCTGTCGGCGGTCACGCCTGTCACGACCGGATCGTGATCCAGATCGCGCCTCAGAAGGTCTGACAGGCGTAAGGCGGTCATTAGTGCTCTTCTCCGGTAACGTCTTCGGCGGCGACAGGCGCCTTGTCCCATCCCGGTCCGGTAAACTTGTCTTCCTTGCGCGCCACGCCAACAAAGGGCGCGATGCGTTCGATCACATGGCCCGCCACCGGCGCTGCCACAGGGCCGCCCATGCGTGAACCATTGCTTTCCGGCGCACCTTGCGGCGAGTCGAAGGTGACCAACACACTATATCTGTCGCCATCCACAGGTCCGTCGATCGGGAAGACGGCGAGGAAGGACGAAATGTTTTCCCTGGTATAGTGGCCATTGCCAGGCTTTTGCGCCGTGCCGGTCTTGCCGCCGACGCGCAGGCCGGGGGCATTGGCGCGGGTGCCGGTGCCCTTGAGCACGTTCTGGCGCATCAGTTCCAGCATGGTGCGCGAGGTGGCGGCCGAGAAGACCTGCGTCCCTGGCAATGGCGAATGGCCGTCATATTTTTTGATCGTCAGCGGGCGCAGATAACCACCGTTGAGCGTGGCGTTGGCGGCCTCGATAAAGCTGAGCGGCGTGATCGCCATGCCCTGCCCGAAGGCCGAATTGGCCAGAGACCCATCCGACCAGCGCCCAGGCAGAAGCGGAGACGCCGGCTCGGTCAGTTCGATATCCGCCGAGCGGAACAGGCCGAGCGCCTCATAATAGCGCGTCATGGCCGTGGCCCCGACATCGAGCGCGATGCGCGAGGTGCCGATATTGGACGACTTGATGAAGACGTCGGTCAGGCTCAGCAGTTCGCTCGACGCGTGTTCGTCGTGGACGAAACGGTTGCCGATTTTCAACGGCTGGCGGCCGTCATAGACCGCGCTGAGCGACGTCGTGCCGGTATCGAGGCCGACCGAGATCGAGATGACCTTGAAGATCGATCCCAGTTCGTAACGATCAACAGCCGCGTGGTTGCGCTTGTCGGCGTCGCTGAACTGGCCGGGACGGTTGAGATCGAAATCGGGCCAACTTGCCAGGGCCAGCACTTCGCCGGTGCGCACATTGGTGACGATACCGATCGCACTCTGCGCCTTCTGGGCGATGGCCATGGCGCGCAGTTCGTTCTCCATTGTCCCCTGGATACGCAGGTCCATAGCCAGGGTCACCGGCTGGTCCGTCGCCGCATTGCCTGCGATCTGGTCCTGCAACGCCTTTTCGGCGCCGGACAGGCCTTCGCCACCGCGTTGCGTCATGCCGATATAGGCCGAACCGGTATTGGCCAGTGGATAGTCACGAACCCGCGCCGCTTCAAAACTGATGCCCGGCAGGCCGTAGTTGAGAATTTCATCGCGCTTGGCGGCTTTCAGGTTATTGGTCAGCAGCAGGCGCCGGTCACCTTTGAATGGCTTGTCAATCTGTTCGCGCGGCAGATCAGGGAAGATTTGCAGCAGGGCGCGGCGCACCATGGCGCGGTCATCGCCGGTCATGTCATTCGGATCGACGAACAGGCTGTAATCATTGACATCGACGGCGAGCAACTGACCGTTACGATCCTGCAACTGCGCCCGCGCATTCGGTTCGCCGGTCAGGGCGGCGATCTGGCCGCGCCCCTGAAGGGAACCACGCGCGGCGAAACCGGCCAGGGAAACATAGGCGACGGTCATCCCGACCAGGATGCAGAAGATACGCATCCGCGTGCTCGACGCCTTGACGCCGGAGGCATTGGCGCGCTCGAACGCGTGCTCGACCTTCCAGACGCGATCGGCCACCCATTGAAAGCCGGACTGAGTGGAATCGATGATCGAGATACCCATCAGCGCCCTCCCGCGCGAGTGGTGGTGGATTGAGATGCGACTTCGGGCGCCTTGCGGGCCGGCGCTACGGTGATCAGGTCATCCGCCGGGGCAGATACCGGTGCGGGCCTGGCTGGCGGCGGCGCTATGGTCGACGCCGGTGACACCGCCTGCGAGGTGGTGCGAGAGATTTCGCCCAGAGATTCCAGACGGGCCTCATGATTGGGATCGGTCGGCTTCATGCCGAGATATTCGACCGCCAGTTGCTCCAGCCGGCCGGGACGCTCCAACTGCGCCACCTTGATCTTGAGACTGTTGACCGCTTCCTGCTCGACGGCGATCTGACGGTCAAGTTCGTTCATGCGGCGGACATCCTCGCCCTCGCGCGCCTTGCTGATGCACACCCAGAAAATCAGGCCGAACATCAAAATCCCGCCGACCAGTTCGATCAGGCGGATACCACGGACACGTTGCTCAAACAGGCGCATCAAACCGTTCATGATCTGACCTTCCCACGGAGAGACATCGGGACAAGGGGGGCTGAGGTGCGGCGGACGGCGCGCAGCTTGGCCGAACGCGCGCGCGGATTGACGGCGGTTTCAGCATCCGACGCCTGCACGGCTTTCGGCGTGACCAGGGTATAGACGGACTGGCGCACCTCAACCTTATGCGGCGCATATCGGGAACCCGACGGCAGCTTGCCGGCGCGCTCATTGAAGAAATTCTTGACGATGCGGTCTTCCAGCGAATGAAAGGTCACCACCGCCAGAACGCCCTCAGGCTTAAGCAGGGTTTCCGCGACTTCGAGCGCGCGCTCCAGTTCGCCCAGTTCGTCGTTGACGGCGATGCGCAGGGCCTGAAACGTCCGTGTCGCCGGATGAACCGGCGCGCCGCGACGGCCGCCCAGGGCGCGTTCGACCACCTCAGCCAGGTCCAGCGTGCGCTCGAATTTCTGCGCCTCGCGGCGCTTGACAATGGCGGCGGCGATACCGCGCGACTTGTGTTCCTCGCCATAGAGCCAGATGATGTGAGCGATCTCGTCCTTGTCGTCCTCATTGACGATATCGGCGGCGCTGCGGCCACCGACGCTCATGCGCATATCGAGCGGGCCATCGCGCATGAAGGAGAAACCGCGATCGGCCTCATCGAGCTGCATCGACGACACGCCAATATCGAGCACGATGGCGTCGCACGACTCGTGGCCCAACTCGGCCAGGCCTTCCTTCATTTCGGAAAAGCAGCGGTTCACCCATTGGAAACGATCGGGATAATCAGCCTTGAGGGCATCGACATAGGGCTTGACGCGGGCGTCGCGGTCAAAGGCGATGACGTGCGCCCCACCTTGCAGGATAGCGCGCGAATAACCGCCGGCGCCGAAAGTACCATCCACCACCAGCTTGCCGGAGACATCACCGAGCGCGGCCAGCACTTCGGGCAAAAGGACGGAAATGTGCGCCTGCTCGGTCATATCAGGACCTCACGTTTGGCGAAGGCGGCCTCAACCAGCTTGTCCTGTTCGGCGGCATAGTCGGCATAGGCTTGCGGCGCCCAGATCTGAAAGCTCTCGCCCAGGCCGGCGATCACCACGTCGCCCGTCAGACCAAACTGCTCGCACAGCTTTTCCGGCAGGGTGATACGGCCGGCGGTGTCAAAACCGAGCCTGTGCATCGAGGCATAAAAACGACGCTGCATGGCGGTGCGGGTCGGGGACATCGGGGGGTATTCGTTGATCACGTCGCGGTACATGGCAAAGAAAGCGGCCCCGCCGCATTCGAGACATGCGGCGTTGATCGCGGCAAAACAATAAAGGCCTTCAAAGGGTTCGACACCTTCATAAGGCGCCAGAGCAGCGGCGCGGAAATCCTGCGGGACCAGAAGGCGCCGTTTGGAATCCAGTTGTTTCTCGTGGGTCGAGAGGAACACGCACCCGCACCAGGCCATTTGGGCCTGCTCCCTGTCCGCCAAAACCCGTGGCCAGCCCTCCCGGCCACATCGCTTCGGGACACATATAGGGTTAACATGGGATTAAATGGGATGCAATGACTCTGAATGACACCAAACAGAGATTCTGAGCATAAATATGCCCAATAGTGGATAAGTATAGAACAAACGAGAAACATTTATACTTACGCCTGTACGCTACCGGGATACTGGAATCATAAATGCGACCGGCCATGCCCATAGGCTGACCGGTCGCATTTGCAATACCGTAAGTTGTAGGCGGTTATGTTTAACGAAGACTTAAGCCGGCGCGGTCTCGAAAGCGCCATGAAGAGCCTTGCGGTTAAAGTGCGCGCAGAAGGCCGTGCCGTCTTTTTCCGTTGAGGTGACGCTGATGGCGCCGCCGTGCGCCGTGACGATTTCCTTGGAAATATACAGGCCAAGGCCGAGATTGACCGACAGCGCGCCGTGGCCGCTTTCGTCATCCGGATGCGGTTCTCCCCGCGTCAGGGAATTGAAGATATTGCCCAGGGCATCCGGCGCGATCGGCACGCCTTCGTTATGAACGCACAGGATCACCTTGTCCGGCTGCCCCTCGACCGTAACGGTGATCGGCGCATCGGTGAAGCCGTACTGGACGGCATTGCCGATCAGGTTGGAAAACACTTGCCCGATGCGCGCCCTGTCCCACAGACCTTCCAGATTGCCTGACAGATTAAGCACGAATTCACGCTTGGGGTGCAAAACGCGCGCCTCATCGACCAGCAGCTTGCTGACGTAACTCATATCCATGTTTTCCCTGACAATCGGCAGGCCGGACCCCAGCCGGGCGCGCGTCAGATCAAGCAGGTTGGTGACGATCTCGCCGGCCCGCGCCGTGCTGTCGGCGATCTGCGACAAAAGCATGGTCTGACGCTCATTCATCGGCCCCACCTTGGTGGCCAGTTGCGCCGACATGCTGATGGCGCTCAAAGGATTGCGCAAATCATGGCTGAGGATGCCGAGAAACAGGTTGCGCGACAGTTCGAGCCGGGCGGAATAGTCGTGGATCGACTCGGTCATCGTCTGGTCGATGGCTTCATTGAAGCGGATCATGTCCTGGACATCCGACGAACGGGCCTCACGCAGGTCGGCGCACCACAGCTTGGTGACGCTGGCGCGCAGGGCGCGATATTCCGACACCATCTGGTCCATGTTGAAACCACCGGCATGGCGCAGCGAAGCATGGGTTTCCGCCGCGCTTGGATAGAACAGCCGCGGCTTTTCACCGTGCGACTTGGTGACCTGCTCGGCGTCTGTCTGAGCGGATTCGATATCCGCCGAGATAAAAGCCAGGATTTGCCGGATGTGATTGCGCAGGGCCAGGGGCGTCATGTGCCCGCCAGCCGGTACAAACGTGCGGGCGAAATTTTCCCATTCGGCGATGATGGCGGCCGTATTGACGCGAATGAATTCGGCGAGACGCATGTCTTCTGAGTTCCGG
The DNA here is from genome assembly GCF_035497195.1 of Asticcacaulis sp. Classification (GTDB taxonomy): domain Bacteria; phylum Pseudomonadota; class Alphaproteobacteria; order Caulobacterales; family Caulobacteraceae; genus Asticcacaulis. The sequence goes on from NZ_DATJDZ010000009.1 coordinate 167,322, forward strand.
ATAACGGACATAATCAGGGACATCCTGATGGGCCCTGGCGATTTTGGAGATTTGCATTGGTCAGGCGGAGATCGCCTGGAGACTGCCCTGTGCAGAAACCTGATCTATGAATACGTGAAACGCGCGAACATTGACAGGATTTTTATGACTTCACCTGTCAACTGGTAAAGATAAATGGGCCAGATGACCTGTAAGCCGGGTTTTGTTCAGGGATTGCTCCCCTTGGCGATCATTCCTCTTGGCCGGCCATTGCTGGACGGCTCACGCAACCTACCCGAACGGTCTGGGGCGGTAATGCCCTGCTTTCGGTTGCCCGACAGCGCGCCGTTCCTATTTGGTCTTGCTCCGGACGAGGCTTGCCATGCCGTCTCCGTTACCGGAAACGCGGTGCGCTCTTACCGCACCCTTTCACCCTTACCCTGGCAAGCCAGGGCGGTCTGCTCTCTGTGGCGCTATCTCTGGGGTCACCCCCGGCGGGTGTTACCCGCCGTCCTATTACCGTGGAGCCCGGACTTTCCTCAGGTGGAGTTACCCCCATCCCGCGATCACCCGGTCATCTGGCCCGCAGGCCTTCTAGTTCAGTTCCTCGGTTCGATCAATGGGGCAATCATAAGCGCCAGCCAGCCAAGAATGGTGATCCCGCCGCCAATCGGCGCCAATCCGGGCAGAATCACGCCGGTCGTGGCGTGGATAATGATCTCGAAGGCAAATATCCCGCTACCGGTCAGCATCAGGGCCATCGGCAGGGCGCGCCGCCAGCCGGAGACCAGCGACGTCGATAAAATACCGATCACCGCCGCCGCATGGAACAGCAGGAACTGTCCGCCGATCGCCAGGGTGCCGGTCTGCGGCGGATGCGATCCCGCAGCCAGCATGACGACACCCGCCAGTCCCCACAGGGCGGCAATCGTCAGGATGATGCGTTGACCGGTCGTATTCATCTAAACCTCCATGAGGGTGATATGGCGCAGCAGGGCCATCAGGGTGACACGCAGTTTTGCGTCGGCGCGGCCCTCAAGCTCTGTGCCGATCTGTTCGGGTACCCAATGGCGCTGGAAGGCGGTGACGATGGTGGCGGTCTCGGCGTCATAAGGACCACCGGCCAGAATGCTGTAGCCCAGTTTGCCGAGCGCCGATTGCAGCGAGAAGACGCCCAACCCGGTTTCGCCCTGGCCGAGCGGCGGCCCCATGACGCCTTCAGGCGGAAGGTCGGGCGTCACCCAGAGGCCATGACCCTGCGCTGCCAGTTCCGCCCAGGGAAAGCGTTCGCCCGGATCTTCTTTCCGCGCCGGCGCGACATCGGAATGGCCGAGTATGAGATGATCCGGGATTTCCCAGCGTTCGCGGATGCCATCGAGCAAACCGATCACCCCATCGATCTGGGCCGGCGGAAAGTCGCTGTAGCCGAATTCATGACCGGGGTTCACCAGTTCGATACCGATCGAGCAGCCGTTAATATCGGTCTCGCCCTTCCAGAAGCTGACACCGGCGTGCCAGGCGCGGCGCTCCTCCGGCACCAGCCGGTAAATCCGCCCGTCTTCTTCGACCATGTAATGCGCCGAAACTTTCGCGTCCGGATCGCACATACGCGCCAGCGCCGCCTCGCCGCTCTTCATGCCGGTATAGTGCAGGACCACCATATCGGGTGGCCCCTTGCGTTCATTGAAATTGGGGGATGGGGTTTCGATCATCCGCTGTTCTTAGCGGCAATCCCGCATGTGGCCAAATAAAAACGCCGCTGTCGGATGACAGCGGCGTTCTGAATTTCAACAGGCGTAACACAAACCTAGTAAACGGTCCAAGTAGAGCCGTCCTTGCGCGCCTCATAGACGCCCTTGCCGTTATCGGCATGGATACGCACCTTCAACGGCTTGCGCGTGATGAGCGCCATTAACCCCATGATACCAACCACAGCCGCGCCAACCACGGCCACCGAAGCGGCGAACAGCGCCAGCACAGCCAGTCCGGCCACAACTGCGAGGCCCGCCAAGGTCATCGCCAGACCAGTCACCACACGGGCGATGAGGTTCTTGCGACGGACTTCACCCCAGGGCTTATAGCTGCGGGCGAAACGGGCAAAGGAAGCATTACGCATGGTCATGAAGGTAAAACCTTTAAACACTGAGACAATACGCGTCTCTTACAGGGAAAGATTGGCATGAATACGTCACACGTCAACCTCTGGAACGGGCAAAATCGAAACTTTAAGACTTTCTTAAGCCTTCAGGCACCGATTTCGTGGCGCGGCAGCCCGAAAATCTCACAAAATTCAACAGTTAGGCGAGTAAGGTCCGCTCCTTCACAATCTGGTCATATGCCGAATTGATCAGGGCGGTCTTCTGGGTATAGAGGGTTTCGAAATCGATCGGCAGGCCGCGCGCGCGGATGCGGTCCGGGTGGAAATCGTTGAGTCGGGAACGCCTAGCCACGCGGATATCGTCATCCGAGGCATCGGGATTCAGGCCGAGGATATAATAGGGATCATCCTCGCCCAGCGGCACATAGCCGGCGCGCACCCGGCGATAGGCGGCGGCCTTGATGCCGAACAGATCAGCCACCGTCTCCAGATAGGTTTCTTCCTGATGGCTGAGCTGACCATCGGAGACCGCGATATGAAACAGTCCTTCCAGCACATCCTCAAGGATTTGCGGGCAACTGCTGTAACGCTTGGCGAGACGGCGGGCGTAGGATTCAAAGCCCAGGCTGGTCTGGCGCGCCAGGTCATAGAGGCGCATAACGTCGCGCCGGGCTCTTTCATCGGGCTGGAAAACATGCAGGAAGGCGGTTTGCTCGACTTCGTGCGCCAGACCATCGGCCATAGCCAGCTTGGCGCCCAGCGCCGTCACCGCCGTGGCGAACGCCGGATCGGCGCCCGGCAGCCCTTTCGGACAATCGGTGCACTCAGCGGCATCGAAGGTGCGCACCGCCAGTTGAGCCAGGTTTTTCCAGAACGACATCATTACTCACTGATTATGGAGATCGACCTTAGCTTAATTACGGCCGACTGTGTGCTTAAGTTTCTGTAAGACTCGCAAAAAAACATACCTGATGGCGATTTTATGCCTTACTTGCTGTATAAGTAAGCTGTGGGGCACAAGACCTGTGCGTTTTTGCCGCAATACACTCAGGGTTCAAACAAACCCATTCGTCAGTTCCGGAGCCGAATTTGCGCCTGTTGAGATCGTCCGTCCTTACCTTGTCCGTCTGCGCCTTCGCTTTTTCGGCGGCGATTCCGGCTGACGCCGCCACCACGAAAAAGCGGCCGGCAGCCGCCAAGACCACCGCGAAAAAAGCCGTAGCGAAATCCGGCGCCGAACCAGCGATGGACAACAGCCCCGCCGCTACCGGCCGCAACGCCGACGGCAGCCTGCACGCGCCGACGCTGGAGGATGCCCCAAAAGATGATTTCCTGCGCGTGGCGTGGTGCCACGGTGTGCTGTCAGGCAATATGGAAATGGCCGAACTGGTCGATTCCGTTATGCCGGTCGATGACCAGATCCAGACGATCGGCCTGTCCTATCTGCGCGCTTACGAAGCGGCCCTGACCCTTTCCGGCAAGGGCAAGGACGAAGCCCAGCACAAAAAGGCCGAGGAAGTCCGCGACTACGGTTACAATGAATGGGCCGCCACCCGCACGGCGCCGACCAAGGAAGCCGCCTACGCCTATGCCAACTGGCAGTTGCCGGGCGATTGCGAACACGCCGCTGTCCGCCTGTCGGGTCATCCCAACCTGTTCGCTGAAATGGCGACGGAAGACGAACTCGACGCCATCGCCCTGGCGCTCAGTTCCGGTGGTCCGCACGATTACGAAGAAAAGCCGAAGCCGGTCCTGACCGCTTCCACCGCCCCGGTCGATGGCGACGGCCCGCTGGCCACCAATACCCTGGCCCGCCGCGCCACCGCTTCGCGTGCCCTGCCCTCCGTGCCGCAAACGGCCAACACCGGTGACGAGCAGGTCGAAACCACCTACGCGACGCAGCAACAGCCCGACCCGAACCATGTTGAAAAACGCAGTTGGTCGGAAGGGCTGGGCTATCGCCTGGGCTGGACGAACGTTCCGAAAAAGAAGATTAACTAACAGCGTAACGCCGTTTTTTTTCATTGCTATCGACGGCCTCCACACTTAGTCTTTGGAAGCGATTCCCTTCGTTCCTCCCCCGACGCCCAGGTGCCGCTTGGAAGTTTTTCCCTCATTGCCGTCAGCCACGGCGATCGCCCTTGCCGGCGACATGAGCACCCGTGGTTACGGCATTGCGGAGAACTGCATCTCGATCGAAGCCCTGACGGAACTTCGCCGCTTCATTCACGACAGCGTAAATCAGACCGGCGGGGAATATATAGCCTTTGGCGGTCCCGACGCGATGCGAGGCACCTTCCTGCAAGACCTGGCGGCCTCCGCCAACTTTCAGACCCTTTGCCGGGAGCTTTACAGCAGCGGTATGCAGAAACCCGCGCCGCCCGTCTCTTTTTATCAAGTGCTTCGCTGTCTGGCGGGCAAAACTGGCGAGCAGCATGCCTACCGGTTCCATTACGATTCCTATGTCCTGACCATACTGGTGCCGATCCTGATCCCTGCCGAGGGACAACCGGGCCACCTGATCATGTTCCCCAACACCCGGCCGGTGCGCAGGACCTATCTCGGCAACCTGATCGACAAGCTGTTTCTCGATAACCGCCTGACCCAGAACCGGCTGCGCAAAGGCGTCATTTCCGGCCGCCTGAAGCCGGAGCGTATCAAGATGCAGCCTGGAAACGCCTATTTCTTCTGGGGCTGCCGTTCGATACACACCAATGAGCCGTGCGATCCGGACAAGATCCGCGCCACCGCGCTTTTCCACTATGTCGACCCGTATGCCGATAGCTGGCTGCGGCAAACCCTGCTCAGGCTGCGTAACCGCAAGCCGCAGATGTCGATGGCCGCTCCAGAGGCAAGGGCCCCGCAGCCGGCCTGATCACGGCACGTAGTTGAGTATCGGACTGAGCCAGCGCTCGGCTTCATCGACCGACCAGCCCTTGCGGCGGGCATAGTCTGCTACCTGATCCTTTTCGATCTTGCCGACGCCGAAATAATGCGCCTTCGGGTGAGCGAAATACATGCCCGACACCGAGGCCGGCGGGGTCATGGCCAGCGAGTCGGTAAGCACCATGCCAGTACGGGCAGAAGCATCGAGCAGGTTGAACAGGGTCCACTTTTCGGTGTGGTCAGGCTGGGCCGGATAACCCGGCGCCGGGCGGATGCCGAGATATTTCTCGCCGATCAGTTCCTCGACCGACAGGCTCTCATCCGGCGCATAGCCCCACAGTTCGCGGCGCACCTTTTTGTGCAGGGCTTCGGCGAAAGCTTCGGCGAGACGGTCAGCCAGCGCCGTGGCGAGGATGGCGTTGTAATCATCGCCCGCCGCCTTGAACTGCATGGCCTTTTCCATCTGGCCATGACCGGCGGTGACGGCGAAGCCGCCGATCCAGTCGGGCGTACCTTTCGGGGCGATGAAATCGCCGAGCGCGGAATTGTTCTGGTCGGCGCGCGGCTTCTTCATCTGCTGGCGCAGGGTATGGAAAACGGCGATCGTTTTATCACGGTTTTCGTCGGCATAAATTTCAATATCGTCGTCATCATTGGCGTTGGCGGGCCAGAACCCGATCACGCCAGACGCCGTGTACCACTTCTCTTCCAGAATCTGCGCCAGCATCGCCTGCGCGTCCTTGAAAAGCTCGGTCGCCGCCTCGCCGACGATCTCGTCTTCGAGGATAGCCGGATACTTGCCCGCCAGTTCCCAGGTCGAGAAGAACGGCGTCCAGTCGATATGGTCGGCCAGATCGTGCAGGTCGTAGGGCGAGAAGGTCCTCAGACCGAGGAAGGACGGCTTGACCGGCGGCTCGGCGGCCCAGTCGATTTTGAACCTGTTGGCCCGCGCCTCGGCCAGAGGGCTGCGCGGCTGGGAATTGCCCTTGCCGTAAGCCTCGCGCACCTTGATATAATCGGCCTTCGTCTGCTCGACAAAGCCATAGCGGTCGGTTTCTGACAGCAGTTGCGACACCACGCCGACGGCGCGCGAGGCATCGAGCACATAGACGACCTGATTGTTTTTGTAGCCCGGTTCGATCTTGACCGCTGTGTGCGTCTTGGAAGTCGTCGCCCCGCCGATCAGCAGCGGAATGTCGAAGCCGGTCCGCTGCATTTCACGCGCCACGAAGACCATCTCATCGAGCGACGGCGTGATCAGGCCGGAAAGCCCGATCATATCGACGCCATGTTCCTTGGCCGCCGCCAGAATCCGGTCGCACGGCACCATGACACCGAGGTCGATCACTTCGTAATTGTTGCACTGGAGCACGACGCCGACGATGTTCTTGCCGATATCGTGGACATCGCCCTTGACCGTCGCCATCAGCACCTTGCCGGCTGCCTGATAGGTGCCGCCACCGGCGACATGCAGGGCCTTTTCGGCCTCCATATAGGGCATGAGGTAGGCGACCGACTGCTTCATCACGCGGGCCGATTTCACCACCTGCGGCAGGAACATCTTGCCGGCGCCAAACAGGTCACCGACCACGTTCATGCCAGCCATCAAAGGCCCTTCGATGACATGCAGCGGGCGCTCGGCCTGCTGGCGGGCTTCCTCGGTATCCTGATCGATAAATTCGGTGATGCCATTGACCAGGGCGTGCGACAGGCGCTCGGCCACCGTGCCTTCGCGCCAGGCCAGATTGACCACCTTGGCTTCGGTCTTGTCGCCTTTGTACTTCGGCGCCAGTTCGACCAGCCATTCGGTATTGGTGATGTTGTGGCGCTGCTTGCGATTGAGGATCACGTCCTCGACCGCCTCACGCAGTTCCGGATCGATACTGTCATAGACCGGCAGGTCACCGGCATTGACGATGCCCATGTCCATGCCGGCGGCGATGGCGTGGTAGAGGAAGACGCCGTGGATAGCCCGGCGCACCGGTTCATTGCCACGGAACGAGAACGACACGTTCGACACGCCGCCGGAGACCCGCGCATAAGGCAGCGTCTGCTTGATGGCGCGGGTGCCCTCGATGAAATCGACAGCATAGTTATTATGCTCGTCGATGCCGGTCGCCACCGCGAAGATGTTCGGATCGAAGATGATATCTTCCGGCGGGAAACCGACCTCATCGACCAGCACGCGATAGGCCTTGGTACAGATCTCGATCTTGCGTTCGGCGGTATCGGCCTGGCCGATCTCATCGAAGGCCATGACCACCACCGCCGCGCCATAGCGCATACAGGCGCGGGCCTGTTCCTTGAATTTCTCGACACCCTCCTTCATCGAGATCGAATTGACGATCGCCTTGCCCTGCACGCATTTCAGCCCGGCCTCGATGACTTCCCATTTGGAGGAATCGATCATCACCGGCACGCGGGCGATGTCGGGTTCGGCGGCCATCAGGTTGAGGAAGGTGGTCATCGCCTTTTGCGAATCGAGCAGGCCTTCGTCCATATTGACGTCGATGATCTGCGCCCCGGCCTCGACCTGCTGACGGGCCACGGCCAGCGCCGCCGTGTAATCACCTTCGATGATCAGCTTCTTGAATTTGGCGGAACCGGTGACATTGGTGCGTTCGCCGATATTGATAAAGGTAGGGGTCAAGTCAAAGCCTCTTCCGTCGCCCGGAGCAAGCCGAGCCACGCATTATAAGAACCGCTGTCCAGATACAGCTCACGAATTTCGGAATCACCTGTCGAGATGCGCTTCAGCGCGGCTCTCGCCAGTTCGGGAAGATCAACCGGCGGCGTCCCCATCGCCTCCAGGACCATCAGATAATCCTGCGCCGAGATATCGCTCTTGCCGGTCGCCACCGTCAGCAGGGCTGCCGCCGCATAGGCCCGCGCGCCTTCCGGCAGTTCGATATATTCCTCGGCCGCCAGCACCTCGTTGAAAACAAAGCGCACGCTTTCCCACGACGGCACGTCTTCCAGTTCCATCATCAGGTCGGCGGCGTCATCATTATCAAACGGTCCGGGTCCCCAGGCGCTCATGGCTATTTGCCCGCCTTCCGGATCGCCAGTTCGATCTGGCCATGAAGGAAGTCGATGAATTCGATGCCCTGCGCTTTCAGCGATTTCGGATAGAGCGACGCCTTGGTCAGGCCTGGCAGGGTGTTGGTTTCGAGATAGACCGGCCCCTTGTCAGAGATAATGAAGTCCGAACGCGAATAGCCGCGGCAGGACATCGCCTTGTGCGCCTTGATCGCCAGGCGTTGCAGTTCGGCGTTGATCTCGGGTGCGAAACGCGCCGGACAGATTTCCTGCGTCGTCGATTTGAGATACTTGCCGGCATAGTCAAACGCGCCATCGCCCGGCACGATCTCGACCGGCGGCAGGGCGATGATCGAGCCATCCGCCTGTTCGAGCACCCCACAGGTCGCTTCCGGACCGGTGATGAAAGGCTCGATCAGATAGGCCATGCTGGCGGATTCACGCCGCACGGCGGCGATATCCTGCGACGAATTGACATAGATCAGGCCATAGGATGAGCCTTCCGATGCCGGCTTGGCGATCAGGCGGCCATAATGCGACAGCGCCTCATCGGCTTCTTCCAGCGTGACGGTAGACGGCGAATAGACGCCGGCCAGACCGGCGAACAGCTTGGCGGCCGTCTTGTCGAACGCCAGATGCGACGCCGCCGAACCCGATCCAGTGAAGGGCACGCCACGCGCCTCGGCCAGCACCTGAAACTGGCCGTTTTCCGCCGTGCCGCCATGCAGGCCGAGCACCAGAACGCGATCCTCGGCAGCAGCGGCATCCAGCGCCTCAGCCATTGTGCCCAAAGTCGCGCCATCGGCCTTGAATGGCACCTCGAACGGCTTTTCGTGACCGAGCAAACGCGCTTGCGAGGCGATATGCACAGTTCCGTCGATATCCCAGAACCACAGGTCGGCCTCCGGCAGAGCCTGGGTCAGGGCCTGCGCGCTGGCGACGGAGACAAGGCGTTCGCGGCTGGTGCCGCCAAAGAGGATAGTGGTGTGCATAGATCAGGTCTCAAAAACAATGTCAGCCTTTTACGGCTTGAAGAAGCTCAATGCCGCTAAAGTCCGACCGATGCAACACCCTTTCGCGCTCATGGCGTCAGGACTGAAGCAGGGCCAGAACAGCCTTGGCGCCCGCCTCGGAAGACGCCGGATTTTGACCTGTGACCAGAAGGCCATCGGTCACGACATGAACACCCCAGTCAGCGCCCTTTTCATAAAGCCCGCCCTTGGCCGTCAATTCGTTTTCCACCAGGAAAGGCACCACGTCGGTCAGGCCGACCGCGTCTTCTTCGCTGTTGGTAAAGCCGGTGACGCGCTTGCCCTTGACCAGATAATCATCACCTGCCTTGACATGACGCAGAACGCCCGGGGCATGACAAACAGCGCCGACAGGCTTGCCGGCGGCGACAAAGGCCTCGATCAGGGCGATGGAGGCCTTGTCCTCGGCCAGATCCCAAAGCGGGCCATGACCACCGGGATAGAAAACAGCGTCAAAATCGGCCGCCTTGATGTCGGCGAGTTTGGTGGTGTGCGCCAGCACAGCCTGGGCCGCCCTGTCCGCCTTGAAGCGTTCGGTCGCCTCGGTCTGGCCGGACGGCTCATCGCTTTTCGGATCAAGCGGCGGCTGCCCGCCCTTTGGCGACGCGACCGTGATCTCGGCGCCGGCATCGAGGAAGGTATAGTAGGGCGCAACATATTCTTCGAGCCAGAAGCCGGTCTTTTTACCAGTGTCGCCCAATTGATCGTGCGAGGTCAGAACCATAAGTATTTTCATGAAAAATGTCCTTTAAGGCCCCTGCCCCTCCCCTAGATGGTGACGATGCAAAGCAACGCAACTAACTTAATTCAAACGGCTCCAGACCCGACAGGCGCAAAGCCTTGGGGCGTTCGGGGATCTGGCGCGGCGTGATTCCGCTGACTTCATCAGCCACATGCTTGATGTGATCCGGCGTCGTGCCGCAGCAACCGCCAAGGATATTGACGATGCCGTCCTTGGCCCATTCGTGCAGCTCATGGGCGGTTTCGTGCGGCTGTTCGTCGTACTGGCCCATAGCGTTGGGCAGGCCGGCATTTGGATAGGCGGCGACCAGGCAATCGGCCACGCGTGACAATTCGGCGATATGCGGACGCATCAGGTCGGCCCCTAAAGCGCAGTTGAAACCGATGGCGAACGGCTTGGCGTGCTTGACCGAATTCCAGAAGGCCTCGGCGGTCTGGCCCGAAAGCGTGCGTCCGGAACGGTCTGTGATGGTGCCCGAAATCCAGATCGGCAACGCCTCCTGGCCCTCATCTTCGAGGTCCAGGATGGCCTTGATGGCCGCCTTGCAGTTCAGCGTGTCGGTGATGGTCTCAATGAGATAGAGATCGACCCCGCCTTCATAAAGCGCCGCCACCTGCTCACGATAGGCCTGATAAACCTGATCGAAGGTCACCAGGCGCGCGCCCGGATCGTTCACATCCGATGACATGGAGAGCATCTTGTTGAGCGGCCCGATCGAACCGGCGACGAAGCGCGGCTTGTGCGGCTCCTTCGCGGTCCATTCGTCGGCTTTCGCACGAGCGATTTTCGCACCTTCGCGGTTGATATCGATGACCGATTGCAGGTCGAGGTGATAGTCGTCCTGCGCGATGGTGGTGGCCGAAAAGGTGTTAGTTTCGGAAATATCCGCTCCCGCCGCATAATACTGGTCATGCAGGTCGGAGATGATATCCGGGCGCGTCAGGCACAGGATATCGTTATTGCCCTTCATCTGGCCCTTGTGGCCTTTGAAACGCTCACCAAGAAAATCGGCCTCGTCCAGCCCGCGGCGTTGAATCATCACACCCCACGAACCATCGAGGATCAGGATGCGCTCTTTCGCGGCGGCTTTCAGCGCGGCGATACGGTCTGTGCGGTTCATGGTGCAGTTCCTTCAAGGAAGCCAGAAACCCCACCACCACATCTCACCGCTGCGCGGTTCGTGCGGTCCCCCTCCCCGGCAAAGCCAGGGAGATACAAGTTACTTCTTATACCTCCCCACTTTAGTGGGGAGGGGGACCGCGCTTCACTTGAGGCGTGGTGGTGGGAGTTCTTACTTAAGATATTCACTTTGTCGTTTCCTTCAATCCCAGTATCCGGCCAATAGCAAACACCAGATCGGCGCGATTGAGCGTATAGAAGTGGAAGTTCTCGACGCCTTCACGCTCAAGCCCCAAACATAGCTCTACGGCCACGGCCGAAGCCAGCAGCTTGCGCGTTTCGGCGTCGTCGTCCAGGCCTTCAAACAAACCGCCGAGCCACTCAGGAATAGCCGCGTCACAGGCGGCGGCCATGCGGCGCAGGCCCTTGAAATTGGTTACCGGCATGATGCCTGGCGTCAGGTCGATCCTGATCCCGGCATCAGCCACGGCGTCGCGGAAACGCAGGAAGGTGGCCGGTTCGAAGAAGAACTGGCTGATACCGCGCGTGGCGCCCGCATCGACCTTCTGGCGCAGAACATCGAGATCGAAATCGAGCGACGGCGATTGCGGATGTTTTTCCGGATAGACACCAACGCTGACCTCGAAATCACCGATCCGCTTGATGGCGGCGGTCAGTTCGGTGGCGTTCTGGTAACCGTCGGCGCGGGGTTTATAGTCGCCGAAACCGGTGGGCGGGTCGCCGCGCAGGGCCACGATATGGCGCACGCCGGCGTCCCAATAGGCGCGGATCACCTCATCGACTTCCGCGCGCGAAGCATCGACGCAGGTCAGGTGCGCGGCCGGGCGCAGATGCGTTTCGTCGAGAATGCGCTTGACCGTACGGTGGGTGCGTTCGCGGGTAGACCCGCCGGCCCCATAGGTGACGGACACAAACTCCGGATTAAGCGGCGCCAGACGGCGGATCGACTCCCACAGGGTCGTTTCCATCTCCTCGCTCTTGGGCGGGAAGAATTCAAACGACACCTTCAGATTCTGGCCACCGGCGGCAATCGCACGCGCAATGGGGGCCAGATTGGTTGTAAAACTGGGGTTCAGCGAGGGGCTCATGGTGTGTTCTCAGTTCATGCCTGTTCAGGCAAATAATGGGTCAGGCCTTGACGGCGAGCCAGATCTTGACGGTCAAACCCGCCGCTTTCGGCGGCAGAGACCGGGTAACATCGGGCGTCAGGCCCGCGGTTTCAAACCAGCTTCGCATGTCCTCGTCGAGCATACCGAGGCGCCGGTGCTGATATTGCTCGCGCATGATTTCAAGGTCGTGGTGCTCGAAATCAGCGATCAGCAACCGCCCCCCCGGTTTCAGCAATCGAGCCGCCTCAGCGATGGCCCGGCCCGGATCGGCCAGGAAGTGCAGCACCTGATGGACGACGACGAGATCCGCCGAGGCCGCCGGCAGACGCGTTTCGTAAATGTCGCCGTGACGGAAATCGATAGTTTCCAGCCCGGCGTCATGCGAGCGGGCGCGGGCGACATTGAGCATGTGCTGCGACAGGTCGAGGCCGATGGCCGTCTTCGCCTGATCAGCCAGAAGCGTCAACATACGGCCCGAACCGGTGCCGAGATCAACCAGGTGTTCATAGGGCTGACGACCAGCCAGAAGCCGTATCTCGGCCTCGACATCCGCCTCGGCGATATAATGGCTGCGAATCTCATCCCATTTCGGCGCAATGGTTTCGAAATAGCCTTCGGCCGATTTGCGCCGGTAACTGCGCACGCCTTCGAGCTGTTGCAGGTCTTCGCCATAGGCGTCGTCCAGCGAGGCGAGAATGGCGTCGACCAGCGGACGGATGGACGGGGCGGACGCCAGGCGGTAGAATACCCAGGCGCCATCGGGGAAACGCTCGATCAGGCCGGCCTCGCTCATCAGCTTGAGGTGGCGTGAAATACGTGGTTGGCTCTGGTCGAGAATCGACACCAGTTCCATGACCGACAGCTCTTCGCGCGCCAGCAGGCGCAGCAAGCGCAGGCGCGTCGGCTCACCCGCCGCCTTCAGGGCTTCGAGCAAGGTGTTGAATCGGGTCTTGGGCGCGTAATTGTCAGCCATATAATCATATAAAGATATCTTTATATGACTTGCAAGCCTTTTCTTGAATTGAGGCTCGCCTGTGCGTCAGCATATCGCATGGTAATTTCAACCATTATACGCCATTATTGCAGGCAGGAACAGACGAGGTTTAATATGAGAGACGGCGTTCGCGTTGGAAAAGCTTTATGGCGTGGTTTGCAGCGCAAATGCCCGTGCTGCGGCGCGGCACCGGCTTTTCGCGGCTACCTGAAGGTGGTGGACGCCTGTTCGTCCTGCCAGACCCCTCTCAGCATTTACCCGACCGATGATGGCCCCGCCTATATCACCATAATACTGGTCGGCCACGTAATCATCGCCCCCGCCTTCATGTTTGGCTTTTTCTACGCCTATCCCCCACAGGTTCTCATGCCCGTAATGGTCGGCGCCATAGGCGGCCTGACCCTGCTGGCCTTACCATACATCAAGGGCGCCTTCCTCGGGTTGATGTGGAATCTGGGCCTGAAACAGGCGCGATAATACCTTGACAAGATTTCCCTTTCGGCGCGAAGTGACCATCCTTATTCCGCAATAAAAAGGGAGTTGCGTCATGGCTCACAAGTTTGAAATCCGCAAGAACAAGGCCGGCGAGTTCGTCGCCTATTTCACCTATAACGGTGAAAGCATTTTCTGGACCGAAGGCTACAGTTCCAAGGCTTCGGCAAAGAACGCGATCGAATCCATCAAGAAGAACGGCCCTGACGCCCCGATCGACGACAAAACGGTCGACTAACAATAAAAAAAGCAGCCTGCTGAACAGGCCGCTTTTTTTATCTGCGCGCAGATGTCACGGCCTAGACCATGGTGAGCGCGTCCTGGATCAGGGCGATCGAGCCTTGAGCCTCTTCAGTACACTCCATCGACAGACGATCGATTTCTTCCTGGGCAAAGCTGCGCATCAGCAACGCGGCCTGAGGCGACAATGCCATCAGGGTACGGGTCGAGGCGCGGGCCAGGGCCAGGGCGGCATCCACGTCAACCAGATTGGCCGTGTCGCGGGCGACAGCCAGTGCATAGAGACGTGAGGCGACATTCGGGGAGGAATTAGCCATCATTTTCTTTTTGGACATGAGTAAATACGAATTGAACAAATGCGCGAAGCCGCAGGATGCAAAAACACACAACACATCCAGGCCGCACACAACGCATACGGTTATTTGAGTTATAATGTAGCGATTGAATGTGACGAAAACCAGCCCCATACCCTGCTACCGTATGGACTGCAAAAAACTGTCATGTAATTGTAATACATCGAATAATTGTATCTGCCACAGGAAGAAATTCCGCGCGGATCACCCCACCGCAAGATTATCTACTGGTAGCGGTCTCATTTGCAAATATATTTCACAATACACAAAATTTTACGGCCAAAATACGCCTTTCACCGTTTAAATTATGGCAGCATTGCAGCCTATATGCCCTGAAAGGCGAAAAGCCGCCGCAGCCAAGACTGCGACGGCTTTTATGATTCACTACGAATACCGGGAGAATTAACCGATTTTCTGCGCCAGGCGTTCCTGACCATCACGGATCAGTTGCGCGGCGGCTTCGGGTTCAACCCAGCCGATGACATTGGTCATCTTGTTCTTTTCCAGATCCTTGTAGTGCGCGAAGAAGTGCGTGATCTGGTCGATGAAGATTTGCGGCATCTGCCGGTAGCTCTCGATATTGGTATAGAAGGGGTGCAGCTTATCGACCGGCACGGCCAGGATCTTTTCGTCGCGGCCGGCTTCGTCTTCCATCACCAGCGCGCCGATCGGGCGGACGCGGATGACCACCCCCGGATAGACCGGCGTCGGGCCGACCACCATGACGTCGCACGGATCGCCGTCATCGGCCAGGGTGTGCGGGATGAAACCGTAGTTACCGGGATAGTACATCGAGGTATAAAGGAAGCGGTCGACGAACAGCGCGCCGGAGTCCTTGTCCATCTCGTACTTCACCGGCATACCGCCCTGCGGTATTTCGATAATCGCGTGGACATCCCACGGCGCATTCGGACCAACGGAAATTTTATCAATATTCATTGTACGACTTTGATTTGGAGCCAAAAAGTTGCGCTTTCATAAGCGTTGCCCTCCCTTCGCACAAGCGAAGAAACCACAAAAAGCCGATCTTTCTGACAAATGACATGACGGATCGCCGGAAAGCCTCTTATAAAGTGTGTCCATAGCCACATTTACCCCGGAAGCCCCAAGAAAAACCCGATGTCTATCCTCAACACGCTAATCAGGGCCGCGCAGGACAGCCCGCTGGATATAGCTGGCCTCGTCATCTTCGTTTTCTGCTGGCTGGGTTATGAACCCTTCCTGCGCAAGATATCCAAGAGTCGCGGCCTGATCACCAAGGACCTCAGCGTGGTGCGCCGGGCGTGGATGAAGGAAATGACCGTGCGTGAGGTCAAGCTGTTCGATTCCAACCTGATGGCCCACGCCGTCAATTCGGCCACCAATTTCTCCTCGGCCAACCTGTTGCTGATCGCCGCCGTGGCCGGCGTGCTTTTCGGCGGGCATCTGCCCCTCAAGTCGATGACGGCGCTTGGTTTTGACGTGTCTTCGACCCAGCTTTTCCAGATCAAACTCGCCCTCGTCCTTGTCTGTCTGTCACGCGGCCTGCTCGATTTCATCTGGGCCCTGCGCCAGATGAACTATTGTGCCGCCGCCATGGGCTCCTTGCCGGAAAACATGGATGTAGAAACGGCCGCGAAATTCAGCAACGCCATTACAAATATCCTGGAACCGGCGATGACCAGCTTTTCGCAGGGCGTCAGGGCCTATTATTTCTCGCTGGCCGCTGCCGCGTGGCTATGGGGGCCGATCTATCTTGGGGTCGCCAGTATCGGCGCCATCACCCTGCTTGGCTGGCGGCAATCGCGCTCACAATCGGCGCTTGGCCTGAGGCAATTGCGCGAATTGCTGGAGGAACACCCCTACCCCACGCCTCCACGCCCCATCGTTGCCGAAGCTCAGGTCAAGGGCAAAAATGCTGCATTGCACAATGCAAAGGGCGGCTACTAAACTTACGCCTCACGCACAAAGCCTGATAGCCGCTCGGATTGTAACGATACGTGATCATATTATGTTACATTTCGGCTTGCGTTTTTTCGCACCGCAAACTAAATTCAACCTGTTCGGCGCTTAGGCGCTGATGCCCTTCCTGGGCGTTTCCTCCCTGTAAACTTGGCCGCGCCGTTGAGCGCGGCTTTTTTTTGCCCGCGCATTGGAAACCGGTGTCATCACAGACCCGTTACCCTATAAGGTTTTGAGCGCTTCGGTCAGGGTACGGCAAACCGTCCGTAGACGGACCGCTCCGGAATGCGGCGCCAACAACTCTTCATCCATATAGATGGCGCGATTGATCTCGATTTGCAGAGCCTCGATTCCCGCCGCCGGCCGCCCATAGGTCTCGACGATATATCCGCCAGCGAAGGGCTTGTTCAGTCCGACCCGCAATCCAGCCCCTTCCAGCACCCCACGCACCCGCCGGACCAGCGCCTCCGAACAGGCTTCACCGTGGCGATTGCCCAGCACGATGTCCGGTTTTGTTTCGCCACTGCGAAAATGATTGAGCGCGGTGCTGGGCATGGAATGCCAGTCGATCAGTATAGCCGGACCCCGTTTTTCTCGAATAGCCTGGCGTCGGGCCTCGGCGAGCAATCCCTTCAGCGCCTCATGATAGGGCCGGTGGATGAGATCGAGCCGGCGATTAACCTCATCCATATCGAGCGGTTGGCGGTAAATGTCCTCGTCGGCGCTCAGACGGCGGGCGATCACGCCAAATCCGGCCTTGACCCGTGTGCTCAGCGAAAGCGCCGCCTTCGGCAGTTCGCCGCGGATCAGCCGGGCGTCGAGTTCCAGCGCGTTGCGGTTGACGTCGCAAAAAGCGCGGGCATAGCGGCTGGTCAGGCCATAGACACCGAGGTCGGGCGTGATGCCGACCAGTTCATCGACAAAGGCGTCCTCGCTGACCCGCAGCCCCTGGGGCGTCTGGCGAGCCTCGGCTATAAAACTTTCGGGGTAGTAGCGTCCGCTGTGCGGCAGGCTGTAGACCAGCCGGCTGGCCTCGTGCGGGCGCACCACGACCGGCGCGTGGTCAGGGGTGTGGACAAGGTGCCAGGGGGCTGGGAGGAGATCGCTCATATTAGCACTTTAGTAGGACATTCCTGTCACGTCTTCACCCCTAATTTACATTCCAACCGCAAAGATAGTGACTTCTGCGCCGGCGCGGATATGATGGGCAACGCTTGGGGTTTACATGACCGATCCAATGAAAAAAATTCTCCTGGCCGAAGACGAGGATTCCGTCCGCAGCTTCCTGTCGCGCGCCCTGCAACGCGCCGGTTACGATGTTGTGAGTTGCGCCGATGGCGACAGCGCGATCCTGGCGCTCGACCAGGGGCCTTACGACCTGCTCCTGACCGATATCGTCATGCCCGGCGCCGACGGCATCGAGGTGGCCAAGCGCGCCGCTCTGCTCCAGCCTGACCTCAAGATCATGTTCATCACCGGCTTCGCCGCCGTCGCGCTCAACGCGCAGAAGGCCTCGCCCAACGCCAAGGTATTGGAAAAGCCGGTGCATCTCAGGGAAATTGTCACCGAGGTCGAGCGCCTGATCGCCGCTTAAACCACCGAACCTGAAAACAAAAAAGCGCCTGACCGAAGTCAGGCGCTTTTTTGTTTGGCGAAGATGGTGGGCACTACTGGGATTGAACCAGTGACCCCTTCGATGTCAACGAAGTGCTCTCCCGCTGAGCTAAGCGCCCTTCTTCGCCGAAGAGAGCGGGTGTATAGCCAAGCCTTTCCCGCTTAGCAAGCGCCCTTGATGCTTTTTTTCGGGGAAAAGGCAAACTACCCCCGCGAATATCTCCGCGAGGGCCGTTTTCAGGTCAGGCCTTGCCTTCCAGTATGCCGAAGCGGAACAAAACGCCCGCCACAGCCGCTCCGATAAACGGCGCCACGATGAACAGCCACAGTTGTGACAGCGCCTGTCCGCCAACGAATAGCGCGGGGCCTAAGCTGCGCGCCGGATTGACCGACACACCGGTGATGCGGATACCGACGATATGGATGACCGTCAGGGTCAGGCCGATAGCGAGGCCGGCAAAACCGACCGGCGCCAGCTTGTGGGTCGAACCCAGGATCACGACGAGGAAGATAAAGGTCGCCACCACCTCAAAGGTAAAGGCCGCCGCCACGCCATAACCGCCCTGATAGCCTGCGCCCCAGCCGTTTTGGCCGAGGCCGCTTGTGGCGACGTCATAGCCGCCCACCTTGCCCGACAAAATGACATAGAGCACCGCCGCACCGAGAATGGCGCCAATGCACTGGGAAATAATATAGATCAGCAAGTCCTTGGCGGTCATGCGGCCGGCCACAAAGGCCCCCAGCGACACCGCCGGATTGACGTGGCAGCCCGACACCGGCCCGATGCCATAGGCCATGGCGACGATGGCCAGGCCGAAGGCGAACGCGATCCCCAACGGCAACATGCCCGTCTGGTCACCGGCGAAAACCGCCGAACCGCAACCGAAAAATACCAGTACGAATGTGCCGATCAGCTCGGCCAATGCTTTTTTCATGATGAAGCTCCCTGTCCGTTCCGGCGGATAAACGCACGACAGGGGCGCGTTCAACCTGCCGAGTCCCACCAGATAACACCGTACGCCCATATCAGGATGTACGCTGTTTCCCTGAGTCCGGGAAGCGGCAATTACGGATATCGGATAGAGGCGTTCTACTGAGCGGAGGCGTAGGTATCCGCCAGAGCGGACGCCTGACGCATATCGGCTTCGTTGAGCAGGTGATTACCATCCATGGTCTTCATCAGATCCTGGCCGTCCGGATCACCGTCACCGGCGGCCAGAAGCGCCCAGGCATAGGCCTTGACCTTATCCTGCGCCACGGCTTCACCCGAATAATAAAGACCGGCCATACGGCTTTGCGCCAATGGGAAGCCCTGCTTGGCCGAGGCTTCCACCAATGCCAGCCCCTTCGCCACGTCCTTCCCGACGCCCCGCCCCGTCAGGTACATATTGCCGAGGTTATAACGCGCCGGCGCATTGCCCTGGTCGGCGGCCTTTTGATACCAGTCGCGGGCCGAGGCCAGATCCTTCAATACGCCCTGCCCGGCCTCGAACATGGTGGCGACATTGAACTGGGCGATATCGTAGCCTTGCTGCGCTGCTTGCAGATACCACGAAAAGGCTGTTTGCAGGTCGGCCGGAACGCCCAGGCCATTATCGTAAGCGACGCCGAGATTGTACTGCGCCCCGACATAACCCTGGTCAGCGGCGATGCGCGTCCAGTGAATAGCTTCCTTATAATCGACCGGCGTGACGTCATAGCCCTTGGCGTACATCAGGCCCAGTTCGGTCTGCGCTTCCGGATCACCGGCATTGGCCGCTTTCTTGTACCAGTCAAACGCCCTGGCGTAGTCCTGGCCGATACCATTGCCGGTAAAGTAATCGTCGGCCAGCCGCACCTGAGCCTTGACATCGCCCGCCGTGGCCTGAAGCTGCAAGGTGGCGATATCGGCGGTTTCAGCCTTGAGGTTCTGATCGGCGACCACCTGCGGAGAGACCACACCCGATGTCTGCGCCAGCACGGGCGAGGACATGACCAATAAGGCCGCTGCCAGACTGATATGGAGATAAGGTTTCATGACGTGTCTCGCCCATTCGATATGACGAGTATATGGATGGTCAGGCCAAATTCTGCCAGTATGGAAGCGGAGTCATTTTCGCATCGCAACACCATTACCACGCACCTGCGGCATCAAGGCCACAGTTTTAGCGGCTTTTGGGCCTTTTCCGGGCGGATATAGTCATAAACCGCCAGCCCACTCAGTGGATCACTGAAGGTGCGCCAGCTTGTTTCGGCAATGGCGACGGCGGCATCATGCCGGCCGTCATGCCAGTGCTCCGTGATTGAGGCGCGCCAGAACTCATAGTCCTTGGACTGGATTTCACGCCGGTTAGCGCGGTTGATGATATGAACCAGGCTGACCCGGCCGCTGTATAGATCTGCCGGGGGGCGGCAGCCGCAGATGGTTTCCAGCACCTCCGGCGCTACGTGCTTCGCCAGTTCGCGGATGGCGTGGCGCAGACGATATTTTTCAAGGAAGGCGTCGGTATTGAGCCGAGTCCGGCTCGAATAGGTGATGTCCTTCATCCGCTCCTGCACCTCGTCCATCGTGGCAGGCTCCGGGCCTTCGGCGCTGAACAGGTCGATCTGGAAGATCAGGGTGTCTTTCGCCACGCCGGCTTCAAGCACGTAAGACAGCGGCGTGTTGGAGACCAGACCGGCGTCCCAGTAAGCCTCACCATCGATATGAACGGCGGGAAAGCCCGGCGGCAGAGCGGCGCTGGCCATGACGTGCTCCGGCCCGATCTTGCGCTCGCGGCTGTCGAAATAAACGAAGTTGCCGCTGCGGATATGAACGGCCCCCAGGCTGAGGCGCATCGGCCCGGCATTGATGCGGTCAAAATCGACGTGACGCAGCAAGGTTTCCCGCAGAGGCGCCGTATCGTAGAAACTGGTCGCTTCCGGTGTGCCGCGCTGGTTGAACCACGGCGGCAGGAACCACGGGCGGTAGAAGTTTTTCACCCCCGCCATCAGGCTCATCAGGCCGCTCATCTGCCGGAAGGTGAAGTCGCTGACGTCGTGCTTCTGCGCCAGGCTTTCACCCGGCACCGACGTGCTGATCTCTTTCCAGAACTCACGCAGATGGTGGATGCGCTCTTCCGGCTTATTACCGGCGATGATGGCGGCGTTGATCGCGCCGATGGAGATGCCGGCGATCCAGTCGGGTTCGACCCCGCTTTCATGCAGAACCTCGTAGGCGCCCGCCTGGTAGGCACCGAGCGCACCACCGCCTTGCAGGACCAACACGGTCTGATCGTAGGCGCCGGTCAGGGTTTCGGAGAGGGGCGAGTCTTTTTCAAACGACATGACGCAAAAATCCCGATTTCACATGAAATCGGCACTTATATTGCGCCGCAATAAGTTTATTTCAAGACCCTTGATTACCGGGGCGCCGGCAAGGCCACCCCTTCCCTGACCGGAATGCCGAAATCGGGCCGGCCATCCTTGCCCCAGGTGAATGTCTGAATATGCGGGGCGCGCGCCGGCGTGCATTTCATGTCCGGCCCGGAATTGGCGTGATAGATAATCCAGTTGGTCTTGCCATCCGGCGAGGTGAAGAAGCCGTTATGGCCCGTGGCGTAGACGCCGTTCTCCACCGACTTGGCGAGTACGGGCTTTGGTGTTTTCGTCCAGACCTTGGCATCGAGCGGATTGCTGCCGGCCGGCGCGCTGAGAAGCCCCAGCGCGTAGTCATCGGACCAGCAGGCGCTGGCCGAATAGGTCATAAACAGTTCGCCGTTTGGCCCGTTAAGGAACTCGGGTCCTTCCAGTATCTGGCGGCCGCCCTGGCGCTCCCACGGCAGATCAGGCCGGGCGATGGTGGTCTCAGGGCCTTCGAGCGTCCACGGATTGGACATATGCGCGATATTCAGCACGCTATCCGGCCCGACATAGGGCGAATAGACAAAATAGCGCTGGCCGGAATATTCAAAGGTGGTGCCGTCGATTCCGGTATGGGCGGTATTGATATGGCCCTTGTCGATCCACTCGCCGGTCGTCGGATCGGCGGAGGCATTTTCCAGCACGAACACACCGCGGTACGCGTCATCGTCATGACCGGCCGCGGCGGCGCTGTAATAGATATACCACTTGCCGTCGATGCGGTGTAGTTCCGGCGCCCAGATCGACTGTGCGTTCGGGCCAGTTTTGGGCGGCGTCCAGACGGTCTTCGTTTCGGCATGAGCGAGATCGGCGAGGTCTTTCGTCTTCCAGATCGCCAACCGGTTGCCCAGGGTGTGCATGTAATAATAGGTGTCGCCGTCGCGCGTCACCCACGAATCGGGACCGGAGGGCAGCAGCGGATTGGTGTAGGTGTGCGCGACGGCGCTGGCTGGCGCTTGCGACACCTCATTAGCCGGCTTGCAGGCCACCATGATCAGCGCGAGTGCAGACAGGCTGAGGGCAGTGTGTAAACGGGTCATCTTCATCCCTATATTATCTTATTTATCAGATAATATACAAACGGCGATGCGACACCACACAAAAATCCCGGCCTCGGATCACGAAGCCGGGATTTTACATGTTCGGGCGGATCAGTTCAGGCCGTACACTACGCAGGACTTGGCCTCCAGCCGTTGCAGCGGCGGAGTCTGGATAAAGGGATTTTGCAAGGCCTTGGCTTCGAGATATTCAGCGGAACCCAACGCGAGTCCTGCCATCATTGGCGCCGGCGGCGGAGCGGCGGCCATCTCATATTGCGGCGACATACGTGCCTGCACGACCGGGGGAGCATAATTGGCCGTCGTCGGGTCCCAGCCACCATCCGGCGCACGCGCCAGAATATCGGTTTCGCAGGCCCGGCCGGTCGGGTCGATCACCTTGATACCGCCGAGCTTGCCGCCCGCCGCCGACGCCGACTGCATGGCGCGAGCATGGGCGTCCCTGGTCGCTTCGGTATAGAGCCAGGTATTGGTCTCATTATCCGGCTGGAGGCTGAAATTAATCGGCGTCGAAGAGGTCGGGGCCGCCGCCAGCACCAGGGCGTAGGCCTTTTCAAGCTGCGCCGTATCGCGCACCTCGACCGAAAGATTCAAAGATACCTGATACTTCTCGATCTTGTCGCCGCGCTGATCCTCGATGCGATTGCCGTTCTTGTCACGGTACTGCTCGTAAAGCGCGCGCATCGAGAAACTGGTGCTGATCCGCACCTTGTCCTTGCCCAACTTGTCGAGCGCCTGATTGAGGCCCCTGGTCTGGGCGATCGCCAGTCCTTGCGCCTTTTCCGCCGTATCGGCCACGGTCAGGAAGGTGGCCGAGAAATTGGCGCGGTTGGCCGGAATTTCGGTAAAGACATAACCTGTCTGGGTGATGACGCTTTCCTTCATCCACCACGGCGCCTTGTCATAGGGCGAAGCAGACGGCACGGCGGTTTGCGCCGCGGCGGAGCCGGTAATGAAAAGGCCCGCGACCAGACCCGCAACCATAAGCTTATACATGATGTCCTCCCCGTATTGATAAATACGCCTGCATTTAACGTGAAGTCGGGGCGCTTGAACAGGGTCTTTCTCGCCCGCCCGAACGTCATCCGTATCATCCCGGTCCGAGGGCATGAATTCATCGATATAAAACTTACAATCCGACGCGATACACCCTATAGAATCAAACACAGGCGGCGCAGCTTGAATATGCTACGGGAATAGCATAAACGGGACCGCACTTTGCCCTGCGAAGCCGGGAAACGCCTGCATAAAAAGAAAAACATATCCGGGACACGGGTGAGAATCCATATCCGGACAAAAAGACGCTGATACTTACCCCGGAGGGGTTATACATGGGTGCTGATGAACGGGCTTTGGACAGCCGGGCGAGCGGGAATCGCGCCGAACCCAGGGTGCATTCGCTGGGCGATTCTCTTTCGGGCACCAATCTCGAACGCGCCGGCGATCATAACCAGCGCGTCACCCTGCAAGCCATACGCGCCGCCGGCGGTCCGATTACCCGCGCCGATATCACGGACCTCACCGGCCTCACCGCCCCCGCCATCGCCAATATCACCAAGCGCCTGCTCAATGACGGCATGATCCTGAAAGCCGGCCGTCTGCTCGGCGGACGCGGACAGCCCGCTACCAAGCTGGTCGTCAACCCGGACGGCGCCTTCTCCATCGGCCTCAATATCGACCGCGACCACATCGCCATCGTGGCGCTCGATTTCGTCGGCAATGTGCGCGCCCGCGTCTGCCGCGAAGTTCACTTCGCCATGCCGGATGAGGTCGTCGCCTTCTTCAAGGCCGAGGTCGACAAGATCGTGGCCGACAAGGCGATTGATATGAGCCGTTTGATCGGCGTCGGCATCGGCATCCCCGATGACCTGGGGCGCGTGCCCGTGGCCAATCGTCCGGATGCCTATCAGATATGGTCGGAGATCGACGTCGCCGCCCTGTTCGCCGAAGTGCTGCCGGTACCCGTCTACATCGAAAACGACGCCGCCGCCGCCTCAATCGGTGAAATGCAGTTCGGTCACGGCCTGCGCCACCGCAGCTTCATCTACACCATCATCAGCGCCGGCCTCGGCGGCGGCCTGGTGATCGACGGCCATTATTATCGCGGCGCCGACGGCCGGTCCGGCGAGATCGGTTTCCTGCCGGTGACCGACGAAAACGGCCAGTCGCAATCGCTAGAAGACATGGTGTCGCTCTATTCGCTCTATGATTACCTGCGCAAGGCCGGATTTAAGGTTTCGACGCCGGACGACCTGGAATCCCTGAGCACCGCCGCCCAGGCCCGCGTCGAAGCCTGGCTGGACCGCGCCGCCGAAAAACTGTTCGAACCTTTTCTGGTCATGAGTTGCGCCATCAATCCGGAAGCGCACTTCATCGGCGGACGCTTGCCCGCCGCCTATATCGAACAGTTGTGTACGCGTCTGAACCAGAAATTTGCGGTCTATCAGGGCCGCATCAAGACTCTGCCGCCGGTAAAACGCGCCGATCTGGCCGTCGATGCGGCAGCGCGCGGCGCCGGTATCCTGCCGTTCAACGACCGCTTCCTGCCGATCCGCGAAGCCCTGATGAAGACGGGCTGATGAAAAGCGCCAACCTGACACGCCTCATTGCGCTCGTTCTTCTGGTCGTCGTGCTGGGCGTGGCCTGGTTTGCCTTTAATGGCGGCATAAAGCTGCCGCTCTGATCCTACCAGCGCAACAGCTTCCCACCGAGCAGGGCGGCAATACCGGTGAGGATCGCCACAGCCACGCCATAAACCAGCAGAAGATAGACCGGCGCATCTCCCTGGCAATGCAGGGCGTAGGCCGCCGCCATCAGCGAGGCCGTCGCCAGGCCGCTCAAAGCGCCCAGCGCAATGGGATGTGATGTCGCCGACCGCCGGAGCCACAACCGCCACAGCACGATCAGCCCGGCCATGCCGCCGCACAGGATGGTCACATAGCAGATCATGACGCCGCCGCTCAAATTATCGGCCATGCGATCCCAGCCTTCGCGTTGGTATTCAACAAGCAAATTACCGAACACAATGCCGCCGATAATCAGCACCGGCAGCAGGTAGCGCAGCTTCGGGCGTCCTTCCGGCTTGACCAGACCGGCAACGCCCCACAACGCACCGATACCGAGAGCGAGAAACATCAAGGGTTTAAGAACCGGCATATGCCTGTCCGGCCAATCGCCACCGATCAGCGCCACCAGTTCCGGACGCGGCCCGTACAGGAACCAGATATAAAGCGCCGCCACGATCAGGCCGACCAGCGCGCCCAGCCACAACGGCCGGCTGCGCAAGGGCTTCACGGGTTTCAGGTCTTCGGTCAGGGTATCGAGAAGGTCACTCATTGGCCAGTTTCCTTGATGCCGACGAGCGCTTGTAGCTTTTTCAGGCCGCGATGCACCGTGACCTTGATCGCCGAGGCGCTCTTGCCGGTCTGCGCGGAGACTTCCTCGACACTCAGGCCGTCAAGCTTGTGCAGCTTGATAATCCGCGCCTGATCCTTCGGCAACTGCGCCAGCAGGACAGCCACGTCACGCGCCGCCAGATCGGGCTGCATACCGTCTTCCAGACCCAGTTCCTCGTTCAGTTCGACATGGACATGCCGCCCGTTCTTGCGAACATAATCGATCAGTTTGTGGCGCGCCACCGCCGCGATCCACGGCAGGAAGGGCGCGTTCGGATCATAGGTGTGGCGTTTCTCATGCAAACTCAAAAGCGTCATCTGTACTAAATCTTCACCAGTGCTGCCCATCAGGCGCCGCCGGAAATAGGCGATCAGCCAGGGTCTCAAGGCTTCCAGCAGGGCGCGGTAAGCGGCGGCGTCACCCGCCTGCGCGCTGCGCATCAGCGCCTGCCATTTTTCTGGCCCTTCACTGGGATTATACGTCGCCATGTGGATAAGGTTACATTCCGCCAATTAACCGGCCGCCGGTTGGGTTATGGTGTTTCTTAGCCGTCGAACAGGTCCGGCGCAATGGGGGGCGAGGCCGGCGGTGTCAGGCCCAGGTGCAGATAGGCGCGCGCACAGGCGGTGCGACCGCGCTGGGTGCGCTGGATAAAGCCCTGTTGCAGCAGGTAAGGCTCGATCATGTCCTCGACCGCATCGCGCGCCTCGGCGATGGCGGCCGAAAGCGTTTCCAGTCCCACAGGACCACCGTCATAGTTTTCGATCAGCGCCCGCAAATAGCGGCGATCGGAATGATCGAGCCCCACCGAATCGACCTCCAGCCGTGCCAGAGCTTTGGACGCAGCTTTTCTGTCAATGATCTCCGCCCCTTCGGCATGGGCGAAATCGCGCACCCGGCGCAGCAGGCGTCCGGCGACGCGCGGGGTGCCGCGCGAGCGCGAGGCGATCTCCAGCGCGCCATCTTCGGAAACCTGCGCGCCCATCTTGCGGCCGGTGCCCATGACCACACGCACCAGTTCCTCAGGCGTATAGAATTCCAGCCGCAGCGGAATGCCGAAACGATCGCGCAAGGGCGTGGAAAGCAGTCCCGCCCGCGTCGTGGCGCCCACCAGCGTAAACGGCGCCAGGTCGATGCGCACCGTCCGCGCCGCCGGCCCGTCACCGATGATCAGGTCGAGCACATAGTCTTCCATCGCCGGATAGAGGATTTCCTCGACCACCGGACTCAACCGGTGGATTTCATCGATGAACAGGACGTCATTCGGCTCCAGATTGGACAAAATCGCCGCCAGATCGCCGGCCTTGGCCAGAACCGGACCGGACGTGGCGCGAAAGCCGACACCGAGTTCCCGCGCCACGATCTGCGCCAGGGTCGTCTTGCCGAGGCCCGGCGGACCGTAGAACAGCACATGGTCGAGCGCTTCCTTGCGCTGCGCCGCCGCCGCCACGAAGACCTTGAGATTGGCCTTTAGCGGCGCCTGACCAACGAAATCGTCAAAGGTCTGCGGCCGCAGGGCGCGATCCTGGGCGCGTTCTTCGTAATCATTGTCGGACTCGCCGGAGATCAAACGCGCCATTTTACTTACCCAGCGCCTTCAGCGA
The DNA here is from genome assembly GCF_035497195.1 of Asticcacaulis sp. Classification (GTDB taxonomy): domain Bacteria; phylum Pseudomonadota; class Alphaproteobacteria; order Caulobacterales; family Caulobacteraceae; genus Asticcacaulis. The sequence continues at coordinate 194,419 of NZ_DATJDZ010000009.1, forward strand.
AGCGCGGATCACCGCCGGCAGTTCGGCCTCAGGCCCCAACTGACCGACCGCCGTATCGACCGCTGCGCGCGCCTGCTGCTCCGAAACGCCCAGCCCCATCAGAGCGGCAACGCTCTCGCCAGTGACGCTCGGTTTAAGCGGCGCGGCAGGGCTATAGCTAACCGGCGTAAATTCGGCGGTCATCAATGCCTTGCCCTTCAACTCAATCACGATACGCTGCGCCAGTTTGGGGCCGACACCCGACGCGCGCGATACCGCCGTCTTGTCCTCGTGTGCCACGGCCTGCGCCAGCTGCTGTGGCGTCAGGATATCGAGCACGGCCAGCGCCGCTTTGGGGCCTACCCCCTGCACCCCCTGCAAAACCGTATAGGCCTTGCGCTCATCCTTGCTGAGGAAGCCATAGAGCCGCGTACCGTCCTCTCGCGTCTGGCTTTCGATGTGCATGATCACTTCGGCGCCCAATTCCGGCAGGGCCGCGATCGTCCGCACGCCACAGCGCACGACATAGCCGACGCCGGCGCATTCGATCAGCACCTCCTCGTCGGTGGTTTCCAGAAGCAAACCGCGCAGCCGTCCGATCAAGCGAGTAACCTCTTCAAACTGTTCATCTTGCGCTTGTGCGCGTGGGTAATGGCGCAGGCCAGGGCATCCGCCGCATCGGCCTTCATGGTCGCATCGGCCTTGGGCAGCAGGCGCTTGACCATAAAGAGGATCTGGTCCTTGTCGGCCCGGCCGGCGCCTACCACCGATTTCTTGATATCAAGCGCGGCATATTCCGCCACCAGCAACCCCGCCCTGGCCGGCGCCAGCATCGCCGCCGCGCGGGCATGGCCCAGTTTCAGGGTCGAGGACGGATTCATATTGACGAAGGTTTCCTCGATGGCCGCCTCGTCTGGCGTCCATTCGGCGATAACGGCGGTCAGGTGATCGAACAGATGCAGCAACCGCACCGACAGGTCGAGATCAACCGGCGGCTCGATAACGCCGTGCGCCACCCAACTCAGGCGCGCCCCTTCGACGTCGATCAGCCCCCATCCGAGCCGCCTCAGCCCCGGATCAAGCCCCAATATGCGCACAACGTTCTTCATATGTTCGCTTGTATCCGCACTTCCTGACTCGCGCAAGCCTTGCGCTCCGGTTTGGCCGGAAAGTTGCAAGACTGCCGCGAAGGATAGCTTAATTCGCCTTTTGGCACAGGTTTTGGAAGTTACCGTTGCCATAAAGCCAAAGCTGGGGTTAATGTTTTATGAAGATTAGCGTTGCGGGGGCCGTATGAGCAATTCGAATCCAACTCTGGATACCGTAAGAGACACGCGCCGGACCAATCCGGTGGGCTTTCTCGTGCTTATCGCCCTGGCGGTCGCCCTGGCGGGTTTCGCGCTGTACAAAGGCCAGGCGCCGGTTCGCACCCCTTTCCCGGAAGACTGGATCATCTGGGCGCGCGGCACCGCCACCTGGGCCGGTGCCTTGGCCGTCGGTTTCTTTGTGCTTCTGATCGGCGTCATCGGCCTGGTTATTAACCTGCTCACCGGTGCGAAACCTCACAAGACAACCAAGGCTACCACATCGGCCGGAATCGAACTGGCAGCCGCGCCCGCTGTCGACCTCCAGACCGCGACGCGCGCCAGCGAAAGCCGTGGCGATTTGCGTTTCAATACGCAGCACGCCGCCGTCATGGGCATTTCCGGAGGCCAATTGGAAACCGTTGCTGAGCCTGCGCACCTGGAAGCCCAGTCGCTGGAACCAGCCATTTTCAGCGATCACGGCGCTTTCTCCGATAATGCCTCCGATAGCTTTATGACGCGCACACCGGAAGCGCCGATCGAGACCGCCACCGAAGTGCCTGCTTTCGATGCTACCGCCGCCCTGGCTGAGACGCACGGCCTGCATATTCACACGGCCGAGATTGTGCCTATCCGGCCGGAGATCGCCGTGACGGAAGCCGAGCACGATCCAGTGGCCGCCGCCCTTCTGGCCGAGACGCCGGAAGTCATTACCCATGCACCACCGGGCGACATCAATGCCGTTATCAGTTCGGCCATGCGTTTCGCGCCGCAAAGCGAACCACAGACAGAGCTTGTGGTCCAGCCGGTAGTGGAGACTGTCGCTGAAATCGTGCCCGATGTCGTGCCCGCCCCCATCGACGATGAAGCCGAAATCCGTCAGGCGGCCCGCACCGCCCTCTCGGTCTGGCCGGATTCGACCCGTGCCATCGCCGCCGATGAATTGAGCGTGCGGATAGCCCATCTGTATTATGACAAGTCACCGGACAGCCAAAGAGCCTTTCAATTGATCGCTTCGGGCGATCTGTCCGCCGCCGCCGCCGCCCTGGCCTCGCAGGCGGACGCCCTGGCCGTGGCTGGCAATCATGCCGCCGCCGCCGAACTGTGGCGCATCTCCGGCGCCCTGCATATGGGTCGCGACGACAGCAAGGCTATGGCCGCTTATGAACATGTGTCGGAACTCGATCCGAACGACGCCAATATCCACCTTTACCTCGCCCGCCGCTACCAGATGGCCGGTGACACCGCCCGGCAGCCCGCCGTTATCGCCCGTGCGCTCGGCGTCATCAGCGATCCGGCCACCCGCGCCGAACTATTGGCCCCCTATGCCGATCTCAAGCTCAAGGCAGGTGACGCCAAGGCCGCCGGCGACGCCTTCGAGGAACTGAGCCGCCTGCACGAAAGCGAAACCTATTTGCGTCCCGATGATGTCGGCGTCCGCTCGACCTTGGCGATTACGGTCGCCCGTCTGGCGCAGGCGCGCGAAATGCAAGGCGCTTTTGATCAGGCCGGCCCGTTGTACCGCAAGGCCCACCAGGCCTTCGCAGACCTGTCGGCGATGAAGCCGGAACATCCCGGCCTGCGCGCTATGGCCGATAATGCCCTGCGGGACGCCCAGCGCTTTAATGTCGCTTAAACCGGCTTGACTTGAACGGCTGCGGGCGGGAAGAAAGGCGTCCCTTCCGGAGTTCGCCGTGCTCAAAATCTCTCCCGCCTTCGCCACCGTTGGTTTGCTGGTTTGCTCCAACCTGTTCATGACCCTGGCCTGGTATGGCCACCTCAAGTTCAAGATGGAAAAGCTGTGGGTGGTCATTCTGGTCAGTTGGGGCATCGCCTTCTTTGAATACTGCTTTCAGGTGCCGGCCAACCGTATCGGTTACGGCACCTTTTCGGCGGCGCAATTGAAGACCATCCAGGAAGTCATTACCCTGGTGGTTTTCGTCATCTTTTCCGCGCTTTACCTTGGCGAACCGCTGAAATGGCAAACAGCGGTCGGCTTTACCCTGATCGCCTGCGGCGCCGGTTTTGTCTTCTACAAGCCTTAAAATAACGCCGTCATTAATTCGCCCATATTGACCCTAATCCTGCCTCCCAAATGGAGAATGATCATGGCTGGCATTACACGTTTCAGCTTTCTCGCGGGCGGTCTGGCCGCACTCGCAACGCCAGTCTGGGCCGCACCAGTCCGGGCAAGGTCAGCCAGCCGGATTGAAGAACGCACAATCCAATCGAAACACTTCGCCCATAACAAAATCGGGTTAGGGCCTGAACGCCGCATCAGCGTTTACCTGCCCGCCGGCTATGATGCCGATGCCCGGCACTACCCGGTGATCTACTTTCTGCCAAACCTGTTTGACACCGACAGAAACCTGTTCGCCGATTATGCCGCCCAAAGCGTTTTAGACGCCGCGGTAGATGGCGGTGTAATCGATCCCTTCATTCTGGTATCCGCCGATTTCAGTACGCCGCTGGGGTCTTCGCTTTATGTCAATTCGCCGGTCACCGGTAATTGGGAAGACTATATGGTCTCAGAACTGGTGCCTTTTATAGATAAGTCATACCGCACCCTGACCGCATCCACCGCGCGCGGAGTGACGGGCGATCGCATGGGCGGCCACGGCGCCATCCGTTTCGGCATGAAGCACCCCGATATCTTCGGCTCGGTTTACGCACTCCATCCGGTCGGCACCGGCTTTGGCATCCAGATCATGCAGGGGCGCCCCAACTGGGAGATTTTATCAAAGGCCACCAAACTGGGTGACGTGAAGGCCGATATCTTCTCGCAGATATTCACCGCCATCTATCAGGCGCACCTGCCCAATCCGGATAAGGCGCCGCTTTATATTGACCTGCCAGCCCGTCGCGTGAACGGCCAGTTGGTCATGGACAGCGGCCTGACGACCCGGCTGCAGGACAGCTTTTTTCTGGAACGGATGATCCCCCGCTATGCGGAAAACCTGAAACGCCTGCGCGGCTTCAAATTCGATTGGGGCCGTAATGACAGCAATTTTGACCATGTCTACTCCAACCAGGCCTTTGCTCACCAGCTTGATGAATATGGCATCGCCTATGAGGCGGAAGAGTATCGCGGCGTTTGGGGTGAGCGCCACTGGGGAATGGACGGCCGCGTCATGACAGATCTGCTACCCTTCTTCGCGCACAATCTGGCTTTCGCCTGACCGCTTTGGCGCGTTTATGGATCTGGCGCATCCATGCGATATGATCAATCGCCGCCGTATTCTGTCTACCCGATCTCACGCGCCTGCCGCCCATAGTCGCGTCTGATTATTGTGAAATCCCTGCGTAATAAGGCCTCTCGGAACCTTACTACTATTTAATGATATATACCTTGCATCAACAGGTAGCTTGCCATATTCAATGAGCAAGCGGCCACCTCCCCGGCTGCGACACACCCGCACATCGAGGATATTCGGATGCCGGAAACCATTGATATTCAACTGAAAAAAGGCGTGCTTGGCCTGTGTGTGCTGGCGGTGCTGGCGCGCAATGAGAGCTACGCCTATGAGATCGCCAGCCATCTCTCCGAGGCCATCGGCATGGGCGAGGGCACGATCTACCCGCTGATGCGGCGGATGCAGACCGATGGACTGGTCGCCACCTACCTGGTGGAATCCTCTTCCGGCCCGTCGCGCAAATATTACAAATTGACCGACGCCGGACGCGCCGCCCTGGAGGCGCAACGCGACGAATGGCGTGGTTTCGCCATCGCGGTCGACGCCCTGCTTGAGCCGCTGCCTGCTCCTTTGGCTGCCACCCCCGAACCCTTAGAAGAGGCCTGAGATCATGACCCGTATCGAATTTCTGGACCGGCTGTGCAAGGGCCTGAAGGGCTTGCCGCCCGCCGCCCTAAAGGACATCATGGCCGACTATGAGGCTCACTTCAAGGATGCCGCCGCCGAAGGCCGCGCCGAATCCGAAGTGGCCGAAGCCCTCGGCGATCCCGATCGCCTCGCCCGCGAACTCCGCGCCGAAGCCGGCGTCAAGAGTTGGGATGAGGCCAAGACGCCCTCCAACGCCAGTTCCGCTATCATTGGCATACTGGGACTGGGCGCCATCGATATCCTGATCCTGCTGCCACTGGCCGGCGGTGTGGTCGGCACTCTTATCGGCATCTTCGCCGCGGCCATCGGCGCCTTCATCGGCGGCGGCGTGCTATTCGCCGCCGGTCCCTTCATGGGCCTGCCGGGCGGTATTATTGCCGCCCTGCTTGGCGGCTTCGGCATCATGGCGCTGGCCGCCACCATCGGCGCCGTCACCCTGGCCCTGACCATCTGGCTGGTCAATGGCCTTGTCTGGTATGCCCGCCTGCACTACCGCGTGCTCAAGCCCGCTCTTGAATCGTAAGGATAAGACCATGATCCGCAAACTGTTTCTCTTCTCCGGCGGCGCCTTCCTCCTGGCGCTGGTCTGCCTCGCCGGGGCCGCCGCCCTCGTCTCTAACGAGATCGGCACCAAGGGCTGGAATATCGGCCTGATCAAGGATGGCGATCACCTTCGCATCGGCAAGGGCGAGGCTGGCAAACCCGAACCGAGCACGAGCAAAACCATCGCCTGGACCGGCGGCGATCTGCTGGCCGTCGATCTGCCCGCCGATGTCGTCTACACACAGGGACCGGCCGCTTCGGTGACCGTCTCCGGGCCACAATCGCTGGTCAACCGCATCACGCTCGATAATGGCCGCCTGTCGATTACCGATGGTCCGGATCACAAGGAGAGCATCAACCTCACCTGGGGCAAGGATGGCTTCGATGCGCAATCGAGCCACGAAGGCGCCCGCATTACCGTCACCGCGCCGAATGTGAAACGCTTCGAGATGACCGGCAGCGGCGATCTCGACCTGCGCGGTTATGACCAGCCGTCGATCGATATCAGCATCGCCGGCTCCGGTTCGGTCCATGCCGTCGGCCGCACGCAAGCGCTGAAGCTCAATGTGTCGGGCAGCGGCAGCGCCGATCTGGCCGCACTTGAAACCAAGGACGCTGATGTCAGCGTCAATGGCTCCGGCGATGCCACCATCCATGCCAGCGGCCAGGCGAAGATCGATATCTCCGGTTCCGGCAATGTCGACCTGGCCACCAAGCCGGCCAAGATCGACACCACGATTTCCGGCTCCGGTACGGTTGACCAGAACGATAACTGAGCAGCGCCGGATCGCCCGGCACTAGAGGCGGCAGCGCCACCAACAAAGGGGCTTGCCGCCATTGTTCTCGATGCTGTTGGCATCGGCATCATGACCGCCCCTCTACGCAGTCATGCAGTTCATTTTCGCACCCATGCCCGGCGCGCTCAGCGACCGGCTCGGCCGGCGCCGATGTTGCTGCAATCAATGCGCTGACCTTTTCCGCGTCCGAGACGGTCACGGGATTAAATACCAGCATACTGAGATCCGGCCGCCCATCGACGGCAAAAGTAGATATTTCAATGGCGATCGGGCCGAGGACGGGATGTTGCAGATGCTTAACGACCTCGGCATGGCCGCGCACGTCGTTGTCACGCCACATAGCCTTGAACTCCGGACTCAGCAGGCAGAGTTCGTCGACCAGCGCGCTGACCTCCGCCATCGCGCCGGCCCGCGCTGCGTCAGCGCGAAACGTAGCCACGACGGAGCGCGCGACGCTTTCCCAATTGTGCTGCACCTCGCGGGTATGCTGATTTAAAAAGATCTGACGCAGCGTGTTGCGCTGCGCCGGCGGAAGCGATGCGTAGTCGTGAAGGACCACCGTGGCCGATTGGTTCCAGGCCACCACATCCCATAGCGCGGTCTTGATGAGCGCCGGGCTGGGGTTCAAGGCATCGAGCACGCGCTGCAAACGGGGCGTGACCCCATGATCCTTGCGGTATTGAACTTCTGGTGGCCGGCCAAGCCCCAGCAGGAAGAGGTGTTCGCGTTCGACATCGGTCAGCATCAGAGCCTGCGCGATGCGATTAAGGACGTCAGCCGACGGCGCGCCGCCGCGTCCCTGCTCCAGCCATGTGTACCAGGTCGGACTGATATTGGCGCGATGCGCCACCTCTTCTCGGCGCAGGCCGGGGGTACGCCGGCGCTGTGGCGCAAAGCCGAGCGCGATGGGGTCGAGCCTGGCCCGACGATCCTTCAGATAGGTTCCCAGAAGGGTGCCGGTTGTCGCGCGTTCGCCGATCATATTATTGATTATACCATGATAATGTCACTACTTTACGGGTATGAAATATAGGCAGATACGGGTCGCAAGTCCAATCAGGAGATTGTTTCATGCGTATATTCCTTACCGGCGCCACGGGCTTTATCGGTTCGCACATTGTCCCCGAACTGCTCAGCGCCGGGCATCAGGTGCTTGGCCTGACACGCTCGGATGCCGGTGCGCAGGCGCTGGTCAAGGCGGGTGCAGAACCCTATCACGGCACAATAGACGAACCTGAAAGCCTGCGGGCCGGCGCGGAGCAGGCCGATGCCATCATCCATACCGCCTTCGATCACAACTTCACCAATTTCGTGGCGAACTGCGAAAAGGACCAGCGGGTGATCCGCTTGCTGGGTAACGCTCTGGCGGGTTCGGACAGGCCGCTCGTCATCACGTCAGGCACCGGGATGGGCGCCGCCGCCGGACAACTGGCGACCGAAGACGTGTTTAATGCTCATAATCCCAACCCACGCGTGGCATCCGAACTGGCGGGCGCCGAGATGTCCGCCGCCGGGGTGAAGGTGGTCGTCATGCGCCTTCCACAAGTGCATGATGCGCACAGGCAAGGTCTGATTTCGCCGCTGATAGACATCGCGCGCCAGAAAGGCATATCGGCCTATGTCGGCGATGGCCTGAACAGATGGGCCGCCGCCCATGTCTCCGATGTGGCGCGGCTTTATCTTCTGGCGGTTGAAAAGGGCCTGGCTGGCGAGCGTTTCCATGCCGTTGCTGAAGAAGGCGTATCGGCGCGCGACATAGCCACTGCCATCGGCAGCGGACTTGGCGTTCCCGTGACTTCCCTGCCCCAGGAAAAAGCGGCGGAACACTTCGGCTGGCTCGGCATGTTCGTTGGTCTGAACATGCCCGCTTCGAGCGAATGGACGCGCCAACGACTGGACTGGCGCCCCGAAGGGGCCGGACTGATCGCTGATTTACGCGAGATGGACTATGAAAGCGGCGTGCATTAGCCGGCCTGGATGTGGCGACAGGCGATCAGCCCCTGGCCCATAGTCGCTGACGCCGGACGCCTTAACTCAGGCACTGGCTGAGAATCAGCGTGAATATCAATCCAAATATGCCCACCAGTCCTTCCATCAGCGTCCAGGATCGGAGGGTGTCTTTCACCGATAGCCCGAAATACTCCTTGAACATCCAGAACCCTGAATCGTTGACATGACTGAACATCAGGCTGCCGGCGCCTACCGCCAGAACCATCAGGTTCGGGTCAACGCCGCTCACCTTGACCAACGGCGTGACGAGTCCGGCCGCCGTCAATCCGGCCACTGTCGCTGACCCCAGGGCGACGCGAATGATACCCGCGATCAGCCAGCCAAGGATGAGCGGCGGCACCGGCAGGTCTTTAAGCAACACCCCAAGCTGATCGTTGACGCCGCCATCGACGAAAATCTGTTTCAGGGCGCCAGCCCCCGCGATGATCAACAGAATAGGGGCGATCTCGCGCAGGGCCAGACCGGAGCCGCTCATCAGGTCGCCGAGTCTCATCCCGCGCCCGACGCCCAGCGTCACTAACGCCACAATCACCGACACAAGCATGACAATCATCGGATTACCAAGAAAGGCGATCAAGACCTTGGCGTTTGCATCGAATCCGTGCCAGTAACCGAGCAAGGTCATGCCTGCCAGCAGGAAAACCGGCAACAAAGCGGTCAGAAAGGCATTCGCTGCCGACGGCAACCGCTCGTCCTGGATCTCTTCGGCGGCAAACAGTCTCGGCGGATCGGCCTTGATGTGTTTGACGCTCATGGCAAACAACGGCCCTGCGATGAGCGCGGTGGGGATACCGACGATCAAACCATAAATCAGGGTCAGGCCCATATTGGCGCCGAACATCGGCACGATCGCCGCCGGTGAGGGATGCGGGGGCAGGAAGCCATGCGCAATCGACAACCCGGCCATTACGGGGACAGCCAGGTAAACGATCGGCCTGCCCGACTGGCGCCACACGGAAAAAATCAGCGGCACCAGCAGGACAAAACCGACATTATAAAAGAGGGGAATGCCGACGATGAAGCCGGTCAGGCAGAGCGCCAGCGCAATGCGCTTGTCGCCGAATGCCCCAATCAACACGCCTGAAATCTTTTTGGCCGCCCCGCTATCGGCGACGATCTTGCCGAAAATAGCGCCCAACGCCAGCAGAACCGCCAGCGACCCGATCATGTCGCCTATGCCTTTTTCGATCGAGTGCGTGATCTGGTCGAGCGGCATACGCAGCAGCAAGGCGGCGAATATTGACGCCAGGATGAAGGCCAGCAAAGGCTGAACCTTCCCCCAGGCAATCATGACGATCAGGGACAGAACGGCGGCCAGAACAATAATCAGGACGCCCGTCTGCGGAGCCACGTCGAATGTCATGATCAGAATCCTTGCACGTTCAGGCTATATAGGCTGTGATGTGTCAGGATAAACAAGGTTTGGTGGTCAGCGCCACCGAAAATCAACTGAAGCGGCCGCTCCGGCGTATCGATCCGGCCAAGCGCCTTGCCATCGGCGTCATAAACAAAGATCTGGCCATTGGCGACAAACAGCCGGCCCTTCGCGTCAACGGCGACGCTTTCGCCGCCCCGGTCGGTGAGGGGCTTCAGATCTGTCACACTGCCGCCTTCGCCGACTCGTCCGCGATAGATACGCGCCTCCGACCCATTGCTCAGCGTTACCTGATCACCCGGTTTGGCGGTGACGAAGCCATAGGTATCGAGCGTGTCAGAGAACCGCCAGCCCTGGAAATTGGTCGGCCCCTGCTTGTAGACCCGGAAGGCGGGCAGAACCAGGCTGCCATCCGGAGAGACGTATTCAAGCGCCTTCGGAATGGCCATGTCGCGTTTGAACATCTCGGCGAGCGTGGTGAATTCGTAGGTCTGCGGATTAAGCTGATCGCGGAATTCGCCATTGTTCCACAGGTTTCCGGGCAAGGCGGTGACAGCGCCCGGGTGCGCCGCCGCTGGTGTGGCTGCAATGCGCGTGATCTCCGGCGTATGTGCCCACGGGTCGAGGCTATAGACGGTGGCGTCCGGACCGTCGGACGACAGCACCATAAGATGTCCCGAACGATCGGCGGCGAGATTGACGGCATCGAGCGGCGCATCGCTGATGACTTCAAGCCCGCTCCCTTGCGACCAGCGATAGATGCGTTGGAAATGGTGGTCGACAAAATAGAGGTTGCCCTTGTCATCGACCGTCCCTCCGGCGATCGAATAGAAGCCGTCCTCCAGCTTCGCGATTTTCGCCGACTCCAGTCCGGCCGGCACGGGCGCCGGCGGCGGCACTTGCGGCGTGCCTGACACATCAAGCACCGCGAATTGACGCTCGCGGACCTCAAGCTTGTGCGTCATGTCGGTGATGGCGTTTTCAAACGGAAACTTGCTGGCGCGGAGATAGGTGCCGCACCCGTTGGAATCACAGGTCGCATAGCCGCTCTCGGCATTGGTCGACATATTGCGGAAGCGGATATTTTCGGAATTGAACAGCTTGACCGCTGTCGGGGCCGGCTTCAGGCTGCGCGTCACACGATAGGCGTGATAGTTGGCAAACAGGATGTTCTTTGAGTTCCGCACTTCCAGCGACATCGATTCCAGGCCGTCGATGACCTCCTGCTCGGTCTGGGGCGCCAGGAACTCCCAGTTTTCCACGCCATTCAGCACGATCTCGTGGCGATTGTGGTGCTCGGCCGACAACTCGTAGACATGGCCGGGCGTCTTGGTGTTGCTGACGTAAAAGCCCGAATCCGACATGGTATTGGGCGTCCAGTTGGCGACGAAGGTGCCGCCGCCGCCATCGGTCACCCAGATGCCGGGATGCTGGCCATCCATGCGGAACTTCGGATCGGAAAAATCGACCCGCTTGCCGTCTGGTAAAAGGGTGCCGTGCCCGCCGTGAATGCGCACATCCTCGACCAACGAGCCTTCTCCGGCCTTCCACAGCAGCGCTGTGGCGCGCGGATTGATGCCGCCGGTGAACAGGCCAATACCGAAGACGATAGCGTTGCCCCCCCTGGCGCTCTCGACCAGGGCCTTGGCGTTGCCGACACCCTGAAAAGCCGGAGTGCTTTCGGCCAGGGTGATCTGGGTCACACTGGGGTGCAGCCCGATCAGGACCGTATCGCTGCGCAGATGAAGCGTATCGCTGACGAGATAATGCCCCGTTGGCAGATAGATAACCTTGTGGCCGTCGATCGCCTTTTGCAGGGCCGCCGTATCGTCGGTCTGACCATCGCCGACGACACCAAGGCTACGCACATCGACCCATTGATCAACGGGCGGCAACGCCGGCAGGACTGACGCCCGCTGCTGCGGCAAACCGGTTAGCGCTTCGGCTTGGAAGTTGGTGTCGAAATGGCCGACCTGGCCCAAATCGTCAATTTTCAGACCATAATTGAAGGCAGTGACGCGATAATTCGCCCCAGGTCCCTTGACGGTCTTTCCGGTGTCGCGAAAGCGCGCGAAAACAGGCACCTTGGTCGCCAGCGCATTATCGAAGCCAATCTGGGTGAAGGGGCTGTTCTCATTGCTGATGACCACGGCCGCCTTTGAAATGCGCTCAAAACGCACATCCTTGCCCCACAGGCTATCGCTGTAGCCGCGGTCGATATCGATGCCTATCGGCGTATCGCTGATCGTGATGTTGATCAGGGTCAGATCGACCTCGTGCTCGCGTATGGCGGCTTCGCGCTGCCCTTCAAAGCTCGAATCGATCAGCGTGAATTGCCAGGCGGGCGAGGTCTTTTCGGTGACGATGCCATACCGGCCGCCATAGAAATGCAGATCTTCCGCCTCGTTGCCGGCCTGGTAAATCCCGGCGAACCCCGACTCGAGGTGAAAGTCGATATGGCTCAGGAACGCATGTTGGGCGATGCGCATACGGACACCGGCCGCCGCGGGATTGCCCTTGCCCATTTCAAAATCGACGTTGGACAGGGCCGAATAAAAGGTTCCCGAATTGGCGTCCCGCACGGGGGGCGCCGAGGGCAAGGCTGAAGGCACCGGCACAGGGACCGGCCCCGTGGCGTATTGATCGGCGCCGGTGAAAATGACCATGGTCACCACGCCCTTATCGAAGCCCGGCGACTTGTCAGCCAGCATCAGTACAGGCCGCGTAGGGCCGACGCCAAACAAACGCACAGCCGCGGGGATGAGCAGGCTGCGGCTGATGCGATACCGCCCGGACGGCAGCCAGACAATGCCGCCGGCGCCCGATTTCCCCGCAGTGTCCAAAGCCGCCTGGATGGCAGCCGTATCATCCGCCTTGCCATCGCCTACGCCTTTGACCGTTATGGCCAGACGGTCGTTAGGCGCGGTCAGGAAAACCGACCCCCGGCCCGCCATGGCCGACACAGGCCCCGCAGCGAACGTCAAGGCCATTAGCCCTGCGGTCATCATCAAGGATTTGTACATCATCTGGATAGGGTCTCCATTCAAGGCGGATATTGTCAGGGGAAATGCGCCGGCGCGTTATTCCGACGCTTTAACGAGGCGTCGCACGAGCGTTGACGTCGTTACGTAAGGCAAGAAAGCCCAGGATCAGCGCGATCGATTGATCCGCATCCGCTTCTCCATCGATGGTCAGCACCGGTTCGTCAGGCATGGGCGCTTCCAGTGTCGCCATCTGGCTATCGAGCAGGCTGGCGGGCATGTAGTGGTTCGGGCGGTTGCGAAGCCGGGAGCGAAGGACATCGACCGGGACTTTCGGGAAGACGAACAACAATTGGTCTCCCACGCGCGACCTCAGCAGATCGCGGTAACGGCGCCGCAAGGCCGAACAGGAGACAATCCGCCCCGCCACGCCCTGCCCGTCACGCGCCGTCTTCAGCGCGCTGGCGATCCGTTCGAGCCAGGGCCAGCGATCCTCGTCCGTCAAGGCCGTGCCCGCCGCCATCCGGGCGACGTGTTCCGGCAGATGAAGGTCATCGCCTTCGATAAATCCGTAGCCGGTCGCCTCTGAAAGCCGACGGCCCAAGGTGGATTTGCCACAACCGCTAATGCCCATGATAACAATCGCTGGTGCCGAAAGTGTCAAAGCCTTGCCTCGATAAGCATATTCAAATTACAAAAAAGTCATGTTTCCGGACGAAAACGGGAGACATCCGGCCGGAAACATGCGGCTCAGTGACGATGCGTGTACGCTTGCACGCGCAAAGGGCCAGTTGGTTGCCGCCAGCCGCAAGTGGGAGTGTTGGCTGGCGGCAAAAACAGCGTCAAGAAAACGGATACCCGCCGCGCATACGCGACGGATATCCTTACTTTCCTTAGAAGGTGAACCGCAGGCCGGCGTGATAGAACCGGCCAATCGTGTCATAGAGCGCCGGATTGATATCAAGCCCGGTGTTCGTCTGAGGCAGCGGGGTTGGCGCGACATCGAACATATTATCGATCTTGAAGTAGGCCACGACGCCCTTGCCGATGTTGTAGGAGCCGGCCAGATCGACATAGGTCGCCCCCGGCATACTGTTGTTATCGATGGTGGGGTTGTTCGATGTCGAGACCGGGCAACCCGTGCTGCAAACCACGTACTGCGTCCCGATCACACCGTCGCTAAACCAGCGTTCCTGTAGCGTAAGGCTATAGGTGTCTGTCGAGTAGCTCTGAACAAACAGCGCTTTCCAATCGGGCGTTGCGCCCGAATTTTGTCCGGCGGATTGCGTGGCGACGGTGCCCGGCAAGCCTGGAATGGTCGTGAAATCACGCACATTGGTCGCCAGCGCCCGCAAGACCAGATTACCCTGCAAACCCAGGGGTTGCGGCACCTGATAGCTGACTTCATAATCAACGCCGCTTGTCCGGATGGAGGCGGCGTTTATGCTGCCCACATTCACGTAAGGGTTAGCGCCGGTCAGATCAAACGTGTTACAGGCAGCCGGCACTGACCCGTCGAAGCAGTATTGCACCAACTGGGTCGCGTTCGGTCCGGCCCCGATCGCGTCCGTCAGCTTGATATCGTAGTAATCGATCGAAGCGTTAAATCTGGGCGCCCAGGTGGGATTCGCCAGAACTACCCCGAAGTTAAAGTTTTGCGCAATTTCCGGCTTGAGGGCCGGGTTTGAGCCAGAGTTCTGCGAAATGGTCAGGGTTGTATTGGTGAACGGGTTGGTGAAGTTCGGCAGATTTGTCGAGGTTGTCGGACCAAACAGATCATTCAGGTTCGGGGCCCTGACATCCTGCGATCTGACGGTACGGAATCTCAGGCCGCTAAAGGGCGTATCCCACGTAAACCCGACCTTCCACGCCTGAACGTTTCCGGCGGTGCTATATTTTTCCGCGCGTCCCGCCGCGTTCAGGTTGAGCTGGCCAACCGCATCCGAGTTGAGCAACGGCACATTGAATTCGAGGAAGGCTTCGACGACATTATAGCTGCCAGTGCCGTTGCGATAGTTACCGGCATAGAAGTTGCCTCCACTGGTGCTCAGCAACGGGTCAGCCGGATAATCATCATTATAGGGGCTGCTCGTGCCGTTGCCATAGGGATCGGCCACGGCGCGATACCATTCACGACGCCCTTCTGCGCCAAACGCTATCGAGACGGGACCGGCCCACAGCGAGAACGGCTCCCCCGACACGCTCACAGCAGCGACATCCTGGGTTTGGATCGTATTCTGGAAGGCGCCGGCAGCCGGTTGAAGGTATGCAATCGCCGAGGCGCTGGGCGTTTGATTGCCGATGACATTGATGGGCTGGCAGCCATTGGCGCGCGCAACCGGATCGGCGCAGACGATGGCGCCATTCAGGGTAATCGCGTCTACCGCCGCCGTAAAGCGGGCTTTCAGCAGCAGGTTGTGGACATTGATATCCGACGTTTCCTTGCCATGCTGGTAATAGGCGTCATAGTTCCAGCTTGTCCCGAAGGCGTCGAACTTACCATCCGCTCCAACGACAAACCGCTCCTGTTTACGCTCGGTATTAACCCTGATGCTCGGCAGGAACGGGGTAACCGTTCCCAGCTTGAAACTGGTAATGCCGTTCGGCCCGCACTGCGCGGAAATGGACGCCGGCACATAGGGATTGGAACACTGTATCGTCAGGCCCGGCTCTGTAAAGCCTGGGTTCGGCTGGTTATGCGTGTCCACCTTGGCCAGGTTGACGGTAAAATAGATTTCATTGTCCGCATTCAGATCAAACGACGTGCGATTGTAGAAATTTGAACGAATGATGCCGGACTGCAGGGTGGCGCCGACGCCAACGTTAGCAGACGTATCGCCGCCGACGCAAAAGCCGACATAGCACCCGGCAACCGTGCCGGCGGCGTCCTTTTGCGGCACGCCATTCGAGCCATATACGAAATTATATGGATTGCCGCTCTGATCAAAGGCAATGCCCTGGAGCGGCCCCGAAGTGATCAGCCCATACTTGGAATAGGTGATCGATTGCGCGTGATCGACATTCACAAACTGCGGCGACCCATTGTTGGTAATGCCGGTATTGACCAGGGTCGAACTGCGGTACCAATCCCGGCCGTTCGCCGCCCGCTCACCGAAATCACCGGCCGGAACCCCATCCTCGGTATGGTATTCCAGGGCAAATTCGGTATGCAGTTTGCCACTCAGGAACGACTTGCCAAAAGCGACCTGGAACAGGCCCTGCTTGTCATCGCCATAGGTCGTCTCACCGACTTCAAAATTGCCCTTGAAGCCCTCGAATTTCTTGTCCGTAATGAAGTTGACGACGCCGCCGACGGCATCCGAACCCCAGGAAGCGGAGGCGCCGCCATTCACGACATCAACACGCTTTACCAGCAATTGCGGGAAAAGGCTGATATCCGGCGCGCCGGTGCCAATATTGGCGGGCACAACGCGCTGACCGTCAAGCAAGGTGAGCGTGCGGCTGACCCCAAGACCACGCAGGGCGAACGAGCTCAGGCCCTGCTGGCCGCTGGACGTGCTGAACGTATTGGTCGCCGTACCGCTTGATCCCTGCAAGGACGGCAATTGCACGATCGTGGTGAAAATGTTGGGCTGTGCCTGATTAGCGATGTCGGTCGCACTGATCGACGTTGTTGGCGTTGGCGCCTTGAAACCGCGCGATACGATACGCGAGGCCGTCACAACGACCACGGTGCCAACGTCCGCATCCGGTTTCGCCGATGTCGTCTGATCAGCCTCCTGGGCATAGGCGCAGCCCGTTGCGAGCGCCAAGGCCAGCACCGAACCTGACGCAAATCGCAGCGAACGTTTCAGGTAATGCGCAGACCTCTCCGGCATTTCATGAACGGGTTTTTGGGTGACATTTCTTATTTTCATAGCGGCTTCCTTCCCCTTGCCTTGTGGCAATTTTTATTAACGGCAGGTGGGCGGTCGACTGGCTCTGTAGGCCAGCCTGCGCCCGATTATCGATAATCTGCCGAACATTATGCCTGACCATAACGAGGGTATAATTGAAGCGCAACACGCAATAGGACAGACATATTAAAAATAACTTGCTGTTGCGCATTTACCACATGAAAAATGTGATCACACCGAAACGCGATCAGGAAGAGCGTGGCCGGCAAGAAAATGTGCAATTAATTATTAAAAATCAGCCAGTTACAAAAGCCTCTCATCGCCACCAAAACCATAAGACCTCCCCAATCGTCGCATACCATCACGCCAACTTGACTGACATACCGTCAATTATAGGTAAGACATAATTTAGGCTTTCAAATCTGACAATCCCAGCTCGCCACAACTTCCTGCCGGCGCTGCTTTTCAAATTTGGCGAATTATTCGCTCGTCTTACGAAGCGCGACGCCAGGTCAGACGGTTTCACCGTGATAACAAAACCAGTCAAAATCGGCAGCCAGCCCCTCCCCGGACATGTCCTGGCAGGCCATACCGACAAATGTACCGGTGAAATTCGGCAGGTCTTGCGGCCCCGCCTCGTCCGACAAGTGAGACATGTCCATTGTCGAGTCGAACCATGTCCAGCCCTCATCAGCGCCCTGGCGAAATCCGAATCGCAGGCGGTCAAATTCGACGCTGGCCCTGATTTCGACCGGCCCTTCAGTCAGGGGATGGAGGCTCGGCGCGACGCTGCCGCCCTCCGGGTCCGGCGAACTGGACATAAGGCGCAGATGCCGCCCGGCCGCGACATCATATGTGACATAGCAATAATGGTACTTGCTGGCGTTGTAGTAGACGACAAGACCGGCCGATTGCTGGAAATTGCGAGGCTCATAATCCAGCATCGTTGTCGCGTCGAAGCAAAAATCCTGCTGGCGTCGCGCAACAAGCGCCTGTTCAAAACGGCTTCCCAGACTTTCGCGCCCATAGAGGCGCAGAAAACCCGGCCGCTCGCTCAGGCTGAACAGCCTGTCCGGGCAAGGCGATCTCAGCCATTGAAAGTCTCCGGGAAGGTCGGCGGCATCGAAATCCTGCCTGATGATTTCCGGACAGGCCGCCCCCGCCTCAAGTTCCGCTTCAGCTTCCGGGTTTTGCGCAACCAGGTCGGGCGCGCCCTCGCCATCGATCGTTTCCAGCCAGCCATCCGCGCGCCAGCGCACAGGCTGGATCGCCGTCTCGCGCCCCATGACACAATGGCGCTGACCAGGCAGCGGGCGGCCGCACAGATAGGCGATCAGCCAGCTTCCGTCGCTGGCCTGAACAAGATCTCCATGCCCCGCCCTCTGCAACGCGCAATCCGGACGCCCGCGACTCGTCAGGATCGGCCCCGTCGGACAGGTTTCATAGGGTCCATAAATCCGTCGGGACCTCGCCATTGTCACCGCATGATCCCAGCCGGTGCCGCCCTCCGCAACGATCAGGTAGTACCAGTCGTCATGTCGCAGCAAATGCGGCCCCTCGGTGAATCCCAGGTCCGTTCCGGTATATATTAAACGCCGTTCCCCAATCAGCCTTTTTTCAGCCAGGCTGTACTCTTGCAGGATAATACCTCCAAAGTGCCGCCGTTCGGGCCGGTGATCCCACAGCATGTTTAACAGATACGTTTTGCCGTCGTCATCGTGAAACAGAGACGGATCAAAGCCACTGCTATTGAGCAAGATGGGATCGGACCACTCGCCTTCAATCGAACTGGACGTAACGAGGCAGTTGTGAAAATCCCGCAACGCAAGCTCATTGGCGCCCCTGACGGTGGTTCGCCCGTACCTCAGCACAACAGAATACACCAGATGGAAAAGGCCGTCCTTGTACGTCAGGCACGCCGCCCAGATCCCGCAACCATCCGGCACGCCCCGTAAATTCAACTGGGACGGTCGCCGCAATGGCCGGCTGACCAGGCGCCAGTGAACGAGATCGCGGGAGTGATGGATCTGAATGCCGGGGAACCACTCAAACGTGGAGGTGGCTATGTAATAGTCCTCTCCGACGCGCACAATCGAGGGGTCCGGATTGAAGCCCTTCAGCACAGGATTATGAATCACGAACGGCCTCCGTGCTGGCTGGCCTTGGCTTAATCAATAGCCAAAGCAACGTGGCGCCAACCAGATCAAGCCCGCCGATCAGGATGAAAAAGGGGCCGTAGCCGATCCTCGCGACCAGAAGGCCAATGGCAAGCGATGTGAGCAAAGCACCGAGATTAGCGGCTGTGCCAACCATCCCGGCGACGGTTGCGACCTCTCCGCGGGGAAACAGATCGGAAGCCATCGTAATTACATTCATGGATAAGGTTTGGTGGGCGAAAGCGCCAACACATAGCAGGGCGATAGCCATATAGGGGCTTGCAACGAAGCCAACGAAAGGCACGCACATCATCATGCACGCCCCGACCGTGAAGGCCCACCGCCGCGAGTTAATCAGACTGACGCCGCGGTTTTGAATCCACAGCGCCAGTGCCGGACCAAACAGGCAGCCGATATCCGCAGCGGCAAACGGCAGCCAGGCAAACAGCGCGATATGCTCCAGATCGAAACCGCGGACCGAACTCAGATAAAGCGGCACCCAGAACACCAGCGTGCCCCAGGTTGGGTCGGCGAGAAAGCGCGCGATCGCCAGGCCCCAGAAATTTCGCTGGGCCAATATTCGCAGGGGCGATGGTCTCGACGCGCGCGACTCCAGATGCCTTTCCTGACCGGCCTTGATGTAGTCGCGTTCCGCCGTGGACAGTCGCTTGTGCCGGGCCGGCGACTGATAGCAGACATACCACAGCGCCGCCCACACCAAAGCCAGCCCGCCGGAGATGAGGAAGGCGGCTTGCCAATTGTATTGAATAATAGCCCAGGCAACCAGAGGCGGCGCCAGCATAGAGCCAACGGACGCGCCGATATTGTAAATGCCACTGGCGAATCCCCGTTCCCTGGCCGGGAACCATTCCGCCACAACCTTCAGCCCCCCCGGTTGCGCGACTCCTTCAGCGAAGCCTTGCAGGCCGCGCAGGAACGCAAGACTCTGCCAGTTTCCCGCCAGGGCGTGCGCCATGGTTATCAGGCCCCAGGCCACTGCGAACAGGGCCAGCCCCAGTTTCAACTTCACCAGGTCAAGGATGTATCCGGCGATCGGTTGCAGCATGATGCCAAATTGAAAGATGCTGGTAATCACCCCGTAGTTTTTCTCGGTCATGTGCAGCGAGGCCATCATCGTCGGCGCCGCAACGCTCAGCGCGCTTCGGGTGAGATAGTTGATTATGGTTCCGAGCATGACCAGGCATATGATCCCCCACCGGGTCATCCCTGTGTTTTTTGCCATTCCGCCCTCCAATAGCCCTTTGGCGAAGCCGGCAAGAAAGACGGTTCGTGTCCGGCTCAAGAGGAAGGCCAGACGAAGAATCTGCGCTTACTTTCCGGGACTTTCGAACCTTAAGCTACGTTTGTTTTCATTATCGCTACCACGTTATGTCTGGCTTTATCAAGCCACGACAGACCGAAACCTAAGTCACGCGCCGGCCCAACAGCCGCACACCAAGACAAGGTGCGCGTCCGGCACAGCGTGCCGCCGGCCGGTAACTCACATTTACCTATGTATATTTTCAATGGTTTGTATATAAGGTCCAGAATAGGAAAAAGGTATTGCGCGATATGAGTAACAGCTATCCCAAGATACGAATTTTGACAAACGAACCTTTCAGACTCCTTATGTCTGAAGATCGCCTGCCGAATAGTCTTACATAATAGAGTTCATTCTTCTTGTCCGTCTCATGCGGTCTTTCAATATCCGCCAATCAAATATAGCGTGCGAATTACAAAATGCAGAGAGAACCACATATGAATAAGCCAGGCCGCAAGCGGCTGGCAGCCGTCAGCAATGGCGACGGGCTGGAGTCGGGTAAATTGGGCGAATTGCATACGCAGTTGGCGCAAAAACTGGGCATCGACATTCTTGGACGGAAATGGCTGCCGGGCGACATCCTGCCAAGCGAAGTCGACATGGCCAATACATATGCGATTTCGCGGCCGGCCGTGAGAGAAGCCATCAGAACGCTTGCCGCAAAAGGGATGGTTGAGCCGAGGCGCAGACGCGGCACATGTGTCACTGAGCGCGCGAAATGGAATATGCTGGACCCGGATGTTCTGAGTTGGATGTTTGCGACCAAGCCCGATGAAACACTGGTGAAAAACCTTTTCGAGATGCGTCTCATCCTGGAACCCGCTGCTGCGCGGCTTGCCGCACAAAGACGGACCGATGCGCATTTGGAAGCGATGGCGAATGCTCTGACGGTTATGGGACGTGAAACCTTGCTAACCGAGGTTGGCCTTCAGGCGGATATCGACTTTCACGCAGCACTCCTGGCCGCAGCCGGAAACGAGCAGCTTGGCGCTATGAATGCCTCCATCGGCGCCACGGTGGCGCTGTCAAACCGCTACAAGATTGCGCACAATATCCTGGGCCGTGATCCGGTTCCGGCGCATATGGCTGTGTATGAAGCTATTTTGAATCGTGATGCAGAGGAAGCGCATTGGTGTATGCAGTACCTCGTCCGGTTAGCGGTAAAAGACTTGCTGCATATGGACGCCATCGAAGACTTACCGTCGCCTTCCCCTGATAATTAACCCGAGCGGCCACTTATGCGCGCTTATCGAGCGGAGTGTCCTCCCTCCCGTCTATGCGGTATGTGGGGGTTGATTTTGAGCATAGAAAAGCCGCCCCTAAGGGCGGCTATATCTTTGATTTGTTTTATTATCTCCCCTGGTTGCGGGGGCCAGATTTGAACTGACGACCTTCAGGTTATGAGCCT
>NZ_DATJDZ010000010.1:0-2427 GCF_035497195.1 Asticcacaulis sp.
TTCGAGCGTGAGCAGGCGTTCTTCATAGGCGGCATAGGAGCGGGTCTTTTCATCGGTCAGGTTGAGCCCTTCGATGAAAGCGGTCAGATGGGGGGTGACCTTGTAGCTGGCCTGCATGTCGAGTTGGCCATAGGCATCGTAGTTTTCCGGCTGGCCTTCGCTGCCGAAGGTGCGGTTCAGGAACTTGGCGCGCCAGTTATAGGCGGCCCGCAACTGGATCGGTCCCTTTTCATAGAAGACGACCAGGTTGGCCGAGTCCGACAGGCCCTCGACGTTGAACACCTGGGTGGACAACGACGGATCGAAGGCAACCGAGCTGTCGACCTTGGTATAGTTGGCCGACAGGCCCAGGCCATCGAATGGCGACGGCAGGAAGTCGAAGGTGTACTGGAAGGCGGCCTCCAGACCATCGATCTCGGCTTCCTGTGCATTGGTCGGACGGGTATCCTGGAAGGTGTAGCCCAGGATTTCGCGCGGCTGAGTGACCAGCGAGACGAAGTTGGTCACTTTCTTGTGGAACGCCGCCAGGCTGACATAGGCGCTGCGATTGAAGTAGTAGTCGATCGCCAGGTCGGCATTCCAGGCCAGGTAGGGCTTGAGATCCGGGTTGCCACCGGAGCTATAGAAGGATTGCGGTGGGCGCAGGGTATAGGACTGGCTGACGCCGAGGTTCGTCAGGGTTGGACGGGTCAGGGTCCGTGAGATGGCCGCACGGCCGACCAGCTTGTCGGTGAAGTTCAGGCGGAAGGTCGCTGACGGCAGGACGTAGTTATAGGTGTTCTTGACGCGCACCGGCACCGGATCGGAGAGCGTATAGTTCAGCTGAGTATTGTCACCGGCCTGGGTTGTGATCGACACAAGCTGTTGAGACGAACCTTCGGCGACCAGCTCAGTCGAGACCCAACGGAGGCCGGCATCGGCGTCCCAGGGCATGCCACTGATCTCGCCAGCGAACTCCCCCTGCAGATAAAGGGCGTAGGACTTCTCTGCCACGGAGCCTGATCCCAGCGGCGACAGGACACCGCGATAGGAGTTGCCGTTGGCCGCGAAGGCGGCGCGGAAGGCGGCCTGGTTGGCTACGGGCATCTGGCTGATGGCAGCATCTGAGGCATAGTAGGCCGCAAGTGCATCCGGATCGAAGGTCAGCCACTTGGTGGTGAGCTCCGGATTACCGAGGAAGACGCTCTGGCCACTATCAAACACCTGGGCCAGGCCGGCCGGCAGGGTGGCGTAGTAGCCGCAATAGGCGCACAGGATGGCGCCGGGGGTCTGGTAGGCCATGGTTGTCTTGGTACGGTCCGATGCCAGCAGACCGAAGCGCAGGGTGTTCAGCGCACCATCGAACTTATGGCTGCCATCGACGCGCAGCTGGGTGACCTCGTCTGTGATGTCGGAGCCGGTGCGGATGCTGAAGTGACCGCGGGCGCGGTCGGTATCGGTCGCCGGATAGACATTGCTCACGACCGGGGTCGGCAGATCCGGGCGCAGGTCCCAGGTGGGGTTGAGGCCGGTGTTGCGCGAGCCGATGACCATGACCGGCACGCCGTCGCGGCCATCATTGCGGGCCTTGGAGTAGGACAGGTCCGTGGTGATTGTGGTGCGGTCGCTGAGCTTGTAATCGAAGTTGGCGCCCAGCTGGTAGGTCTTGGCATCGCGCGGGGCGGCATTATAGGTGTTGTCGGTGGCCAGGCTGCCGGTATTGCTGCGCACATAGTGGATCAGGGTGCCGTTGGCGTTGGCGGTGGCCGAGATGATATCGGCCGGATCGGAGAAGTAGCCCATGGCATAGACACGGGAATCGACCTTGTACTGGGTGTAGAGCGCGTCGAGCTTGACCGTCAGGCGGTCGGACGGCTTCCAGTCGACGGCCAGGGTGCCGCCGATGCGTTCACGCGAACTGGTATCGACCGACTGACCGGCGCCGCGATCGACGGCCACGTCGGCCAGATCGGTGATGCCATCCTTGTTGAAGTCGAGATCCTGGTGGGCCAGCCAGCCATCGGTCGAAAAGCGATAGACGCGGGCGTCGCGCTTGTCGTAGACGAGACTGCCCAGGACACCGAAGGTGCGGTCGGCATTGCTCTTGCTGAACAAAACCGAAGCGCTGGGGGTGGTGTTCTCGGAACCGCTATCATACTTGCCGGCCAGGCTGCCGGCCATGAAGACGCCGGCGCGATCGGTCGGGCGGGCCGTGCGGATATTGATGGTCGAGCCGATGCCGCCTTCCTGGAAGTTGGCCTGGGACGACTTGAAGACGTCGGCGCCGGAGATCAGTTCCGATGGCAGGACGTCGAAGCTGAACTCGCGGCCATCGTTATCGGTGGCCAGCACCCGTCCATTGAGCAGGACGGTGTTGAACTCAGGGCCAAAGCCACGCACCGTGACGAACCGCCCCTCCCCCTGCTGACGATTGATCGATACCCCCGG
>NZ_DATJDZ010000011.1:0-176124 GCF_035497195.1 Asticcacaulis sp.
GAGGTCGATGGCCGCGGCCGTGTGTTCTGGGAGCTGAACAACCCTGTCGATGTCGCCCGCATCGAACAAGTGATTTAGGAGTACACCATGTCGATCCAGCCGCAGCACGTCAAAACCAAGGTTTTCGAGATCGGTGATTTCAGCCAGCCAAAGATCAAAATCGGCGGCGACGAACCCTTCGTCCTGATCGCCGGCCCCTGCCAGATCGAAAGCCTCGACCACGCCCTGATGATGGCCGAAAAGATCGCCGAGGCCTGCGCCCCGACCGGCACGAAATTCATTTACAAGTCGAGCTACGACAAGGCCAATCGCTCCTCGATCGGCACCGCGCGCGGCATCGGCATGGACGAGGGCCTCGATATCCTGGCCGCTGTCCGCGAGAAATTCGGCTGCCCGGTCCTCACCGATGTGCACGACGCCGGTCAGTGCGAGCCGGTGGGCAGGCAGGTCGATGTCATCCAGATCCCGGCCTTCCTGTGCCGCCAGACCGACCTTTTGCTGGCCGCCGGCGCCACCGGCCGCACGATCAATGTCAAGAAGGGGCAGTTTCTCGCCCCCTGGGACATGAAGAACGTCGCCAACAAGATCGCCAGCACCGGCAATGAGCGCATCATCCTGTGCGATCGCGGCACCAGCTTTGGTTACAACACGCTGGTCAGCGATTTCCGTGGCCTCCCGATCATGGCCCAGACCGGCTATCCGGTGATGTTCGACGCCACGCACTCGGTGCAGCAGCCGGGCGGCCAGGGCACGACCTCCGGCGGCCAGCGTGAGTTCGCGCCGGTGCTGGCGCGCGCCGCCTGCGCCGTCGGTGTCTCGGCGGTGTTTATCGAAACCCACGAAGACCCCGATCATGCGCCAAGCGATGGCCCCAACATGATCTATATCGATAAGATGCAGGAATTGATCACCACCCTGCGCGCCTTCGACGATCTCGCTAAAGGGAAATAATACCGACAGCTTATTCTTGATCAGAAATCGACGGCGATGCCCTTGCGTTCCCAGTCGCCATAGCGCGTCGGTTCGGGACCATTGGGGCCGCCTTCCTCGATGGCCTTGGCGATCTCGGCTTCCTCTTTCGCGCGGCGCTCGGCGGCTTCGGCCAGGGCGCGCTTGGCGGCGGGCGACAGGATCTTGCGCACCTCAAGGGCGCTGAGATCGGCCGGCTTTTCAATTTCAGATGACATTTTCGTAACCGTCTTGCAGGGATGTGCGCGGATTTCCATATCTAGGCTCTTAATCATTGTTTCTCAAGGAGCCTAAACGAAAATGAACCCGTTAAAGACCTGGCTGCTGCTGGCTGGCCTGACCGCGCTGTTTGGCGTGATCGGTTTCGCCCTGGCGGGGCCGACGGGCATGCTGATCGCGCTCGGTATCGCCGTGGCGATGAACGTTTTCAGCTACTACAATTCCGACAAGATGGTGCTGCGCATGTATGGCGCGCAACGCATTGACGCCAATGCGCCCAATGCCCTGCTGCGCGATTACTATGCCGATGTCGAACAATTGAGCCGTCGCGCCGGCCTGCCCATGCCGGCGGTCTATATCATGGAGTCCGATCAGCCGAATGCCTTTGCCACCGGCCGCGATCCTGAACACGCGGCTGTGGCCGCCACCACCGGCCTGCTCAGGATGCTGGAGCGCGAGGAAATCCGCGGCGTCATGGCGCACGAACTGGCGCACGTCAAAAACCGCGACACCCTGACCATGACGATCACCGCCACCTTGGCCGGCGCCATTTCCTCACTGGCCAATTTCGCCATGTTCTTTGGCGGTTCGCGCGATGACGAGGACGGTCACAACAACATCATCGTCGTGATCCTGATGGCTGTGCTGGCGCCCTTCGCCGCCATGCTGGTGCAGATGGCGATTTCGCGCACCCGCGAATATGCCGCCGACCGCATGGGCAGTGAAATCTCCGGCGATCCGGAAAGCCTGGCGCGCGCCCTCAAGAAGATCGAGGTCTATGCAAAAGGCGGCGCGGTCAATCATGGGGCCGAACGCCATCCGGCCTCGGCGCATATGTTCATCATCAACCCGTTGAGCGGGCGCGGCATGGACAATCTGTTCTCGACCCATCCGGCGACGGAAAACCGCGTCAATGCGCTGATCCAGCTCGGCATGGATATGAAACGCCGCGGCACATCCTACGGCCAGACGAGTGTGCCGACCGTCCAGTAACCGCCATGTGCCAGTAACCGTCATGTGATTGACAGGAAGCCCGCAAAAGTGATATCACTTTGATATACCTGTGGAGGGCTTCACGATGGCTGATGATAATATCAAACCCCTGAGCGACCTGGTGGCGCAAGGCTGGGAAATCCTGAACTACAGCGCCACCGATTACGGCGGCGCCAAGGTTGAAAATTTCCTGCTGCGCAAACAGAAGATGCACCGCGTGCTCAGTGTCCGGCCAAAGATGGTCGGCAAGGGCTACGTCGTCAAAGAGTTAGATATCTAGGGGAAAAATCACATGACCGATCAACAAATCAACAGCACACGCGAACAGCCGGGCACCAGCAGCGGCGGCGGCCTGTGGCTGATCATTGTCCTGGCCCTTGTGGTTGCGGGCATAATTTCCCCCATTCTCAGGGGGCCGCCCGGACTCATCCTGTCCATTCCGTTGGTGCTTGCGGCGCTTTTCGTTTCAATAGGCTTCTATACCGTCCAGCCCAACCAGACCGTGGCGCTGACCGTCTTTGGTAACTACAAAGGCAGCGACCGTATTACCGGCCTGCGCTGGGTGCCTTTCTGGTATGGCCGCAAGAAGGTCAGTCTGCGGGTGCGCAATGTCACCAGCGAGGCGCTGAAGGTCAATGATCAGCGCGGCAATCCGATCGAGATCGCCGCCAATATCGTCTGGCACGTTGCGGATTCCGCCCAGGCCCTGTTCGATGTCGATGACTATACCGCCTTCGTCAATATCCAGATCGAGACGGCCCTGCGCGAAACGGCGCGGCAATATGCTTATGATCATGCCGCCGACGGTGAGCCGACCCTGCGTGATGACGCCGATATCGTCGGCGCCCGGCTGCGTGAGGACTTGCAGGTGCGCGTGGCGGTGGCCGGTGTGGCGGTCGATGAGGCTCACCTGATGCACCTGGCCTATGCGCCGGAAATCGCCGGCGCCATGCTGAAACGCCAGCAGGCCGAGGCGGTGATCGCCGCCCGTCAGAAGATCGTGGCCGGCGCCGTCGGCATGGTCGAAATGGCGCTGGAGCAATTATCGCAGCGCGGCGTGGTCGAGCTTGACGAGGAGCGCAAGGCATCGATGGTGTCGAACCTGCTGGTCGTGCTGTGCGCCGATCGTGAAGTCCAGCCGGTGGTCAATACCGGCACGCTTTACGGCTGATGGCTTCGCCCGGCAAGAAAGCCTATCCTTTGAGACTGCCGCCGGAGGTTCTGGCGGCAGTCGAACGCCTGGCCGCCGCCGAACTGCGCTCGACCAATGCGCAACTGGAAATGCTGCTGCGAGAGGCGCTGAAAAAGCGCGGCTTTCGCCTGACCCCGCCGGGGGTGGAGGAGTAGGCGGCGCGGCTGGTGCACACTGACCGATCAGGGTCGGGATATGCAGGCGCGCAGCGCCTGCCTGGGCCAGACCCTGTTTACCTCTGCCAATATGAGCGTCGAAAAACTGATGCAATTGAACAAGGACGTTCAGGCCTTCCGGGAGTCTGTTTCGCACTTTGTTGACGAACGCGCGGAGCATTAAGAGCGGTCGTGACACGTATTATCGCGTCATCTTGTTGTAATGCGACCTAATTCGCACTGTATATTACTAGTAGCTCAACTGTTGCAGACAATGTGAAATGACGAATCCACCAGAAATACATCCTTCCTTTCCACAGCCTGAAGATCCATCACAAGTCATCTGGCGATATATGGACGGGGAAAAATTCCGTTGGTTGTTGGAACACCAGAGGTTGTTTATGCCTACAGCGGACAATTTGGGTGATCCTTTGGAAGGATCAACGCCTCCCGGAGAAATTGAATGGTGGAAACGTGAGGCTGAAAACGCAACAAGTGAAGAGGTGCGCGCAACTATTATTCATAATCGACATTTCATTGCATCTCTTTCCGAAAAATTTCGCAACCAATATTACGTGTCCTGTTGGCACATGAATGGACATGAGAATTATTCAATGTGGCGGTGTTATACAAATACGGAAGAATCAGTAGCAATTAGAACGACATATTCTGAATTAAGAACGGCGCTTCCAGCTCAAGTGTTTATGGGCAGCATTCGATACATTGACTATTCAATAGACCGCCTCCCTTTCGGCAATATGTTTGAGCATATTATGCACAAAGACAACTATTATAGGTATGAAGCAGAGGTTCGCGCAGTTGTGGCTCTACCGCCCACCAACGCGTTTGGGTTGGATGAATTTTTAGTCGATCATTTTAATCTAGCTGACGATGAAAACTTCCGTGTCTATGCACCGCAGCTTGATGTTCGCAAGCTAATCCAAGGTATTGTGTTGCATCCAAAAGTGTCAGATGACTTTGCTGTGGAAGTCCGTGATCTCTGTTCCGCAAGAGGGTTACCTGAGCCAGAGTTGTCACGGGGAACGAAGAAGCCGGTGTATTAGCGCTAACCCTCCGGTCTTTGCTGTGGGCTATCTCTCAATACGTGAACATTGAACGCCATCTTTAACCTGTCAACGGTTGGCCCGTCTAAGCATCTCGCGTAGGTTCCAAGTGCACTATCCCCCCGGATGCAGGCCCGGTGCTTCCTGACCGGTGCGGGCGACATATTCGCTGTAGCCGCCATCATAGCGATGCACGCCTTCCGGCGTCAGTTCGAGCACGCGGTTTGACAGCGCCGCCAGGAAATGGCGGTCGTGCGATACGAACAGCATGGTGCCTTCGAAATCGGCCAGGGCGGCGACCAGCATTTCCTTGGTCGCCATGTCGAGATGGTTGGTCGGCTCATCGAGCACCAGCAGGTTGGGCGGATCGAACAGCATCTTGGCCATGACCAGGCGTGCCCTTTCGCCGCCGGAGAGCACGCGGCACGGCTTTTCGACATCGTCGCCGGAGAAGCCGAAGCAGCCCGCCAGTGTGCGCAAAGCGCCCTGACCCGCCTGCGGGAAGGAGCCATCGAGCGACTCGAAAATCGTCTCTTCGCCATCGAGCAGGTCCATGGAGTGCTGCGCGAAATAGCCCATCCGGACGCTGGCGCCGACCGTCACCGTGCCCTTATCGGCCTCGGTCGCGCCCGCCGCCAGTTTCAGCAGGGTGGATTTGCCGGCGCCATTGGCGCCCAGCACGCACCAGCGTTCCTTGCGGCGCACCTTGAAATCCAGCCCGGAATAGATCGGCAGGCTGCCATAGCTTTTGTGGACGTTTTGCAGGTTCAGCACATCGTCACCCGAACGCGGCGGTGTGCGGAAGTCGAACTGCACCGACTGGCGGCGGCGCGGCGCCTCGACCCGTTCGATCTTGTCGAGCTTCTTTACCCGGCTCTGGACCTGGGCGGCATGCGAGGCCCGCGCCTTGAAGCGCTCGATGAACTTGATTTCCTTGGCGAGCATGGCCTGCTGGCGCTCGAACTGCGCCTGACGCTGCTGTTCGGTGAGGGCGCGCTGTTGTTCGTAGAAATCGAGATCGCCGGAATAGGTGATGAGCGAGCCGCCGTCGATTTCCACCACCTTGCCGATGATGCGGTTCATGAAGGCGCGATCGTGCGAGGTCATCAGCAGGGCGCCGTCATAGTTTTTCAGGAAGGCCTCTAGCCAGATCAGGCTTTCGAGATCGAGGTGGTTGGAGGGTTCATCGAGCAACATGCCGTCCGGGCGCATCAACAGGATGCGGGCCAGGGCGACGCGCATCTTCCAGCCGCCGGAGAGTAAGCCGACATCGCCATCCATGCGTTCCTGCGAGAAACTGAGGCCGGCCAGCACTTCGCGCGCCCGCGCCTCCACCGAATAACCGTCTAGTTCCTCGAAGCGCGCCTGCACATCGCCATAGCGCTCGATAATGGCGTCAAATTCATCCGCCTGATCCGGATCGGCCATGGCCGCTTCCAGTTTCGTCATTTCGGCCGCCAGCGCGCTCACCGGGCCGACGCCATCCATCACCGCGGCGACGGCGCTCTGGCCCGACATCTCACCGACATCCTGGCTGAAATAACCGATGGTCATGCCGGCATCGATGGCGACCTGACCGTCATCGGGCTGTTCCTGACCGGTGATCATGCGGAACAACGTCGTCTTGCCGGCGCCATTCGGCCCGACCAGGCCGACCTTCTCGCCCTTCTGAATGCCCATTGAGGCATCGATGAACAGGATCTGGTGGCCGTTTTGCTTGCTGATATTATCGAGGCGGATCATGGGTGCGGTTTTACTGACTGAAAAAGGGGCGTGACAGGCAGGCCTCTACAGGGGCGCGGCGGATTTGGGAAGGGTGAGTCTGGGCGTATGCCTCTCAAAGGTTGACCCGTCTGTCAGCGGGGCATATAGGACGCCACCTTCCAAGCATCTTAGAAAGCGCGCCCCTATGGCCCCCAATAAGCCGCATGCCGGCAAACCGACCTTCCAGCGCAAGCTCGTCAAGCGCCCGCCGTCAAAAGGCATGGCCGCTAAGATCGCCGCTAAGCAGGCGCCGATCCAACATCCCGAACCGACCGTGAATACCGATGACGACGGCGATATCGGCATGAATGCCCGCATCGCCGCCATGAGCCTGATCGATGCGGCCCTGACCAAGCGCTCCGGTTTCGACGAGGCGGTGACGCGCACGGAATTTCTGGCCCTGAGCGACGGAGAACGCGCCTTTGCCCGCGCCATGGCCCTGCTGGTGCTGCGTCGCCTGGGCCAGCTCGATCACATCATCGAAAAGCGCACGCAAAAGACGCCTTCGGCCGCCGTCTGTGATCTGTTGCGCATCGGCCTGGTGCAGATCGGCTTTATGAATGTGCCCGATTTCGCCGCCGTTTCCACCACAGTGAAATTGGCCGAACGCGCCTCCAATACCCGGCCGTTCAAGGGTCTGATCAATGCCATTCTGCGCGGGGTGCTGCGCGAAGGCGGCCTGCCGGCGCCGATCGCTTCACGATTAGCGCCCGACTGGCTCTATGCCCGCTGGAAAGGCGCCTATGGCGAGGATAATGCCAGCGGCGCGGCCTTCATGCTGACCGAGGAACCGGCGACCGACCTTAGCTTCAAGTCACAGGCCGACCTCGACGCGCATAAAGAGGCGCTGGAAGGTACCGATCTCGGCGGGCTTACCTTGCGCAGTGCTCTGCGTGGCGATGTGCGTGAGTGGTCGGGCTATGCGGATGGCGTGTGGTGGGTGCAGGATGCCGCCGCCGCCGCCGTGGTCAATGTGCTCGGTGATCTCAGTGGTAAGACGGCCATCGACCTGTGCGCCGCGCCGGGTGGCAAGACCATGCAACTGGCGGCGCGCTGGGCGTCCGTGGTGGCGCTTGATCGCTCGAAAAACCGCCTCAAGCGCGTTGAGGAAAATCTCGAGCGTACTAAGCTAGCGGTCGAAATCCAGATGGCCGATGCCGAAACCTTTGAAGATAACCGCAAGTTTGATGTGGTGCTGCTCGATGCGCCCTGTTCGGCCACCGGCACCTTCCGCCGCCAGCCGGACGTTTTGTGGGGCACCAAGCCGACCGATATCGCCAAGCTGGCCGATGTGCAGCATCGCCTGCTCGATTCCGCCGCCAAACGCGTCAAAACCGGTGGTGATCTCGTCTATTCGACTTGTTCACTCGAACGTGAAGAAGGCGAAACGCAAGTATTGGCTTTCCTGCGCCGCCATAAAGAGTTCAGTCTGGTCAAGCTTTTGCCTGAAAAGGCTGCCGATATGGGGATACCGGCCGAATCGATCACACCCGAAGGCTGGGCGCGCCTGCTGCCGCATCAGCGTCCCGGCGGTCAGGATGGTTTTTTCATCGCCCGATTAACCCGTAACCCCGCTTGACCTGATATAGGCAATCTCCTTAACACAGACGATCAAATCCGCGAGTACCCGATCATGACGACCCCGCTCATTTGCCCCTCCATCCTGGCTTCCGATTTCTCCAAACTTGGCGAAGAAGTCCGTGCCATCACCGAAGCGGGCGCCGACTGGGTCCATATTGATGTCATGGACGGCCATTTCGTGCCGAACATCACCATCGGGCCGGACGTGGTGAAGGCGCTGCGGCCGCATTCAAACCTGCCGTTTGATTGTCACCTGATGATCTCGCCGGTCGACAGCTTCCTTGAGGCCTTCCGCAATGCCGGCGCTGACTATATCAGCCTGCATCCGGAAGCCGGGCCGCACCTGCACCGTTCGCTGAAATATATCCGTCAATTGGGGGCAAAGGCGGGCGTGGTGCTCAATCCGGCCACGCCGGTCGAGATTCTTGATTGGGTGATGGACGATATCGACCTGGTGCTTGTGATGAGCGTCAATCCCGGTTTTGGCGGCCAGAGCTTTATCGACAGCCAGTTGCGCAAGATCGAAGTCATCCGCAAGAAGCTGGATGCCGTTGGCCATCCGGCCATTCTGCAGGTCGATGGCGGCGTCAATGCCGCAAATGCCCATCTCTGCGTCGAGGCTGGCGCCACGGCGATGGTGGCCGGTACGGCTGTGTTTAAGGGCGGGCCGTCGGCCTACGCTGTCAATATCAAGCAACTCAAGGGACTTTAAGCGCCCATGCAGGCCTACGAGTCGACGCCCCTGGCCGAAGTGCTGACCGCCGCCACGCCGTGGCAAAAGGTGGTGGGCGCGTGGCTGCGCAAGCAGGCGGGGGCCGAACTCTTTGGCATGCCGGGCTATCGCCTGACGCTGAAAGGCCGGGTGCCCGATGGCTTTCTGGCGACGCCGCATGATGGCCGGCCGGCCAATGCCCTGCTCGGCAAGGCGATCCTTTCCGGCCGCTATACCCTGGCCAATGCGCGCATGAGCGTGCAGGGGTCCGGCGATCCGTGGAACCGTGCTTCGCCGACCCGCGCCTTTGCTATCGAACTGCACCGTTTTTCGTGGCTGCCGCACCTGATGACCCAGGGCGATGACGGCGCGAAGGAAGCCGTGCGGCTTTTTCTGCTATGGCAGAAGACATTCCGAAGCTGGACGCCCTTTACCTGGGGCGAAGAGGTGCTGTCGCGCCGGCTGATCACCCTGTCCATTTTTGCCCGCCGCCTGTCCACCGTGGCCCAGCCGTGGGAGGCGCACGCCTTGGCGCAATCCCTGGCGGAGCAGGGCCGGCATCTGCTGCGCCTGCATAATAACGCCGCCTGGCAGGCCAGCCGCGCCGTGGCGCTGGTGGCGATCGGCTGCGTGCTGTCGGGCAGCGTGGGCGATGGCTTCCGCCGCAAGGGCCTGAAGCGGCTGCCAAAAGCTTTGCGCCGCAGCCTGTTCAGCGACGGCTCGCCGGTTTCGCGCAGTCCCGAACAGGGGCTGGAACTGCTGTATGACCTGTTGCTGCTGGTCGATGGCTTGAGCCAGCGCAGCCAGGCCGTGCCCGACTATATCGAAGAGCATATTGAGCGTTTGTCGCGCTTTGTGCGCACCCTCAGCCATCCGGACGGCAGCCTCGTTTCCTTTCAGGGATCGGAAGCGCTGCTGGAAGACCAGATCGCCCCGGCCCTGACCCATACGGAAGCTAAGGCCGGAGCTACCCTGCCGAACGTGATGGAACAGGGGCGTTATCACCGGATGCTTGGCCGCAGTTTGAGCGTCTTTGTCGATTGCGGAGAAGCCAGGGGCGGCGATTTCGGTTTCGCCGCCTGTGATTATCCGATGGCGTTCGAGGTTTCCGGCGGCCGCGACAAACTGATCGTATCGCCCGGCTGGTCGCCGGCGCAGTCGGACCGGCAGGCGTTTCGCGTTATCGGCGCCGCCAATACGCTCACGCTTGGCGATGAACTGATCCTCAAGCCGATGGCTGGTAAATTCGGCGAACTGCTCAATTTCACGCTCGAAGGGCCGCGCTACAAGGTGCGCAGCCGCCGCGTCGAGGCCGAGGACTCCGGCACCTTGCTGGAGCTGGAGCACGAGGGCTGGCGGCCGAAATTTGGCCTGAAACACGAGCGCCGGCTCTATGTCGATGCCCAGCGCGACGAACTGCGCGGTGAAGAACGCCTGACGCCGATGGCGACGAAAAAGGAAATGCCGGCTTCCGTGGTCTATGCGGTGCGTTTCCTGCTGCATCCGGAGGTACAGGCTTCGCTGGCGCGGGATCGCAAGAGTATATTGTTGCGCGGGCCGGGTGGCCGTGGCTGGTGGCTGCGTCATGATGCCCAGGATGTGGCGCTCGATGAAGGCACGGTCTTTGAAAAGGGTGTGGCGCGCAAAACCACGCTGGTCGTGCTGCATGGCGCGGCGCGGCTTGATACGCCGACACGCCTGCGCTGGAAATTGTCTCCGGCCGAATCCTGAAAACGGGCCGGCTCTTTATATGAGCGTCGTGTCATCCTGACTGCATTCTTATATCGAAAAACGGATACTCCCGGTCAAGTCCGCGCTTGCGAAACTGCGCGCCCAAAGGAGTAAGTACAATGACACGTATCCTGAAGACCACCACTGCCGCCGTATTGAGCCTCGGCCTGATCGCTGGCACAGCCGCGATTCCCAATATGGCCGATGCCTATCCAGCCTATCGCTGCAAATACGAGCAGAAGAAATCCGGCCAGACCGGCATGATTGTCGGCGCTGTCGCTGGCGGCTTGCTTGGCAGCCAGATTTCCAAGAACGAACGCGGCCTCGGCACGGTTGGCGGCGCGGTCGTTGGCGGTGTGGTCGGCAATAAGGTCGGCAAGAACCACGCCAAGAAGAAGTGCGTCGAGGAAGCCGCCTACCGGACGCGCACTGTCTATGAGACCGACAAATACGGTCATCGCCACAAGGTGGTTTACCGCTACGTGCGCAATTAATTTTTGAATGATCGAATCTGAAAAGGCCCTGCCGGTGACTGCGGGGCCTTTTTGCATATGGCGTACAGGCTTTTTAAGGCGTTCTAAAATAAATGCTTTTCTGAACAAGCATGAACATGAAGGTCAAATCCTGTTCAGGTTGGAAGGCTTATAACTGTCCTCATGAACGGCACATCCGATCAACGGAAGCCAAAGACACGAAGGACTAAAGTTATGAGCAAGATCATCAAAAACACCATGGCCGCCATCGTTTCGACCGGCCTGATCATCGGTTCCACGGCCGCTGTCATGGCCCCGACCACCGCTTCGGCTCGCACGACCTATCAGTGCGAGGTCACCAAGGCGAACAGCGCCAAGACCGGCGCCATCCTGGGCGTTATCGCCGGTGGTTTGCTGGGCAGCCAGGTCATCAAGAATGAGAAGGGCCTGGGCGCGGTTGGTGGCGCGGTTGTCGGCGGTTTGCTGGGTAACAAGCTCGGCAAGGACCAGGGCAAGGACACCTGTAACAAGGCCGAGGCCGCCATGGAACGCCAGCGTTACGAAGACCGCCACTATGGCTATCGCAGCCAGCCTGTCCGCTACAACAGCTACAAGCATTATCGCAATGATGATCGCTATGGGTCTCGCTACTAAAATGCTCCCATAAGTAGTTTGAGATTGCGATCATCAGCGAAACCCCCGCCGTGCTCACCCACGGCGGGGGTTTTGTTATATCCCGTCGCAACCCGTTACGGCTTGTTACCCGGTGAGCCTAGTCAAATATGACGGCTTCGTGTACACCGCGCGCATTATTCAGCTCAAACGCCGCATGGCTCCTCGCCCAAAAAACGTATTTGGCTCGGGCGGGCCTTGCCCTAGCCGGAACATTCACATGTTCCGGCGTAACCCACATATACGGATAGCCCATGCCCGCCGCTCCCGATTTCCCGCCTGCCGCCGATCTCGTCACCCCGAAACGCGCGCTGATCTCGCTGTCCGACAAGACCGGCCTGATCGAAGCCGCCCAGGCGCTCGTTGCCGCCGGCGTCGAACTGCTCTCGACGGGCGGTACCAAGGCGGCCCTGCAAAAGGCCAATATTGCGGTGAAGGACGTCGCTGATATTACCGGCTTTCCGGAAATGATGGACGGCCGCGTCAAGACGCTTCATCCGAAAGTCCATGGCGCGCTGCTGGCCTATCGTGACGCCCCCGAACACGCCCAGGCGCTGAAGGATCACGACATCCAGCCGATCGATATCGTCTGGATTGACCTCTATCCGTTTGAAGCGACCGTCGCGGCTGGCGGCACGTTCGAAGCGGCCATCGAAAACGTCGATATTGGCGGCCCCGCCATGATCCGCTCGTCGGCCAAGAACCACCCCTATGTCAGCATCTGCGTCGACAAGGCCGGCATGGATGAGGTGCTAGCGGCGATTGCCGATACCGGCACGACCTCGCTGGCCCTGCGCAAGTCCCTGGCCGCCCGCGCCTTCGCCCGCACCGCGTCCTATGACGCCGCCGTCTCGACCTGGTTTGCCGCTCAGTTGGGCGACGCCTATCCGGAGCGCAAAACCATCGGCGCCACCCGCCTGCAAACCATGCGCTATGGCGAAAACCCGCACCAGTCCGCCGCCTTCTACAAGACAGGCGAGGACCGCCCCGGCGTCGCCACAGCGAAGCAGCTTCAGGGCAAGGAACTGAGCTACAACAACGTCGCCGATACCGACGCCGCCATCGAACTGGCGTCGGAATTCGATCCCGCCGCCTCGGCCGCCTGCGTCATCGTTAAGCACGCCAATCCGTGCGGTGTCGCCACTGGCCCTGACCTGCTGACCGCCTATAAGCGCGCGCTCGAATGTGATCCGGTGTCGGCCTTCGGCGGCATCGTGGCGCTCAACCGCAAGCTCGATAAGGCCACGGCCGAAAAGATCGTCGAGATCTTCACCGAGGTGGTGGTGGCGCCTGACGTCGATGAAGACGCCATTGCCGTGTTCGCCGCCAAGAAGAACCTGCGCCTCTTGATCACCGGCTCCCTGCCCGATCCGCTGGCGGGCGGTCAGGTGTTCCGCTCAGTGGCCGGCGGCATGCTGGTCCAGTCGCGCGACACCGCCCGCATCACCGCGACGGATCTGAAAGTGGTCACTAAGCGCCAGCCGACCCCGGCCGAGATCGAGGACATGCTGTTCGCCTTCACCATCGCCAAGCACGTCAAGTCGAACGCCATCGTCTACGCCAAGGACGGCCGCACGGCCGGTATTGGCGCCGGTCAGATGAACCGCCGCGATTCCGCCCGCATCGCCCGCCTGCGCGCTCAGGAGGCCGCGGAAGGATTGGGCCTGACGGAGTCACTGGCCAAGGGATCGGCCTGCGCCTCGGAAGCCTTCTTCCCCTTCCCCGATGGCCTGCTGGAAGCGGCCGCTGCTGGCGCCACGGCGATCATCCAGCCGGGTGGCTCCATGGGCGACCAGGCGGTGATTGACGCCGCCGACGCGGCAGGCTTGGCGATGGTGTTTACAGGCGTGCGCGTCTTCAGACACTAATTTGGCGAGGTGCTTTTTGCCCCCGAAGGCGCAGTCTGCGCTTGCAGGTACGAGATGTACCTGCGGCGCTTGCCGGCTGTTCGGATGACAAAAATCCCTCACGCCAAACCCGACAGCGATTAAAATAAGAAAATCCCCGGATGTCCGACATCCGGGGATTTTCTTATTTATGTGCCTGAGCTTACGCCGGTGCTTTGATTTCGCCGGTGAAGTGCCCGTTGAAGACAATATCCGACAGCGGCAGGCGCACCGAAGGTGTTTCACGCGTTTGCAGGAAATCGGCCAGGCTCGACGCATCGCCCTGATGACCAATGGCGACGGCCGCCTCGATCTTCAGGTTCTGCGGCAGGCCCAGCACGGCCGGTGCCTTGTCATATTCGATGCCTGCCATGCCGTGCGCGACCAGGCCCAGGCTATGGGCCTGCAAACTGAGCGACATGAAGCTCGAGCCAGCATCGAAGCTGTTGGTGATATTCTGGCGCTCGCCGTCGAAAGTCGTAACCGAGGCGATGAAAATCAACGCGCCAGCTTCCTTGGCCCAGCCTTCGTTGAACGGCACCAACAGGGAAAGAAGGGTGTCGAACTCCGGTGTGCCGCGCAGACCATAAAAGAAGCGCCACGGCTGGAGATTGGAGGCCGACGGCGCCCAGCGCGCGGCTTCCAGGACGGTCAGGATCTGTTCTTCAGTCACGGGTTGCTGCGTGAAGGCGCGCGGCGACCAGCGCTCCAGGAATTGTTTGTCGATAGGGTATTCAGAGGTGCGCGGGGCGGCGGTCATAGGGAACTCTCACAAGGGCTAAATATATTATAGACTGGCTTTTCCGGCCGATTTCTGATTCACCAACAAGGCAGATTGGCCGGAAGACCATTCAGTAACTATATGTGTGACAGTTACGTTTTTTCAAGGAGTATTTGATTGCTCGATACACTTCAGCACCGCTTTAACCTCCTTGAACCTTACCTCACTGCCTACGGCCCGAAGGACGAGACAAAACGACCGGCGGTTTTGCTGTTCCACGCCTGTAACGGGGTGCGCGACCATATCCACGCCTATGCGAAGCAGGTGGCCGATCTTGGGTTTCGCGCCTATGTCGTTGATTCCTTCCTGCCGCGCGGTTGGGATGAAAACGCCGCCATGAGCCTGGTCTGTACTGGCCTTGCGCTCCACGGTTACGAGCGGTCCGGCGATGTGCTGGCGGCGATCTGGGGTCTGGGTCAGCGGCCGGAGGTCGACGCCGATAATATTATCCTGGCCGGCTGGAGCCACGGCGGCTGGGCCATTATGGATCTGATGACCGAAAAACTTACGCGAGACGGCGAAGCCCGCCTGAAAAACCCGACGCCTGAGCCGATGACCGGCGTCAAGGGTGTCTTCCTGGTCTATCCTTACGCCAACTACCCGGCGCGCACCAATATCCACGGCTGGCAATATGCGCCGAAGACCCTGGCGGTGCTGGCGAAGCAGGATTTCCTGACCAATCACAGCCATGCCGATCACCTGTTTACTCACCTGATATCCGAAGGCCTGCCAGTCGAGCGGCTTGATCTCGACTGCACCCACTGTTTCGACGAGGACAGCGCCCTTCATTTCGGCCCGCTGATGTCTTATGATCGCAAGAGCCATGACAAAACCAAGGCGGTGTTCGAGGGGTTCGTGAAGGATATCTTCGCTTAGGTTGGCTAACTCCAGAGTTCGCAGAACTCTGGCAAGGCCGACTGGCCGCCGCGCACGTTTGCGCGTAAGCCATGCGGCGTTTGAGCTAAGGGGGAATAAATGGATACAATGGCGCAGCGCTACGCCCTGCTGGAGCCGGATATGACGGTTTATGGCCCGCAGGATGAAGTCGTCCGGCCAGTTGTGGTCCTGTTTCATGGCTGCGGGGGTATGCGGCCGCATGTTCATCTTTATGCGCAGGCCGTGGCCCTGACAGGCGTGCGCGCCTATGTCATCGACAGCTTCAAGCCGCGCGGCTGGGATCGCAATTTCGCCGTGTCGCTGATCTGCTCCGGCGCGGTATTACAGGGGTATGAACGCGCCGGCGATGTCCTGTCGGTGCTATATGGCCTGCAAAAAAGCAGCCGGGTCGATATGGATAAGGTCATTTTATGCGGATTCAGTCATGGCGGCTGGTCCATCATGGACCTGATGACCTCACCATTGACGAAGGCGGGTAATGTCAGGATCGCCGATCCTGATCCGGCGCTGGTGGACCGGCTAAAAGGGCTTTTTCTGGTTTACCCCTATATCAATTTTCCGGCGCGCTCGAATACGGCGAAGTGGCTGCATAAACCGGAGACCTTTGTGGTTCTGGCCAATAAGGACCACCTGACGCCGATCAGGCATTCACAAAAGGTCTTTGGCAAGCTGAAGGCGCAGGGGGTTGATGTGACGGCTTTGGAACTCGACGCCAGCCATGCGTTTGACGAAGAGGATAACAAGGGTCTGATCATGCAGTACG
Source organism: Asticcacaulis sp. (assembly GCF_035497195.1). Classification (GTDB taxonomy): domain Bacteria; phylum Pseudomonadota; class Alphaproteobacteria; order Caulobacterales; family Caulobacteraceae; genus Asticcacaulis. Next base: position 15,853 of record NZ_DATJDZ010000011.1, read on the forward strand.
ATCCGGCGATCATGCAGACTTCGCTGGAAGGACTGCTGAGTTTTGTCACCGAGCGGTTTGAACTCACTTAATCATATGGGGCGTGGGGTCTGTGACCCCACAAACTTACCTTATTCCAAAGAAAAACCCGGTCAATCGACCGGGTTTTTCTTTGGAAACAGAGAAGACTTGGGGCCACAGGCCCCGGGGGCGCCGAGCTAAACCCCATTAGTTAGTTGTTGCGCTGATCGCGTTTCGCCGCCACGCGGAGGCGCAGGGCATTGAGCTTGATAAAGCCCGCGGCATCGCGGTGATCATAAGCGACCCTGCCCTCTTCAAACGTCACCAGATCCTGATCGTACAGCGAATACTTGCTTTCGCGGCCGATGACGGTGGTATTGCCCTTGTAGAGCTTGACGGTGACGCGGCCGGTGACCTTCGATTGCGAATAGTCGATGGCGGCTTGCAGCATTTCGCGCTCCGGCGAGAACCAGAAGCCGTTATAGACCAGCGAGGCGTATTTCGGCATCAGCTCGTCCTTCAGGTGCATGGCGCCGCGATCGAGCGTGATCGACTCGATGCCGCGGTGCGCCGCCAGAAGGATGGTGCCGCCGGGAGTCTCGTAAACGCCGCGCGATTTCATGCCGACGAAGCGGTTTTCAACGAGGTCGAGACGGCCGACGCCATTGTCGTGACCCAATTCGTTCAGTTTCGTCAGCAGGGCGGCGGGCGAAAGCGCCACGCCATTGATGGCAACCGGATCGCCGCGCTCGAAATCGATGGTGAAGACGGTCGGGGTATCCGGCGCGGCTTCGGGCGAAATCGTGCGCTGATAGACGAATTCCGGCGCTTCGACGGCCGGGTCTTCCAGCACCTTGCCTTCGGACGACGAGTGCAGCAGGTTGGCGTCGACCGAGAAGGGCGCATCGCCGCGCTTGTCCTTGGCGATCTGGATCTGGTGCTTCTCGGCGAAATCGAGCAGGGCCTCGCGGCTCTTGAAATCCCATTCGCGCCACGGGGCGATGACGTTGATATCGGGTTCCAGGCCGTAATAGCCGAGTTCGAAACGGACCTGATCATTGCCCTTGCCGGTCGCGCCGTGCGACACGGCATCAGCGCCGACCTTGCGGGCGATTTCGATCTGCTTCTTGGCGATCAGCGGACGGGCGATCGAGGTGCCTAGCAAGTACTGGCCTTCATAGACCGTGTTGGCGCGGAACATCGGGAAGACATAGTCTTTCACGAACTCCTCGCGCACGTCTTCGATGAAGATGTTCTCAGGCTTGACGCCGGCAGCCAGTGCCTTGGCGCGCGCGGGTTCGATTTCGCCGCCCTGGCCGAGGTCGGCGGTGAAGGTGACCACTTCGGCGCCGTACTCGGTTTGCAGCCACTTCAGGATGATCGAGGTATCGAGACCGCCGGAATAGGCGAGAACGACTTTCTTGACGGACTTTTGAGCGGGTGCGGACATGGGAGCGTGTGACCTTAGGTTAAAGCAATCACGCGCGCTTTAAGGTTTAAGCCCCCCGGATGCAAGACCGAATATGTGAAACTTACGGGTCAGGGGGCTCGCGCCCTTGTTACACCGTCACCTGCGTGCCCAATTCGACCACACGGCCCGGCGGAATATGGAAGAATTCGGTCGGGTTGGTGGCGTTTTTCATCAGAAAGATGAACAGTTTGTCCTGCCACAGCGGCATGCCCGAATTGGCCGAAGGCACCACCGAGCGTTTGCCGACGAAGAAGCTGGTCGCCATGATGTCGAACTTCAGGCCGAGCTTACGGCAGAGTCCGAGCGCGCGCGGCAGATTCGGGCTTTCCATGAAGCCGTAGCTGAGTGTTACCTTCTTGAAATCGTCATTGATGATCTCGATGGTGACGCGCTTGTCTTCCGGCACGCGCGGCACGCCGATCGTCTTGACGGTCAGGATGATGTTCTTCTCATGCAGGACCTTGTTATGCTTGAGATTGTGCATCAGGGCCACCGGGGCGGAATCGGCGTCCGAGGTCAGGAAGATGGCGGTGCCGGCGGCGCGGTGCGGGGGGCGCTTGCCGAGCATATCGACCAGATCGAGCAGGGCCACGCTGTCGCGTTTCGATTTTTCGGTCAAGGTCTTGGTACCGGTCGCCCAGGTCAGCATGATGAGGATAAGCACCCCACCGAGCATGAGCGGCAGCCAGGCACCCTGCGGAATTTTCAGCAGGTTGGAGCCGAAGAAGACAAGATCGAGTGCGCCGAGCGGGATGAGCAGCAGCCAGGCCTGCCAACGCTTCCATTTCCACACATGGCGCAGGAAGACATAGGCCAGAAGGGTATCGACCAGCATGGCGCCGGTGACGGCGATGCCGTACATCGAGGTCAGGCGGTCGGTCGAGCGGAAGGCGAACAGCAGGACCAGGACGCCGATCATCAGCAGGGTGTTGATTTGCGGCACGAATATCTGGCCTGCCTGGGTTTCCGAGGTGCGCTTGATGTCGATACGAGGCAAAAGACCGAGCTGGACGGCCTGCTGGGTGATCGAGAAAGCGCCGGTAATGACCGCCTGCGAGGCGATGACCGTGGCCATCGTCGCCAGAATGAAGATTGGCCAGTAGGCGACTTCCGGCACCATGCGCCAGAACGGATTTTCCCGCGCCGAAGGGTCGGCCAGGGTGAGCGCACCCTGACCGAGATAGTTGAGCGTCAGGCAGGGCAGGGCGAAGAACAGCCAGGCATACTGGATCGGCTTCTTGCCGAAATGGCCCATATCGGCATAGAGCGCCTCGGCGCCGGTGACGGCCAGGAAGACCGAACCGAGGATGACGAAGCCGGTAAAGCCGTTGGCCAGCAGGAATTTGATGCCGTATTGCGGCATCAGCGCCACCAGAATGCCTGGCTGGTCAAAGATATGAAAGAGGCCAAGGCCGCCAAGGACGAGGAACCACAGCACCATGACCGGTCCGAAGAAGCCGGCCACCTTGGCCGTGCCTTTTGACTGAACCATGAACAGGCCGACAAGGATAACGGCGGAAATCGGCACGATCAGGTGATGGACCTGGCCGCCGATGCCGGGGGCGTCCTTCAGGCCTTCGACAGCGCCCAGCACCGAAACCGCCGGGGTAATGATGCCGTCGCCATAGAAAAGCGCCGCGCCGCAGATGCCGAGGAAGAAGACCGTAGGCGAATATTTGCCGAGCGCCTTTTGCGTCAGGGCCATCAGGGCCAGGGTGCCGCCTTCGCCCTTGTTGTCGGCCTTCATCAGGAAAATGACGTACTTGACCGTCACCACCATGATCAGCGCCCAGAAGACGAGCGAGATGACGCCCTTGACCGCCAGTTCGGCGCTGGTGCCTTCGCGGGTGTGGAACAGGGCCTCGCGCATGGCGTAGAGCGGGCTGGTGCCAATATCGCCGAAGACGACGCCGATCGACCCAACCACCAGGGCCATGAACCCTTCTTTGCCGTGCCCGTGGCTCGATACCGCCTCGGTTTCCGACATATGGGGATCGCCTGGACTCGGAGGAAGGTCGGGATTCGGAGAAGGGGCGTGATTTTCCGGCTGTGTCGTATCCGAGCCGGGGCCAGTGGCCGGCGTCTCAGGAGGGGGGTCCCCAATCATGCGTACTCTCCTGAGGGCGCCAGAAAACAAAGATGACACATAGCCACTCTGGGAGGCCCTCGCTTGAACTCGGCGCTCTTACGCCTATTTATAGACACATTCAATCTCGAATCTGGCTCGCTTCTTCGGCTCAATTTTTGAGGGATCGGGGGGACGGGCGTCTACCCCCTATGAAGATGTCGAGAAATGTCGTATCAAAGCTAGGCAAATGTCTGACAGTCAAAGATTTCCCGTGGCCGCCCACACGCTGGCCTATCTCGCTCACAAAAACGCCTATTCTCGTGAACAGGCGGTATCTTCGTCTGTGCTCGCCGCCTCGATCCCGACAAACCCCGTCGTTATTCGCCGCATGACCACGCAACTGGCCAGAGCTGGTCTGCTGGCTACCTGTTCCGGTGTTTCCGGCGGGGCATGGCTGTTGAAAAGGCCGGAACATATCAGGCTTGATGAGGTGCTGAAGGCCGTCAATGGCTGCGCGCATCTGGGGTCCGCCCCTTTGGGCGCCGAGGGCTGCCCGGTCAGCCAGGCCATTCCGAAGGCGGTCAATGAAGCGATGACGGCGGCCAATATGGCTGCGGCGCAAAGCCTTTCGACCTTCACGGTGGCCGACCTGCTGAAACATTCGGCAGAACTGCCCGTTGAAGTTCTGGTTGGGTAAACTGTTTTAAATCTTGCAATTTTCTTGCAATTTCAACAGCGCTCGTGTTCGATCCGGCTTGATTTTTCAATTGAGGTAACGACGTGGCACGCCGTCTTGTTCTGATCACGGGTGGATCTTCCGGCATCGGCCTGGCCTTCGCCCGCACCTATGCGGCGCATGGCTGGGATGTGGCGGTAACGGCACGACGCGCCGACCGCCTGGAAAAACTGGTCGAGGAAATCCGCCTGCGCTTTGGCGTCGAGGCCCACGCCCTGCCGGCTGATCTGGCTGATCCCGCCACACCGGAAAACCTGCAAAAGAGCCTGCTGGCGCTCGGCCGCACCGTCGATGGTCTGGTCAATAACGCCGGCTACAGCCTGCCCGGTGGTTTCGTCGCCAATGCGCTGGAGCAACATCAGGCTTTTCTGCGGGTGATGATGCTGGCGCCGATGGAGCTGACGCACCGCTTCCTGCCCGGCATGGTCGAGCAGAAATTCGGTCGCATCGTCAATGTGGCGTCGCTGGCCGGATTCCTGCCGGCCTCGCCGGGCGATACGCTCTACGGCCCGGCCAAGACCTTCCTGACGCGCTTCTCGCAAAGTCTGCATTTAGAGATGCGTGATCACGGCATCCATGTCACTGCGCTCTGTCCCGGCTTCACCTATTCGGAATTTCATGACGCCGTTGGCGGGCGCTCCAAACTGAGCAAGGCTATCCCCGAATGGGCCTGGATGGGCGCCGATGAGGTGGCGCGCGAAGGCTATGTCGCCGCTGAGGCCAACCGCGCGGCCTGCGTGCCGGGGGCGCCTAACAAGGCGATGTCGGCCCTGCTCAAGGTGCTGCCGGATGACTGGACGATGGAGTTTTCATCCGGCCAGTTGCGCAAGTTGCAGCGCTGATACCTACTCGTCCGCGATAATAATGGCTGGATTTTCCGGCAGCGGGAAATCGAACAGTCCGAAATCGAGCGCTTTTTGCGGCCGTGCGGCCATCAGCGGGCCTTGCGACAGAGCCGCGATCTCTTCCGGCGTCAAATCCCGGCCGGTCGCCTTCTTGCGCAGATGCCGCGCCTGGCCGATGGGGGGAATGCCGGCGGCTTTCGCCTGCGCCACCGTCATGATCTTCCAGTAGCTTAAAGACAATTGCCACACCGAGGCCACTGGCTCGCGCTTTTGCGGCCAGCGCTGGCCCTCGGCGAAAACCGGCTGCATGGGTTTGGATTTGCCGCGTTTTGGATCACGGATACGGCAGGTTAACACACAGAACCGGTCGCTCTCGGCCGGCATGAAGGTCCGCCCCTTGCGGTCATCCTCGACCAGTCCGGCATAGGCGTCGAGCGCCTCGTTACGCGATTCGTAAACCGGCCCCACGGTCTGGGTCACGAAGGCGACGCGGGCTTTCGCCGCCAGTTCCGCTTCCTTTTCGCGCACGGCGCGCAAGCCCTCGCCCGCTTTCAGGCGGGTCAGGGCCTCATGGGCGTCGGCAGCAATGGGGTAGGCAATAAGCGACATGTGTGTTCACGATTTGATCCGAAGGCAAGATAGACCGTAATACGACTTTGTGGCAAATTTTTCGTGTACGCCTTGATCTATTTTTCATTATTTGTTATTTGCCAAATTAGCAAAATGAAAGCATCCCATGTCCGAAGTCTACAAGGCCCTGTCCGATCCGACCCGCCGCCACATCCTCGAAATGCTGCGCCGGTCCGAGATGTCGGCGGGTGATATCGCTGCTCAGGTGCATGTCTCCAAGCCCACCCTCTCCGGCCACCTCAATGTGCTCAAGGCGGCGGAACTCGTCGATGTGACGCGCCACGGCACCACCCTGATCTATCGGCTGAACACATCGGTGCTCGAAGAGGCCATCTTCGCCCTGATGAGCGCTTTCAAGATCGGCGCACCGACAGGGGGCCACGCTGTAAAGGAGATTAACCGTGCAACTGAGAAGTGAAAAAATCCTGTGCCTGATATTGTTCGCTGTCATGGCGGGTTTTGCTGTTTGGGGTCGCTTCAATCTGCCGGATGTGCCTGTCGCCGTGCACTTCGGACCAGACGGACAGCCAAACGGTTACCAGCCACGCGATATGGCGATGGTCCTCATGCCTGCCATAACCTTTGCCACACTTATTAGCTGCCTGTGGATCTTGCCGCGTTTGCTGCCAAAGAGCGCTTCGCTTGAACGGTCTCAAACAGTCTACGGCATTATCGTGCTGGCTGTAACGGCGCTTCTGGTGGTTTGCTTTGCCGGCATTGTGATGACGGCGGCCGGTAATGCGCCGGATACGCTCAAGATAGTATTGGTCGGAACGGGGCTTCTGTTCATACTAATTGGCAACTACATGCCCAAGATGCGCCGCAACTGGGTGATGGGCATTCGCACGCCCTGGACGCTCGCCGATGAGCGTGTCTGGGACAAGACCCATCGCTTTGCTGGCCCCTTGTTCATGCTGAGTGGGCTGGTGACGACAGGCGGCGCCTTGCTGGCGCCGGTTGACTGGCGCGTGGCTATCCTGATGTTTGCCACTTTGAGCGTCTGTTGCGCCAGCTATATCTATTCCTGGGCGGCCGCAAGACGCCTTCGCTAACCCCATCCGGCCCTGCTTTTTACAGGCGAATCAACTTGCTCTATAGTACAGGTCACAGTGATTCGTATGGATGCCCTGATGGCTATTGCCTCTATCGCCTATACCGCCGCCGCTGGCGGATTGGCCCTGGCCCTGTCCACGACGTGGCTGGCCTTGCGCAACCGTATGCTGTTCATCAAAACCCGTGATCTGCTGGCCGCCGACCTGACCGCCAAGGACGGTATGCTGCGCGAACTCGACTCGGCGACCACGGCCTTCGATGAAGCTTTCCTGGCCGTCGAGGGTGATGTGGTCCGGCTGGTCTGGGGCGAGGATACCCTGCGCCATTGCGGCGAGGCGCTGGGTCTGAAAGACCTCGATCCCTCCGCCGCCATAGCCCCGCAGGTGGTCCAGGCCCTTGGCGACACCTCGCCCGAAGCCGCCGAAAGCCTGAAACAGCTGATCAGCGAGGGCACAGCCTGCCGCTTTGAGGTCTTCGCCGAAATCCCGCCGAACAAGCTCAGCAACACCACCGCCGGCCTGACCCTGATCGTCGAAGGCCGGGCGTCGGGCGCCACGGCCTGGCTGCGCCTGGCGATTGCCGGCGCCAGGGCGTCCCTGTCCTCCGGACCGTTCGCCCAGATGGCCGAGCATCTGCCGGCGCCCTGCTGGATCTGCGCCCGCGACGGCCGCATCGTCTGGGTCAATGCGGCCTGGCTCAGGGCCGCTGAGGCGACGAGCCTCGAACAGGCGCTGAAAAACAACCTGTCGCTTGATCGCAATGCCGACGCTCTCGTCATGGAAGCGCTGGAGCAGCACATTCGCCGCGAAGGCTTCCGGTGGCTGACCATCGGCGGGCAAAGACGCGCCTTTCAGGTGATCGCCGAACCGCTGAACGAAGCCTATGTCTGCGCCTACGCGATCGACGTCACCGAGGCCGAGGAAAGCCGCGAAGCCCTGAAACGCCACGCCAAGGCGCATGACGAAACACTTGACGCGCTGGAAGACGCCGTGGCCATCTTCGGGCCGGAAAAGCAACTGACCTTCCATAACCGCGCCTTTGAAAAACTGTGGGATCTGGAGCCGGCCTGGCTGGCTGAGCGCCCGACGCACGGCGAATGGCTCGATCGCCTGCGCCAGAAGCGCCGCCTGCCGGAAACCGGCGATTACAGCGCCTTCAAGGTCCGTGAACTGGAATTCTATGGCCTGACCCATACGGCCGATGACGAGATGTGGAGCCTGCCCGATGGCCGCTCCCTGCGCGTTGTACGCCAGCCGCATCCGCTCGGCGGGCTGCTGATCCTGTTTTCCGACAAGACCGGCGAACTGAAGCTGACATCCCGTTTCAACAGCCTGATCCAGGTGCAGAAATCGACGCTCGACCAGCTCAACGACGCTGTATCGGTCTATGGCAGCGATGGCCGCCTGCGCCTGCGTAATCAGGCGTTTGACCGGTTCTGGAATATAGAACCAGACGATATGACGGCGGTGATGGATTTCGCCCAGGTGGCCGAACTGTGCCTGCCGCTGGTTCATGATCGCGGCTTCTGGAGCGAACTCAAGGCCCGCGTCACCGATACCGATCCGTTGGCCCGCGCGCCGCAACTGGGCGAGGTCAAGGTCTCCGACGGCCGTCTGGCGCAATGGCGCACCCAGCCCCTGCCCGATGGCGCCACCCTCGTCGCCTTTTCCGATATCACCGCCACCCGGCAACTGGAAACCGCCATCGAGGCGCGCGATGAAGCCCTCAATGAATCGGTGCGGCTGAAGCGCGATTTCGTCGCCAATGTCAGCTATGAACTGCGCACGCCGCTGACCACCATCGTCGGTTACGCCGATCTGTTACAGAGCCAGACCAACGATAATCCCAAGCAGAAAGCCTTCCTCGATTCGATCCAGTCGGCGGCGCAGGAACTGGCGCGCTCGATCGACGATGTGCTCGATATGGCGCAGATCGACGCCGGCGAAATGTCGATCACCCGCAGCGAAATCCGCCTGCTTGATGTCGTGGCAGAGGTCGGTTTGCGTCTCTCCGATGTCTTCAAGGCGCGTGATGTGGCCTTTGATTACACGGGTGTGATCGAGGCCGGCATGGTCCGGGTCGACGCCAAGCGGTTGGCGCAATGCCTCGAACACCTGCTCGGCAACGCCATCCGCAACGCCAGCAACGGCGGCGCAGTCAAGCTGAACGCGCAAAAGGACGATGATAATCTGGTGCTGGAAGTGGCCTATACCGGCCGCGGTATCCCTTATCATGTGCAGGCGCACATTTTCGACCGCTATATTGGCCGCGAACGGGGCGGGCCGGGCCTGGGCCTGGCGCTGGTCAAGGCGCTGGTCGAGTTGCACGACGGCTGGATCACGCTGGAATCCGAGCCGAACGAAGGCGCCAGCTTCAAGATTCACCTGCCGGGACAGGCCCAGCCTGTGCGGGAGACTGCGCCGGACACCGGGCCGAAGCTGGAACTGGTTGAAACCAAAAAGGACACCGGTCATGGCAATGACGCTGCCGGCGATCCGGTCGTGGACGTCGCCTGAGAAAAACGTTTATCCGCAGGTTAACTGGCGTGGAACAGCGCGCGCATCAGGTCGGACTTACTGACCATGCCTTCCAGCCGCCCCTCATCGTCAACCACCATGACATGGCGGCGGTCACCCTTCGCCAGGATATGCAGCAGTTCCGTGGCGGAATCATCGGCCTTCACACGAGCGAAGCCCTGGCGCATGATCTGCCCTGCCGGCAGGCTGGGGTCCGATTTCAAGGCGTCGTCCAGCCGCAACACCCCCATCACCTTGCGACGGTCGTCGATCACCGGCAGGGCCTTGATATCATAGCGCTGCATATTGGCGATCGCCACGCCCAGCGCCGTGCGCGGCGGTATGGTGCGCAGTTTGGTGGTCATGATCTCGCCGCAGGTCAGGTTTGACGCCAGACGCGTATACGCCTGCATCTCGGTCTGTTCGATCAGTTGCTCAACCTCTTCGCGGCTGATATCGAGCGCCCGGTTGTAGCCCAGAAGGGCGGCTTCGAGATCGGACGGATCGAAACGATGCAGGGCCGGTTGATGCGAGGGCGCGTTGATCTGGCGCTGCGGGTATTTCTGGTCCGTCAGCCAGTGATAGATGATGGCGACCAGCACCAGGAGCGCGGCGTTGGCGGCGACCGGGAACAGAATAAAGTGCCAGTCCGCCGTGCCCGACACCACCATGAAAAGAGCCGTGCCGCCGCCAGACGCGTGCAGGGCGCGAAGATACAACATCACTATGGTGGCGACCGCGACCGCCAGGGCGGCGGCCAGCGAGGTTTGGCCGAAAAAATGCAGGCACATCAGGCCGGACAGCGCCGACATCATATGACCGCCGACAATCGGCCAGGGCTGCGACATCGGCGATCCGGGCACGGCGAAGACCTGCGCCGCCGAGGCCCCCAGCGGCGCCATCAGCCACCACTTCAACTGAAAATCGTGGCTGACGAAGCTGCACACCATTGCTGTGATGACGATGCCGATAAAAACGCCGCCCACGATAATGAGGCGCTGACGGGCATCAATACGTGTGGGCGGCGGGACGAAGGCGCCTATGCCCGTAAAGACATCGCGCAGGGTTTTCAGATCAGGCGGGGTCAGGGTCTTTACCGTACCAGTTGATGTTTCTTGTCAGGACCATCACGGTGGCGATGACCACGAAGGCCGCCACGGCGCCGATCAGCAGCGCATAGTCTTCCATTCGCATGAGCGTATAGATCATTCCGTACAGTAAAGAAAAGACCACCAGGGCGGCAAATCCGCGGAGGCGACTTTTAAACACCATGCCGGCATAGACCGAGATCAGCCCCACGGTAGCACCGGCGGCGGCCAGGAAGGCGAAATCAAAGCCGATGCGTTCGGCCAGCGACAGCAGCAACAGGTAAAACGTAATCTGGGCCAGGCCGATCAGGATATATTGCGCCGGATGCAGTTCGCGCTTCGAGGTGCTCTCGAAGACGAAATAGGTCAGGAAGACCAGACCGACAAACAGCAGGGCGTATTTCAGCGACCGGCCGACATTCTTGTAAGGGTTGGTCTGCTCGACGAACGAGACCGACAGTTCCGACTTGCCGAGCGATGACAGGCTGTCGAGATTGATCACCGCCGGCAGGCCGCGCGCGATGAAGGGCACCGACCAGGTGGCCTTGAAGCCTGATTTCAGATCCTGCTCGCCCTTCATCAGCGGGGTTTGCTGATCGTGATGGAAGGCACGCGTCGCTGGCAGGAAACCGCCGCCGAAAGAGGGCGAATTCCAGTCACCTGAGAGCGTCACTTCGGAGGACTTGGCATAGGCCAGCACGCCCAGTTTCTGCGCACCGGTAAAGCTCATATCAAGGGTGATATCGTGTGGTTTGGTTGTGTCGAGCGCCGCCAGTGGACTGGAAAAGAGATCAAGCTGGCCGTTGCCGCCCTCGGTATTGATGTTCTGCGCGCCTTCGGGGGCCGGGGCGAGCGTCACTGGCTGGCCATTGACCACGGCGACGATATCCTTGCGCGCGCCGCGTGAATCGGATGCACCGGAGATGAGCTGGGCACGGCTCCAGTCGAGCGTGGCATTGGCCGGGGCGGTCACCTGCGACAGGTCGAATCGGGCGGTGAAATGCAGGTCGGTGCTGTAGACCGGTACGCGGAACAGGGAGCGCGAACGGACTTCGCTCTTGCTGGTGGCGACCGCGTTGCCCGTCACGGGAAAGACAACAAGCTGGCCGGTTTGCGAGGGCGTCGTGGTCTTGTTGCCCTGGCTGTCGATCTCGGTTTTCGGCGGGGTCGTATAGGGCACGGTGATGACAGGCCCCAGGAAGGTCTGCGGACCGCCCATCAGGCCGCCGATCTCGCGGGTGACCTCCTCGGCGCGGTGGGTGCGGTCAAGCAGCAGCAGGAAGACACAGCCGGCCGGCACCGACATCAGGACGGCGAGGATGCACACGATCAGAAGCTTGGTGCCCTTGCTGCGGCTGATGATCTGGCGCGGTGGAGGGGCATATTGTGGCGTGGATGTAGTGGACATTGAGGTTTCCTTGAGGTGTCCATGACGACAGCATAAACGCTATCAATTGCTATGCTACCACGACGTGAACAATGTTCAAGATATTATTTGAACGTCGTTCATAGCGCCGCTTGCTTAGATGTGGAGCAGTGGAAGGACAAGGCCGAACAAGGCGCATATTGCAATGACTGCGACGACATTGGCCTTGAAGCGCACCAGAGCCAGAGCAGCGATAAGGATCATCACGGCGGCGGTCCAATCGAAGCCATTCCTGAACCCATCAGGCCACAGCACATGATAGGCAAAAAACAGGCCCAGATTAAGAATGACACCGACGACAGCCGCCGTGATGGCCGTCAGCGCCCCCGTAAATTTGAGGTTTTTGTGGGTGGTCTCGATCAAGGGGCCGCCGGCGAAGATGAACAGGAAGGACGGCAGGAAGGTGAACCAGGTCACGACGCAGGCAGCGGCCGCACCGGCCATGAAGAGCTGGTCGGGGCCAAAAATGGCCTTTGTGTAGCCGCCGATGAATCCGACGAAGGTGACGACCATGATCAGCGGACCGGGCGTGGTTTCGCCCATGGCCAGGCCATCGATCATCTGCGGGCCGGTGAGCCAGCCATATTGGGTGACGGCCCCCTGATAGACATAGGGCAGGACGGCATAGGCGCCGCCGAAAGTGAGCAGGGCCGCCCCGGAGAAAAAGACCGCCATTGCGCTTAAGGGGTGCGTCCAGCCCAATCCGTAGCCGAGCATAAGGATCGGGCCGGCCCACAGCACCAGTCCGGCAATACCGACGCGGGCCAGTCCTGACCAGCGAAAGCGGGCATGGAGCGGTGTCGGCGTATCATCATCAATCGCGGCGGGGCCATAGACTGGCCCGGCAGCCCCATGGCCAGCCGTAACCTTAAACGCCCTGTGAGACATCCTGTCGCCGATCAGGCCAACGACGGCAGCAGCGGCGATAATCAGGGGAAAGGGCGTGTGAAAGGCGAAAATGGCGGCAAAGGCGCCGGCGGCGATCAGCCAGAGCGCAGGGTTTTTCAACACCCGGCCACCAATGCGGTGAACGGCCTGAAGAACGATGGCGGTAACGGCGGGTTTGATACCATATAGCAGGCCCGCGACGATCGGCAGGTGGCCAAAGGCGATATAGGCCCAGGAGAGCGTAATCAGCAGAAACAGCGAGGGCAATACGAACAGCCCGCCCGCCATAAGCCCGCCCGCCGTCCGGTGCATAAGCCAGCCGATATAGGTGGCGAGCTGCTGCGCTTCGGGCCCCGGCAGAACCATGCAGTAGTTGAGCGCGTGCAGAAACCGCTTTTCAGATATCCAGCGGCGGCGCTCAACCAGTTCGCGGTGCATGATGGCAATCTGTCCCGCCGGCCCGCCAAAACTGATGCAGCCCAGGATCAGCCAGAACCAGAACGCCTGTCTGAAGCTGGGCGCAGGCGGAGGCGTCAGATTCGCGGCGTCATTACGTTCCATGACAGGCGAACATAGCCATATTGATCGAAATAACAATGACAGCCGCAGCCGCGGATTTTGTCGCGGTGCGCAATATTTCCGCAAAGACATTGCCTCGGCAAAAGCCTTGCGTTATCACGAGTCACGCGCAACCGCCACAAGCCGGTTCGGCGGGGCTAACAGTGTTTGAGGGATAGATCATGACGAATATGGTCACGGTTTTCGGTGGTTCGGGCTTTCTCGGCAAGCAGGTGGTGCGCGCCCTGGCGAAACAGGGCTGGCGCGTCCGCGTCGCGGTGCGCAAGCCGACCTTTGCCTATGACCTGAAGCCGCTCGGCGATGTCGGCCAGATCCAGGTTGTGCGCTGCGATGTGCGCCGCGAAAAAGATATCGAAAGCGCGCTCAAAGGCGCCTCGGCCTGCGTAAACCTCGTCGGTGTCCTTTATCAGACCGCCGGCATCAGCTTCGACGCCGTCCACCGCCAGGCCTCGACCTGGATGGCCGATATGTGCAAGGCCAAAGGCGTCCAGAATTTCGTCCAGATATCGGCCATCGGCGCCAATCCGGATGCCGCCTCGAAATATGCCTCGACCAAGGGCAAGGCCGAACTGGCCGTGAAAAAGGCGCTCCCTTCGGCGGTCATCCTGCGACCGTCTATCATATTCGGCCCGCAGGATGGTTTCTTCACCTCGCTGGCCGGCCAGATCAAGATGTTCCCGATCATGCCGGCCATCGGCGGCGCCAATAACAAATTCCAGCCGGTCTATGTCGGCGATGTCGCGGAGGCCGTGGCGCGCACGCTCGGTAACAACGACGCCTATGGCAAGACCTATGAGCTGGGCGGCCCGGAAGTCTTCGCCTTCAAGGACCTGATCAAATACACCGCCGCCGAAGTGCAGTCTCCGCGTCCCCTCGTGTGGATGCCGATCGTCATCGCGCGCCTGATCGGCCTGGCGGGTGATATCCAGGCGGGCCTCAAGGGTATGGTGCCGGTTATCCCCGCACCGATACTGACCACCGATCAGGTGCTGCTGCTGGCCAATGACAATGTCGTGGCCAAGGACGCCCGGGGCCTGAAAGACCTCGGCATCGCCGCCACGGCGGTCGAATCGATCGTGCCGACCTATCTGTGGCGCTTCCGCAAGAATGGCCAATTCGCCGTTACCGCGTAAGTTGACGTAGCGTCCTTCCGGCGATATGGCTTAGGCCTGCGGGAGGGACTTCATGAAATATCTGCTGTTTGCCGGCGCTCTGATCGCCGCCGCTGTCGCCATGCCTGCGACGGCGCAAGACTGGCCCATGTTCATGGGCGACGCGAGGCACACGGGCCTTGTATCAGCCACACCCACGGATATCGCCAAGCTGAAACCGGTGTGGCGGTATCGCCTGGCGGCCGAAGTCAGCGCCTCGCCCGTGGTCGTCGGCAACCTCCTCTATATCGCAGCCGAGAACGGTAATCTCTACGCTTTCGATCTCACAACGCACAAACAGGTCTGGCTTTATCGCGCCGAAGGCGGGATTGGATCGACGCCCGCTGTCGCCGATGGCCGGCTGTATATCTTAAGTCGCGACGGCTATCTGACGGCGCTCGATGCGGCGTCTGGCAAGGCCTTGTGGCGGTTCAAAACCGGCGGCGAGGCGCGGTTCGGCGTCCCCGGCGGTTACGGTATGCCCAAGGCGGACGGCATAGTGCCCGATCCGTGGGATTTCTGGCTGTCCTCGCCGCTGGTTGAGGGTGGCCGCGTCTATTTCGGCAGCAGTGATCACCACGTCTACGCGCTCGATGTCGTGACAGGCAAAGAGGTCTGGCGTTTCGAGGCCGATGACAGCATCCACGCCGCACCGGCGCTGAGCAATGGCCGGCTGTTCATCGCCACCTGGGGCACGAAGCTCTACGCACTCGACGCCAAAACCGGCGCGAAGCTATGGGACTTCCAGGGCGGCAAGGACGCGGAAACCGGCATTTTTCAGGGGTTCAGCGCCGCCCCTACAATTGATGGCGATACGGTCTATATCGGTTCGCGCGACGGCTATGTGCGCGCCTTCTCTGCGGCTGATGGCAAGTTGCGCTGGGCCTGGGACGCCGAAAAGAGCTGGGTACTGGCTACCGCCGCGGTCGATGCCGACAGCCTCTATTTCCCGACCTCCGACACCACGGTCTTCATCGCGCTCGATAAAAAGACCGGCCGGGAAAAATACCGCACCGACACGAAAGTCTGGACCTATACCTCGCCGGTGATCGCGGGTGATTACGCTTTTGCCGGCACTATGACGGGCGATCTCTATGCCTTTGATAAACGCACCGGTAAAATCCTCTGGCATTATCAGACCGACGACGCGAAGACCGACACGCAAGATCTGATCGACGAGGCGGGCAAGCTGCGTATGGACGGGCTTTTTCCGCAAGGGTTTCCACCCGCGCCTGGCGTGGAAAACGTGAAGGCTCTCGGCGCTTTCGAGGCGTCACCAATATGGGCTGGAAACCGGTTGATAGTGGTCACTGCCAATGGTGAAATTCTCATTTTCAGCGATGGCACTGAATGACGAGTGGCCGGATTGCCACATTGAATCCTTGCAGAATAAACATTTATTTGGCGCCATGGGTGAAGGCTTCAATATTCTCATAAATCGGAAATCGGGCACGGTCCTCACCATGGGTGAGCCGGCGGTAGAGGCCGCCATAACGGCCAGCGAAATCCCGGTGGCCGAACTGTGCCTGTCCGAGCCGGATGACATGCAGGCCAATCTCGAACGCCTGAGCCAAAAACCTCAGCGCCTGCTGATCGGCGGGGGCGACGGCACGATCCGCGAAACGGCCAAATACCTTTCGACGCGCAAAAAAGCCTTTGGCGTCCTGCCCTTCGGCACCATGAACCTGCTGGCCCTGGACCTCGGATTTACCTCGCTGGCGCAGGCGCTTGACGCGTATGCCAACGGGACCTGTGAGGAAGCCATGGACGCCGGCTTCGTCAATGGCGAAATTTTCCTGTGTTGCGCCAGTATCGGCACCATGCCCCAGGCCTCGGTCTACCGCGAGGCCAATCGCATGACCAACAAGCTTCTGCTTCTGCCGCAGATGTTCCTGTTCGTTGCCGATAACATGGCCCGGCATCGCCGCGAGCGCATCGTGGTGGAGGCCGATGGAAAGATGACCCGCTACCGTACGCCGGCGGTGGTGGTCTCGGCCAACCGCTTCGCCGACTCGGAAAAGCTGACCGAAAGCAATTTCAAGCGCGTGTCGCTCTCAGGCGGCGAACTGGCGGCCTATATTTTCAGCACCAAATCACCGGCCGGCCATATCCGTCTGCTATGGCGGCTGATCTTCGGTCACTGGCTGAAAGACCCCGACCTGATCGAACGCACCGGCCCGCGCTTCAGGATCTGGAGCCAGCATCACAGGCCGCTGGTCTCCATCGACGGCGAGGTGATGAAGCTGAAATCGCCGCTCGAATTCACCCTGAAGCCCGATTTCGTTCACCTGCTGATGCCTGTGCCAGAGGCGTCGTCATGACGGCGCGCCAATGGCTGGATGTGCAGATCGGGCGGTTGCCAGCGCCGTTCCGTCAGGAATGGCGGGCGCTTCTGTTGTTTGGTATTATTTTCCTCGTCGCCACCTGGCTGTGTTTCGAGGTCATCGAGGAAGTTTTTCTCGAAAGCGGGGTGTTCGCCCCGGATCAGGCGGTTTATGCCGCCTTGCAGAGCCTGAGGACGCCCTGGCTGGACCAGGTGATGACCGCCATTACGGAACTGGGGGACACGCCGGTGGTGATCGCCATCGCCGTCGTGGTGGCGCTATGGCTGATCCGCGAGCGCGCCTGGCATACCCTGACCTACTGGCTGATGGCCATCGGCGGTGGATCACTGATCAATTCCGCCATAAAGCTCGGTCTGCATCGCGTCCGGCCCGGCGACATGCACTATGACGGCGTCAGCGTCTTTTCCTTTCCCAGTGGCCACTCTACCACCAATGCTGTGCTTTATGGCTTTCTGATCATTATCATGTCGCGTAAACTGCCTTTTCTGGCACGGATTCCGGTGGTTATAACGCTCGTATTACTGGTGGGGCTTATCGCTTTTTCCCGCCTCTATCTGGGGGCGCACTGGCTGTCGGACGTGGCCGGTGGACTGTTCTTCGGCTCCGGCTGGCTGGCCCTGCTTGGCCTGTTCTATATGTGGCGGCAGGCTGAACCCGTTGAACCGCTGAAATTGCTGGCCATAGCTGTGGTAACGTTAGTTATTGCCGGCGGACTGAATATCGTCTTCAATCACAGCGCCGACCTGACCCGCTACGCCGTGCAAAGGGGGCTTACATGAAGATCGCCCATATTTCCGACCTGCATTTCGGCGCGCATGATCCGGTCGTGGTGGATGCTCTGGCGGCGCACCTGATCGAGGCCGGGCCCCATCTGGTCATCGCCAGCGGTGACATTACCCAGTCGGCGACAGAGACCGAATTCGCTGCGGCGCGCGCGTTTTTCGATGCCCTGCCGATGGAGGTCTTCGTCATTCCCGGCAATCACGACCTGCCGGGGATGGACCTGACACGCTTCGTCAATCCCTTCAAACGCTACAAACATCATCTGACCGACGACCTCGATCCGGAACTGGCCGCGGGACCGGTGCATATCAAGGGCATCAATACCGCACGTCGCATCCTGCCGCACTGGAACTGGGCCAATGGCGCCGTAAGTGCAAAACAGCGCCGCGAGATTGCCCGGACCTTCGAGGCGGCCACGGCGCCGTGGCGTCTTCTGGTGCTGCATCACCCCTTGATGAGCCCGAAAGAATTCCCGCTCGATATCACGGTCTTCAATTCAAAAGCGCTGCTCCAAACCATTACCGACCAGCGCGTCGATATCGTGCTCGCCGGGCACCAGCACCATGCCTATATCGAGACGCGGCAGGAAGTGACGCATAAGACCCTGTTTGTCAGCGCCTCGACCGGTACGTCCACCCGCATCCGCCACCAGCCCCAGGGCTTCAACCTGCTGGAATTCACCGACACCACCCTGCGTATCGATCAGTTGCGCTATGCCGATGGCCGGTTCACGACATTCGAGGCCCATACGCATACAAAGCCGGTCGTTTCCGGGTAGCGTCTGACGGCAAATATGCTATGCGACGGCATGTTTTCCCTCATTGATCCGCATACCTACTGGGCGTTTTTCGTCACCATGTTCTTCATGGCCATTACGCCGGGGCCAGCCAATCTCTATGCGATCCGCACGGGGCTTGGCCGCCTCAAACGCAACGTCATCGCCGCCGTGATCGGGCTAAACTGCGCCTCGCTGATCTGGTTCATCGCCTGCGCCTTCGGTCTGCAAGTCCTGCTGACAGCCTTTCCCCTCTTGTTTCAGATGGTGGCTGTGGCCGGCGGGCTTTATCTTGGCTGGATGGCGGTCAAAGGCTTCCGCTCGGCGCTTGATATCAATAATGAAAACATAAGCTCCAGCCTGACCGCCCTGCCGGACCCGGATAAAACCACCAGCGCCACCTTCAGGGAGGGGTTCATGGTTCAGTTGCTCAATCCGAAGGTGACTCTGTTTTTCACCGCCGTCCTGCCGCCGTTCGTCGACATTCACCGCGCCGTGCCGCCGCAGATGGTCGCATTCGCCGCCACGGCCATCGGCATGGATACGATCACCATGACGGGCTATGGCCTGGCCGCGGTCACCCTGTCGCACGTTCTGGCCGATCCACGGAACAAGCAGCTATTCGACCTCGGCGTCTGTCTGATTTTGATGGGGATAGCCGCCATTATCATCTGGCACGCGGCTATGGAACTGCTGCGGCTGTAAAGCGCCTTTATGCCCGCATTACGGACGGCCCAATATTGCCACATTGACGGCCCACTCTCGACGGTTAATATATGCAAAAGTTTTGCATCTGTGGGGAGTTACATCATGAACCGCCTAAGTCTCGCCGTATTGGCCGCCGCCAGCCTGACCGTTCTGTCGGCCTGCGCCACGCCCACCCCTTACCAGCCCGTCGCCGCGACCGCTTCACCGGCCAACCAGCGCGGTTATTCCGAAACGCGCATAGAGGAAAATCGTTACCGCCTGAGCTTCGCCGGCAACGACATGACCAAGCGGGAAACGGTGGAAAATTACCTGCTCTATCGCGCGTCCGAAGTCACGATCAATTCGGGTTATGACTGGTTTGAGGTTATCAGCCGCAATACCGACGAAAAGAAGCGCGCCACCACTTTTGAAGACCCCTACATGAACAGCTTCTCGTGGCGCTTCTACGGCCGCAATCGCTGGAGCCGCTGGGGGGCCTTCGGCGCTGACTGGGGCACGGATACGGTCGTCTATTCACGCTATGAGGCGACCGCCGAAATCCTGATGCACAAGGGCGCCAAGCCCGACAACGACCCGCACGCCTATGACGCCCGCGCCGTGAAGGCCAATCTGGAACCCGGTATTATTCGCCCGGTGGCGAAGTAACCCAGCCAAAAAAGCGCTCCTGACCACGGTCAGGAGCGCTTTTTACTATTAACGGGATTTTTTCGGCCGGATGACCTTCGGCATTTTGAGGCGGCGGCGGTTGGTATGGTCATCGACCTTCTCCACCACCACGCCGGTTGGGTCCGGCTTCTCGCCCTTGAAGTAGAACTTCTGCCAGGCTTCCTTGACCGCATCGGGATCGCGGCGGACGAGGCTGTCATTGAATTCCTGCCGCGTGCGCGCCCACGCGTCGAACTGCTTCTTGAAGTCGGGATCGCTCTCCAGTGACTTGATAACCGGCTGGATGTTGTCCTGACCCTTGTGCTGGACAACCTGAATAAAACAGAACGGTTCGCCTTTTTTGAAGGTGACCATGCCGGGACGCGTCATCAGCCAGTTCATGGTGAAGGGGAAGGGCAGCCAGTCGGTTTCGACCAGGCCGGTGAGCGGGGCGATGCCGTCCTTGACCTGATTAGGCGCGCCGGACGCCAACACGGCGTAGCCCGGCGGGGTGCGGAACATATAGCCGGTGTGGAAGGTCAGGACGCCGTGGGTGAAGTGCGATGACACCACATGTTCGAGATTATAATCCGGGTCGGCGTCGCAGGAGATGATCAGGTCGTTTTTGCCGATGCCGCCGTTCCAGATGATGGTGATATCGGTCGGGCAAAGGATTTCCCAGCCGGTGGTGTTGGCCATGGTCATCGGCAGGCAGCGATAGGGAAAGCGCGCTTGAAAACTGTCCATCCAGTCGCGCTCCGGCCGTCCCGGCACGATTTCCGGCGGATAGGTGGTCATGACAAAGCACTCAAGTTCCATCGGGGCAGTTCCATCGTCAAAAGGATTGCGGTAAAGGCAGTCTCATGACCGATCCCCCTTACACGCCTGAAAAACTGCTCGAAGCCTTAAATGATTTGGGCCTGAAAACAAGCACCCTCACTCATGAAGCCGTCTTTCGTGTCGGCGAAGGCGATGACATAAAGGCAGCTCTGGCAGGCGCGCACACCAAGAACCTGTTCCTCAAGGACGACAAGGGGCAGCTCTGGCTGATCTCGGCCGAGCAATCGACGCAGATCAATCTGAAAACCCTGCCCAGGGTGATCGGTTCGGGGCGTTTGAGTTTCGGATCAGAAGAGCGGCTTTATAACGCCTTGGGTGTGCGGCCGGGATCGGTAACGGCGCTCGGCCTGATCAATGATCCTGAACACAAGGTGCGATTTATCCTCGATAAGACGCTGGCCGATGCGGAGATCGTCAATTTCCATCCGTTGACTAATACAGCGACGACCTCGCTTAGTCAGGCGGATTTCCGGGCGTTTATCGCCTCTCTCGGACGAGAACTGATAATCGTCGATTTTAGCCTACTCACTTGATTCCATTGAAGCGCACGCCCACTTGAGTTAAGCCACACGTAAGAGGTATCACATGGCCAGCAACGACCCCAATATCATCGACGGTTCCGAAAACACCTTCATGGCCGACGTCATCGAAGCGTCCATGACCCAGCCGGTCATCGTCGATTTCTGGGCAACCTGGTGCGGGCCTTGTCGGCAATTGACGCCGGCGCTGGAAAAGGTCATCGGTGAGCAAAAGGGCAAGGTGAAGCTGGTCAAGATCGATGTCGACCAGAACCAGGCCATCGCCGCGCAGATGCGCGTGCAGTCAATTCCCACCGTCTATGCCTTTTTTGGCGGCAAGCCGGTCGATGGCTTCATGGGCGCCAAGTCGGAAACCGAAGTGCGCGCCTTTATCGACAAGCTTGGCGTCGGCCAGGCCGGCCCGACGATCGAGGAAACCCTAGCCCTGGCGGCGCAATCGGTGGCTGACGGCGATATGCCGAGCGCCATGGAAGCCTATGCCTTCATCCTGGAGCAAGACCCGGAAAACCCCAAGGCCATCGCCGGCATGGCGCGAATTTATTTGAAACTGCAACAGCCGGATCACGCCAAGGCGGTGCTCGATCAGGCTTATGCCGACAGTACCGACCCGGAAATCCTCTCCTTGCGCGCCGCGCTGGAACTGGCCGAAGGCGCGCCGACCGATATCGCCGGTCTGCGTGCGAAAATTGCGCAGAATGACCGTGATTTCGACGCCTGGTATGATCTCGGCCGCGCCCTGGCCGGTCAGGGTGAAATGGCCGAGGCCATCCAGTCGCTGCTCGAAATCGTCAAATACGATCCGGAATGGAATGGCCAAGCCGCCCGCACCTATCTTTTCAAGATTTTCACCGCGCTCGGTTCAGCCTCCGAACTGACCAAGGCCGGCCGTCGCCGCCTGTCGTCTTTGCTTTTCAGCTAGGAAACCCCATGACCGATATCGAAACCTACGCCAAAAACGAGCCTCTGAAGGCCGAGCTGGAAGTCGATCCGCGCCTGCTGGAAGCTCTGGTCTGCCCGGTGACGCGCCGCCCCCTGACCTATGATAAGCTAGCTCAGGAACTGATCAGCCCGACCGCCGGCCTGGCCTATCCGATCCGCTCCGGCGTACCGATCATGCTGGTCGATCAGGCGCGCAAGTTCGATCCGGTCAAAGCTTGAGACGGTTCTTGCCAGCTTTCAGCGACCAGGTCTTGCCTTTCCAAACAAATTCGCCGGGCAGACCCGACGGCATATCGATCTCGGTCGTCAGGCCGGACTTCGTTTGGATATAGTTCACACGTACTGGCCCGTATGGCGTCTCCACCGTAGCGGACAAATCTTTCAGATCGCCGAGATGCGGCGCTATCCGCACCCCTGCATAACCAGGCGCCGCCGATTGCACGCCGGCGACAATGGCGAGCAGGTCGGCGGTGGGATGCGCGCTCCAGGCGTGGCTGTCCGAGCGGTCTTCCAGCTTCGCTTCCGGCCAGGTCGAGAAACGCAGCGGCAGCAGGTCGCGCCAGGTCTGCAGCAGATCAAGGTAACGGTCGCTCAGACCGGCATGTTCATAAGCCCGCACCAGATACCATGAGAAATAATAGCTGACGGGGATGAGATCGCCGGCTGGTTCGATACCGCGTCCTGTGATTCGTGTCAGGATATCGATCTGCTGATCCGCCGGTGCCACATCGTAAAGCACAGCCAAAGCATTGGTATGCTGCGAAAACAGCGTCTTCGACGGATCGTCGGCATAGAGCTGGCGTTGCGCATCCCAGCATCTGGCCTGAAGGCCCGCCTTGATTGTTTCGGCCAGGGCTGCGTCTTCATCGCCCAGCCTCACATTACCAAGAGCGTGTTCCAGATCAGCGGCCTGTTGCAGGGCGCCGAGATAGATCAGCGAGGTCAGGCAGGATTCTTCATTGTCATCGAAGCTCGGAAAGGCGTCGCGGTCCTTGCCCACCCAATCAACAAAGTTCCAGGTCGGATTTTTGCCGAGCAGGCCATCGGCGTGGAGATAAGGCCGGAACCAGGCCAGCACTTCGCGGGCGCGCGGCAGGTTGCGCGAAATGATCGTCGTATCCGGCTGGTTCATCCAGTAATCGTGCATCATGCCGAGCCACAACAGCGAGAAAGGCGCAATCGGATTATGACCGCGGCTGGGATAGGCCCCTTCGGTCAGGCCGCCCTCGGTATTCGACCAGCCAAAGGCGTCGATGGCGTTATCCGCCAGTCGCTTGTCGCCTGAAACGGCATAGGAGATCAGCATCTGGATGCGGGTGTCGCCGACATACTGCAACTGCTCCCAATAGGCCGAGTCCATGTAGGTTTCGTGGGCATCCAGCCGTGCCGTACGCCAGCCGATAGTCCAGATGTCATTAAGCACCGGATCGCTGGATTTGAACCGGCCGACGGTTTCAAATGGATAGCCGGTCTCAAAGGTCTTGAAGCCTTCTAGGGTCAGGGGCTGGTTCTGCGTTTCGATATCCAGTTGCAGGAAGCGCCAGACGCGCCAGTGCAGCGACTCGAACGTGGTGGGTTCACCTCCGGCGATAAAGGTGTCGGTCAGGCCGCGAATGACGCGGTCGCCGACCTCGTCCCGGATACCTTTCCGGCCGGCCTTGTCATACAACGCCTCGGCATAGGTCGCCTTAATAACCGCATCCTTACCGCCGGAAACGCGAAGCTGCGGATAGGCGGCCAACATGTTCTCGCGCCGGATCAGCAGGGTGACATGGCTATGAGCCGGAATGATCTGCGGCGCATCGGGAAAATGGCCTTCTCCACGCACCAGATGGCCGTTATCGGTCAGGGCATAGGTCATTTGCGGCAAGGGATCGGACGTTAACGCCCTGGGCTGCGATACTACCACCGACTCCCATCCGCTTACGGCTTGGCGGGCATCGATGGTTTCGGGTGCGCCGGCGACATAATAGCCCACCCAGTTTGGCGTATTAATCCGGGCCATGCTGGGATCGGCGTAACGTCGCTTATCAAGAGCGACCTGCCAATCCGGGCCACTGTTCAGTCCGGCAAAGGCGTCATCCTCGGTCTTGAGATAAAAGCCGGCGCCCGCCGATTGCTGCGAAAGTGGCCCGGTCTGTTTGCTCAGATCATCCTGGTTTGGAATAACGAAATCCCACACAGTAGCGCTGAGAGTATTCTGGCCCGGTTTCAGAAATGGTGCGATGTCGATGCGGGCATAACGCCAGTGCGCCAGGTCGCTGGTTGCCGGACCGGAAGCGGCTCGCCGGCCGTTGACATAGAGCAGGAAGCGATTATCGGCGCTGACATCGACCCACAGATGTGCCGGCGTTTTATCAAACGTGAGAGCCTTACGGAAATGCAGCACAACAGGCGCGGCGGACGATGCCGGAGATGTGATCCAGTCAGCCGCTTTCGCATGGGCAGACGTGGTCAATCCAGCCAGCAGCAAGATCAGCCAAAGCAGCCTCATACAAGCTCGCCCTTCAGCAGCTTCGGCAGGTCGCCCGTCGCCGCGCCAGCGTCTTCCATAACGAACTGGCGCAGGGCCGGCACCTTGTTGAACAGGCCGATGCCGACGCCGCGGACCGCGCGCAGCAAGGGGTTTCCGTTAGAGAACAGCCGCACAAACCCGTCCATGACCACGGAGGTCGAGACATTATCGAAGCGCCGCCACTTGGCATAACGCTCCAGCACCAGATCCGTGCCGATATCCTCGCCGAGGCGCGCCGCCTCGATCAGCACTTCGGCCAGGGCCGCCACATCTTTCAGGCCGAGATTCAGCCCCTGTCCGGCGATCGGGTGGATGCCGTGGGCAGAATCGCCCAACAGGGCCAACCGGCCCTTGTGCATCTCCTCGGCCAACCCCAGGCCTAACGGATAGATGAATTTCTCACCCACCACAGTCAGGTTTCCAAGGAATTCGCCGAAACGCCCGATCAGGTGATCATAAAACAGCTGGTCATCGACCTGCATCAGCGCCTTGGCTTTGGCGTGGGTTTCCGACCAGACAATGCAGGCCTTGTTGTCATTCAGCGGCAGGATGGCGAACGGGCCAGTCGGCAGGAAGTGCTCATAGGCGACGTGGTTATGCGGGCGCTCCATCTGCACCGTGCAGACGACCGCGCTCTGGTCGTAATCCCAGTTAATGTGCTTGATCCCGGCCTTTTCGCGCAGGGACGACCGGCGGCCTTCGGCGGAGACGACCAGCGGCGCGCGCAGGGTTTCACCCGTATCGAGATCGACCTCGGCGAAGCTGCCGCCTTCCCGGTTATCGATCACCGCGGCGGGGCTGATCAGGCGGATGCCCTGCCTGACGATTTCTTCGTAAAGCGCCTTGCGCACCTGACGGTTCTCGACCATGTAGCCCAGCGGTTCGTCGCCGGTGCGATCGGAAATTTCATCGGCCGCGAAATGCAGGAAAAAAGGCAGCGGCGCCGGCGCGGAAGCGCCCGGCAGGTGGCCGTCGGTGACGAAAATCTCGTCCATGCGGCAGGAGAGGGGTTCTAGCACATCGCCGACGCCAAGCGCCTTCCATTGGCGGAAACAGGCATAGGCTATGGCGGAGGCCCGGCCATCGAACGAGACATCAAGCATATCACCGAACGGCTGCCGCTCGACCAGAGCGACCTCCAGTCCTCCCGCTTTAAGGGCCAGGGCCAGGGTCATTCCGGCCATGCCGGCGCCGACGATTACGACATCATAGGTTTTCATGACGGCATCATAGCTTTACCGGCCAAAAGCGCAATGCGTTGCAATGACGCGCCGGGGTAAGAAAGTAAGAAGCCCCAACGCCACATCTCATCCGTCTAAGAAGACGGCCTCCCCGCTTGTCTGGGAGGGGGACCGCGAGCGAAGCGAAGAGATGGCGGGGGTTCTGACTTTTTCCATGTCGAAAGCAAACATCGTAAACCGCTATTAACCCTTTTCATGGCATCTGGTCAGGCTGAGACGTCCGTTAAAAAGCCGCGATACGAGTATCCATGTCCAGCCTGACCATGACCGTTTGGAACGCCTTCGACACCCACATGCGGGCCATGTGGCAATCGCCTTTGATGGCCCGTTTGCGTGGCGCCTTCACGGCTCTGGCGGGCTTCGCCGGCTTTGTCGCGCTGGCCACCTATCACGCTGAAGACGCCAGCCTGAATACCGCTGGTCATGGTGAAATCCATAATGCGCTTGGTTCCTTCGGCGCGATGATCGCCGATATTGGCAGCCAGTCGATCGGTCTGGCGGCCTGGCCCGCCGCCGCCCTGATGATCTATTTCGGCCTGCTGCGCACCTTCCATCCCGATCCCGACCAGACGCGCCTGAAACTGCGTATCCATGCCTTGTGGGCGACCCTGTTCGTGCTGTGCCTAAGCGCCGCCATCGCCCCGATTATGACGTCGGATGATCCGGTGCTCAGGCAGAGCATCGGTGGTTTCTGGGGATCAGGTATCCATAACCTGCTGAAATCCCTGTTCGATTTCATGCACCTGCCAGTCTCCGACATCATCGCTAGCGTAATCTATGCCGGCCTGGCCCTGCTGGGTTTCAACAAGGCGCTGAGCCTGAACATGGGCCATTACCTCCATCTGTCCAGCCTGCTTGGCGCCCTGACCCGCAAGGCCGTGGCCGCTGTCGGTGTTGGTCGCGTGACGACCGGCGTCAGCGATGCCGTCGTCACCAAAGTGAAACGCGCGCCGAAGGTCAAGGTTTCTGTCGATGAAGAGACGTTTGACGAGGCGCCCGCGCCCGACTTCGCGCCGCGCATTTCGCCGAATACGGCCAAGACCGGCGCCCTGCCGCCGTTCGAAGACGAAATGGCGCCCTACGAAGACCCCGATTTCGCCGGCTTAATTGAAACGCCGGTCATGGACGTGAAACCCATCAAGCCTTCGTCACGCGCCGAGGCTGAAAAGCAGCCGGTGTTCGATTTCCTGCGTCCCGGCAATTTCCGCCTGCCGGAACTGTCGATCCTGGCCAAGCCCAAGCCGCGCAACCATACCTTTGACGAAGATAGCTTGCGCCAAAACGCCCGGATGCTGGAAAGCGTGCTGGCCGAGTTCGGCGTCAAGGGGGTGATCGATCAAATTCGCCCCGGCCCCGTTGTTACCCTCTACGAACTGGCTCCGGCCGCTGGCGTCAAGGGCGCCCGTGTCGTTGCCCTGGCCGACGATATCGCGCGTAATATGTCGGCCCGTTCCTGCCGCGTTTCCATCGTGCAGGGCCGCAACGCCATCGGTATCGAACTGCCAAATCAGAAACGCGAAACCGTTTATCTGCGCGACCTGCTGGCCTCCAGCGAATTCGAACGCGCCGGCCATACCCTGCCGATGGCGCTGGGGGAATCGATCGGTGGCGAACCCTACATCACCGATCTTGCCAAGATGCCCCACCTGCTCATCGCCGGCACCACCGGTTCGGGTAAATCGGTCGGCGTGAACGCCATGATCCTGTCGATCCTCTATCGGCTGGACCCGGATCAGTGCAAGTTCATCATGATCGACCCGAAGATGCTGGAGCTGTCGGTCTATGACGGTATTCCGCACCTGCTGGCCCCCGTCGTCACCGATCCGAAAAAGGCCGTCGTGGCGCTCAAATGGACGGTCAAGGAGATGGAAGACCGCTATCGCCGCATGTCGAAGATCGGCGTGCGCAATGTCGCCAGCTTCAACGAACGCGCCCGCGCCACCGCCGCCGAGGGCAAGAATTTCGTCCGCAAGGTGCAGACCGGCTTCGACGAGACCGGCCAGCCAATCTACGAATTCGACGAAATGGTGCCCGAACCCATGCCCTATATCGTCGTCATCATCGACGAAGTAGCCGACCTGATGATGGTGGCCGGCAAGGATATCGAAGGCGCCGTGCAACGCCTGGCCCAGATGGCCCGCGCCGCCGGCATCCATCTGATCATGGCCACGCAGCGCCCGTCGGTCGACGTTATCACCGGCACCATCAAGGCCAACTTCCCGACCCGGATTTCCTTCCAGGTCACATCGAAAATCGACTCCCGCACCATCCTGGGTGAGCAAGGCGCCGAACAACTCCTCGGCCAGGGCGACATGCTCTATATGGCTGGCGGCGGCCGCATCACCCGCCTGCACGGTCCGTTTGTATCCGACGAGGAAGTCGAAGCCGTGGCGCAATATCTGCGCGACCAGGGCACGCCGAACTATCTCGAAGACGTCACCTATGGCGGCGACGAAGAGGGCGGCTCAGAAGGCGGTGCGGGCGAAGGCGGCGGCTCCGGCGACGACCTTTACGACAAGGCCGTCTACTTCGTCACCTTCGACCGCAAGGCCTCGACCTCCTACATCCAGCGCAAGTTGCAGATCGGTTATAACCGCGCTGCCTCGCTGATGGAAAAGATGGAAATGGAGGGCGTGGTCGGCCCCGCCAACCATGTCGGCAAGCGCGATATCCTCGTCGGCCCGCCTCCGGGGCATTAGGGGCAAGCCCCTAGAACCGGAATCGCGACAGCGTAGATTGCAAGCTCATAGTTTTAAGAACGTCCGCCGGGTAACTGGCGGGCGTTTCTTTTATGGCCATTTACAAGGTGATTCAATTATAATATAAATCAGATATAATAAAATTCATGAGGAAATCCGATGTCCAAAACCTTAAAAGCCATTGGCCTGGCGCTTGCCGCCCTGTGCGTCACCACGCCGGTCTGGTCGCAGACCTCCGCCTACCCAAAACCCGGCGCACCGGCCGATTCGACCAAGGCCTATCTCTTCGCCCACATGATGACCGGCGATTATGGCGTTCTCTACTATTCGGTCAGCCTCGATGGCCTGCACTGGACCTTTCTCAATTCCGGCAAACCGGTCTATCCGGCCTATCACGGCCACGCCTCCATCGCCCAGGGGCCGGACAACCGCTTCTATCTGGTCGGCAACAAGAGCGACGACGATCCCGCCATCCGCTTCTGGGTCTCCGATGACCTGATCCACTGGCAGCCCTATGGCGAATATACGCCTGACCTCTCCAAGGCGGTTGATCATCCGCTCCAGCGCATCGGCGCGCCCAAGCTGTTCTTCGACAAGCCCTCCGGCAATTTCATCCTGACCTGGCATACGCCCAATGTCCCCGGCACCCCCGAAGAGCCGGAAACCTACTGGGCCAGCCAGCGCACACTCTATGTTATGTCGCCCGATCTCAAGACCTTCGCCGCGCCGCCGAAGCGCCTGTTCAAATGGGAAATGGCGACCATCGATACGGTCATCCAGCCGAATCCCGAAGGCGGCTATTGCGCCATCCTGAAAGACGAGCGCTATCCGTCCTATAACTGGACGACCGGCAAGACCGTGCGCATCACCTGCGCGCCTTCGATCACCGGCCCTTACCCGGAACCTGGTCCTTCGCTCAGCCCGAACTTCCGTGAGGCGCCCACCATCATCCGCTCGTCAAATGGCGCCGACTGGTATCTCTATTACGAGCAATATGCCGGCACCAGTTACGGCATGTCGATGGGGCCACGCCTTGAGGGGCCGTGGTATCAGGTTTCCGGCAATTCCGGCGTGCCGGAATGGAACCGTTTCGAGATGACTCCGCGCGCCCGTCACGGTTCGATGATCGAAATCACCCGCGACGCATACGACAAACTGGTAAAGGCCTTCCCGGCATCTCAATGACAAATCCTGTCATGTTCGCGGATCAGGAATCCTAACAACGCTTGTAAGTGGCGGGGGCGGCGAACGTGCGCCATCCTGTGCCCCTGTTCAACGGGAGGCACCTTTATGAAAACCACTATCAAGACATCGCTGCTGCTGGCCGCCGCTATCGGCCTGACCTTCGCCACGCCTTTGCTCGCAAAGGATTACAATAACGGCGGCGTCACCGGCGATGAGATCGCCAATGACCTGAAAAGCATCGGTCACAAGGTATCGGTCGGCAAGGATTCGACCGGTGATCCGAAGGTTATGGCGTCCTTCGCCGTCGGCGACACCGACATCAATTATCAGGTCTATTTCTTCGGTTGCAAATCGGACCGCTGCAATGCGATCCAGTACCACGTTGCGTTCGATGGCGACATCAGCAAGGTGGACGAATGGAACAAGACGCGCCGTTTCGCCCGCGCCTATGCCAGCGATGCGACGACCATTCACCTGGAATATGATGTCGATGTCGAAAAAGGCGCCAACACCGTCGCCATTCAGAATTCGGCCGAACGTTTCAAGGCGGTGGTCGTCCAGGGCGTCACCTTTCTTGGCAAATAGGTCTTCGTCCGAGAGACGCGGCATCATCCCAAAGCGGGGAATATAAATGAAACTCGCAGGCTTTATTCTGGCTTCCGGACTGGCTGCCGGATTGGCATTCGCCGCCGGAAGCGGCGCGGCGCAAGCGCCAGAAACGGCAGCGCCAGAAACCTCAGCATCGGAAACCATGACAATCGAAAAGCTTGGCGAAATGCTCGCCATGAATACGGTTCTCAACGAAATCTGCAAGGAGGTGACGGAACCGAGCGTCTATTCGGCCATTCAGTCCGTCAATCATCTGCTGCTGGAGAAATCCGGGGCCAGCGCTGCCGAACTGACCGAGTATGACGCCGGCGCCGTTTCGGGCGCCGCCGTCATATGCGACGGCAAGGCCGAGTGCTGGCGCAGCATCACCAATCTGCCGGAAACCGCCATGGCCTCGGAAGGGGCCAATGTCTGCATGCAGATGCTGACGGAGAGCACCAGCCGGACGACAGAAGGCCTGAAACAGCTTCTGGCGAAGGAATAGGCTCTAATTAGTGATCAGATAAAATCGCGTGGGCCGGTCAGCGGCGTTCTCAACCTCGATACGGAACAGGCCGGTCCACAGCGGCACCCATGTACAGCTTATCCTTTTCGATACACGCGACTGGCGGCACGCCGGCGCGCCGTCGTCGTCGAGGACGGACAGTTGCAGGTTTTCGCCACCCGGCGAGACCACGGCGATATTGGCCTTCTCACCGGCGTTGAAGCTCTGGTGCGTGGCGAAGCGCCCCATCGCCGCGACATCGCGGGCGCTGTAGGCTGGTCCCAGCGTCCGCCCGCGCGATACGGTTGTGCGGATATCAGCGCCAAGGCCGACGGCCGCCTTACGCCAATAGGCGGCGATATCTTCACCGGCTTCAGGATGCGCGCCCAGGCTGTCGAGGCGTTCGGCGGCCCGCAGCAGGGCGGGGCCGTCGTGATCGGCCTCCGCCTGTAATCCCGCGCTCAGGGCCTCGGCCACCAGATCGGCGGGACGCGGCGACGCCTGTGCTGCCAAAGCCATGGGCAGGCCCATCAGCGATAAGACTAAAACCGTCCGCAGATGAACTTTCACGCGTCTCATACCTCTTTTGCCGACACAATGAACCGCGCCCCTTTCCGGGGGGCGTCCGGCTGGGTGTCTTCAATCCGAACGGTGAGATCATGCCTTGCCGCGATGGCGCTGACAAGGGCCAGCCCCAGGCCGTGGCCGGGTTGGCCGCTGGCGCTGCGATGGAAGCGCTGGAATACCAGGTCGCGTTCGTCTTCCGGAATACCGTCGCCGTGATCTTCCACCGTGATGACCGGGCCGGGGGCCAGTGTGAAGCGGACAAAGCCGCCGTCACCGCCGTATTTGAAGGCGTTGTCGAGCAGGTTGACCATGAGCCGCGACATCTGCATGACGTCGCCATGTTGGCACACATTATCGGCGATCCGGCTTTCCAGGGTGATGCCGGCCTCTTCGGCGCTGGCCTGATAGAGGTCCATCAGGCTGCGGGCGGCGACAGACAGGTTGATAGAGTGCAGGCTGGCGGCGTCGCCGCGCCGGGCCTTGGCCGAGGCGATATCGAGCAGGGCATCAAACAGGCGCAGAATGCCCTTGATATGGCTGCGGCTTTTTTCCAGCTCGTCGGCCATGCCGGGGTCTTCGGCATTCTGCTGCGCCGTCATCAGGCTGGCGTCGAGCCGCATGAGGGGGGTGCGCGTCTCGTGGGCGATGTTTTCGGTGACGTCGCGCTGGGCCGTGATCAAGGCTTCGAGCCGCTCAAGCATGGTGTTGACGTTGCCGGCCAGGTGATCCAGTTCGTTGCCCGGATCGCTGACCGGAATCCGCGCCGACAACTGGCCATTCTGCACATTGCCGAAGACCGTATTGATCGCCATGACGCGCCGCTTCAGTCCGCCGGCGGCCATCAGCCCGACCCAGAAGGCGGATACGGCAATCAGGCACAGGGCGAGGGTGAAGGTCAGGGCCACCGTGTTCAGCGCGGCGTCGCGGGTGGCCACTGAGCGGCCCGTCACCAGGGTCAGTCCGTTTTTCAGCCGGGTGGCGCGCGCCAGTATGTGCTCGCCTGACGGCAGGGTAAGGGTGCCCACGCCGGAATGGCCGGCATCGAGCGCGGGCAGGCGGGCGATATTGCCGCTTAAGGCACGGCCGTCCGGACCAGCCAGCAGATAGTAGGGCATCTCGGCGGCCCGCGGCATCAGGCTCAGGCGGTCATCCAGCCGCCTGATGAGTCCACCCTGGCCCTCGGCGGCGTAGATATCGACCAGCCCGGCCATGTCGGTATCGATTGTGGTGACAAGACTGGCACGGCTCTGGGTGGCGAGCAGCGCGTAGACAAGCGCGAACATGACGGCGCAGATGGCGAGGGTGGCGCCGGCTACCCTGAACATCACGGCGAATCCGATGGAGCGCAGAAGCGGGATCACGCCGGTTCCTGGCCATCGGGGCGGCGCATGGCGGCATTGAGGCGGTAGCCGGCGCCGCGCACCGTCTCCAGTACGGGAGTCTCGAACCCGTCCTCAAGCTGGCGGCGCAGGCGGCCCATATTGACGTCGATCACATTGGTCTGCGGGTCGAAGCTGAGGTTCCACACCCGTTGCAGCAGCATGTTGCGCGTCACCACCTCGCCGGAGTTTTCCATGAGGAATTTGAGAATCTCGAACTCCTTCGGACTGAGGGCGAGGTGTCGGCCCTGGCGGTGGACCGTGCGGGCCTTTACGTGCAGTTCGAGATCGCCATACAGCATCACCGCGCTATGGACCTTATGGGCGGCGCGGCGATGCAGGGCGCGGATGCGGGCGATCAGTTCGCCTGGCTCGAACGGTTTTCCGAGATAGTCGTCGGCGCCGTGTTCCAGGCCTTCGATCCGGTCCTCGCTGCGTGACAGGGCCGAAAGCATCAGCACCGGGGTTTCGATACCGGCGCTGCGCAGGCGGCTGATAATATCCATGCCGCTGAGATCGGGCAGCATGCGGTCGAGGATGATGACGTCATAAATACCGGCCCCGGCCTGGCTGAGACCGCTGAGGCCGGTTTCGCACCAGCTTACGGTCTGGCCGTCGCCGATCAGGACGTCCATGATGATCGACGCGGTGTCGCGTTCGTCCTCGACCAGCAAAACCGACACATGACTCATCGCCTCTACGCTCCCTTTGCGCCCAAGTCTGACATTATACCCGCCGCAAGGAAAGGGCCAAGCGGCTTAAAGCCCGGCCTTGATCCGGGCGACAGCCGCAGCGGACACGCCTTTCAGCGCGCCGGTGACATCGGCCTGCCAGACGTCGGGATCGACCACGATATCGTAGGATTTAGTCTTGCTCATGCCGACCCCGCCGAGAAGGCTGATGGCGTTACCGATGGCTTGGCCGGTTTTCTGGCCGGATGTCTGGTTATCCGCCATGTCGGTGATGGCTTCGCTGTCGATCATCAGCGGCGACTGGAGTTCGAGGCGCATACGGCTTTGCGGATCGATCATGGTCGCCTTGGCGTTCGGCGTGATCAGAAACACCTGCGTGGCGACGGGGCGAATGAGCAGGCCGGCCTCGCCCTTGGTTTTGGCGTTGCGGGCGAAGGCGCGCAGGCCCCGGCGATCGCTGGCCGAAAGGGTGGCGAAATCAACGACGGCGCGAAAGCCGATCACGGCCGCGCCCGACTGGCTCATCAGGTCCGCTTCCTTGCGAACGATCGAGGCGTTGCCGATCGCCGTCATCGAACCGCCGCCGGCCAGGTCCGGCAGCATGGTCGGCAGGTAGTAAAAGTTCATGCCGGTGGGGGCGTAGAAGGCGGAGGTGACCGAATTCATGCCCTTGACGATCTCGCCGGAGGGTTTGGCGGCAGCCATGATCTCGCTGTAGGCGCTGTAGGTTTTCGCTTCTTCCGGGCTGACCACTTCAAGGCCGGCCGTCTTGAGATCGGTGACAAAGCTCTGATAGACCTCATCGGTAATGGCCTGCATCTGGGCCGGCGTCGGCCCCTTCAGGCGCATGGCCATTTTCGCGTGCGCCCCGCCGGCGCCCGTCGCGCCAACCTGGGACGCCGTGACGAACTGCACCTGGAAGAAGGGCATGATGACCTTTTTCACCCCCTTTGCGCCGTCGGGCTGGTTGACCCAGAACAGGCTGCCGCCCTCACCGGCATGATCGGCCTGCGGATCGAAGGCGACCGGCGCGAGGATTTTCGCGGTCTTTTCGCCACCGAGGGCGAAGGCCGGCTGGGTCAAGGCACCTGTCAGGCAGGCGGCGCTCAGGGCCAGGACGGCGAAGGTGGGTTTGCTGGAATGGATCATGACGCGTTCCCCTTGGATTATGCCGCATACGATGGCGGCAATGGCGGGGCGGCACAATTAACAAAGACTGTCAGGTGTGGAGGAGAGGCCACATGACGGCCTTTGTCATGTTCGCGGGGCCTTCCCATGCGGCGGATTACCGTCTAGCTTCGCAGAACGCTGATACGGGGAGGGGAAATGACACGCAAACTTAAGGGGGCCATGTTGGCCTCGGCGATGCTGCTGATGCCGGTCATGGCGGCGGCGAGCACGTCATTACACGATCGTCTTCAGGCCGCCTATGTGGCCGACCCGTCGCCGGTTTACCTGCCCGAAGGACAGGCTCAACTCAAGGCGCTTTATGACGAAGCCCTGCGCACGAAAGGCCTGCCGCCGGAGGACACAGTGCGCGCCATGCTGCTCTATGCCGTGGCGGTCAATGAGAAGGGCGATGCCGAGGCGGGACTGGGCCTGGCGACGGACGCAGAAGCCCTGCTGCGGAAAACCGGTCGCGCCGACAGCGATCTGATGGGCGAGGTGCTGCGTGATAAAAGCGTCTACCAGACCCTGAGCGGGCAGGTTGAGGCCGCCCTTGAAACACAGACCGCCGCCCTGGTTCTGACCCGAAAATATAACGGCGACGACAGCCCGGAGGCGGGAAAGCTGATGTGTTCGATGGCCTATGCCTATGGCCTGCTGGGGCGGCTGGGTGATGCCCTGGCCTATTACGACGATGGGCTGAAACGCATGAGCAGCGATCATGACGCCGACGGCAAATATACCGATCCGGGCAGCTACGCCGCCAATCTGGGCAACTATGCCGGTCAGTTGCGGCTGGCGGGGAATCCGGAAAAATCTCTGACCTACAGCCGCGAGGCCCTGCGCGTCGCCTACCAGATGCCCGAAGGGGATCGCGGCGTCAGTTGGGGGATGATGAATGTCGCTTCCAGCCTGCTGAACATGGGGCGGTATGCCGAGGCGGAAAGCCTGTACCGCGAGGCGCTCGATTTTTCGGTCAAATACAGCGGTAAGGTCTCCTACGAGACGGGCAGCTACAGCTATAATTTGGCCCGCGCCCTGATCCGTCAGGGCAAGACGGAAGAGGGTGAAGCCCTGCTGCAAAACGCCCTGGACATCTTCCGGCAGGTCAAGATCGGCTCCAGCCCTTACCTTTCGGGCACGACGCTGAATATCCTCGGCCAACTGGCCTACGAGCAGGGCGACACGGTAAAAGCTGAAACCTACCTCAATGAAAGCTTCACGGTTCTGTCGGCCTTAGGCAAACGCGGCGAGGCGCAGAAAGCGACAGTCCAGGCGGATTTGGCGCTTGTTTTTCTGGCCAAAAAAGACTGGGCGGCGGCGCTAGCTCAGGTCGATCAGGCCCTTGTCTATTATCAGCGGGAAAAACCGGCCTATGAAAAGGGGCGGGTCAGTGCCGAAACCTTACGGGCGTTGATCCTGTCACGCATGGGGCGCCACGATGACGCCCTGACGGAGGCCACGCGGACGGCGGCGGTGATGCGCGCCCGGCTCAGCGAGGCCGGTGTCAGCAAAAGCGATCAGAGCGACACCGCCCGCAGCTATGGCCTCGGCTTTACGCGTATCGCCGATATCGCCCTGTCGGCGGGCAAGCCTGAACAGGCGTTCGAGGCGGCGCAACTGGCGGCCTTCTCCGAAATCGCCGCGACCTCGCAGGCGGTGGCGGCCGGCGCGGCTCTCTCCGATCCGCAGACGACGGCCCTGATGCAGGACCTCACCGCCTTGCAGGAAAAACGGCAGCAGCTCGATCGCGCACGCTCCTTCGCCCTTGGCAAATCAGAGAGCGAAGTAACGCGCCTGGGCGGCGAGATCGCCACGGCGGATGCCGGGCTGGAGGCCTTGCGCGCGAGGCTGGCGGACATCTTCCCGCAATATGCCCGCCTGAGCCAGCCCCAGCCCGTCACAATCGCGGCTGCCGGCGGCGCACTGGCGAAAGGGCAGGCTGTGGTGATGCCGCTGACCAGCGACGACCGCACGCTTAGTCTGGTGCTTACGGTTGCAGGCCTGACCTGGGAGGAAAACCCGCTTGGCCGCACCAGGGTCAATAAGGATGTCCGCCTGATCCGTGAGTCGGTCGATGCCGATCCCTCCGCGTCCGGTACGCTGGGCTTCAATCGCGCCCCGGCCTATGAACTGGGACGCGCCCTGTTTTCGCAAAAGACGCTCGACCGGCTGAAATCGGCAAAGGAGGTGCAGATCTTAGGCGCCGGACCGGTCATGAGCCTGCCGTTCGGCCTGTTGCTGACCAAAGCCCCACAGGGGCGTGACGACGATCCGGCGGCCCTGCGTGACAGCGACTGGCTGATCAGGGCCTTTGCGATTTCGGTCAGGTCCACGCTTGCCGCTGATCCCGGACCGGCCAAAAAGATAAGGACAGGTGGTTTCGCCGGCATCGGCGCGCCCGTGCAAGCCGTGGGGGATGACGGGCAAAAGGCGTGGCCGGCCCTGCCGCAGTCGGTGGTCGAGCTTGAGGCCATCAATGCCGCCCTCAGCCTGCCCGGCAGCACCCTGATCACCGGGGCGCAGGCCACCAAGGCCAATCTGAAATCCGCCGGTCTGGATCGTTATTCGGTCATCGCCTTCGCTACGCACGGACTGGTCAGCGGGGACCTGCAAACCCTGCGCGAACCGGCATTGGTCATGACGGCATCGGGCGATGACGATGGCCTGCTGACGGCCTCGGAAATTGCCGGGCTACGCCTGAAGGCGCAGTGGGTCATCCTGTCGGCCTGCAATACCGGCAGCGCGCGCGAAGCCGGCGGCGCGGGCTATTCCGGGCTGGCCAGGGCCTTCCGCCAGGCGGGGGCGCGCAATGTGCTGGTGTCCTTATGGCCGGTACGCGATGACGTGGCGTCGAAGCTGAGCGTGGCGACCGTCCGGAACTATACGAAGGGCCAGACCCAGGCGCAGGCCTTGCGAACGGCGACGCTCGCCATGATCAATGATCGCGGCGCGCCGAACGCGGGAAATCCCGTGGTATGGGCGGCTTTCTCGTTGGTTTCACCGTAACGGCACGTGGCTAAAATACCAGTTGCAGGCGCGTATGGGCGGTGATGTCTCCGGGGCGGACCGGACCGTTAGGGGCCAGGGCCGCGGCGGCGTCGATCTTGAGCGCGACGTGAGAAATCAGGCGGATATTGGCGCCGATGCCGGCGGAAGCCAGATCGGTATCGCTGCGGGCAAAGTTATCCCGGCCATAGCCGAGGTCGGCGAAGGCGTAAGGATCGATGGAGCCGTTGCCCCAGATTTTGCCACTTATATGCAGTTCGTTGCGCAGGATCAGGGCTGTATCAACCGCGCCGCTGTCGAGGTTGTAGCCGCGCACAAGATAGGCGCCGCCTAAACCGGCCTGTTCGGTGCGCGGCAGGGCCACCGGCGTGAACTGGCCGAAGACCTGCGTCTTCAGGTCGAGATTATCCGCCAGGGCGGTCGTGCGGTTATAGCTGCCGGTCAGGTAGCTGTAGGTCGCGCCGGGCAGGCGGCCTTGCGAATAGAGGGACATCTGTTCGGCGCTGTTGCCGTCGCTGACGCCGCCG
Source organism: Asticcacaulis sp. (assembly GCF_035497195.1). Taxonomy (GTDB): domain Bacteria; phylum Pseudomonadota; class Alphaproteobacteria; order Caulobacterales; family Caulobacteraceae; genus Asticcacaulis. The sequence goes on from NZ_DATJDZ010000011.1 coordinate 53,952, forward strand.
GGACTCATGTGCAGGGCCAGATCCCAGTTCGCGGCGCCGGCGGCATCCGAAGCCGCATGGTGCAGTCCGGCATAGAATTGATACACGTCCACCGAAACGTCATAGACATTGATGCCGCTGAAATAAGTCGTGCCGGTCTGGTGGCGCGCCTCGATTCCGAACCGCGCGTCGGTGACGCCGCGATCACCGTATAGCCGCGACAGGGCCGCCCGGTAACCGAAGCTGGCCTCGGTCGCCTTGAGGCGCACCGTGAACGGGTCCGAGGTCTGATATGTGGTAACCGTATCAGCCGTCGCCTCGAACAGGCCGCGCCGCCCGACAGGGAGAGCGTAGTTCAGGGCTACGCTTTGATAATGCGGGTCTGTTTCCCCGGCCAGGGCGTCGCGCGAGGCCGTCGCCTGCACCGACAATACGCTGTCATGGCCCAGCAAACCGCCGGCCGCGCCGCCGATGAAGTAACGGTCGAAGCTGGTCGAGGGCGAGCCATCATTGCTGTAGCCGCCATAGGCCTGCCACGGTTTCGTTTTGCGCACGGTCAGCAGCATGTTGCTGGCGCCCAGATCCTGCCCCGGCGTGAAAGCGGCTTGTACCTGACGGAACGGATAGCGGTTCAGGCCGTCCAGGTCATAGGTCAGTTCGCGGGAATTGATCGCATCGCCCGATTTCAGGGCCACGCGCGACTGCACATAGGCGGCTTCGCGGTCCGAAGCGCCCTTTACCGAAATATCCCCGGCATGAAATTCGATCACCCGCACCTGAAGCCGGCCGCCGTCGATTTCCTGTTCCGGCGTCGACAGGGAGACAAACGGATAGTTCAGGTCACGGTAGTCCTGGGCGATGCCCGCTTCGATTTCGGCGATCAGCTTGCGCGACAGGGCTTGACCGAGGAAGGGTTGCAGGCGCGATCGGAGATCGGCCTGAACGGCGGCGGGTTGCAGGCGGTCCAGCCCCCCCACCGTGATCCCGGCGGTGGCATCGGTGTGGATGGCTTCGTCAGGCCCCAGCAGCACGATGGCTTGCAGGGCAGGCCCGATCGGTGTGGCGTCCTGGTCGTTCGGCACCGCATTGGGGGTGACCAGTGCTCTGGTCGTGACCTGCGGCGTTTCGGGCAGGTGGCGTTCGATGACCTGAGCGTGAGTCTGGACGGCGACAAGCAGCAAGGGGGACAGGCTGACGGAGGCCCGGTGAAGGTTTTTGATCAATGACATGATTTAATAGCTCAGGAAGCTGACATAGCTGGAAAAGGACTGGTTGCCCGGATAGGGCTGGTTGGCGCAGGCGCCGCCGTCGGTACAGGTGGTGGACGACGAAGGGCTGTCGCCGGTGCCGGGTCCGGTCGCCGCCGGAGCGCTGCCACCGGCATTGCCGCCGGATGAACCGCTGTCCGGCCCGCTATTGTCCGAAAACGCGGAGAAGGGTGGTGGCGGCGCAAAGCTGTTCTGGACCGGATTGACGACAGGCTGATTTTGCATACCCGCGGGCGTGATCGTGAACTTCGCACCGATGAAGGTGACAGTGTAATTGTCAGAGGCCGCCAGCGAACCCTGGGTGATGGCATAGGTGCCGGGGTTTTCACCCGTGGCGCGCGACAGGCCGCCGCTAACCGAATCGTTGCCGGCCAAACTGCCCAAGGTCATCTGCCAGGTCAGCAGCGGATCGTTGACGCCGCTGATCTTGCCGATGTCGTCGGCGGTGATCGTAACCGAGCGTTTGTCGATGACACCGACAGCGCCGAAAGCCGAGGTGTTGACGGTGTAATTGCCGGCGTCTTCACCCGACAGGGCCAGACCGGAGACGCTGACTGTCTTGCCCGTGCCGGCATTTTGGTCGGCATAGCTGCCCGAAGCGGGATCATTGAGCGTAACGCTGTCGCCGCCGAACACACCGGTCAGCGTGTAGTTGGCGTTGGTCAGGCTGGCGTCCGTCGTGGCGTCATAGGTCTTTTCGACCATGCCGGTCAGATCCGCAACCAGCGTGGCTTTATTGATAGTTCCCGAAGCGGTCTGGGTCGTGATGGTGTAGTTGCTGCCGCCGTTGCCGTCATTGACGACATAGCCGCCATTGACGCCGAGCGTGCGCGAACCGGCGTTCTTGCTGTCATAGGATTGCGATAGGCCGGTGACCGTATCCGAACCCTGCAAGCCGTATACGCCCACTGTGCCCGATGAGGTGGTGGTGGCGTCATAGGTCCTGGTTCCGGTCACCGCCGCCAGGGACAGGGTCGCCTTATCGATGGTGCCGATCGCCCCGGAGGCCGAAGTGTTGACCGTATAATTGTCCGCATCGCCGCCGGACAAGACAAGGCCCGACACCGAAACCGTCTTGCCCGTCCCGGCATTCTTATCCGCATAGCGGCCCGAAGCGGGATCGTTCAGCGCCACATCATCGGAACCGAACACACCGGTCAGCGTGTAGTTGACCTTGGTCAGGCTGGCGTCCGTCGTGGCGTCATAGGTCTTTTCGACCATGCCGGTCAGACCCGCGACAAGCGTTGCCTTATCGATGGTGCCGACCGCCGCCGATGCGGTTGAACTATCCAGCGTGTAATTGTTCGGGTTACTCGACAGGCTGATATCCGCGGTGACGGTCTTGTCTGTGCCCGCATTCTTCGTGTCATAGCTGGCGTTGTCGATGCTGAACGTCACGCTGTCATTGTCCGACAGAAGTGTGCCGCTGACCGTCAGGCCCGTCGTGTCCGCGTCCGTCGTCGCGTTATAGGTTCTGGTGGCATCGCCGGAGAGTATCGGCGTCAGGCTGGCCGCATAGGCGTAGACGAAATGGTCGCCCGTCGGTACGGCGCTGGCGAAAGTACCCGTGCCGAAGTCATAGGCGTCGTTGTAGTAATTGGTCGCCGTCAGGCCGCCGAAGCTGTTGACCGGCATTGTCCCGGTCGGATCGTAGGCGTCTTGCGTATAAACAGTGAAGCCGCCGCCGGCATTGAGCGCCGTGGCGCCGGCCGTATTGGTGAAGCTTCCGTTGGCGGCCAGCCTAATCGCGCCCATGGTGGCGATCCGGCCACCGACCGTGATGTCGCCAGCGGTCGCCGTGCCGGCCAGCGAGGTCAGGGCGCTTGTGCCGCCCACCGCGCCGGCGAAATCGAGACTTGTGCCGCTGAGCGTCAGGTTGTGCGCGCCATTGATTGTGGAATGGAAAGCCAGCGCATTGTCCGATGTCAGGGTAACATCCCTTCCCAGGGTGACAGCGCTGTTGAAGGTGGCAGCGCCGCCGGTCGTCAGATTGGCGGACAGGATAATCCCGCCGGCCGCCGTGGCGTTCAGGCCGCCGCCGGTCGTCAGTGCCCGGTCGAAATTAAAGGCGCCGTTGGCGGTGATTTTGTAATCGGGATGGGTGAGGCTGGCCAGGGCGCTGGTCAGGGCCGAGTTGCCGAAGGTGGCGGTCAGCCGGCTTTGCAGGTTGCTGTAGCTGGTCGCACCGGTGGTCAGGTCGATCAGGTCGGATGTGATATTGAAATTGACGACATTGCCGCCCGACAGGCTGGGCGCATTGGTATAGCTCAGACCGGAGACGCCCGATGCGCCGTTCAGGGTCAGAGTCGCGCCGAGTTCGGTAGAGGCTGTGGCCGTTCCCGGCGCTGTCACGAAATAATAATAGCCATTGGCGCCGCTGGATGCGCTGCCCAGTTGCGCGCCGCCGGTATAGAACGCCAGTTGCGCCGCGCTGGCCGCCCCGCCGCTGTTATTCTGCGCCGTACCGGTAATCGCCTGGAGGCCGCCAGGATAAAAGGTTTTCAGATAGGGGTAGAGGCCCGTCCCCGTCGCCCAGGCCGATGATGAAAAGCCGGAAGGCAGGCCGCCTTGCAATTGCGCGGTGGTCAGCGTCGTTCCCAAACCGTTGACCGCACCGGTGGTCCCGGAATCGTAATAGCTGTTAGTGATCGTACCGCCATTATCACTTCCCGACAGGCCGCCCATGGCGCCAGTGCCAGTAAGCGCACCGGTGGCGAAGCTGTTTATGATTGTGCCGCCATTGTTGATGCCGGCAAGTCCGCCACCCTGTGTGCGGGCATAAACCGAACCCGTCGCATAACTGTTGCTGATGATGCCGCTACCATTGTAATTGGCAGCGACCAGGCCACCCGCGGTCCAGCCGCCTATGACCGCACCAGTCGCAAAGCTGTTGCTGATGACGCCGGAGTTCGTTTCAACCAATCCACCTGCGCTGCTGCCGCCCATAACGGTGGCGGAACTGAAGGCGTTCTTGATCACACCGCTGTAATTGAACCCGACCAGTGAACCGGTTTCATCGGCCTGAATTAAACCGCCAACCAGTCCAATGTCTCGGATCGTCCCGAAATTAAAGCCAAACAATCCCGTGTAACCGTAATAAGCGGTGATCTTCAGATCGGTGATTGTATTGCCCAGACCGGTGAAGATACCGGTGTGATTGCTGGACGTACCGAAATTGGCGACGACGGACGCAGTATAGCTGCTGGCGGTTGCATCCAGAGACTTCGCCAGCGCGAACTTGCCCGTCGAACCTTCCAGACTGGAAAAATCGCTCAGGCTATACAGCAGGGTATAGGCCTCGCCATTGATATTGAGGCTGGCGCCCGAACCGGTGAAGCTCAGGGAATCGCCGAGCGCGAAATAATAGTCGCCAGATCCGCCGTCGGCACTTTTCAGAGTCACGGCATTGCTGCCTGAAGCGGTCAGGTTGGCGTTTACGTACAGGTTATCATGTGAATCCAGCGTCAGGGCCTTGCTGCCGCCGACCGTGACCGCGCTGTTTACGGTCAGGTCGCCACCGGTCTTGATCGATACCGCACCGCCGCCGGTCAGGGCAGAACCGAGCGTGAAAGCGCCGCTGGCGGTGATCCTATAATCGGGATTGGTGATGGAGGTCAGGGCGCTGCTTAAGGTCGAGTTGCCGAAGGTCGTGCCCAGCAGGCTTTGCAGGCTGCTGTAGCTGGTCGCGCCGCTGGTCAGATCGATCAGGCCGGACTTGATGTTGAAGTCGGTAACATCGCTGCCGGTCAGGGTCGGGCTGTTGGTATAACTGAGACCGGATACGCTCGATGCGCCGCTCAGGGTCAGTGTGCCGCCCAGGGCGGTCGATGACGTGGCCGTGCCAGGAGCGACAATGATGTAGTAGTATCCATTCGCGCCGGTCGAGGCGGAAACACCGAGCGAAGCGCCGCCCGACCAGATGCCGACCGTGGCGGCATTGGCGAATGTGCCATCGGCGTTATAGGCATAACCGCTGATTTTCTGGTCCGCCGTGACCATGCCGAAGCTTTTCAGATAGGGATAGAGGCCGGAAGTGGTGCTCCACGCTGAACCGAAGCCCGAGGGAAGCGTACCATTTTGGAATTGCGCGGTGGTCAGACCCGTGGCGCCGGCGAGGGTGCCGCCTTGAACACCGACCGTCATGCCTGTCGTATCGGTATCGAAGTAAGTATTGGTCAAGGTGCCACTGGAATTGTAGCCGGTAATTCCGCCGGCGTTGCCCCCGGTCGCAGTGACCGCGCCGGTGGCGTAAGCATTGGTAATCGTGGCATACTCGTTGAACCCCACCAGTCCGCCAGTGAAGCCCGTACCGCCGGTGACGGCGCCCGTCGCATAAGCATCGGTAATCGAGCCACCCGCATTGCCGCCGACCAATCCGCCCGTAGAAGACCCATTTGTATTGATTACGCTGGCGGTCGAGTAGGCATTGTTGATCGTGCCGTAACTGATCCCCACAAGACCGCCTACATTGCCACCCTGATTTTCCGAAATGGTCCCCGTTGTGTAGGCATTTTTAACGACACCGGCAGTGTAAACCAGGCCGGCCAGAATGCCTGCCTTGCCCATGCCCATGCCCATATTGCCAGATGTCACAGTGGCATTGGTCACACCAATGTCGCGCAAGGTGCCAGTGACGTAGCCGAACAGGCCGACGTTAGACATGCCATACGCATCGTTGAGGCTAAGGTTATCGATCGCATGGCCCAGTCCGTCGAATGCGCCATAGAAATAGTTGACGACCGAAGCGTTGTAGATGGTGCCGGAGGCGTCAAGCGAGGTCGCCAGTGCGTAATTGCCCGAAGCGCTACTCAGAGCGGCAAAATCGCCCATTGTGTAGAGCAGGGTATAGGGACTGCCGTTGATCGTCAGGCTGCCACCGGCGCCCGTATAGTTCAGACCATTGCCTATAGTGAAATTGTAGTCGCCGCCCGTGCCGCCGTCATTGGTGGTAAGGACCACTCCGCCCGCGCCGGCAACGGTGACATTTCCATTAACGGTAATGCCATGATAGGCGTCGAGCGTCAGGGTATTGCCGCTCGCCCAGGTGATGTCGGAATTTATGATGATATCGCCGTCACCGGAACTGGCCGTGCCTATGGCGCTTGTGCCGGATGCTGTCGTTTGCAACGTCACGTTTGTGCTCGCCAGATTGGTGCTGATGGTCGTGGCCGCGCCGGCATCGATTGTCAGGTTATAGGGATCGATCAGCCAGTTGCCGCCCTTGCCCGCCGCTGCCGAAGTATCGATGCGGGCGCCATTGAAATCGACCGCCGCTCCGGATGTTTCGACAAAGCCGCCATTACCGCCCAGGCTGCCGGCCCGCGCCAAAGCCTTGCCGGCGAAGGTCAGGTCGCCCGAAGCCATGTCGGCGATCACCTTGACCGTGCCGCCATTGCCGTTGGCTGCCGCGCTCGATGCGTCGAGCGTGGTATCTGCTGCGACAGTGATGGTCTGGCCAGTCACCGAGATCGTGCCGCCGTCACCGTTCGCCGCACTGGCCGCGACTGTGCCGCCCGACATAGTAACCGAACCGTTCGTGCCGGCTATCAGCCAGACCTTGCCGTCCTTTTCCGACACACCGGTAGCGCGGATCACGCCCGATGTATTGCCGGCCAGGGCATAGATATTACCGCCCTCGGCGCGCAATTCGGCCGAAGCCGCTGCAATCGCGCCGTCATTGGTCACCGTCGTATCCGCCCCGCCGGTGACGATCAGGAACCGGCCGTCATTGACGCTTGAGTCGCGCAGGATGATCTTATGGCCTGCCAGCAGGCCCGCCGTGCCGTTCGCCGCATCGATCGCGCCGCTGTTTTGCACATTTACGGCCATCAGCGCCACGTCGCCGCCCAGGGCGCCGATCTTGCCGAGATTGACCACCGAGGCCAGTGACGGCCCTGAGAAGGTCAGGTCACCGCCGCTGAGGAAATTGTCGTTGGTTATATCCAGCGCTGAGGCGACGAACCCCCCGCCGACATTGACCACGCCTGTCTTGCCGATGATGACCCCATTGGGGTTGATCAGATAGACCGAGCCGGTGGCGTTCAGCAGGCCGTCAATGCTGGACAGGTTGCCGCCGGTGACCCGGTTCAGCGTCGTGCCCGTGCCGTTGTTGAAAGTGACCTTGCCGCCCTGGCCGATGGAAAAATCCGTCCAGTTGATGATCGCCTTGTCCGAAGACTGGCTGACCATCGTCTGGCTGCCCGATCCGTTAATGGTTGCTGCGCCCGCGATCACCTGTCCGCCCGAAGGCAGGACTGTTTGAGCCAGAGCCTGACTGGATAATAATATGCCGCTCATCAGCAGGGTCGTTGTCAGGAGCGCGGCGCGGGTACGGGCAGGGGCGCAAAAGCGGGCTTGCATGGAGATTTCCTGAAACATGGCCGCGCCCAGGCATTGGGCGAATGGCGAGGCTGGATAGCCGCTTTTCACCGTTGCAAAAAACAACTGTAGCGACATTCCTGACGTAACGGATCAGGCTTAATAAGGCATAAATAATCCAGGCCGCCGCCATTAAATTGCTGTGGGCTGACAGCGGCATTTGACGGTAAATTTAACCGCTATACACCACCTGCGTCAAAACCCGCTCCAACAGGGATTTTCAGAACCACCTTGCCGGAGATCAGGCCTTCGGAACGGGCGGTTATGGTCACGGCCCCGTCGCGCTTTCTTTGCACAATCGCCTGAGCCAGACCGTTGAAGGCCTTGCGATAGAGCGCCTTGTCCGGTTCGTGACTGGTCGGGTTGCCATTGCCAACGCCGATCACCTCCGCCGGGCCTTCGACATCGAAGAAGATCAGGTTGTCGGCCTTGGGCGCCGCCACGCCATTCCTGTCGAAGATTTCGGCGCGCAGCACGGCGATATCGTCGATCCGGTCGGCCGTCAACACCACTCGCGCCGCCGCACCGGCGGTCACACGTTCGGCCTTCATGGCCACCTTGCCCCCGCGATAGCCATAGGCAGTGATCTTGCCGGGCGCAAAAGGCACCGTCCATTCGAGATGAAGGTCCTTGACTACATCCTTGCGGCCGACCGACTTGCCATTGACGAACAGCTCGACCGCCTCACAATTGGAATGGACCCAGACGGGGACGTCCTTGCCCGGCTCCCAGTTCCAGTGCGGGAAGAGGTGCAGCACCGGCTTATCGGACCACCACGCCTGATAGTACCAGAAATTATCCTTCGGGAAGCCGCACAGGTCCATGATGCCGAAATGCGAGGTGACGGACGGCCACCAGTTGAATGGCGTCGGCTCGCCGCGATAATCGAAACCGGTCCAGACAAAGCCGCCGAGCAGGTTGGGCGTCTGGTTATAGAGCGGCCACCAGTTTTCCGCCGTATGTCCCCATTTCGGCGCGGTGACATCATAGGCCGGGACATAGAGCTTGGTTTCCGAACGTTCGTATTCGCCGCGCGTGCAAAGCGTCGAGGCTGTTTCCGTCCCGACCACCGGCAGGCTCGGATATTTTTCGCGCACCGGCCCCAGTCGCGTGACGTAATAGTTGACGCCGAGCACATCGAGCGACTCGGTAATGCCAAAACCCTGGCCATTGTTCATGGCCGCCGTGATGGGTCTTGTCGGGTCGAGGCGCTTGACCAGCCGCACCATGTCGCGGGCGATCTTCGCGCCGCGCGGCGTGCCCTGCTGTGGTTCCTCATTGCCGATCGACCACAGGATGATGGACGGGTGATTGCGCCCGCGCCGGATCAGGGTTTCCAGTTCATCCATGCCTTCCGGCGCTGAGGTCATCAGGCGGTTTTCATCGATGACCATGATCCCCAGCCGATCGCAGGCCTCCAGCACTTCGGGCGTCGCCGGATTATGCGACGAGCGATAGGCGTTCGACCCCATCTCTTTCAGTTGCTGCAAACGCCAGACCTGCAAACCGTCCGGAATGGCCGAGCCGACGCCGGCATGATCCTGGTGATTGTTGGTGCCCTTGATCTTCATGGCCTCGCCATTAAGGAAAAAGCCATCGACCTTGAACACCACTTCGCGCACACCGAAGGTGCTGGCAAACATATCGATGGCTGCGCCATTCTCGATGATTTCGGTGCGGACGCTGTAAAGATGCGGGTCTTTCAGCCCCCACAGACGCGGCGAGGCCAGTCTGGTCGTCTGGTTCGTTGTCGTCTCACCTTGCACCGCCAGATCAACCGGCGTTTCCAGCCGGACCACGGCCTTGCCATCGGCATCGCTGATCGTGGAGGCCAGCGTCACCGTCTTGGCTGTATCGGTGGCGTTGACGATGCGCGTCTCGATATCGACCACGCCGGAAATATCCGATTTGATCCAGGTGCCCCACTGCGGCACATAGGTCCGCGCCGTCTTGACCAGCCAGACATGGCGATAGATGCCGGCGCCTTCATAAAACCAGCCCTCGCCATAGGAGGCATCGACCCGCACCAGCAGGATATTCGGCTTGTCGTCGGTATTGATGAAGTTGCTGATATCGACCTCGAACGGCGTATAGCCGCTCTCATGCCGGTTCAGGATGTAACCATTGAGGATAACGAGTGAGTCTCGGAAAACGCCGTCGAATTCCAGAGTCAGGCGCTTATTCTCATCGCCCTTTTCCAGCTTGAGCACCTTGCGGTACCAGCCGACACTGGTTTCGGGGAACTTGCGACCGACCGGCTTGTAGCCATGGGCGGCGGCCTCGTCCTCTTCATACTCACGGCGCTTGTCCGGCGCTGGCAGGCTGTAGGTGTCGTTATTGACGAAGGGCAGTTCGACCGCCCAGTCGTGCGGCAGGTTGACGGCTCGCCAGGTACTGTCATCGTAATCCGGTTCGGATGCGGTGACGCCGGAAAGGCCTTGCTTGGCATGGGTATATTGATAGGCGCCGAAGCCGAAATCGCGCGTCACGTCAGACGCATGACCAAAAGCGAAGCGCCAGTCATCATCAAAGCGAATGCGCTTTCGGGGCGTCAGGTCGGCTGACACGGGCAGAACGCCGGCCAGGGTCGGTTGCGCCGTCACCTCAGCACTCAGGCCGACACCCAGAACAGCCGCGCCCTGCAGCAGGTGACGACGATGCACTTCGACCATGATTCAAGCCCTCCATAAAACAGCCGCTATTAAAGACGGTTTTTTCCGCGCCGCACAAGCATAAAGTATACGATTTTAAGCTAACGCCGCCATTCACGCCGGGTTCAGCGGTCAGCGGTCAATGTCGCAAATATGCCGCCTTGAGATGTTTTCTGAAGGCATTGGATTTTTACGAATTTTGCTTTTATGGGTAGGCCATGACCGATTTTACCAAACGCACGCTTTTACTGGGCTTCGCCGCCGCCCTGATCACCACGCCTGCCGTCACTCCAGTTTGGGCGCAAAGCGGCAAGAACCAGTTCAGCGGCCTGATCACGCCGCCCAGTTTCAATGTGGCCGACAAGGCGCGCATCGCCAGGGCCACCGCCTATCTGCAAGACCTCGACACCGCGCATGGCCGTTTCGAGCAGACCGATTTCAAGGGCCGCAAGAGCGCTGGGAACTGGTATCTCGCCCGTCCCGGCAAGATGCGCTTTGAATACGATGCGCCGACCTCGCTGCTCATCGTTTCCAACGGCAAGACGGTGAGCATGTGGGACCCGCGCCTGCAAACCTTTGATCAGTATCCGTTGTCTGAAACGCCGCTGTCGCTGTTTCTGGCGCGTCAAATCCGCTTCGATCAGGGCGTCATCGTCACCGCCGTCAGTTCCAACGCCCACGGCTTTACGCTGAAAGCGCGCGATCGCCGCAAATCGAGCGAGGGCACGGTCGTTCTGGGCTTCGATCAGACGGCGAACGGCGCGCTTGCCCTGCGCGAATGGACGATTACCGACGCCCAGAACCGCGCGACAAACCTGAAACTAACCAGTTTCACGCGTGATTCGGCGCAAAAGGCTGATTTGTTTGTGTTAAATAAGCCGCAGAAGAAAAAATAACGGCCGAACAACTTTTTCCTTGCAGTTTTTTATCATGAGTGTTATTTTGAACACATGGAGATGGAACGGCGGATTGTCTCCCGGCCTGGTTTTCCAGGTGTGCGTTTTCCCTTTTTTCTCTTCGTGTTATGTGCCAAAATCTTTAAACCGATCCGTCAGCGCGGATCGGTTTTTTTTGGTTATTACACGGTAAAATCCCTTATGCGCCTAAGTCTTGTCTCCTGGAACGTCAATTCCGTTCGCCTGCGCCTGCCCCAGATCGAACAGTTCCTGAAGGCGAATGATATCGACATTCTGTGTATGCAGGAGATCAAGTGCCAGGAACACGAGTTCCCGCGTGAGGCCTTCGAGGCGCTGGGCTACAGCCATATCCACATTGCCGGACAAAAAGGCTGGCACGGCGTGGCGCTGGTGTCGAAAATCCCATTCGAGAGCCTGCCGGCGCCGGCTTTCTGCCGCCGTGGCGATGCCCGCGCGCAAGGTATCCGTATAGACGGTACCGAAATCTGGAATTTCTATATCCCGGCCGGTGGTGATTTCCCCGATCGCGAGGGCAATGACAAGTTCGACCACAAGCTAACCTTCTATGAACGCCTGATCGAGGATCTGGAACGGCGCGGTACGGACAAGCCGCTGCTGATCTGCGGCGATCTTAATATCGCGCCGGGCGAATTCGACGTCTGGAGCCATCGCCAGATGCTGCGCGTGGTCAGTCATACGCCGGTCGAGATCGAGACCTTCGGCAAGCTGATGCAGGCCGGAGACTTTCATGATCCCTTCCGCGTCACCTATCCTGACCCGCAGAAAATCTTCACCTGGTGGAGCTATCGCGCCGCCGATTTCCGCGCGTCAAATCGCGGCCTGCGCCTCGATCATATCCTGCTCAATCCCGGTTTGATGGGGAAGGTGAAGGGTGATATCACCGCCAAAATTCACGATACTGTGCGCGAATGGGAGCGTCCCTCCGATCACGCGCCGATCCAGACCCTATTCGAGTTCTAAAATGCCCGAACTAACCGAAAGCCGTCTGCCGGCTGATATTCTTGCCAAGGCCGATTTTCGCCATGATGAATATGCCTGGCGCATTGCCGATCTGCCGGAAGTGATCGAAGCGGCGCGCGCCATGGGCCTGCGCAATATCGGCGGCCAACTGCAAATCCGCACGCCCGACGCCATCGGTGAATGTGACTGGGTGCAGATCGATGCCTGTCAGTTGATCCCGCCGGTCCTGCCGTGGGAAGCCCAAGTTGAAATGGCCGCCAATGTCGCCGTGCAGGACCTGCAACTGCTTAAAGCCGAATTCAATTTTGCGCGCGAGATAAAAGACGCCTTTCCGGAACCAGTGGCGAAATTCACAGAAGCCGGCGGCCAGCTTGAGGACGCCATCTGGTTTGTCTGGTATGTCGACGCGGAAGAGGCCTAACGGCGCTTGCTTTTGCGGCTGAACACGATCAAGGCAATTGCCCGGATCAGAACCGTAGCCGCGATAATCGCAATGACAACATATTCAATAATCGTTTGCATGGTGCTGGTCTGAATAAAACTGGCCTAAAAGGCCGGAAATTCCAGCTTGTCGACATCATAGCCCAGTGCTTTGGCCTTGGCGACCATGACGGCACGGGCTTCCGAAGAGGGCACGGCGCGGCTGTAGATCCACAGGTTTTTCATCTTCGGATCGGCGCTGATAAACCAGTCGTGTTCCGGCGCCTCATAAAGCACCCAATAATGCCAGGTGATGAAGAAGGGATAATGCGCTGCCAGCCTGGCATTGTCGCCGCCAGCATCCGTCAGCACCCCGCGCGCCTTGATTGTCTTGAGCTTGCCGGTCGGCATATCCTTATGGCAGCCATCTTCGACCGCGATTTCATTCGGTTTGGCGCCGGGGCTATAGGTGGTGTAGCCGGCGACGCAGCCATCGGTCAGCCACATCGGCCGGCGGGCGATTTCCAGCCAGGTGCCGCTGTAATGGCTCATGGGAACGGCCACCGTCTGGGGCGGATTGGCCGCCGATGGCATGGAGACGCAGGCAGATAACAACAGGGCGCTGGAAGCACCGGCAATGGCGAGTTTCAGAAACATGCGAAATCCTTTGGTTGCCGCCCTTAAAAAGATACGTTGGCGAACCGGATTGGATCACACATGCGAAAGCCGGCATTTCGCAACGCCGGCCTTTGCAGAGTTCAATTTCGTCCGAAAGACAGACTATTTAACCAGCGCAGCTTCCCATCCGTCATATTCTCCGCCCTCTGATACGGCCATAGCTTCAAATTTATGGCTTAGGGGCAGTATATTCGTTTCACTGGGAACCAGTGTTTTATTTGCTGCCAGCGTCCATTCGCTATACCCATCAAGTTGATGAATATCGAAATTGAATCCCATTGCTGAGATTGAATCTCTAAGCGCTTCGGCGTGTGCCTGGGTCGGAAAAAATAAGATAGAAAATGACGTCAGTCGGTTTGGTTGTATCCGAGCCTTGGGTCTTCAATTGGGCAATAACCGATCGATCCGCTTCATCGGCATCCGTTGTTGCGCTTCCCAAAGTCACTGACGACTGATTATCAGCCCATGCGGGATTGTTTTGACTCGGCGCGTTTACCCCGCCAGCCAAACCGACGACCGCCATAATTCGCAGAATTAAGCTATCCAATTTGTTCCCCTCAAACAAATGGGGGCAGGGCCTGTGGCCCTGCTAGAATTGCAACCTATAGCCGCCGGCATCCGTCATCAGCAAACGCGCATTGGCCGGATCGGGTTCGATTTTCTGGCGCAGGCGATAGACGTGGGTTTCCAGCGTGTGCGTGGTGACGCCGGCATTATAGCCCCAGACCTCGGTCAATAGCTCTTCACGGGTGATTGGCTTGCCGCCGGCGCGATAGAGATATTTGAGGATATTGGTCTCTTTTTCGGTCAGGCGCGTCTTCTTCTGCGTCTGATCGACCAGCACTTTCAGCGCCGGCTTGAACTCATATGGCCCGATGCGGAAGGTGGCGTCTTCGCTGGTCTCGTGCGAACGCACCTGCGCCCGGATACGTGCCAGCAGGACCGCGAAGCGGAACGGCTTGGTGACGTAATCGTTGGCGCCGGCGTCGAGACCGAGGATCGTATCGGAATCCGAGACCTGCCCGGTGAGCATGATGACCGGCGTGGTCAGCCCGCCCTTGCGCAGCAGGCGGCAGGCTTCGCGGCCATCCATGTCCGGCAGATCGACATCAAGCAGGATCAGGTCGGCATTGACGCTCTTGCCCAGCCTGAGGCCTTCGGTGCCGTTAGCAGCCTGAATAACCTTGAATTCTTCGTGAAGTTCAAGCTGTTCCGCCAGAGCTTCGCGCAGTTCATCATCATCATCGACGATCAGCAGGGTTTTTTGTTGCACCATGATCCTGTATCTTTAAGTCTTGTCGTTATGAGATTAAGCCGCGATGACAAATAAATGATCAATAAGTTTAGTGCCACCGCCGTTGGCCAATTTTACTCTAATGAACATAGTGTGCGTTGCGCTATTGGGAAAGGGGGCGTTCGCCCCGCAGGCGATAAAAGAGAGGGCGACGGCGCGTCTCCACTTGGAATCTGGCCGATTCGTTATGTTTTCTACCGTCCCGACCGGATTTCGCCGCCCGAAACCGCGCTGAGGCTGGTGCCTTTGTCGCCGGATGACGGCTGGTGCGACGATCCGTCGTCCCCGTTTTATAACCAACATGTGAAGCTGCCCTTTGCGCAGGGCCATGAGAAACTTTGGCGGGATGATCATGTCTATGATGTGATCGTGATATTGGGTCATAATGATGACCCGCCGGTGCCCGGCATAGGATCGGCCATTTTTATGCATCTGGCGCGCACGGATTACAGCGGCACCGAGGGCTGCGTGGCGGTGGCTCTACAGGATATGCTGGATTTTCTCGCTGTGGCCAAGCCAGGTGATGCGGTCGAGATCCGGACCTGAATCATATGGGGTTTGGGGGCCGTGACCCCAAGTCTTCTCTCTTTCAAAGAAAAAGCCCTGCCAAATCGGCAGAGCTTTTTCTTTGAATAAGGCAAGGTTTATGGGGCCGCTGGCCCCAAACCCCATTTGTTTAGTGCGCGAAGCCGAACCACCACACCAGCCCGCTGACGCCGACCACAACCCGCCACAGGGCGAAGAAGCCATAGCCGCGCTTTTGCACGAAGCTGATAAACGGTTTGATGACCAGAAGCGCTGACAGGAAAGCCACGATGAACCCGATGGCGATAAGGCTGTACTGATCGGAGGTCAGTAGTTTGCGACTGTCGGCAAACTCGACCGCGAACGCCCCCAGCATGGTCGGAATGGCGAGAAAGAAGGAGAATTCGGCGCCGGCCGTCTTGTCTACCTTGGCCACCATGGCGCCGATCAGGGTCGAACCCGACCGTGACATGCCCGGAATGATGGCCAGGCATTGGAATAGACCAATCAACAGCGAGGTCTTGACATCCAGCTTGGCGGAATCGTGATGCACCGGCTTGGGCGCATACTTATCGACCGCCCACAGGGCCACGCCGCCGACGATCAGGGCGCCGCAAATCAATGGCACATTGTCGAAAAAAGCGCTCAGAAGACCGGACTTCTTGACGATGACGCCGATCACGACCGCCGGGAAAAAGGCGACCAGCACGCTGATGGCGAAGCGGCGCGACTCCGCCGAGGTCGGCAGGGTGATGACGGCCTTCCATAGCCGGGCAAAGTAAAGCACGACAACGGCCAGGATCGCACCCAACTGGATCATGATGGTGAAATTGCCGCCGGGATCGCTGAAACCCATCAGCTTTTCAGAGATCAACAGGTGCGCCGTGGAAGACACGGGAAGGAACTCCGTGAAGCCCTCGATCAGGCCCAGAAGCGCCGCCAACAGATAGTGCATGGATAAGTCCCTCTCAGAATAGTCAAATCCTTAGAGCACTTCCCAGGCCAAGTGAATCGAAATTATGCGTCTTGCGTGTCGGCGGCTTCGGGGTGGACGCCGATATAGCGCAAACGCGCGCGCGGCGAGGCGCCGGTCTGCATCTGCTCGATGGCATGGGCCAGCCAGCCAGCGCTGCGGCCAAGGCCGTAAAGCGTCAGGGGCGCTTCACGCGGCAGGTCGAGGTGACGGCCGATCAGTGCCAGGGCCAGCGACATGCCGGCGCTCTGGCCGGTCAGGTCTTCGCCGACGCGCAGGATCAGCTTCAGATCCTCACCCATGTGCGGCGCGGCTTCGATCAGGTCTTGCGCCCGCAGGGTTTCCGAGGATGACGGTTCCTTCTCGAAGCCCGGTAGTTCCAGGCCCTTTTCGAGCAGGCCCTTGGCCAGGGCCAGCGGATTGCCATGACGGCGCACCTGGGTGACATAGGATTCCGCCCGCGAAATACGGCCGCCCAGCTTCGGGCTGGTCAGCGTGGCGAAGCCGGCGATCAGCGGAATGGCCAGCGGTCCCATAGTCGCGGCGGCGACGCGCACGGCAAGCGTCGCCTCATCAAGGCTGGTATCGGCCGACAGCACCAGGGCGCGGCGCAGCAGGTCGACATCTTTCAGGTCATAGACCTTCCACGCCCGCGCCAGGCGCTGGTGGAAAAACAGACGCGGACCGCCATTGGTGACCGAATCGAACATTTCGTTGAGCAGGCTGGCGGCTTCGGTGCCAAGGTCGCGCCCGGTATTGATTTCGGACAGGGCGTCTTCTTCCAGGCGGCGGCTCAGCATGGACAACACACGAGTGCGTGGCCCGCCGGGAAAATTGACGTCCGGGCGCGGCTTGAGCGGCCCGAAGGGATTGGGGCTGCCACTTCGCCACAGAAGCGCCGCCACGCTTTCGAAATTCTCGGTTTCGGCCAGCGTAACGAGATCGCGGCCGCGAACATAATGGTGGCCGTGAAGGGTAATGGCGACTTCGGTATCGATGGCCGCTTCGCCGCGCGTGATGGTGCCGCCGGCCAGGCTGGCGGCGGCATGGGGCCGGGGCGTGCCGTGATCAGCCCGCGCTATCCGGCCGGGTGCGCGACGCGACAGCCGCTCGATATCATCGAGTGCGTACAGGCTCAGGCGCGGATGCGTCGGGTCGCTCTTGGCGGCGATGCGCTGGCGGCTGACATAGGCATAGAGGGTTTGCGGCTTGACTTCGAGACGCTTGAGCGCCTCGGTACGGCTGATCCAGACTCGTGACATGTCTACCTGCTCAAAAACGAAACAAAAACACTGCAAATATCAAGATTGATTATTGCGAGACTTACACCCTTTGGCACAAAGTCAAAGATGGATTTACGATTTGTTAACATATTTTTTCATCGTAACGCCGCGGGGTGCGCCACTGATAAACCTCCGCTGGCTTCCGGGCCAAATTGAGACCAGAAACGGGCGGTCGTGCGGCTTTGCAGGGGTGAGCCAAGGTGCTAAGGCAATTCAATGACATCTTCCAAGCCTCTCCACGCCAAGGGCCCTGGCCTGCACAATCTGTCGCCGGAAAATCTGGTCCTGCTGGCCACCTCCCTGTCGGTCGTCGTCGCCTGCGTCATGGTGGCAATGAAGGGCGTGACGCTTTATTTCTCTGGTTCGCAGTCGATTCTGGCGTCACTCGCCGATTCCGGGCTTGACCTGCTGGCGTCTCTGATCACTTTCGCCGCCGTGCGCTACGCCAAGGTGCCGCCGGACAAGGAGCATCCGTTCGGCCACGGCAAGGCGGAAGCCTTCAGCGCCCTGTTCCAGGCCGGGCTGGTGTTCGCATCCGGCGCGCTGATCATGCAATCGTGCATCCATAATTTGCAAAATCCCCGGCCGATCACCCAGTCCGGCCTGGCGATCGGTGTGCTGATCCTGTCGCTGGCTCTGACGGTAGGACTGGTCGTCGTGCAGAACATGGCGCTGAAAAGCAGCCAGTCGGTCGCGGTGTCGGCCGACCGGATGCACTATGTCACCGATCTGGTCAGCAATGGCGTGGCCCTGGTCGGCGTGGTGCTGGCCAGTCTTGGTTTCGGTTTCATGGATGCGGTGGCCGGCTTCCTGATGGCGGCGTGGTTTATCTGGGGCGCCGTCAACGTGCTGAAAGAAGCGGCGGATCACCTGATGGACAAGGCGCTGGGCGATGACGAGGTGGCGCGCATCCGTGACTTGATCGTCAGTGACGATCGCGTACTTGGCGTCCACCAGTTGCGCACTCGCCTGACGGGGCCCTATATCCTGATCCAGGCCCATGTCGAAATGGCGCCGACCTTGTCTCTCGACGCCGCACACCAGATCATTATCGCCGCCGAAAAGCGCCTGCTCGACGCCTTTCCCAATGCCGATATCCTGATCCATCCCGATCCCAAGGGGCTGGCGGAGGCGCATGGCGGCGTTTTCAGTGAAGAACATGCCCCGGATGTTTGACTTGGCTTTGACTTGGATAGTCCGGATAAGGCATAGAGAAAGTCATGACCTCCTATTCGCGCCAGCTTCACCATTTCGCCTTCGACCCGCACTCGCGCATGGTTCGTCTGGCGTTGGGCGAAAAGAAACTGTCGTTTGAGGAAACCCTGGTGCGATACTGGGAGCCGGATGACGCGACCTTGCGCCTCAATCCCTCCGGCCTGCTGCCGATCCTGGTGGAGATGCCGGAACAGGACTCCGGTGGGCAGACCCACCGCATCTGCGAGGACCGCGCCATCATGGAGCACCTCGAAGAAGCCTATCCCGAAATCCGCCTGTGGCCGCAGGACGTCAACGAACGCGCCGAGGCCCGCCGTCTCGTTGGCTGGTTCGAGCGCAAGTTCGATTTCGAGGTCAATGCCCTGCTGCTGCACGAAAAGATGGAAAAGCGCCTGATGGGCGGCGGCGTGCCCGATATTCCGGCCATGCGCGCCGGGCGTGAGGCGTTGAAAGACCACCTGCGCTATTTTGAAAGCCTGCTGGCCGTGCGCAACTGGCTGGCCGGGCATTCGATCTCCTATGCCGATTTCGCCTGCGCCGGGCAGTTGTCCATTCTCGATTATCTCGACGAGATCAACTGGTCGCGCTATCCACACCTTAAGACCTGGTACATGGTGATCAAGTCGCGGCCGTGTTTCCGCCCGCTGCTCAATGACAAGCTGCCCGGCATGGCGCCTTCGGCCCACTATAAAGAACTCGATTTTTAACGGGATGGACCTCGCGGACGCCATTCGTATTGAGGCGCAAAACCTGGGTTTCAGCGCCGCGCGCTTCGCCGAATTACCCGATGTGTGGGCGGCTTCGGATCGCCTGAAGACCTTCGTCGAGGCTGGTTTTCACGGCGATATGGCGTGGATGGAAGAAACGCTTGAGCGTCGCCAGCACCCGCAGAATATGTGGAGCGGGGCGCAGTCGGCGCTGGTTCTGGGCTATAATTACGGGCCGGAAAGTGATCCCCTGGCCCTGTTGCATCAGACCGATATCGCCAATATCAGCGTCTATGCCCGCGGTGACGATTATCACGAACTGATCAAGAAGAAGCTTAAAGCTCTGGCGAGCTGGATCGTCAGCGAAACGGGCTGTGAACTAAAGGTGTTTGTCGATACCGCGCCGTTGATGGAAAAGCCGCTGGCGGCGCTGGCCGGCCTCGGCTGGCAGGGCAAGCACACCAATCTGGTATCGCGGGAATTCGGTTCGTGGTTATTCCTCGGCGTTATCCTGCTCGATCGGGTGATCGAGAGCGATGCGCCGGAACGCGATCATTGCGGCTCGTGCCAGGCGTGCCTCGATATCTGCCCGACCAATGCCTTTGAAGGGCCGTATCGGCTGGACGCCCGCAAATGCCTGTCGTATCTCACCATTGAATATCGTGGTGCCTGGCTTGAACCTTTCCGTAAGGCGACGGGCAACCGCATCTATGGCTGCGATGACTGCCTGGCCGCCTGTCCGTGGAACAAGTTCGCGCAGGCGACCCATGAAATCAAATTGCAGGCGCGGGAGGGTTTCGACGGCCTGAAGCTGACGGAACTGGCCAGGCTGGATGATCCGTCTTTTCGGGCGCTGTTTTCCAAGTCGCCGGTCAAGCGGATCGGCCGCGAGTCGTTCCTGCGCAATGTTCACTATGCGCTGGGCAATCATTTCAAAATGTCACGCGATATGGAAACTAAAACGGCACTGTTGCGCAGCCTGAGTGATGAAAGTGCCGTAGTACGGGGTGCGGCCGTCTGGGCCTTGAAGCAGGGATTGAATGCAGATGATTTCGCCAATGTGCTGGCTGAATATGCGCTATCCGAAACGGACGAAGATGTGCAAAAGGAGTGGCAGGCATGACCTTTTCCCTGATCACCCTCAGCTATCATTCCAAGGCGCAGATCGAGCGCTGCCTGTCGGCGCTGGTAGCGCAGGACGCGGAAATCATCCATGCCGATAATGGCGGCGATCTCGACATGGCCGCACTGGCCAAAAAGTTTCCGACCGTTCGCCAGATGGCCAATCCGGTTAATTTCGGCTTTGCCGTCGGCATGAACCGCGCGGTAGCGGAAAGCGCCGGCGCGTGGATCGGCCTGATCAATCCGGATGCTTTCATCGACGCCGGCTGGCTCAATGCCATGAAAGCCGCCATCGCCCGTTATCCCGATGTGAAGCTCTTTACCTCGCTGCAACTGAACGCCGAACAGCCGGACCGCCTTGATGGCGCCGGCGACGCCCTGACGTTTTTTGGCTTCCCCTATCGTGCCGGTATCAGTCATTCCGTGCCGCCGCACATGGAAATCGCTGAGGTCTTCGCGCCCTGCGGCGCCGCCATGCTGATCCGCCGCGACCTGTGGGATGAACTCGGCGGCTTCGATGAGGATTTCTTCTGCTATTGCGAGGATGCCGATCTCGGTTTCCGCGCCCGGCTGCGCGGCGAACGCTGTCTGTTTGTGCCCGACGCGATCGTCAGCCATATCGGCTCGGCCTCGCTGGGGGTGCGCTCCGATTTCGCCCTCTATCACGGCTATCGCAACCGCCTGTGGCTCTATCTGAAAAACATGCCGCTGGCCCTGTTGATTGCCACCTTTGCCATCCATATTGGTCTGACGCTGATAGGCGCGCTCAAGGATACGCTCAGAGGCAAGGGCGCTCTGGTTTTCCGCGCCCTGCGCGACGCCTTTCAGGGCCTAAGACCAATTTTTGAGCATAGAAAACTTATTCAAAAAACCCGACAGATAGGCTCTTTACGGCTGGCCAAAAGCTTGACATGGAACCTCCAGAAAATCCTTACACGCCAAATTGTCCGCCGTTCAATTGATCACAGGAAATTGCCATGACCCTCGACGCCCTGAAAACCCAGGCCTATGCCGATTCCTCAGTCAAGATCGTTGACCAGTTCAAGGTCGATCCGGATCGCCTGTCGCGCATGAGCCTCGATGTCGCCGGCCTCTTCGTCGATGTCTCCAAGCAGAGCTGGTCGCAGGCCGGTTTCAATACCGCCATCGCCGCCATCGAGCACAGCGGCATCGCGGCAGCGCGCGAGAAGATGTGGACCGGACAGACCATCAATGTCTCCGAAGGCCGCGCCGTGCTGCACGTCGCCCTGCGCGATTCCGATGCCGAAAACCTGCGCCTGCGCGGTGCGGAAATCACCGCCGACGTCAAGACCGCCCGCGACGCCATGAGATCTTACGCCGACGGTATCCATTCGGGTGCCATCGCCGGCGCAACTGGCAAGCCCTTCAAGACCATCATCCATATCGGCATTGGCGGTTCGGACCTCGGCCCGCGCCTGGTCTGGCATGGTCTGGCGCCGCTCAATCCGCAGATCGATATCCGCTTCGTCGCCAATGTCGATGGCTCGGAACTGGCCCTGGCCACCGCCGATCTCGATCCGGCCGAGACCCTGGTCATTGCCGTTTCCAAGACCTTCACCACCCAGGAAACCTTGGCTAACTTCCTGGCTGCCCGCGACTGGCTGATCAAGAGCCTGGGCGAAGAGGCCTCGAAGGCGCACCTCGCCGCCGTCTCCGCCGCGCCCGACAAGACCGGCGCCTATGGTATCCCTGCCGACCGCGTGTTCGCTTTCAAGGATTGGGTCGGGGGCCGTTATTCGCTGTGGTCGGCGGTGTCGCTGTCGGTTATCATCGCCGCTGGTTACGATGTCTATGAGCGCCTGCTCAAGGGCGCGCACGAGATGGATCAGCACTTCCTGACCGCGCCACTGGAAAAGAACGCCCCCGTCCTGCTGGCTGCTGCGCAACTCTATAACCGGATCGGTCTCGATCGCCCGGCGCGCGCCGTCATCCCCTATGTTCATCGCCTGCGCCGCCTCGCTGCCTTCCTGCAACAGTTGGAAATGGAATCGAACGGTAAGCGCACCTCACCGACCGGTGAATTGCTCAAGACCAAAACGTCTCCGGTTGTCTTCGGCGACGAAGGCACCAATGCCCAGCACGCCTTTTTCCAGATGCTGCACCAGTCGGAAGACGTGGTGCCGCTGGAGCTGATCGCCGCGCAGACCAACCAGGAAGCCTCGACCGACATGCAGCAAAAGCTGCTGTCGAATGTGATCGCGCAAGGCGAGGCCTTCATGGTCGGCAAGTCGCTGGAAACCTCGGAAGCCGAATGTAAAAAGCTCGGTTTCGATGATGCCAAGACCGCTCAGATTGCCCCGCAAAAAGTCTGCCCCGGCAACAAGCCATCAACCACCGTTCTGCTTAACGAACTGACGCCCGAAACCCTCGGCGCCCTGCTGGCCATGTACGAACACAAGACCTTTGTTGAAGGCATTGTCATGGGTCTGAACAGCTTCGACCAGTGGGGTGTCGAACTTGGCAAGACCCTCGGCGTCAACGTGCTGAAGGACATCACCGGCGCCGAAATCGCGCCGCATGATCCCTCGACCACGGCGCTGATCAAGCGTATTAAAGGGTAAGACCAGGGTGCTTGCACCCTGCACCCATAAGTGGGAGTAGAACATGTCCAGGCCGGTTGTCGGTGGCGGTGTCAAGAAGGTGCTGTATGCCTTGCAGACGGCCCAGCGCATCGGTCTGGAAAATACGGCCAAGGCATTAACCGCTCACAATACCTGCAAGGCCTGCGGGCTCGGCATGGGCGGGCAAAAAGGCGGCATGACCAATGAGGCGGGTGAGTTTCCTTCGGTTTGTAATAAATCCATTCAGGCACAATCGACCGATATCCAGCCCGGTATTCCGCTAGGCGTCCTGACCCATTCGCTGACCGATCTGCGCGAACTCGACGGCTATGAAATCGAACATCTCGGCCGTCTCGCCATGCCGATCTGGAAGCCGAAGGACAGCGACCGTTATCAGCCCATCGGCTGGAATGAGGCGCTCGATCTGGCGGCGGCGCGTTTCGGGGCGGCCACGCCAGCACGCAGTTTCTTCTATTCGTCGGGCCGCGCATCGAACGAGGCCGGCTTTATCCTGCAATTGCTGGCGCGGGCCTTCGGCACCAATAATGTCAATAACTGCTCCTACTACTGCCATCAGGCGACCGGCGTGGGCTTAGGCTCGACCATTGGCACCGGCACCTCTACCGTTGAGCTGGAAGATCTCGACCGTTGCGATTTCGTCATGGTCGTCGGCGCCAACCCGTCCTCCAACCATCCGCGACTGATCCATAAGCTGAAAGCCGTACGTGATCGTGGCGGCGAGGTGGTCATCATCAATCCGGCGAAGGAGGCCGGACTGGTGCGCTTCGCCCTGCCGAAAAGCGTGAAGTCCATGCTGAATGGTGGCGACTGGATCGCTTCGGATTACCTCCAGCCGCGCATCGGCGGCGACATGGCGGTGCTGAAAGGCCTGGCAAAGGTGGTGCTGGAACGGGGCGCGCAGGATGAGGATTTCATTACCGCGTACAGCAATGGGTTCGATATTTTTCGAGCCGATATCGAGGCGACCGAATGGGCGGAAATCGAAGCGCAATCGGGCCTCAGCCGCGCCGGAATCGAGCGTGTGGCCGGGCTGTATGCCAAATCAAAATCGGCGATCTTCGCTTGGGGCATGGGAATCACGCACCATCTCAATGGCTGCGACAATGTCGAATATATCGCCAATCTCGCCCTGTTGCGCGGCCAGATCGGCCGACCCGGCGCGGGGCTTTTGCCCTTGCGTGGCCATTCCAATGTGCAGGGTATCGGCACGATTGGTGTCAAGCCGGTATTGGCGAAAGAGATCCTGGAAAAGATGGAAGCCGCCTTCGGTATCGAGCTGCCGCAGGACAAGGGGCTCGATACCATGGCCTGCATGAAGGCGGCCCATACCGGCGGTATGGATGCTGCCCTGCTGATGGGCGGCAACCTCTTCGAGGCCAATCCGGACAGCGCCTTTGCCGAAGAAGCGATGGACCGGGTCGGCTTCAAGCTCTACCTGACCACCACGCTTAACAAGGGCCATATCCACGGCTGCGACGAGTCCGAAGCCCTGATCCTGCCGGTGACGGCACGCGATGAGGAGTGGCAGCCGACCACGCAGGAATCGATGTTCAACTTCGTCAGGCTATCGGATGGCGGCATTACCCGTCTGCGCAATGTCCGGCCGGAAAGCGATATTTTGTGCGATCTGGCGACGCGTATGATGCCGGGCAGCCCGATCGATTTCACCGCTTTCAAGCAGCACAAAACTGTGCGCGAAGCCATAGCCCGCATCGTACCTGGTATGGAAGACCTGGCCGATATCGATGTGGCCAAACGCGAATTCCATGTGCGCGGTCGGCTGCTGCATACGCCGCAATTCCATACGATCGACGGCAAGGCCAGCTTCGTTACCCGACCCCTGCCGAAGCGCCGCTACGGCCTGTGGCTGACCACGGTGCGTTCCGAAGGCCAGTTCAACAGCATTATCTATGAGCGCACCGACAGCTATCGCGGCGGCATTGATCGCTGGAGCGTCATGCTCAATGCCGAAGACTTGGCCCAGCAAGGATTCAAGGATGGCGATATCGCCACGGTCGAATCCGATACCGGCGTGATGGCGGATGTCACCTTGCGCGCCTTCGATATCGCCCGTGGCTCGGTCATGGCCTATTATCCGGAGGCCAATTGCCTGACCGGCACAGCGGTCGACCCGCGCAGTAAAACGCCCTCGTTCAAAGCGACCGCGGTGAGGCTTATTTCCCCTGCACGCCCAGCAACTGAATGCGGAAAATCAGCGTTGAGTTAGGTGGAATTTTTCCCTTATCAACTTCACCATAGGCCGCGGAAGCCGGCGTGTAGAGCATCACCTCGTCGCCGACACGCATCAGCGGAATAACCTCCTGCCAGGCTTCAATGACGCCGCCAACCGGGAAGCTGGCTGGCTCATTGCGCACAAACGATGAATCGAAAACCGTGCCGTTGAGGAGCTTGCCTTCATAATGGGTAGTGACCGTGTCATTGACCGTCGGCTGGGCGCCGGGATTGGCGGCATGGGAGACGAACTTGTACATCACGCCAGACGGCAGTTTGATGATACCCGGCTGTTTGGCGATATCGGCCAGATAGGCCTCGCCTTCTTTCAGGTTTTGTGAGGCCGCGGCATCGGCCGAAGCCTGCATGGCTTCAAGCTGGGCGCTGGTGTCGGCGGACTGGCCGCAAGCCGTCAGGGTGAGCAGGCCAGCGAGCACGATAAAAGGAACGATACGCATTACTGATTGATGCCCAGCAATTGCACGCGGAAGATCAGAGTCGAGTTGGGCGGAATTTCGCCGAGGTCGCGTTCGCCATAGGCGGCGGTCGGTGGGGTGTAGAGCACGATCTCGTCACCGACGTGCATCAGCGGAATGACTTGCTGCCAGGCCGGGATCAGGCGGCCGAGCGGGAAATTGGCCGGTTCATTGCGGGCGAAGGACGAATCGAAAACCGAGCCGTCGAGCAGCTTGCCTTCGTAATTGATGGTGACGTTATCGGCCACGGTCGGTTGCGCGCCTGGCCCGGAAGCGCTATCGGGCGAGCGCGAAATGATCTTGTACATCACGCCCGACGGCAGGACACTGACGCCCGGCACCTTGGCGGTCTGCGTCAGGAATTCCTGGCCCTTTTGCAGGTTCTGTTCGGCCACTGTCTGGGCGTTTGTCTTGTCCATGGCTTGTCCACATGCGGTAAGAATGAAAGCGAGGGCGAAAAGGGTGGCTTTTTTAGTCCATCCCCCATTTTTAATCCATGCGTAGGGCATATCCGGTGCTCCTGAGGGCTTCTGAAATTTCAAAGGCGTGGATGGGGCCTTGCGTCTCCACCATGATGTCGAACTCGGCCCCCTTGGCGGGCACATCGAGCACCAGGCGGTTGTGCGCCACATCAACGATATTACCGCCCTTCAGGGAGATGACATCGGCCATGCGTGACAACATGCCGGGGCGATCGTCGCCTAAGATTCGGTAGGTGACAAGGCGTTTTTCGCGGACCAGTTCGCGTTGCAGCACGCTGGCCATCAGGCGCAGGTCGATATTGCCGCCGCAGAGGATCAGGCCGACATTCAGGCCCTCGAAGCGTTCGGGGAAACGCATCACCGCGGCCAGTCCGGCAGCGCCGGCGCCTTCGGCAATGGTCTTCTCGACATTGGCATAGGCGGCGATGCCGCGTTCGAAATCGGCCTCGTCGATGATCAGTACGTCATCGACCAGCGGATTGGCGAGGCCGAATGAGATATCGCCGACCTCTTTCACCGCGATGCCTTCGGCGATTGTGGCGCCGCCCATCGGGATCGGCATATTGCGGCGCCTGGCGGTAAAGGACGGGAACATGGCTGCCTCGACGCCGATGATCTTGATCCACGGCTTGATGCCCTTGGCGGCGATGGCCGCGCCAGCGATCAGCCCGCCGCCGCCGATGGGGACGATGATCACGTCGAGTTCCGGCACGTCCTCAAGCATTTCAAGCACAAGCGTGCCCTGGCCGGTCAGGACCTGTTCGTCATTGAACGGATGGACATAGACCCCGCCTTTTTCAGCGCAGAGTTTTTGCGCAATGGTGGAGGATTCGTCGTAGCTGGCGCCTTCGATGACGACATTGGCGCCGAAGCCCTGCGTCTTCTGTACCTTCACAAAGGGGGTGCCGAACGGCATGACGATGGTGGCCGGAATGCCGAGCCGCGTGGCGTGATAGGCCAGGCCTTGCGCGTGATTGCCGGCGGAGGCCGCGAAGACGCCGCGCCGTTTTTCGTCATCGCTCAGTTGCAGCAGCTTGTTGAGCGCGCCGCGTTCCTTGAAGGCCGAGGTATATTGCTGGTTTTCCGACTTGATCCAGACCTTGGTCTTCGTCGCCGTGCTCAGGCGTTGAGAAAAGACGCAAGGCGTGCGGACAATATGGCCCTTGATGCGTTCGGCGGCGGCTTCGATGTCTTGAAGGGTGACGGTCATGCGGCCTCCATAACAGAGGCGAACAAAAGGCGCTTTCAAAAAATGGGCGCGATTGCAAAAAAGCTAAATAGTTTTAAATGAAACCAAAATGACAAATCAGGCTATCGTATCAGCCATATTGATCAAATTTACGGGCTAAATCCGGATATCGTTCTTATATGATTTGTGATTATCTGTCATTAATGACAAATCATGAATCCTGAATTGCTAAAATGACCAAAAAACTGCAAAATTTCTTTTCTCCGGCCTCTCATGGTTTTGTCCGCATCGCCTGCGTGACGCCGAAAGTGCATATCGCCGATCCGCAGGCCAATCTGGCGGAGCATTTGTCGCTGGCAAAACGTGCCGATGAAGCTGGCGCCGATCTGGTTGTTTTCCCGGAACTTTCCTTAAGCGCCTACGCCATCGATGATCTGTTCACGCAGGAGGTTTTGCTGGATGCGGTGAAGCAAGCGGTCAATGATCTGGCCGAAGCCTCGAAAAAGCTGCGTCCGGTTCTGGTGGCCGGTGCACCGCTCCTGATAGATGGCGCCGTATACAATTGTGCCGTTGTGATCCATCGCGGCCGGGTATTGGGTGTGGTGCCAAAAACCTACCTGCCGAACTACCGCGAATATTATGAGCGCCGCTACTTCGCTTCGGCCGCTGATCTGGCCCCGACCTTTATCGAATTGGCGGGCCAGCCGGTATATGTCGGCACCGATCAGATTTTCCGGGCGCAGGATTTCGAGGCCTTCACCTTCGGTGTCGAGATCTGCGAAGACCTGTGGGTGCCACAGACACCTTCGACCTCTTTAGCGCTTCTTGGCGCCAATATCATCGTCAACCTGTCAGCCTCGCCGGTGGTGATCGGCAAGTCGCGGGCACGCAAACGCCTGTGCGCCGCCGCTTCCGAGCGGATGTTTTGCGCCTATGCCTATTCCGCCGCCGGGCCGGGCGAATCGACCACCGACCTCGCCTGGGACGGTCAGTCGCTGATCTATGAACTGGGCGATCTGATCGCCGAAGGGCCGCGCTTCACCTCTGACAGCGTGACCTTAGCTGATATCGACGCCGACCGTATCGCCAATGAGCGCCTGCGTACCGTCACCTTTAATGACGCCCGCCGTACCAGCGCGACCGATGTCACGATCACTCTGTTCGACCACGAAGCGCATGACCTGACCGATTTTCATCGTCAGGTGGCGCGCTTTCCCTATGTGCCGGCCGATCCGGATCGGCGCGACGAAGACTGCTACGAAGCCTTCAATATCCAGGTGCATGGCCTGATGCAGCGTCTCTCGACCAGCAACACGCAGAATGTCGTCATCGGCATTTCCGGCGGGCTGGATTCCACCCATGCGGTGATTGTGGCCTGCAAGGCGTTTGACCGTCTGGGCCTGCCGCGCGCCAATATCCACGGTTACACCATGCCGGGTTTCGGCACTTCGACCGGCTCACGTAATGATGCGTTAAAACTGATGAAGGCGTTGGGCATCTCCGCCGAAGTACTTGATATCCGTCCGGCGGCGAAGCGAATGCTGCTCGATATCGGCCATCCGTTCTCACGCGGTGAGCGCGTTTACGATGTCAATTTCGAGAACGTTCAGGCCGGCCTGCGCACTGATTTTCTATTCCGGCTGGCGGGTGAAAAGAAGGGCTTTGTCGTCGGCACCGGCGATCTGTCCGAACTGGCGCTAGGCTGGTGCACCTACGGCGTCGGCGACCATATGAGCCACTACAATGTCAATTGCGGCGCGCCGAAAACTCTGATCCAGCACCTGATCCGCTGGGCGGCGATGCGGGAGTTTGACGCAAAAACCGGCCGCATCCTGCAATCGGTGCTCGACCGGGAAATCTCGCCGGAACTGGTGCCGATTGAGGCGGGTGTGATCCAGAAGACTGAGGACAAGGTCGGATCTTATGAGCTTCAGGATTTCAATCTCTATTATATCACGCGCTATGGCCTCAAACCCTCCAAGGTCGCTTTCCTCAGTTATCAGGCGTGGAAGGACAAATATACGCTTCCTGAAATCCGGAAATGGCTGGAACTGTTCCTGTTCCGCTTCTTCACGATCTCGCAGTTCAAGCGCTCGGCGGCGCCCAATGGTCCGAAACTGATCTCCGGCGGCGCTCTCTCTCCGCGCGGCGACTGGCGGGCGCCTTCCGACGGTAATGCGAAAATCTGGCTGGATGAACTCAATCGGAACGTGCCTAATTGATCAATCTATGGCAATGGGAATTTATGACCGAAGATTCTAAATCCGAAAAACCTGCGATCACTATTGAAGAGGCGATGCGGCGAACGCTTGATCGGTATGACGGTGTGTTCAAAGCCCTCGCCGAGCTTGAAAGACGTGAGTTGGCTGAAAGCGGTGACGTAGATTCGGGATCACAGATTTCTCTACCAGATGATCCGCAAACCAAGAAATAAACCACGAATGAACACGAATACGCGCGCTTTCGCGCGTATTCGTGTTCATTCGTGGTTCAAATTCTTACTTCAACATGACGGCCGAACCGTTAAAGCTGCAAGCCAGGCCGTGATAAACCGTGCAGATGCCGCTTTCGGAGACCGTCAGCTTGTCGCCGTCTTTCTTGATAGTGACTATACAGGTTGTCGTTTCGTTGGGCTTGAGAGTCAGGTTCAGTTCGGTCGGAGAGATGTCTTTCGCCGGTTCGCCGCCGGCCAGACCGATATCGCCCGTGCAGCCATCGGCCGTCGCCGCCACCAGCACCACCTTGTGCGCATTCGGCTGGCCGCTGATGCGCACCATCAGATCGCCTTCGTATTTGCCGGGCCAGTGATCTTCCACTGGCGGCGGAGCGACGGCAGATGCTGATGACACCTCCGCTTCCGGTGCTGGCTTCGAGCAGGCGGCGAGTAGGAGAACAAGAGCCATACAGACGATCCGCATCGGCTACTCCTTGAGCTTTTCGGCCAGCAGGCGCGCCTCGGCGGCCCGGCTGGAACCGGCGCGCCAGATGACGACAATATCGCGGAAGGCATGGTCGGAGGCAAGGGGGCGCACACTGACCTCGGAGGCCTTGACCATGCCGGACTCGACCGCCATCGCCGGCAGCAGCGAAACGCCCAGACCAGAGCCGACCATCTGAACCAGCGTATTGAGTGAGGTCGCCGCGAAGCCGCCGCCATGATTGGCCGTGTAGGTCGAGAGCGATTCCGAGGTGCCGGTAGGTGAGGTCCACGAACAGGCGGCCAGGGCATGATCGCGCAGGCAGTGGCCGTCCTCCAGCAGGATTAGCTCCTCGTTCTTCAGGTCTTCCGGTGCGATATGCGAGCTGTTTGACAAATGATGCCCGAACGGCGTGGCCGCCACGATCTCGTCCTTGCAGATAAAGGCGTGATCCAGCCCGGCCAGATCATAGGGCAGGGCGATGACGGCGGCATCGAGCGCCCCGGATTTGAGCGACGTGATCAGCCGCGCCGTCTGATCCTCGCGCAGGAACAGGCGCAAATCGGGAAAGTCCGTGCGCAGTTTCCGTAAGGCCTTGGGCAGCAGGAACGGCGCCACGGTCGGGATGACGCCCAGCCGGAAACGTCCGGTCAGCGGCCGATTGGCGCCGCGCGCCGCCTCCACCATATCTTCGCTGCGCGCCAGGATATCCTCGGCGCGTTTCAAGGTTTCCTCGCCGACGGCGGTCAGGATCACCTGCCCGCGTGAGCGATCGACCACGCGGACGCCGAGTATCTTTTCCAGCTCGGCAATGCCGGAGGAAAGCGCCGGCTGCGACACGAAAGCCGCTTCCGCCGCACCGCCGAAGCTCTTATGTTCGGCGAGCAGCTTGAGATATTGCAATTGTCTGAGAGTAGGGAGCATGATTGTAATATAAGATCAGTTTATTGAGTTGTCAAAATTCATAACCATTTCTAATTTACAGCCGAGGTCCCCATGTCCATTGATACCCTGCAAAGCCTGATCCCCGCCTATGCCCGCGACCTGTCACTGAACCTGACAAATCTGTTGGCTGAGACCCTCCTCAATGACCAACAGAAATGGGGCACCTTCCTGTCCTGCGCGCATGCTGTCGGTGTGCCGGCGGTGGTGAAAAATATCGAGGCCGCCGTTGGTGAGGTTATGACGCCGGAGGCCATCACCGCCGCCAAGGCCGCGGCCGCCATCATGGGGCTGAACAATGTCTATTTCCGCGCCCTGCACCTGATGCAGAACAAGGAATATGAAAAGATGCGCGCCGGGTTACGCATGAATATCCTGGCCAATCCAGGCGTCGACAAGGTCGATTTCGAACTGTGGTCGCTGGCGGTTTCGGCGGTCAATGCCTGTGGCCTGTGCATGGACAGCCACGAAAAGGTGCTGCGCAACCACGACGTCACCGCCGTACAGATTCAGGCCGCCCTGCGTATCGCCTCCACGGTCAATGCCATTTCGGCGGTTATCCGCGCCGAAGCGGCTTTAAAAGCGTCATAAGTAAAATCTATGTAAAAATAAAATAAAACAAATTTGCTCTATTGCGCGTTTTGAGCGATTGTCCCCTCGTACCGCTTAACCCGGTTCCACACTTATCAAGGAAAT
This sequence comes from Asticcacaulis sp., assembly GCF_035497195.1. Taxonomy (GTDB): domain Bacteria; phylum Pseudomonadota; class Alphaproteobacteria; order Caulobacterales; family Caulobacteraceae; genus Asticcacaulis. Next base: position 85,881 of record NZ_DATJDZ010000011.1, read on the forward strand.
ACCCCATGGCTCTCATCAACACCGCCATCAAGCCTTTCAAGGCGACCGCCTACAAGGCAGGCAAGTTCGTCGACATCTCCGAAGCCGACACCAAGGGCAAGTGGTCCATCTTCTTCTTCTATCCGGCCGATTTCACCTTCGTCTGCCCGACCGAGCTGGAAGACCTGGCCGGCATCTATCCCGAACTGCAAAAGCTGAACGTCGAAGTGTTTTCGGTCTCGACCGACACGCACTTCTCACACAAGGCCTGGCACGACACCTCGCCCGCCATCAGCAAGATCAGCTACTACATGGTCGGCGACCAGTCCGGCACGATCACCAATAACTTCGACGTGATGCGTCCGGGCATCGGCCTGGCCGATCGCGGCACCTTCCTGGTCGATCCGGACGGTATCATCCAGTTCATGGAAATCACCTCGGAAGGCGTCGGCCGTAACGCCACCGAACTGCTCCGCAAGGTGAAGGCTGCGCAATACGTGGCTTCGCACCCCGGCGAAGTCTGCCCGGCCAAGTGGGAAGAAGGCGAAGCCACTCTGGCGCCGTCGCTCGATCTCGTCGGCAAGATTTAGTGATCATGGGGGAAACAAGCTTTCCCCCATGTGCCCCCTTTGAGGGGAGTTCGCTCCCCTCATCATTCTCCTTATGCAGGCTCTGCGGAGCCTGAATATGGACAATGATTTCCCCCTATTACTAACGGAGTACCACCATGCTTGACGCGGGTATGAAGACGCAACTGAAAGCGTATCTGGAAAACCTCCGGATGCCGATTGAACTGGTCGCCACGATTGACGACAGCGCGAAGTCACGCGAAATGATCGAGCTTTTGAATGATATCGTTGAGGCATCCAGCAAGGTTTCGCTGAAGACCGATGGCGCCGATGCCCGCGTGCCGTCCTTTGCTATCGTCCGCCCCGGCACGGATATTTCAGTCACCTTCGCCGGCCTGCCAATGGGTCACGAATTCACTTCGCTGGTGCTGGCGCTTTTGCAGGTCGGTGGCCACCCGCCGCGCGTCGAAGCCGATGTGATCGAGCAGGTCAAGGCGCTGGATATCGACGGTGAGTTGAAGTTTGAAACCTATTTCTCGCTGACCTGCCAGAACTGCCCGGACGTGGTGCAGGCGCTGAACCTGATGAGCGTGCTCAACCCGAAGATCAAGCATGTCGCTATCGACGGCGCCCTGTTCAAGGATGAGGTCGAGGCGCGTCAGGTCATGGCCGTCCCGACCATCCTCGTCAATGGTCAGCCGTTCGGCCAGGGCCGCATGGGCCTGGAACAGATCCTGGCCAAGATCGATACGGGCGCCCAGGCGCGTGAAGCGGCCAAGATCGACGCCAAGTCGGAATTCGATGTGCTGGTGATTGGCGGCGGTCCGGCCGGTGCGGCGGCTGCCATCTATGCGGCGCGCAAGGGCATCCGCACCGGCGTGGTGGCCGAGCGCTTCGGCGGCCAGGTGCTCGATACAATGGCGATTGAAAACTTCATCTCGGTCTCGCACACCGAAGGCCCGAAACTGGCCACGGCGCTGGAGCAGCACGTCAGGGACTACGAAGTCGATATCATGAACCTGCAAAAGGCCACGTCGCTGATCCCGGCGTCCGAGCCTGGCGGCCTGGCGGAAGTGCGTCTCGAAAGCGGCGCCGCCCTGCGCGCCCGCACCGTGGTCATCTCCACCGGTGCCCGCTGGCGCCAGATGGGCGTGCCTGGCGAAGACCAGTACCGCAACAAGGGCGTGGCCTATTGCCCGCACTGTGACGGGCCGCTGTTCAAGGGCAAGCGCACGGCCGTGATCGGCGGCGGCAATTCCGGCGTCGAGGCGGCCATCGACCTGGCCGGCATCGTGGCCCACGTCACCTTGCTGGAATTCGCTCCGGAACTGCGCGCCGACGCCGTCCTGCAACGCAAGCTCTACAGCCTGCCGAACGTGACGGTCATCACCAATGCCCAGACCACGGAAGTGCATGGCGACGGCAATAAGGTCACAAGCCTGACCTACCGCACCCGTCTGCACGACACCCTGCATGATATCGAACTGGAAGGCATCTTCGTCCAGATCGGCCTGCTGCCCAACACCGAATGGCTGAAGGGCACGATCGCCCTGTCGAAGCACGGCGAGATCGAGATCAATGCGCGCGGGGAAACCTCGGCCCACGGTATCTTCGCCGCCGGCGACGCGACGACCGTGCCCTACAAGCAGATCGTCATTGCCATGGGCGAAGGCTCCAAGGCGGCGCTGTCAGCCTTCGATCACCTGATCCGGACGTCGGCGCCGGTGGATATCGCGGCGGAGTAGGTTAAGGCCATGAGGCACAGCCTACCGCGTTTCGGGGTCAAGGGGGCTGTGACCCCTTGCCTTTTCTACTCCTTAGGCGAAGACACGCTGTAACCCGCCGTGCGCAGGCGTTCCAGCACACCACCCTTGCGCAGCAGCAGGGCCAGTGGCAGGACAGCCACGGTCTTACCGGGTTTGCTGGCGGCCGTGGTGATCGCCCGAACGGAGTCGCTGACGCTGCGGTCGAGCATGGCCGAAGCGCCCGAAGAGCCGGACAGGCACTTCATCAGTGCCGAACCCTGATAGTTGGCGCGAACGGTTGAGATATCACCGACCGCCCAGGCCTTGGCGGCGATAGGGGCGCGGTTAAGGTCGAAATCGATATCGTCCAGCGTATAGGTCAGGCAGGCCTGGCTGGCGGCATCATCCATGGCGTTGACCGTCTTGAACAGCGGTCCCATGTCATAGCGCCCGGCCGCGCGGACCGGCACACCTGCGGCGCCGGCCAACCGCTTGACCGCAGATGTCGTGGCGTCGTCGCTCAGGCCGTATTTTTGCAGCACTTCCCGGCGCAGGCGGGCGCCGGCCCAGACCGGTTTGTCACGGGCGAAATCCTTGATCGGAATGCCGGCGCGTTTGGCCGTGGTCTCGTAGCGGGCATAAAGCGCCGGTGGCAGGTCTTCCTTGAGCGTGCGGCGATTGGGCAAACCCTTTTTCGACATCATCAGCCACATGTCGCCGACTCCGGTACTGCTGGCCGGCGGGGTGATCAGGCCATTGGCGCCACGCAGGGCGTTCTCAACGCGCTTTGTGCTCCATGCCTGTTTCTTCGGGAAAACCGGAAGTATGCCAAGAATGATGATCTGGCTATCGCCTTTGGTGACGCGCCACATGGCCGGGCCGGTGGCGATCTTGCCCTTCACGACAATTTCAGCGTCGGGCCAATCTTCCTGCGCCATAGCCATTGGAGGTAGGGCCAAAAGGGCAATTGCAGCGATCAGGGCTTTCAGCATGACGGATTCCAACAGCGGGAATTGTCAGCCTAGCGACCTATTGTGACGGTTTTTACGCTGCCTTGACTGCGCTAACCGCTTCGAACGTCAAAGGTGCGCCCCAGAAGGCTTCGATCAGCGCGGACTGTGTGCGGGGTTCTCCGGTCGTCAGGAAAGTGCGTTCGCCGGTGTCGCCAATGGTGTATTCCGGATGGCGCTCGATATAATCGGCCAGAGCCTTCGATACCGGCGCGGGCTGGTGGATCAGCGGCGTGCCGGCGGGCAGGTGTTCGCAGAAAAGGTCGGCGACCAGTTCATAGTGGGTGCAGCCGAGGATGGCGCGGTCAGGATAGCGGCCGATGCGGATACGCAGGCTTTCGACATGCCCCTTGATCTTGGCGGACAGATATTCGCGCGCCGCCCCCTGTTCAATCATGTCGGCCAGGCCGGAACAGGCTTCGGTGAAGACGGCGATATCCTGACGGCGCTTGTCGATTTCGATCTCATAGACACGCGAACGGGCCGTGGCGACGGTGGAAAAAACGCCGACAACATCCAGTTTCTGAATCTTGTCACCGCGGCGTTCGGCCTCGTGTTCCCAGGGCAGGCCGGTGGCGGCTTCGATGGTGGGGACGATGATCCCCAGCACGTTGACCGGGCGTTTGTAAGTCTTGCGGAATTGCGCGAGCCATGAGGATTGCAGGCGGCGCAGGGCGACGGCCGAAGCGGTATTGCAGGCCAGCACCACCAAAGATGCGCCGGCTTCAAACAGGGTTTCGCAGCCAGCCTTAGTCAGTTCGACGATCTCCTCGCCGGAGCGGTCACCATAGGGCGTATTCTTCTGGTCGGCGAGATAGACGAAATCGGCCTGGGGCATTCGATCGACCAGCGCACGATGGATGCTCAAACCGCCGATGCCGGAATCAAAAACGCCTATCGCCATGAACTGATTTCCTGTGTTACGAAAACTTAATTTGGCCGCGTTTGTTGCGGTCTATAGGTTCATCAGTTACGACTTTTGTCTTGTGCCGTAAACAGGCCTTTTCTGACCTGAACCCATAAAGGAGTTCACAATGCCTTCATCCCATATGAACCGCCGCACGGCCCTCAGCCTGATGGCCGGCACCAGCGCCGCCGCCTTCGTCACCACGCCCACATTCGCGCAAAGCACCGGAGGTGCCGCCATCGCTACTGCTTATCTCACCCAGCCCTGGACTGGCCCTTACGGCGGCGTGCCGCCGTTCGACAAGGTGAAGATCGTCGATTTCGAGCCGGCGACGCTCGCCGCCATGGACGCCATGCGCGCCGAAATCAAATCGATCACCATGAAGCGCTCGCCCCCGACCTTCGAGACCATCATTGAGCCGTTTGAGGTTTCGGGCGCGGAATATGATCGCGTCGGCGCTGTCTACAATGTGTGGGACAGCAATCTTTCAACCGGCGCTTTCCCCGATGTCTCCGCCAAGCTGTCGCCTATCAAGGCGGCCTTCGGCGACGAGATCATGCAGAACCCCGATCTCTTCCAGCGCATTGAGACGGTTTATAATAATCGCGAACAGTTCAAGCTTAATCCACAGCAGGATCGCCTGTTGTGGAAGAAGTACAATAATTTTGTCCGCGCCGGCGCCAAGCTTTCGCCCGAACAGAAGAAGGAAGTGGCCGATATCAATCAGCAACTGGCCACCCTGTTCAACAGCTTCGCCAACAACCTGAAACACGACGAGGCGCAAGCCACCTTCATCACCAGGGACGACCTGGCCGGCCTGCCGGAGCCTTTCATTGCTGCCCTTGCTTCCAAGGCGAAGGAACTGGGAAAGCCGGGCATGTATGCCGTGCAGAACACACGTTCGGCCATGGAGCCCTTCACCACCTATTCGACCCGCCGCGACCTGCGTGAAAAGGTGTGGACCGCCTACATCATGCGCGGCGACAATAACGACCAGTGGGACAACAAGAAGATCGGCGCCCAGATACTGAAACTGAGGGCAAAGCGCGCCAAGCTCTACGGCTACCCGACGCACGCTCACTGGCGCCTCGAAGTCGCCATGGCCAAGACGCCCGAAAATGCCATGAACCTGATGGAAGCTGTCTGGGGGCCGGCGGTCAATCGCGTCCACGAAGAAGTGGCCGACATGCAGAAAATTGCGGACAGTGAAGGCGCCAACATTACCATCGCGCCGTGGGATTACCGCTTCTATTCCGAGAAGGTGAAGAAGGCGAAATACGATCTCGATGAGTCGGAAGTGAAGCCCTATCTCCAGCTCGACAAGATGCAGGACGCCATGTTCTGGACCGCCAACAAGATGTACGGCTTCGAGTTCATCAAGATCACCGATGTGCCGGTCTTCCATCCCGATGTGACGACCTACAAGGTGATGCGCGCCGGCAAGCAGATCGGCGTCTGGTATTACGATCCCTATGCGCGCGAAGGCAAATCTTCCGGCGCCTGGGAAACCGAGTATCAGGGCCAGTCCTATATGCTCAAGCACATCTGCATTTGCTCGAACAACTGCAATTTCATCAAGGCCGAGCCGGGCAAGCCGATCCTGATTTCGTGGGATGACGCCGAAACCATGTTCCATGAGTTCGGTCATGCGCTTCATGCCCTGTCGTCCAATGCCTATTACCCGTCGCAAGGCGGCACGAATACGGCGACCGATTTCGTCGAGTTCCCGTCGCAGCTCAATGAGCACTGGCTGCCGCTGCCGGTGGTGCTGAACCAGTTCGCCATCCACTATGAAACCGGCAAGCCGATGCCGGCCGAATTGCAGGAAAAGCTGGTGAAGTCGTCGAAGTTCAATCAGGGCTTTGCCACGGTCGAATATCTCGCCTGCGCCCTGATTGACATGATGTACCACCTGGCTGGTGAGGTCGATATCGACATCGTCGCGTTTGAAAAGACTGAACTGGCCAAGCTGAACATGCCGAAGGAAATCGTCATGCGTCACCGCCCGACGCAGTTCGCGCATATCTTCGCCGATGACGGCTATTCGGCGGGTTATTACTCCTACCTGTGGTCGGATGCTCTGGTGGCCGATGCCTATGAGAAGTTTATGAAGGAGGGCGGACCTTTCAAGGGGCCGATGGCGAAGCACTATTTCGAGACTATCCTCAGCGTCGGCGACACCGTCCCGCAGGACGTGGCCTATCGCAACTTCCTCGGCCGCGATGTGAACCGTGATGCGCTGATGCGGTTGCGTGGCTTCGCTTAAGCTTATGGGGTGTGGGGTCTGCGACCCCGGAGCCTGCGGCCCCGCATCTTCTCTCCTTCCAAAGAAAAACCCGGTCCAAAAGGCCGGGTTTTTCTTTGGCATAAGGGTTAAGTTTTTGGGATCACGGACCCAAACTTCGTAAGTTTTGCGTAACCATTCCGTTTAGCGCGAAATTAAAAGCGTGATGCCATTCTGACGCGTAATCAGAAGGGGCCGCGCGTGGTCTGGAAATATTCACAATCCGTCGTCCTGGCCGCCGCGTGTGGCTATGTGGTCGCTCATCTGCTTGTTCTCAGCCTGTTTCCTGGCGCAGCAAAGGCTATATCCTATGGCTTTCTGATTCTGGCGCCCCTGCTGGCGGCGGGGGCAGTCCTGGTCTGTGCCCGTTCGAGTCAGGCCGCGCTGAACTGGTACGCCCTGGCCTTGAGCCTTTGCCTGTGGGATGTCGGTATTGTGGCGACCTGGTATATGGATGTCGTCGCGCCTGTGACGACCGATCTCTCCGGCCTGTCGATGCTGTTTTATGTGCTCTACGGCGTGCCGCTTACATTTATTGTCGCTAGTTCGAACGACGAAATCTGGCCGGCCCGCGTGATCGATGCCGTGCTGGCGCTGGCGCTGGGCGGATTGTTCTTTGCCGGCACCTTCACCTTCGCCACCATGGCCGGCGCCAATAATGCAGGCATGTTGCAACTCAGGTTGATGCTGGACGTCCAGAATCTCTTCATTTTCGTGTTCAACTTGGTGCGCTGCCAGGCCAGCACGGACCGCTTTCAGAAGGATTTTTTCCGGATCACCACTGTCTTTTCGGGCGTCTATCTGCTCGTGGCGGCCTATATCAACCATCACGAAATGAACTCGGATTACGGCGGGTCTGTCGATGTCCTGATCGATATTCCTTTCCTGATCCTGGCCGTACTGGCCTCGCGGCGCTTTGCAGGGCCGCCCGAGAGCCGCACCTCGCTGGCTTCGCCGAAAATCAGCATGATCGTGCGCGCCGCCAGCCCGATCATGCTGCCACTGACCCTGTTCGCGATTTCCTGCTTGCTCGTCTTTTACAAACCGGTGCTCGCGGTCCTGGGTTTCGTGATCGCGCTGGTGGGATATGGCGCCCGCACCGTGCTTGTCCAGTTGCGGGTACAGGCCGACAAAAGCCATCTTGAGCATCTCAGTCGGATCGATGGGCTGACCGAACTCGCCAATCGCCGTCATTTCGACGAGACATTGTCGCATGAGTTCAAACGCGCGTTGCGTTCACGCGAAAGCCTGTCGCTGCTTATGGTGGATATCGATCATTTCAAGATGTTGAACGATAGCTATGGCCACCCTGAAGGCGATCAGTATTTGCGCCGGATCAGCCGTGCGCTCAACGCCTGCGCGTCACGTTCAAGCGACCTGGTGGCGCGCTATGGCGGTGAGGAATTCGCCATCGTCATGCCCGGTACGGACGCAGAGGCCGCCGCGCATATCGCGCACAGAATGCTGAGTACCGTAGTAGGGCTTGCCCTTCCGTCACCTTCCGTCAGTGGCGTTGTGACCATCAGTATCGGCCTGGCATCGACAGAAGGGGCCTGGGCCACGGAGGGCGCGCAACTGGTCGCGGCGGCCGACGCGGCGCTCTATAAGGCCAAGCAATCTGGCCGCAATCAGGTTGTGCAGAGTGACGATACCCTGCGCGCCATGGCCGGTCATCCGGCGTGACTATATGATTTGCGAAAAGACCTGTAAGTCCGGCGGGTTTGCGACTATATAGCGCTCAATGACCCGTCCTTTTCTCAAGATGAACGGCCTCGGCAATGATTTCATTGTCATTGACGCCCGCGACACCGCCTTCACACCGGCGCCGGAGCAGATCCGCGCCTGGGGCGACCGCACGTCCGGTATCGGCTTCGATCAGCTTATCTCCATAGAAGGCTCGCCACAGGGCGATGCCTTTATGCGCGTCTGGAACAATGACGGCGGCACGGTTGAGACCTGCGGTAATGCCCTGCGCTGCGTTGCCTGGTATCTCAATCAGGACGCTTCGGACAAGACGCTGAAGATCGATACGCTCGGCGGCCTGACCAAGGCGCGTGTGCTGCGTGCCGACGCCATGACCGGCACGGCCAGCGTCGACATGGGCAAGCCGGGACTCGACTGGCAACAGATTCCGCTTGCCGAGGAAATGAACACCGAACGCCTCGAATTGCAGGTCGGGCCGATCGATGCGCCGCTCTATCACACGCCGGTCGCGGTCAGCATGGGCAATCCGCATGTCGTTTTCTTCGTGCCGGATGTCAATCGCGTCGATGTCGCCGCCACCGGTTCGCTGATTGAAAACCATCCGCTGTTCCCCGAAGGCGTCAATGTCGAATTCGCGCAGATCATCGACCGCCAGACCATCCGGATGCGCGTGTGGGAACGCGGCGCCGGCATCACATTGGCCTGCGGCACCGGAGCGTGCGCCACGCTGGTGGCCGCCGCCCGTCGAGGCCTGACCGACCGATCCGCCACCGTCATCATGGATGGTGGCCCGCTGCATATCGCCTGGGCGGAAAACGATCACGTCATCATGACCGGGCCGATAGAGGTTGAGTTCTCCGGTGAGCTGTCGTGAGTAAAGTCGATATCGTCACCTTCGGCTGCCGGCTGAATTCGTACGAGAGCGAGGTCATCCGCAAGACCGCCGCCGAGGATGGGCTCGACAACGCCATCATCTTCAACACCTGCGCGGTCACCGGCGAGGCCGTGCGTCAGGCGCGTCAGGCCATCCGTCGCGCCCGCAAAGAGAATCCGGACGCAAGGCTGATCGTCACCGGCTGCGCCGCCCAGACCGATCCCGACACCTTCGCCAATATGGCCGAGGTCGATTTCATCATCGGCAATGGTGACAAGCAAAAGGCTGGCAGTTACAAGCTGACGCCGGACAGCGCTCGCATTGTCGTCAACGACATCTTCTCGGTGCAGGAAACCGCCGGTCATCTGATTGACGGCCTGAAAGATCGCGCCCGCGCCTTTGTTGAGGTGCAAAACGGCTGCGACCATCGCTGTACCTTCTGCATCATCCCCTATGGCCGCGGCAATTCGCGGTCGGCCGCCGCCGGTGATGTCATCAGCCAGACGCAAAAGCTGGTGGCGCAGGGCTATAATGAGGTTGTGCTGACTGGCGTCGACCTGACCTCGTGGGGCGGTGATCTGCCCGGTAATCCGCAGCTTGGCCATCTGGTGACGCGCATCCTCAAACTGGTGCCCGATCTCAAACGTCTGCGTCTCAGTTCCATCGATGCCGCCGAGATCGATGATACACTGCTGCGCGCCTTCGCCGAGGAAGAGCGGCTGGCGCCCTATCTGCATCTCAGTCTTCAGCATGGCGACGATATGATCCTGAAGCGGATGAAGCGTCGGCACCTGCGCGACGATTCGATACGGCTGGTCGAGAAGGTGCGGGCCGTTCGCCCGGATATCTCGTTCGGCGCCGATATGATCGCCGGTTTCCCGACCGAAACCGAAGAGATGTTTGCCAATGCCGTGTCGCTGGTCGATGCCTGCGATCTCAGCTTCGTCCACGTCTTCCCCTATTCGCCGCGTCCGCAGACCCCGGCCGCCAAGATGCCGCAACTGGCACGCCCCGTCATCAAGGAACGTGCTGCCCGTCTGCGCGCTAAGGCCGAAGAGGCGCTGACTCGCCATCTGATCCGCCAACAAAGCCGCATGCTGTCCTGCGTGGTCGAAAAACTCGGCTTCGCCCGCGCCGCCGATTTCACGGAAGTGGTCTTTGAGGGCGAGGCACCGGTTGGCGGCATCAGCGATATCCGCATCCACGGCCATGATGGCAAACATGTGCTTGGCGCGGTCGTTAAAACTGAGCTACAGCAAGCGGTATGACTGACGATAAGAAAAAAGGCTGGTTCCAGCGCCTGACGCAGGGCCTTTCCCGCACCTCGACACAACTGACTGAATCCGTCACGCAAGTGTTCCAGCAAAAGGAAGCGCTGGACGATGCCGCGCTTGAGGAACTGGAAGACCTGCTGGTCGAAAGCGACTTAGGCCCGCAGATTGCCGCCACCATCGCCGGCAAGATGGCGCAGCAAAAATTCAATTCCGCCAAGGATTCCAATGCCGTCCGTGCGGCCCTGGCCGAAGCACTGGCGGATGAACTGGTTGACCACGAAGGCACGTTCGACCCGCTCTCCGGTCCCAAGCCCTATGTCGTGCTGTTCGTCGGCGTCAATGGCTCCGGCAAGACGACGACGCTCGGCAAGATCGCTTCTTCGCTGGTCAAGCAAGGCGCGAAAGTCCTGATCGTGGCGGGTGATACCTTCCGCGCCGCCGCCGTTGAGCAGCTTAAAGTCTGGGCCGAGCGCGCCGGCGCCGATTTCATGGGCCGCAAGACCGGCGCCGATGCGGCGGGCCTGGCCTATGACAGCTTCGTCAAGGCGAAGGCAGAAGGCTACGATGTCGTGCTGATCGATACCGCCGGCCGCCTGCAAAACAAGCAGGCCCTGATGGATGAACTTCTCAAGGTCGTACGCGTCATCAAGAAGGTTGATCCGGACGCGCCGCACGAAACCCTGCTGGTGCTCGACGCCACGGTAGGCCGCAATGCGCTTAGCCAGGAACAGATTTTCGGCCGTCAGGCGTTTGTTTCCGGGCTGGTCATGACTAAGCTCGACGGTACGGCGCGCGGCGGTATCCTGATCCCGATCGCCAAGGCCTCCGATGCCCCCATCAAACTGATTGGCGTTGGCGAGGATATCGAAGACCTGCACGCTTTCAAGGCGCGCGATTTCGCCCGGTCGATGGTTGGCCTGGAGCCGCTCGGAGATAAAAATGACGGATGAGCCGAAACTGACCGACGAAATCCGCGAAGGCGACAGGATTGTTGATCGTGCCTTGGGCGCTGCCGCTGAAAAGCTTGGCGAGGCCAATCCCGAACTGGCGCTGGAACCGGGCGAGCCGAAGCAAAACTATGTCAAGATGGCGGTCGATTACGGCCCGCTGATCGCCTTCGGCCTGACTTTTTTTATCTGCAAGATATTCAAACTGGTGCCGGCGGCCGATAGCCTGATCTGGGCCAGCGGCGTGCTGGGCGCGGCGTCGGCGCTGGCCCTGATCGGCGGTCTGCTTGCCGAGCGCCGGATCGCCTGGATTCCGTTGGTGTCCTGCCTGATTACCATTCCGATGACCATCCTTACGGTCGTTTTCCATGACGCCACCTTCGTCAAGATCAAGATGACCATCGTCGATGTGCTGATCGGCGGTATCTTGCTGGGGGCGCTGGCTTTCAAGAAGCAACCGCTCAAACTGCTGCTGGGTGAGGCACTCAAGCTCAAGGATACGGCGTGGCCGAAACTGACGGTCTATTATGCGCTATTCTACCTGGCTATGGCGGGCGTAAACGAAGTCATCTGGCGGACGCAAAGCGATGAGTTCTGGCTGACCTGGAAGCTGGTTTCGATGATCGCCGGCCCAATCCTGCTGTCGATCTGCCTGCTGCCCTTCCTGATGAAGAATATGATCACTGATCAGCCTGCGGACAAAGCCCAATAGTCACTTCCTCCGTGTTCGGATTGAATTGTCGTAAAAGCTACATATAATGATGACACTATCCCAATGGTTCATTCGGAATCGGGAGGGCGTCATGAAGAAGTCAAAGTCAGGCGAAAAGACCATGTCTAAAAACGGGCTCGATGAGTCGCCGTCGCACCTGCTGCACCGCGTTTTGCAGATCGCCCTCGATATCTACAATGCCGAAGCCGGCGAAGGTGCGCTTTCGCAAAGGCAATATGCCGTCCTGAAAGCGCTGGAAGGCACTGAAGGCCTCAGCCAGACCGACCTGGTAAAAGTCACCGGCATTGATCGCTCAACACTGGCCGATCTGGTGTCGCGGATGCTGGCCAAGGAACTGGTGGTCCGTGAACGCTCGGCCACCGATGCCCGCGCCAATCTCGTCCAGATCGCCGAAGGCGGCAAGGCGGCGCTCACCGATATGGAACCGCGCGTTCTGGCGGCTGACGAAAAGATCCTCGCCCTGCTGTCGCCGCCCAAGCGTGACAGCTTTGTCAAGCTGCTGCGCAAGCTGACCCATGCCCGCGAGGAAGGGGCCGCCGAGCCGAAGCCACGCAAGGAGAAGGGCCTTAAGGCTGAAAAGCTGCCCAAGCCGGAAAAGAAAAAGAAGCTGAAAACCAGGCTCAGCGCGCGCAAGCTGAAAAAGCTGCCCTTCCCACCGTTGTCGGAGGGCGTTTCAGACGGAACGGACGAAGAAGAACTGGTCCATTCGCCGGTCGAAAAGACGGTTTAAACCACGATATTGAGGTAGGAGCCGGGCCGGCGCAGGGGCTGGGTGGCGTCCTGTGCGGCGGGCGTCTGAATGGGCATGGGGTTTGCCCTGGCGATATCCGCCGCCGTATAGGTGGCCGGGGTGACTTTTGGCGCGGTGACCTGCTGAAAAAAAGCCTTTTGCGCCTGGAGCGCGCTCACAAAACTGCTTTCGTCCGGTTGCGGCGCGGCTTTCGCGACAGCGTGAGCCTGCGGGTTCAGCATTTGGGCGAGGGAGGGCCGGATGGGTGTGGTCATGCCGCGAACTCTACGCAGAATCAGGTATTTAAATGGTTAACGTATTTTAAGGCCGGGTTAATTTCAGTTGGATTCGCGGGACGGTAGATGCGTATGGCGTTCAGTGGTCACGACCATCGCTACCTAACGCAAAAACGATGTGTGGACCCTGATGGGGTTCAATGGTCTCTGACCATAACCCTAACGCAAAACGATGTATGAGACCCTGATGGGGCGCAATGGTCCCAAAACGCAAAACGGAGACCATTGGGGGGCAATGGTCTCCGTCGCATGCCACCGGTTTCGAGGGGGGGGTGATCCCGGTGACGAACTTGTAGCTTCAATTGTCAGCTATACTGACTTTCGACTCGTATGATGAGTTATAGCTTCAAACTCTTACTTAATACTTTATGCGAAAAATGCTAGTGCGATGCACAAGATATCTCCGCATTTTATGGGATAAACTCCCAGTCTCACGCTTTTTTGAACATATTCTTGCATGAGGCCGGATTCGCGCGTCAGGCGAACAGTTTTGCCCAGCGCGGTTTAACGCGACCCTGCCAGGCGCCGCGGTGATAGGCGTCGGAACCGATCAGCGGCACGACCGTGGTGGCTTCGGCGAAGACCATCTGTTCATAGGTAGTGTTGACCTTGCCCCATGAGGCGGCTTCTTTCAGCGTCGAGGACGAGCAGGCGCCGTCACGTACGTCAGCGACGGTGATCTGGACAGCGTATTTGTGCATCTCGGCTTCGACGCCGAGGATTTCGGCGCAGACGACCGTATCCTGAGCGAAGTTCTTCGGCACACCGCCGCCGACCATGAACAGGCCGGTGGTGCCGGCAGCGATCTTAATGTCGGTCAGTTCGCGGAAATCGGCCACGGCGTCGATCATGACGTAAGGCTGCTTGGCGGCGATGCGTTCCTTCTGGTGCTTGACCAGACCGAAACCCGCCGAGGAATCGACAAAGGCCGGGCAGAAGATCGGCACGCCTTCTTCATAGGCGGTCTGGATCAGCGAGCCGGGCTTTTTGGCATTGCCCTCGGAGAGCCACTTGCCCATTTCCCAGATGAATTCACGCGAGGAATAGGCGCGCGGCTCCAGGCGGTTGCAGATTTCCAGGATCGTGTGATCGCAGTTCTGCAACTCTTCTTCATCGATATAGGTGTCATAGATGCGGTCGATGTAGTTGTCGCGCAGCACATTGTCGTCCACCGGACCGGCGGCCTGATAATGCTTGAAGCCAAGGGCCTCGAAGAAGTCCATGTCAACAATCGAGGCGCCGGTGGCGACCACGGCGTCGATCATGCCGAACTTCACCATGTCGCGGTAGACGTGCATACATCCGCCGGCCGAGGTCGAACCGGCCAGGATCAGCCAGGGCGAGCAGGACTTGTCTTCCAGCGCCATGTTGAAGATGTCGGCGGCGCGGGCGGTATCTCGGCTTGAGAAGCTCATCTTGCGCATCGAATCGATGATCGGGCGCGCGTCGTAGGACGTGATGTCGACGTGCTCAACCGTATCGGCGAGCAGGACGGCTTTCATATTCGATTGGGGGGTATCAGCGTTCATCTCTTGCTTCCTTGTGAACAGGATAAGGTGGACGCCCGTCATTGGCCCTTGATCCCCCAGACGGTGCGATGGGGCGGGAAGCGGGCGCTATAACGCATAGCTGATCGTTTTGCAATTCTTGTGACAGCCGTTTTTGCCGTATGAGCGCCGCGAAATTAAAACTCGAAATAAGGAGCTGGTAAGAAATTGTGGCGGGTTGCGAGGCTGGCGCAAGGCTCAAACAAACCAGTGTCTTTTCTTTATTTGCTTGTATTGAATATTATCAAAGCAATCCTGTGTCAGGTATGGATAACACCTTTCGACTTATGGCTAATTTAGGAAAAACGGCATAAATAACTATCACTAAAGGCTTTGTGCTTAATGATCAGGTGGATTATGTGCAAAGAATAGACATTTTTTTGCAAGGCGGACTTCCCTATTATTGCCGGAGAGCCGCTTCCTTTTTACAGGAGGTGCTTTTGCTTTACTTCCTTGCCGATTCCATTGGGCGGTGTGCGAGATGACAGATTTCGGGCTGAAACTGAACAATGCCGCGGGGCCAATGCCGAACCATCTGCATCTGGCGCGCGATTTCATGCACCACGAGGCGCGCAATAATCCGAGCATGGGGACGGTGGCGCGGGCGGCAAATATCAGCGTCCGCACTCTGGAAACCAGTTTTCGCTTACATATGGATGTCACGCCACACGCCTACCTGCGCACCCTGCGGCTGAAAATGACGCACGAGGCCTTGAAAGATATCAATGATGTCCGGCCGATCGCCGATGTGGCCGCCGATCATGGCTTCCCGCACGCCGGTCGCTTCGCGCAATACTACACTCAGTTGTTTGGTGAAACGCCGTCACAGACTCGCCGCAAGGAATCGAGCGCCGGCTGACCAGGGAGCAACTGTGTTTAGCGCCGCTTTTCACGTCCCATTGGCGGCGATAAGCTCAAGCCTAACGGCCTGACTTAACGACGCTAAACACAGTTGCATATTAGTAGCGGTAGTGATCCGGCTTGAACGGCCCATCCACCGGGACGCCGATATAATCGGCCTGTTCCGGATTGAGCACGGTCAGCTTGGCGCCGAGCTTGGCCAGGTGCAAAAGCGCGACCTTTTCATCAAGGTGCTTCGGCAGGGTATAGACCGACTTTTCATACTTGGCCGCATTGGTCCACAGTTCGATCTGGGCCAGGGTCTGGTTGGTGAATGAAGCCGACATGACGAAGGACGGGTGGCCGGTGGCGTTGCCGAGGTTGACCAGACGGCCTTCCGACAGCAGGATGATCTTCTTGCCGTCGGGGAATTCGACGTGGTGAACCTGCGGCTTGATTTCGTCCCACTTGAAGTTCTTCAGGGCGGCGACCTGAATTTCCGAGTCGAAGTGACCGATGTTGCAGACGATGGCATTGTGCTTCATCTCGCGCATGTGTTCGAGGCGCAGCACGTCCTTGTTGCCGGTACAGGTAACGAAGATGTCGGCGGCAGAAGCGACCTCTTCCATGGTGCGGACCTCATAGCCTTCCATGGCGGCCTGAAGGGCGCAGATCGGGTCGATTTCGGTGACGATGACGCGGGCGCCGCCGTTGCGCAAGCTTGCGGCAGACCCCTTGCCGACATCGCCATAGCCCAGCACGACGGCGACCTTGCCGGCCAGCATCACATCGGTGGCGCGGCGGATGGCGTCGACCAGCGATTCACGGCAGCCGTAAAGGTTGTCGAACTTCGACTTGGTGACCGAGTCGTTGACGTTGATGGCCGGGAAGGGCAGTTCGCCCTTTTGCGCCATGGCGTAAAGACGGTGAACGCCGGTGGTGGTTTCTTCCGAAACGCCGGTGATCGCCTTGGCGATGGCCGAATAGAAACCGGGCTTTTCCTTGATGTAGCGCTTCATCACCTTGTAGAGCGCTTCTTCTTCCTCGTTCTGCGGATTGGCCAGCAGCGACAGGTCTTTTTCAGCTTTCGGCCCAAGCACGCACAGCAGGGTGGCGTCGCCGCCGTCATCGAGGATCAGGTTGGGGTAACCGCCGTCATGCCATTCAAAGATCTTGTGGGCATAGTCCCAGTATTCTTCCAGGGTCTCGCCCTTGATGGCGAAAACCGGCGTGCCGGTGGCGGCGATGGCGGCGGCGGCGTGATCCTGGGTCGAGAAGATATTGCACGAGGCCCAGCGCACTTCGGCGCCGAGGGCTTGCAGGGTTTCGATCAGCACGGCGGTCTGGATCGTCATGTGCAGCGAGCCGGCGATGCGGGCGCCCTTGAGGGTCTGCGTCGGGCCGAATTCGGCGCGCGTGGCCATCAGGCCCGGCATTTCGCCTTCGGCGATGTCGATTTCCTTGCGGCCAAAGGCGGCGAGCGAGATGTCTTTGACTATAAAATCTTGGTCTTTGGCGGCCATGTTGGGATTCCGTTTTGTAAGATATGAAGCGGCTTATAACGGCCTGCCGACGGATTGGCAATAAAGATATAAAGATATCTTTATATGGACGGCCTCAATTGCCGGTTCAGTGCGCGCTCGGCAGCAGGATGCAGAACTTCGCGCCGACAATTTGTCCCTTGTCATCCTTGCGATTTTCGACCCAGATCTTGCCGTTGTGCGCCTCGATGATCTGGCGCGAGATCGACAAGCCGAGGCCGGAATTCTTGCCGAAGCTCGTGCCCTTGGGGCGTGAGGTATAGAAGCGCTGGAAGATGGTTTCCAGATTGTCTTCCGGAATGCCGGGGCCATCGTCCTCAAAAACAATGCTTATCGGCCGGGCCGGATCGCTGGTGCCGTGCGCCAGCGTGACGCGCACTTCGCCGCCTTCCGGGGAGAAGGAGCGGGCGTTATCGATGATATTGCGGAAAACCTGACCAAGCGGACCCTCGCGGCCGCTCACACGGGCAGCGGCCGGCGACAGGGTGCGCGTAAGGCTGACCGCCACCTGGCCGGCGATATGGCTCTGCTGGTAGAGCGAGATAATATCTTCCAGCAGGGTGCCGACCTCGACCTTTTTCGGCGTGTCGCGCGACAGCTCGGCATCGAGGCGCGAGGCGTTGGAAATGTCGGTGATCAGGCGGTCGGCGCGGCGCACATCCTGGTTGATCACCGCCATCAGACGCTCTTTAGCCTCGTCACTCTTGACCAGCGGCAGGGTTTCCAGCGCCGAGCGGATGGAGGTCAGCGGATTCTTGATCTCGTGCGACACATCGGCGGCGAAGCGGTCGATCTCCTCCATGCGCCGCCACAGGGTATCGGTCATCGATTCCAGTGAGCGGGCCAGTGTGCCGATCTCGTCCTTGCGGCTTTCCAGATCGGGCAGGGAAATGGCACGGGTGCGCGCCAGCCGGACGTTATCGGCGGCGGCGGAGAGGCGATGGATCGGCCGGCTGACCAGCCAGTTGAGCAGCAGCGACGACAGCATGGTGACGCCGAACGCGACGAGGATAAACGGCAGCATGGCCCAACGCTGCGCCGCCACGATCTTGTCGACATCACCGCGCTCGATGGTGAGGACGCCGAGCACTTCTTTCACGTGACGCAGGGGCACCGATACCGACACCACCTTGATGCCGCGTTCATTGTGGCGAACCACGGCGGTGGGCGGCGAGCCGGACAGGGCCATCATGACCTCACCGCGCAGTTGCTGTTCGGCGATGGCGCGGCGGGCCTGACGCTTGGCAGATTTATCTTCCGGCGGTGGGTCCTTGGGGCTGCGCGCCGGCGGCAGGCGCGACACGTCGATCATGTCGGACACCGCATAGGAATCGGAGATCAGGTTGCCTTGCTCGTCAAACAGCCGCGCGCGCTGGCCCGACGGAATGAACCTGGCCAGCACCACAGCAGCATTTTCCGCTTCGAGATGCGGTTCCGGCACGCCCTCGGTAGCGACCTCGGCGATGACCTCGCCCATCAACTGGGCCTGCGAGAGCAGGGAATCGCTCTGCGCATTGATCAGGCCGCCGCGGAAATCGCTCAGCACCAGAGCGCCGATGACGATGATGATCAGCCCCAGCACATTCAGCCCGAAGATCAGCCGTCCCAACCGGGACTGACCGAAAGGGAGCCGTTTTAGCCAAGGCTTACTCATTCGTCTTTAAATCTCTCTATAGCGATAACCGACGCCGTAGAGGGTTTCGATCGAATCGAACGTCGGATCAACGACGCGGAACTTCTTGCGCATCCGCTTGACGTGGCTGTCGATGGTGCGGTCATCGACATAGACCTGATCGTCATAGGCGGCGTCCATCAGGTTGTCGCGACTCTTGACGAAGCCGGGGCGCTGAGCGAGCGCATGGAGCAGCAGAAATTCTGTGACCGTCAGGCGGACCGGCTTGCCGTCCCAGGTGCATTCGTGGCGGGCGGCGTCCATCACCAGCTTGCCGCGCTTGAGCGACTTGGCGTTCAGCGCCTCGGTGACTTCCGGGGCCTCGCCCTGTTCGACGATGCCGGCGCGGCGCAGCACGGCCTTGACGCGCTCCAGCAACAGGCGCTGCGAGAACGGTTTGTGCATGTAGTCGTCGGCGCCGAGATTGAAGCCCAGCACCTCGTCGATCTCGTCGTCCTTCGAGGTCAGGATGATGACCGGCAGGTTCGAGGTGTTGCGCAGGCGACGCAGCACTTCCATGCCGTCCATGCGCGGCATCTTGACGTCGAGGATGGCGAGGTCGGGCGGGTCTTTTTCAAGCGCGGCCAGACCGGCGGCGCCGTCATAATAGGCCTCGACGGTGTGACCGCCGCTTTCGAGCGCGAGAGACACGCTGGTGACAATGTTCTCGTCGTCGTCCACCAAAGTAATCTTGGCCATGTGATCTCCGATTGAAAAACTATTCTCTTAAATAAACGCATATCGCCAAAGTTCAATTGAACTTTGCCGTGTAAAACCCCCATCGGTGGTTTGTTATCTGCACTAAACGCATGGCTGCGGTCTTTTCAGGGCGGCAACACGGCGTTTTTATGCCTTGGGCCGCTCAATTCGGGCCTAAATCATAATTTAACGTCATGTGTGTAATAAATCCATGCAGATCAAGCACTAACGATTTCAGGCACACCATGAGTCACCATCAGGTGCATTACGAGTTATTCACCCGTCGCACGCCGCAAGCGTCATGGGTGCTGGAGATGGCCGGAGAATCGCGGGAAAGCGTTACACTGACTGCCGAGGAGCTGTTGAAAAGCGGTCGGTCGGCGGTGCGCGTCACCAAGGAAACGCTCGATCCGGAAACCGGTGAATACCGCAGCCTGACCCTTCTCGACAAAGGCGTCTCCGCGCCGCAAAAGAAAGTCAAGCTGCCGCCCGCCACCGATACGGTCTGCATCAGTCCGCAGGATCTATACAGCGTCCATTCGCGCGAAAAGATTTCGCGGCTGCTCGAAGACTGGCTCAAACTGCAAGGCGTGACCACCTTCGAACTGCTGCACAGGCCCGATCTGGCGGAAAGGCTGGAGGCCTCCGGCAGCGAACTGCTGCATGTGGTGCAAAAGCTTTCCGTGCCCGAAAGCCACGAGACCGGCCAGGACCTGCATGAACTGATGCGCCGCTGGACCGGCCTGATCGACCGCGCCTGCACGCGCCTGATCCAGGATGGACGAAAGGCGCTTTTCCCGGTGATGACGCCGGAAAACTGCCTCAGCCTGATCGACAGGCTACATGAGCATCCGGAACGCGCCTATATCTTCGGCGGCGCGCTGGCGGCAGTGCTAAAAGGTCAGCGGCGCTCTTCGACCAAGCTCGAAATCCTGCTGAGCTACGCCAAGCTCATCACGGCCTATCTTGAGGCCCACGCCGACCACGAATGGGCGCTGCAGGTGGTCGAAATACCGGTGACCGAAATCTTCGGCCTGCGCGCCAGCCTCAATGAAATTCTCGGCCAGAACGCCGATCTCGGCGACGCAATGACGGTCATGACGCGTATGGCGGCCGGGCGCGAGGTGGCGGTGATCGCCCGCAGCGACGCCCGCGTGGCGCGGCTGATGCCGCCGCTCGCCGGTGTGCTCGGCGGCTATCACGATCTGATCCGCGACGGCCATTTGTCGCAACTCAGTTTTCATATTTCAAAGCGCCTGGTGGAGGAACTCAAGAGTCCGCGCCGGCTCAAGCCCAGCGATCCTGAAGCCGAGATCGAGACCCTGCGCGTGCTGGCCCTGTGCATGACCGCTGCCGGGCGCGATGAGGCCCAGCGCGACGACATCAAGGACGCCTTTGTCGAACGGTCGAAAAGATTGGTCTCGGCGGAATTCGTCACCAGCCTGCTGGAAACCGCCGAAACGCCGGTCGAGGAAGCCGATCGTTTGATCTGGCTATGTGAAAACATGGTCGGCGCCGCCAATAAGCGCCAGGCGGCGCGCTGGCTGTCGCAGATCGTCGGCACGGCCAAGTTCGAGCGGCATATGCGTGAGAACAGTCAATCGGCGGCGCAGCGTTTGCTGGCCCTGGCGCAGATGCAGGGCCGGGTCGCGGCGGCGGCGCTGGTCGATCAGGATGGCCGGGAGGTCAGCCAGAAACTGGGTGAGATCGGCAATCTGATTGCTACCGATGTCAAGCTGCTGGCCCATATCCTGCGTGGCGGCGCGTCGGCGATGCAGAAGTTTTCGATGCTGCTGAGCTTCGCCGCAGGCCAATCGGCGCCATTCGGTCCGCTGAGCGATCAGGCCAGGGCAGAGGCGATGAAGATGCTGCGTGACCCGGATATCCGGTCGGGGCTTTCCTCGCAGCCGCAGGTGCTCGCCACGCTCAAACCGATGATGCAGGCAGCGGGACTAGCCGCCTAATATCGAAAATTCAGTTCCAGCAGCACGTTATTGGGATCGACGACGAATAGCTGCGTCAGATTGATTTCCGGCAGTTCGGCGCGCTCATAGCGCAGGCCTTTCGTCTCAAGCCGCGTCACCATGTCATCAAGGCTGTCGCACTCGAAAGCGATATGGTGGATGGCACCGGTCGTGCCGCCGGGAATGACCTCGCGCACATAGGTGTTGTCCGTGCCGAAGAGATTAAGGTGGATAACGGCGCGCTCGCCGGCATAGAGCCACTGACGCTCAGCGGGTTTGCGGCGCGGCGCGGTCTTCGCCACCAGACCCAGCAGGTCTTCGTAAAAGCGGATGGTCTCAGCCATGTCGCGGGTCTGGATATTGATATGGTCGAGGGTTTTGACGGTCATGGCCACCATTACGCGTCGTCCCTTATCTTCTGTCAATAAATCCTGACTGATTATTTACGCGCCAAGGTCGCACCTGTCGTCAGATTAACCGATCACAGGGAGATATGATCATGGATGACAAGGCCGGATTCGATACGACACAAGGTAATGGTGGCGAGACCCATCAGCAGGTGCATCATGACGGGTCTACCCGCGAGGTACACCTGACGACCAATCAGGGCATCCGCATATCCGACAACCAGAACAGTTTGAAGTCCGGTGCGCGCGGCCCGACGCTTCTGGAAGATTTTGTCCTGCGCGAAAAGATTTTTCATTTCGACCATGAGCGTATCCCCGAACGCATTGTCCATGCCCGCGGTTCCGGCGCGCACGGTTATTTCGAACTGACCGACTCCCTGGCCGATATCACCAAGGCCGATCTGTTCCAGCGCGTCGGCGAAAAGACGCCGCTGTTCACGCGCTTTTCCACAGTGGCTGGCGGCGCCGGATCGGTCGATACGCCGCGCGACGTGCGCGGCTTCGCGGTCAAGTTTTATACAAAGGAAGGCAACTGGGATCTGGTGGGCAACAATATCCCCGTCTTCTTCATCCAGGACGCCATCAAGTTCCCCGATCTGGTTCATGCGGTGAAGATGGAGGCCGACAAGGCCTATCCGCAGGCGGGCAGCGCGCATGACACCTTCTGGGACTTCGCTTCGCTGATGCCGGAAACCACCCATATGCTGATGTGGGCCATGTCCGACCGCGCCATCCCGCGTAGCTTGCGCATGATGGAAGGCTTCGGCGTTCACACCTTCGTCATGGTCAATGCCGAGGGCAAGGAAAGCTTCGTCAAGTTTCACTGGCGGCCGAAGCTTGGCGTGCAATCGACGGTGTGGGATGAGGCGCTGAAGCTACAGGCGGCGGATAATGATTATCACCGCCGCGATCTTTATGAAGCCATCGACACCGGTAATTTTCCGGAATGGGAGTTGGGTCTTCAGGTGTTCGATCAGGCCTTTGCCGATTCACAGCCCTATGATGTGCTCGATTCGACCAAACTGATCCCCGAAGAAGTCCTGCCCTTGCGTATCGTCGGGCGGATGGTGCTCGACCGCAATCCGGATAACTTCTTCGCCGAAACCGAACAGGTCGCTTTCTGTCCGGCCAATATCGTGCCCGGCATCGATTTCTCCAACGATCCCCTGCTGCAAGGCCGGCTGTTCTCCTATCTCGATACGCAGAAGTCGCGGCTCGGCACGGCCAACTTCCACCAGATCCCGGTCAATGCGCCGAAATGCCCGATGCACAATTTCCAGCGCGACGGCCTGATGCAGACGCAGGTGCCGAAGGGCCGCGCCAATTACGAGCCGAATTCCCTAGCCGATAATGGCGAGATCGGCGGGCCGCGCGAATGTCCGGCGACCGGTTTCACCAGTTTTGAGGGACGTGCCGAACAGGATGAGCAGGGGCCGAAACTGCGTATCCGCGCTGAACTGTTCGCCGATCACTATTCCCAGGCGGGGCTGTTCTGGCAGTCGCAGACTGACAATGAACGCGCCCATATCGCTTCGAGCTTCGTGTTCGAATTGTCGAAGGTAGGGGTCGCGCCGGTCCAGACGCGCATGGTCGCCAATCTGCGCAATGTCGATGAAGACCTGGCCAAACGGGTCGCCGCGGGCCTCGCCATCGACCTGCCAAAGGCCAGTCAGGCGGCGCGCAAACCGATCGATATGGCCCCGTCACCGGCCCTCAGCATTCAGAAGAAGATGCTGGAAACGCTGAATGGCCGTCAGGTCGGCATCCTGATCGCTGATGGCAGCGACGCGGCGGAACTGACCGCGCTGATCGAGGCGATTACGGTTGAGGGCGGTAAGGCCGTAGTGGTGGCGCCCAAGATCGGCGCGGTGAAACTGGCGGATGGGTCGGTGGTCAAGGCCGACGGCCAACTGGCCGGATCGCCGTCGCAGATATTTGACGCCGTGGCTGTGCTGCTCTCCGAAAAAGGGACGCAAATGCTGCTGAAGGAATCGGCGGCGGTCGAGTTTGTGATGAACGCCTTTGGCCACCTGAAGGCCATCGGCCATACGCCGGAAGCCAAGCCCTTGCTCGATAAGGCGGGCGTGGTCCCCGATGCCGGTATCGTCAGCATCGAAGACCTGCCGAAGGCTGGCGCGAAGCGTTATTTCGACCGCGAGCCGAATGTGCGTATGCTGGCTTAAGCGGCTCTGACGTGCGCCAGGAAGCTGTTGATCTGCGTGCGCAGGTTGGCCGCCTGCTGGGCTAGTTCGCCGGAAGCAGAAAGCACCTGAGCGGCGCCGGCGCCGGTTTCCTCGGCCATGCGGGCCACGCCGGTGATGTTCGAGGTCACCTCCTGCGTACCTATCGACGCCTGATTGACCGCCTGTACGATCTCATTGGTGGCCGAGCCTTGCTGCTCGACGGCAGCGGCGATGGTGGAGGACGAGTCGTTGATATCGCGGATCGTGCCGGTGATATTTTCGATGGCTTCAACGGCGCGTTTCGTGGTCGACTGGATGCTGGCGATGTGCTGGCTGATCTCGGCGGTGGCGCGGCTGGTCTGGCCGGCGAGGGCCTTCACTTCCGAGGCGACGACGGCGAACCCGCGACCCGCCTCACCGGCGCGGGCCGATTCGATGGTGGCATTGAGCGCCAGCAGGTTGGTCTGCGAAGCGATGCCGGTAATCATATCGACAATGCCGTTAATGCGGTCGGCGGCTTGGGACAGTTCGAAAACAATCGCGGCGGTGGCGTCGGCTTCACGCACGGCCTCACGCGCCTTTTGCGAGGAGTGCTCGACCTGACGGCCGATTTCCGAAACCGAGGCGCCCAGTTCTTCGGCCGAACCGGCGACCGAGGTGACATTGGTGCCGGCTTCTTCGGCGGCGGCGGAAACCGAGGTGGCCTGGGCGGCGGACTCTTGCGCCGATGAGGTCAGTTGCGAGGCCGTGGCCTGCATTTCTGTGGCGGCGGAGGACACCATCTCGACGATGCCGCCGACGGCGTTCTCAAACTGATCGGCCAGGTCATACATGGTCTTCTTGCGCTCGGCTTCGGCTTCGGTGCGCAGGCGTTCCTTGTCGGCTTCGGCGGTATTGTGGGCGTGCAGGGCGGCCAGCAGGAATTCGCCGGCGGTGGACATCTGCTTCAGTTCGCCAACCTCGTCCTTGCACGGCACGACGACCGAGGTATCGCTGTTGCACAAGCGGGTAAAGGCGGCCGCTAGTTCTGCCAGCGGCTTCGAAATGCCCATGATCATCAGCCAGCCGATGACGACGCAGAAAGCGGCGGTGACGCTGAGCGCGATCATGATGAGAGTGATGGCGGCCTTGCCTTGCGCCACGCCGGCCATGGCAGCCTTGTTGCCTTGATCGAGCTGGAAAGCGCGGTCGGCGCGGATGGCCTTGCGCACGGCATTGGCGTTGTCCTGCATATCGCCCTTATAGCGCGCCACCGATCCGACCATGTCACCGGCATCGACCTCGGCGATCAGGGGGGCATTATCAGCGACATAGGTAGCCATGGCGGTCTTGATCGCTTCGGCCATCTGGCGCTCTTCGCCCTCCGTCGTCAGTGGCTCGTAGGCTTTCAGATCGGCGGCAATGCGGGTCTCGGAATCGACCAGCTTGTCCTTCATTTCAGCGCGACCCTCGACAGGGACGAGGATGAGCTGGCCCTGGCGGGCGCGCATTTGCTCGAAATCCTGCGACAGATCGCCCAACACATTGGCGGCCGGCAGCCAGTTGGTGGCGACGTCCTTTGCCGAGGTATTGACCGCATTCAGGCGCTGGATCGCGAAGACGCCCAATGCGACAGCGGCGCAGAGCACAAGCGCGAAACCAAGAATAACCTTGGCGCGGATGGTGAGTTTTTTCAGCATGACGAACGCAAATCCCCTGGACCGACACAAATACACGTCGCATCCAACAGCCTGCGTTATGCTGTACTGGATCGGTTTTGGCCCTGAAAACGCAGCCCACATCGACACTGAAGGTGGTCATACGTCCGACATGGTAAAAAACGGATTAAGGATATTGGCCGCGCGAAAATATTAATGCGCCTCGTCCCAGTTGAGGGCGGCGTGGGCCTCGACGACCAGCGGCACGCTCATTTCCAGCGCCGGCAGGGTGGCGTCGGACATGATGCGCTTGATCAGCGGGATCACGGCCTCGACCTCGGCATCCGGCGCCTCGAAGATCAGTTCATCGTGGACCTGTAACAGCATCTTTGTGGTGAAACCGGCATCGGCGAGCGCCTGCGGCATCCGCATCATGGCGCGGCGGATGACATCGGCCGCGGTGCCCTGGATCGGCGCATTGATGGCGGCGCGCTCCGCGAAGGACTTGATCGCGCCCTTGCCGTTGATTTCGGGGATATGGATCTTGCGGCCCATGAGGGTGGTGACAAAACCGTTGGCGCTCACGAAGGCTTTTGTTGAGTCCATATAGGCCTTGATGCCGGGGAAGCGGTCGAAATAGGTCTCGATATAGCGGCCGGCCTCTCCGCGTTCGATGCCGAGCTGATTGGCCAGGCCGAAGGCGGAAATGCCGTAGATGATGCCGAAATTGATCGCCTTGGCGCGCCGGCGGATTTCGGAGGTCATCTCTTCCATAGGCGTCGAGAACATTTCCGAGGCGGTCATGGCGTGGATATCGTCGCCACGGGCGAAGGCGGCCTTGAGCTGCGGAATGTCGCCGATGTGGGCGAGGATACGCAGTTCGATCTGGCTATAGTCGGCGCTGATCAGCTTGTGGCCCGGTCTGGCGATAAACGCCTGGCGGATCTTGCGGCCTTCGCTGGTGCGGATCGGGATATTTTGCAGGTTGGGTTCGTTGGAACTGAGGCGCCCGGTCGGGGTGGCGGCGAGATGGAAGCTGGTGTGGATGCGCTGGGTGTTCTTGTCGGCATAGCCGGTGAGGGCGTCAGTATAGGTGCCTTTCAGCTTGGCCATCTGGCGGTAATCGAGCAGCATCTTGGCGAGCGGCTGACCGCTTTCAGCCAGTTCTTCCAGCACCTTGACGTCAGTGGCCCATTGGCCGGAGGCCGTGCGCTTGCCGCCGGGGAGCTGCATTTCATCGTAGAAGATCTGGCCGAGCTGCTGCGGGCTGTTCATGTTGAACGGCCGGCCGACAAGCGCCTGCGCTTCCTGTTCGATGGCGTTCATACGCGTGCCGAAATCATGCGACAGGCTTTGCAATATGGCCGGATCGATGCGGATGCCGGCCAGTTCCATCTCGGAAAGGGTAGCGGGCATCCCGCGCTCCAGGGTCTCATAAACGGTCAACAGGCTTTGCTGGGCCAGGCGCGGTTTGAGGATGTGCCACAGGCGCAGGGTGACATCGGCGTCCTCGGCGGCGTATTCGGTGGCTTCTTTCAGGGCCACATATTTGAACGACTTGGCTGACTTGCCGGAGCCGGCCACCTGCTTGAAGGTGATCGGCGTGTGGCCGAGGTGCAATTCGGAAAGTTCGTCCATGCCGTGGCCGTGCAGCCCGCCTTCGAGCACATAGGAGATCAGCATGGTGTCGTCATAGGGCGCGACATCGATGCCGTGACGGTGCAGGACCGACAGGTCGTACTTGATGTTTTGCCCGACCTTCAGGATGTTCGGATCTTCAAACAGGGGCTTGAGCGCGGCGATAGCCGTCTGGAAATCGATCTGCTGGAGGCCGCCACCGTCGCCAAAATCAAAACCCTCATTGCTGGTGTGGGCCAGCGGAATATAGCAGGCCTGATTGACGCCGACGGCCAGCGAAATGCCGACCAGTCCGGAATGGGAGGCGGAAAGATCGTCGGTTTCCGTATCGATGGCGATGACCTGAGCCTCATAGGCGCAGGCGATCCACTTTTCGAGCGCTTCCTGGGTCTGGACACATTCGTAAGTTTCGCGGTGAACCGGCTGGATAGCGGCCTCGGCCGGGCCTTTCTTTGGCGCGCCGTAAAGCGGGCGCAGAATCGGTGCGGTCGGCAGCTTGTCGAGCGCTGAAGAGCCTTGCAGCAGGCTCAAGGCATTGCCGCCGACGCGCTTGGCCAGTGAATTGAACTCCATCAATCCCAGGAAGGTCAGCAAGACGTCCTGTTCCGGCTCCTTCAGGATAAAGCTGTCGATATCGACCGGCGTGGGCGAGTCACAGCGCAGCGTCACAAGCTCGCGCGACAGCAGGATCTGATCCCTGAAGTCGATCAGGGTCTGGCGGCGCTTCTCCTGTTTGATCTCACCGGCGCGCGCCAGCACGGCGTCGAGATTGCCGTATTCGAGCAGCAGTTGCGCGGCGGTTTTGACGCCGATGCCGGGGGCGCCCGGCACATTATCGGCCGAATCCCCGATCAGGGCCTGGGCATCGACCACCAGTTCGGGCGGTACGCCGAACTTCTCGATCACCCCTTCGCGGCCAACGAGCGTGCCTTTTACCGGGTCCATCAGGCTGACATCGTCATCGACAAGCTGCATCAGATCCTTGTCCGACGAGATGATGGTGACCTTGAAGCCGTCTTTTTTCGCCAGGTGGGTATAGGTGCAGATCAGGTCGTCAGCCTCGAAATTGGCCATTTCGACCGCCGGCACACCGAAGGCGCGGGTGGCGTCGCGGATCAGGGGGAACTGCGGGATCAGGTCTTCCGGCGCCGGCGGACGGTGGGCCTTGTACTGATCGTAAAGCTCATTGCGGAAGGTCTTCGAGCCGGCGTCGAAAATGACCGCCAGGTGCGAGGGCGCGTCATCGCCGCGGTTTTCCTTGATCAGCTTGAACAGCATATTGCAGAAGCCAGCCACAGCGCCGACCGGCAGTCCGTCCGACTTGCGCGTCAGGGGGGGCAGGCCGTGATAGGCGCGGAAAATATAGCCGGAGCCGTCGATCAGGACGAGGCGTTTTTGCTTTTCGGGGACGGCTTCAGACATAGGTGCTCTGTTCGGCTGGGAATCGGCGTTGGCCTTTCATAAGGCCATATGATCCCTATACCAAATCAAAGCTGCTGACCAAATCAAGTCACCATCGTTCGCGGCAGGCGAGATAGACGACGAGCACCAGACCCACTGGCAGCAGGGCAAAGGCTTTCGCGGCGTCTAAAAGGGGTGAGTGGTGGTCGGTGGCAATAGCGGCCCTGGTCATGTCAGCACCTCAAAACATACTATGTGCGGACGTCGCAAACCCTGCGGCAGTCTGGCCGTCTCTTCAGGCGGCCAAATCAAAAAACGCCGTTATAGAGGCAAAGACAATCCACAAATCCGTGATAGCTAACACCGCATTAAGTTTACCGACAGGGTGTGGTTTTTGGGTGCGAGGCAGTCATTCGCCCTCCCCGTAAATGGGGCGGGCGAGATTTACCAGTTCTACCAGCTTCCGGTATTGGCCATCGAGGCCCACGGCTCTGCCGGTTCGAGCGCGCCGTTCTTTTGCAGCAGTTCGACCGAAATGCCGTCAGGTGAGCGGACAAAGGCCATATGGCCGTCGCGTGGTGGGCGATTGATGACCACGCCCGCATCGGCGAGATGCTGGCAGGCGGCGTAGATGTCATCGACCTCATAGGCGACGTGGCCGAAATTGCGGCCGCCGGTATAGGTCTCGGCGTTACCGTCGGCGTCCGGCCAGTTCCAGGTCAGTTCGAGTTCGGGCGCGTTGAATGACCGCGCCTGGTCTTCATCGCGCAGGCCCGCCAGATAGATCAGCGTGAACCGGCCTTTCTCTGATTCCATGCGGCGGGTTTCGATCAGGCCAAGACCCTGGCACCAGAATTTCAGCGAGGCATCGAGATCATGCACCCGCACCATCGTATGTAAAAAGCGCAATTAGTGCTCGCCTTCCGGACGTGGCGCCGGATCATGATAATCGTTGGCGTGGCTCTGATGAACAAACTTGCGGTCGCAATAGCCACATTCGGCCGTACCGTCCTCGCCCAGGTCGTAATAGGTCAGCGGATGGCCGAGCGCGCCGCCGCCGCCGTTGCAGGCGACCTTATGGGCGTCGACATAGATGACTTCGGGGGGAGGAATGGTGTCGCTCATGAGACTTGATACCTTGCGGGAGACGGTTGCTGATCCTTAAAACAAACCGCCTTGTCTCGTCAATTGAACTGTGAAAGCTTCGGCGCATGAAACAGGGCAATAACAAACTGGGTTCCATCCTCGGTGGATCGATCGGCAATCTGGTCGAGTGGTACGACTGGTACGCCTATTCGGCCTTTGCCCTCTATTTCTCGCCGGCCTTCTTTCCCAATGCCAGCCCGACGGCGCAACTGCTCAATACAGCGGCGATTTTCGCGGTCGGCTTCTTCATGCGGCCGATCGGCGGTTGGCTGCTCGGCTGGTATGCCGACCGCTATGGCCGCAAGTCCGGGCTGACGGTTTCTATCCTGCTGATGTGCGCCGGCTCGCTGATCATCGCCCTCACGCCGGGCTACGCCACCATCGGGATCGCCGCCCCGGCGCTGTTGTTGCTGGCGCGCTTGCTGCAAGGCCTGAGCGTCGGCGGCGAATACGGCGCCAGCGCCACCTATCTGTCGGAAATGGCCGGCAAAACCCATCGCGGTTTCTGGTCGAGCTTCCAGTATGTCACCCTGATCATGGGTCAACTGATCGCGCTGGGCGTGCTGATCCTGTTGCAGAAGTGGCTGCTGACGCATGAGCAGCTTGAGGCCTGGGGCTGGCGAATTCCGTTTGTCATCGGCGCCTTGCTGGCCCTGGCGGCGCTGTTTATCCGCCGTCATATCAGAGAAACGGCTTCCTTCGAGGAGAGCCGGAAATTTACCGGCAACCGCACTTTGACGCTCCTGAAAGAGCATCCGTGGCAGGCTTTGCAGGTCGTCGGCCTGACCTTGGGCGGCACGGTCGCCTTCTATACCTACACCACCTACATGCAGAAATTTCTGGTGAATACCGCCGGCTGGAGCAAGACCGAGGCGACGAGCCTATCGGCGCTGACCCTGTTTCTCTACATGCTGGCTCAGCCGCTTTTTGGCGCCCTGTCCGACCGGATAGGCCGCCGCCCCCTGCTGATCGGTTTCGGCGTGCTTGGCGTGATCTTCACCGTGCCGATCATGACGGCGCTGGCCCATGTGCAAAGTTTCTGGGCCGCCTTCGGGCTGGTCATGGCGGCGCTGATCATCGTCAGCGGCTACACCTCGATCAATGCCGTGGTGAAGGCGGAACTGTTTCCCTCGCATGTCCGGGCGCTCGGTGTCGCCTTGCCCTATGCGGTGGCCGTGTCGGTCTTTGGCGGCTCGGCGGAATATGTGGCGCTATGGCTGAAACAGGCGGGCGTGGAGCAGAGCTTTTTCTGGTACGTCACCGCCTGTATTGCCGTATCGCTGCTGGTCTATCTCTTCACGGCGGATACGAAGGCGAAAACAGCCTTTCATCCGGATGAGGGCTAGCAAGAAACCCCACCACCACCACGCCTTCGGCGCGGTCCCCCTCCCCGACAAGTCAGGGAGGTATAGGAAGGTTTCGAAACTGCTATTACTTCTGCGCCGCTGGCTCGATAATGCGGAACTCGCCGCTCAGGTGCATCAGGCTCATCAGGTACAGCATCCCGTCGAAATAGCGCTGCTCGCCGGCCGGCACGGGCATATCCCACAACTCTTTCAGGAAGGCATCGGACACCGCGCCCGGCGTTGCCGCCAGGCTGCCGACGGCGGTGGCCGCCACCATGCCGGTGGAATGGCGATCGGACATCGGCTTGCCGTCCAATGTGTAACGGTCGGCGAAGGTGTCGATACCCTGGCCATAGAGGAAGGTCTGGATATGGTCGCTGCGGGTTTTCGCCCGCGCATCCTTGCCCCACCAGCTGTAATCGACCGACCAGTTGCTGGCCGTGCGCCAGCTGTCATAGGCGAACTGGCTCGGCTTGCCATCCCAGCCCATAGCCGGCTGGCCATCAAATTCGCTGCGGTCTGGCGTCAGGCCGGTTTTCGGATCGGCGACGGTTTCAAAGAAATTACGGCTGACATCGGCAGCTCTGGCCCAGAAGGCGCGATCCTCGACCGGCCCCCAGCGCGCCCAGAGTTCGTAAAAGGCCGGCAGGTGGTAGGAGGCATCGGTGCCGGGTATGCTGGTTTCAGGCACGAAGCGGATCATGGTGTGGTCTTCATCGACCATCGGCCCGACCGTCACCGAACGCGGGGCGCGCATCGGCCGATAGGGCGGCCACGACTTGCCCTCTTTCAGCGCCTGCGTCTGTGCCGTCCGGTTATTCGGGCTGGGCCACGGCGTCTCCGGCTCGACGAATCATTGGGATGGATACGGAAGGGCGTCGTGGCGGTCTTGACCGGATGGTGGCGCATTCCGCTCAGGATCTTGTCGGCCTCCGCCTGATAATTATAGATGCCTTTGCCATTGCCCCAACGGTGCGCCGCGAAATAGAGCGCCATGACGTAATATTCCTCGCCATCGGGCGCCGCACCGACCGCACGCGCCGAGCCGTCGGTGCCCATCGACCAGGCGAAATAGCCCTGTGACGGATTTTCCGGGTCGGTGGTCAGCATATAGGTCTTCGACCAGTTCCACAGGGCGTCGAATTCGCGTTTTTTATCAAGCTGCACGGCGATCATCATGCCGTAGCTCATGCCTTCGGAGCGGGCGTCATTATTGGCCCAGTCGGTGATATAGGCGAGGGGGCCATCGGCATTGGCGCCGGTCTCGAAATAGACGCGCTGTTCCTGACCATCACCGTGGAAAAGCTGCTGGAAGGTCTGTTCAATCTTCTGGCGGCTTTCGGCTTCGGTGTGGCCCAGCCGCTCATTGAACAGGTTGTGATACTGGCCGGTTTTGTAAGCGCCTGAGCCATCGGTCACTGTGGCTGTAGCGGAGGCAGTGGCCAGAGCGGTCACCGGCAGGGTCAAGGTCAATATGATAGCGGTAACATTTGCGATTAGAACGCGGCGCGTTTTCATGTCAGTCGTCCTCCCTGGGCAGTTGCGCGAGGCTGAGGTGCTGCCCTCATTAAACCCGCGCTGGTCCGTTTCCGGATACCTACATGACATGCAATCCATCTCAGGAAAAGAGCAGAGCATAAAATCGCGCCCTCTTCGCGGGGGAGCGAAGAGGGCGCTTATGCCGGCGCTTATGATTGTGTTTATGCCGGGTCTTATTCGTAACCGTGGGCGGCCTCGTTGATGACCAGTGACGGCATCCGGGAGAAATCGACCCTCACCGGGCGAGCGGCCTGCGCCTGGAAGGTCTTGAGCGCATGGTCGAGGCGGCGGGTCACTTCACGGGCGGCTTCGCTGTTGGGGTCGAGGTTCAGCGGCGCCAGGCAGTAGGCGATGATCGAGGCACGATTGCTGGTCTCCATTATCATATCTCCTGTTTGGGTTGATCTCCAAGGGCAACGCCCTTGGCAAGCGCGACCGCGCGCCGCGCACGTTTGCGCGTCTCTTCGCGGCCTATTCGGCCGCTACGGTAAATTGCGCGGTTTCGGTTGAGGCCTTCATGGCCGTGGTGGAGGATTGCCCATTGCTGATCGTCATGGCGACCTTGTCGAAATAACCTGTGCCGACCTCGCGCTGGTGACGGGTGGCGGTGTAGCCGGCCGCTTCATTGGCGAATTCGCGCTGTTGCAGCTCGGAATAGGCCGCCATGCCGCGATCGCGGTAGCCGTCGGCCAGCTCGAACATGGCGTTGTTGAGCGAGTGAAAGCCGGCCAGGGTGACGAACTGGAACTTGTAGCCCATGGCGCCGAGTTCGCGCTGATATCTGGCGATGGTGGCCTCATCCAGCTTGGCTTTCCAGTTGAAGGACGGCGAGCAGTTATAGGCCAGCAGCTTGCCGGGATGGACCTTGTGGACGGCTTCGGCGAATTTGCGCGCGTCCTCCAGGTCGGGGTGCGAGGTTTCCCACCACAGCAGGTCGGCAACTTTCGCATAAGCCAGGCCGCGGGCGATGCAGTGATCGAGGCCGGTGCCGGGTTTCAGGCGGAAGAAGCCCTCAACCGTGCGGTTGCCGCGCTCGATGAACGGATGGTCGCGTTCATCGACATCGGAGGTGATCAGTTGCGCCGATTCCGCGTCAGTGCGGGCGACGACCAGGGTCGGTGTACCCATGACGTCGGCGGCGAGACGGGCCGAGGTCAGGGCGCGTTCGTGGGCCTGTGTGGGGATCAGCACCTTGCCGCCCAAGTGGCCGCACTTCTTTTCCGACGCCAGTTGATCCTCAAAATGGACACCGGCGGCGCCCGCTTCGATAAAGGCTTTCATGATCTCGAAACAGTTGAGCGGCCCGCCGAAACCGGCCTCGGCATCGGCGACGATGGGCGCGAACCAGTCGCGCTTGGCGCCACCCTCACTATGCTCGATCTGATCGGCGCGCTGCAGGGTCTTGTTGATGCGCTTGCACAGCTCCGGCGCGGCATTGGCCGGATAAAGCGACTGGTCGGGGTACATGGAAGACGCGGTATTGCTGTCGGCCGCGACCTGCCAGCCGGAGAGATAGATGGCCTTCAGGCCGGCGCGGACCATCTGCATGGCCTGGTTGCCGGTCATGGCGCCCAGTGAGTTGATGAAGGGTTCCGAGTGCAGCAATTCCCATAACTTGTTGGCGCCGCGTTCGGCGAGCGTGTGCTGGATAGGGAACGAACCGCGCAGGCGCAGGACGTCTTCGGGGGAATAGGGGCGCTCAATGCCGTCAAAGCGGTCTTTCGGGGCGGAGGGGACTAAGTCCTGAAATGTGGTCATGGTCATTTATCCTTGCTGGGGAGGTTGAGGAGTCGTTTGTTCGGTCTGGCGGCGGGCAGCCATCAGGAGACCGGGGGCGAACAATCCGAAGGCGGCGGCATAGACGGTGGCCATGTCCCAGGGAGTGGTGATGGGTGTGGATTTAAGCTTTTTTGTCATAATATGTCTCGTTTCAGACAGCGTGCCGTCAGTGTGCTTAAAAGCATAAAGCGCTTATACTGTTTGCAAAGATAGGTGCGTGGGTCCACAAATGGCGTCATTTGGAAAATTGTGACATTGTGCTTTTTGTAAATTTATGACAATATTTGCCATGGAGACATCACATGGCCGAACTCGATCGCAAACTCTTCCTCGGCGGACGTCTCAAGCGGCTGCGCTATGATCTCAGCCTGACCCAGACCCAGATGGCGGCCGATCTCGGCGTATCGGCCTCCTATCTCAACCATCTGGAGCGCAATCAACGACCCGTCACCGCGCAGGTGTTGCTCAAGCTGGCCGCCACCTACGATCTCGACCTGCGCACCTTCACCGACGACTCAGAACCGGCGGGCGAGGCCGATCTGGTCGAGATTTTCGCCGATCCGCTGTTCAAGGATCTCCACCTGCCGCGCCGGGAAATCTCGGAACTGGTGGCGTCATCTCCCATGGCCGCCGAGGCGGTGACGCGACTCTATCGCGCGTATTCCGAGCGCCGCAAACGGGATGCCCTGGTGGCGGTGCCGGAAGAGACCGAGCAGTCCCCCACCGACTGGGTGCGTGACCAGATACAAAGCCATCATAACTTCTTCCCCGAACTCGACGAACTGGGCGAGCAGCTTTTCGCCACACTCGGCGGCGATCCCCATACGCTGGAAGAAGTGGCGCAGGCGCGCTTGAAAGATCAGCACGGCATCGAGATCCGCCTGATGCCGGCACAGGTGATGATGATGTACCAGCGCCGGTTCGATCCGCATCGCCGCCGCCTGATGATCTCGGAAACGCTCGGCCCCTCCTCGCGGCGCTTCGCCATCCTCTACCAACTGGCGCTCAGCGCATATGGCGCCGAGATCAATGCGTTGACGGAAAAGGCAAAAGCCCCCGACCTGGCCACGGCACGCCTCTACAAGATCGCGCTCCTGAATACACTCGCCGCTGCCACACTCATGCCCTACGGCCGCTTTCTCAACGAAGCCGAAAGCAATGCCTACGATATCGAGCTTTTGCGCGCGCCGTTCGAGGTCTCCTACGAGCAGGCGGCCCAGCGCCTGACCACGCTCTCCCGACCCGGCAGCCGCGGCGTCCCCTTCTTCCTGATGCGCATCGATTCCGCCGGCAATGTCTCGAAACGCTTCGCCGCCGGACATTTCCCGTTTTCCCGCTATGGTGGCGCCTGCCCGCGCTGGAATATCCACCAGGCCTTCCAGACGCCCGGCCGGATCATCACCCAGGTGATCGAGACGCCGGATGGCCTGCGCTATTTTACTCTCTCCCGCACCCTCGACCGGCACTTGAGCGCCTATGTCGACGGCGCCTATTCGCAACAGGCCATCGGCCTCGGCTGCGAGTTGAAATACGCCGAGAAGCTGATCTATGCGCGTGGGCTTGATCTGGTCCAGCCGAACGCCGTTCAGACCGGACCGATGTGCCGGCTGTGCGAACGGCCGAACTGCCGCGAACGCGCCGCCCCGCCGGCGGTCAAGGCGCTGGTCATCGACGAATGGATCAAGGGCGTGACGGCTTTTCCTTTTTGAAGGGCCATGGGCCCTTCACCCATAACTCGACAACGCGCGTGGCAGTTTACAGCGCTACATAAACCACATAGGCTTTAAATTGAAGGAGGACACATGGCCGGAGCTACGCTGAAAGACATTGCCCGCGAAGCCAATGTGTCCATCGCCTCGGCCTCCCGCGCCATCAATGGCCTCGATAACGTCGCCGATGATGTGAAGCAGCGCGTGCTCGAAATCGCCAAGCGCCTGCGTTATGTGCCGCACGGCGGGGCGCGCTCACTGGTCATGTCGCGCACCAACACCATCGGCGTGCTGCTGCCCGATATCTATGGCGAGTTCTTTGCGGAAATCATCCGGGGCATCGATGTGGCGGCGCGGGCGCGTGGCTTGCACCTCCTGGTCTCCGGCTCGCACAGTAATCCGGACGAGGCCCTGCGCATCATGCGCGCCATGGGCGGCCGGGTCGATGGCCTGCTGGTCATGTCGCCCTTCGTTGAGTCGCATGACCTGGCTGCTGTCCTGCCGCTCAATCTGCCGGTGGTGACCATCGCCAGCCGCATCGGCGCCGATCAGAGATCTATCAGCGTCGATAATTTCGGCGGTGGGGTCACGGCGGCAGGGCACCTGCGCGAACAGGGTTGTCAGCGGCTGGCTCATATCTCCGGGCCGTTGCGCAATTTCGAGGCCCAGGAACGCCGGCGTGGCTTTCTGTCGGTATGCGAAGGCGCGCCGCTGTTTGAGGGCGATTTCACCGAGGAATCCGGCTATCGCGGCGCCAAGGCCTTCCTGACCCTCGATGAGCGGCCGGATGGCATCTTCGCCGCCAATGACGTGATGGCGGTCGGTTGCCTGCTGGCCCTGCGCGAGGCGGGGCTGACCGTGCCGGGTGATGTGGCGGTGGTCGGTTTTGACGATATCCCGATCGCGCGCTTTACCTCGCCGCCGTTGACCACCCTGCGCGTCGGGATTTTCGATCTCGGCCGGCAGGGTCTGGAAATGCTGGTGGCGGCGCTGGAAGCGGGCGAACAGACGGCGAGCGAAGGCATTATCGTGACGCCGGAACTGGTGATGCGCGACAGTTCGCGCCACAAATCAGGATAATCGCATTTTTGCGGTTGAGTGCCGGGCCGCTTTCGCTTAGGTAGCTCTGGCCCCTTATAGCGGCACCCGTAGCTCAGCTGGATAGAGCGCTGCCCTCCGAAGGCAGAGGTCACAGGTTCGAATCCTGTCGGGTGCGCCATATTTTATAAAGGCTTGCTGAGGATTTGCTCGGCAAGCCTTTATTTCACGGAAGCACCACGGAAGCAGCCAGCTTAGTAATTGTTTTGCTGTCGCTCCGAGGGATAGCCCGACTATGCAGCATGGCCGCCTATTTACGCCTTTTGACGGCAAATTACTGATTTGCTTGGAAAAGGTTTTGCCTGCGGAGAAATTCGATGTCCGAGGCTTTTCTCGCCATGTACTTCAAGACTTCGTTCAATTTTTCCCTCAGAACAAACGTCGCTGGCAGAGGCCGATGAGGCAAGCGTAGGCGATCGGCTGTCTGCCAAATTGGACGATTAACGACCAGTCCGCCTTCATTTAAGAAAATCAGATCACCAACAATCCTGGCCCGGCTAGCGCTATGAATTCTCCGACTATCCATCATGGCGAGCAGCGCAGGGTTTCGGACGAGAAATGCCCGTGCAACTTGGCCGCCGACTCGTGTGAATTGGTCAATCGCATAGGCCGGAACCTGATCTATCATTTTAGTTTCTGGAATGAGATCATCAGTACTCGGCACTTCTCGCTCCTTCATCCACTCCAACCAAATGAACGGCAGCAGGAGGGCCATTGGGTTGCGACACAACCGCCATGCGGCCTGGCAGGTGACGAAGACATGGGAACTAAATCCAATGCCTTCCAGTGCCCTAAAAACGGCTGCTGCTTGGTGAAGGGGTTGTTCTTCGGCAAGCCCACCTCCTAGAGCGAGTGCCGCCTCCGCCCGCTCCATCAATTCGGCATCGCCGTCACGAATAATGTCCACCAAATCGGCGGGATTTCGATCCATTGCGGCGATTCTGCTGCCTTCACGTAACGGATCATTTGTCAGTCGCATCAGGAGATCACAAGCCGCTTGGCAATGCCTCTCAGCGGCCATTTGACAAACAAGGACCGACGCTGCCCGCCAATCACCTCCAAGTAGGGCACGCCATTTGCGGTTTCGACCGGCTGCAACGACGCGGGCCACCGTATCAATTCCAGCGGCCCCAATATCCTCCAGCGCTATAACCGTCAGGTGCCGCCAGATGCCTTCGCCAACTGCTTCAAATAGCGTAGCCAAGGCTGCCAAGGCTATGTCGGCCTCACCTCGCCGGATTGCCTTTTGTAGAGCGCTGCGAGCTATCCATCGATCGCAAGGTATAGGGTGAGTGATGATAATTTTGGCGGTGGTGATTTCTTCAGCCAAACCGGCAAGTACGAAATCGAACAAATCTTCTGGCCACATAGCGGCTCGGCACGCTGAGGGGCGATATCAGCGTTCATGCTGGCAATAATCGTCCGCTTTAAAACTCTGATTTCCTCATCGGTTCGAAGCATTTCGGAGGTTGAGTTTTTATCGATAATTTCCAAGGCGCCGAAGCCGTCGCCGGCATCGAATTTCGATTTGGCCTGGTTCAATATTTGTTCGCGGCTTATGTGCGGGGCTTGACGATTTGAACCCGACGGTTTCGAGCACATTGACAACAGCCCTATAAGGACTGCCACACATAGCGCCAGCATTATAAGAGCAATGAAAGGTTTTCTCTGCTCCATTCGACGAATAGCTTCTGCTTGTGAAATTACCGGCTTCATAATGTTCCCCATTTGTAAGTGACTTGCGGGGATTATAGACCTGTGCCACCTCATTGCAATGTTAGTGCAATTAATTGCAATTCCGTATTTTGACTTCATTCTGACTAGGCACTATTCGGGCTACCCATGTCCGAAAGCCATGTTAGATGAATTAAAAAAGAGATTCGGTTCCCTGGTGGCTGCAAATCGCAGGCAAAAAGGGTGGACGCAGCGTCAATTGGCCGAAGAAGCCGAGCTTACTGGGTCAGTTTTGAGTGATATTCAACACCCGTGCAAACCGATGGCTATTTTCCTAGTTCTGCCTTGAGACCGATATTGAAAAACGTAGGATTTCTTCCCTGATGGAAACACCCTGAGGCCAAAGCCTGGAAAGGTTTCGTCCCAAATTACGTACTCTTTTTCTCGAATATCTACCGCATCAACAGTGCGCTTTGTAATTCTGACCATATTGTTCTCACGGAAGCGTCACGGAAGCGCGGGGACGGAAAATAAGAGAAATGAGAGGAATGTTATGCTGTGTTATATACAATTAAAGCTATGAAATATATAAATAAAAGAATGCGGAAGAATTTTACGGCTAGATAGATTGTTGCCCTCCGAAGGCAGAGGTCACAGGTTC
This sequence comes from Asticcacaulis sp., assembly GCF_035497195.1. Lineage (GTDB taxonomy): Bacteria > Pseudomonadota > Alphaproteobacteria > Caulobacterales > Caulobacteraceae > Asticcacaulis. Next base: position 125,414 of record NZ_DATJDZ010000011.1, read on the forward strand.
GAATCCTGTCGGGTGCGCCATATTTTGAATTGATGAGGTGAGGTGGATATAATCCGCGTTCACTTGGGCACTTCAATCACGAATTAGGTTAGATCAATTTCCATAAAGTCCGCCACTTCGGGCAGCCAGCGGGTCTGGACAAAGGCGATATGGTCCGGATGGTTGTTATAAGCCTGATAGGCGGCTTGGTCGGCAAAGGTCATCGAGACGCAGAAATCGAAATCGTTTTTCGGGCTGATCTGGCGCAGCAGTTCAAACTGTTCGACGCCGGGGATATCGGCCAGCTTGCGGTTGGCGGCAAGGAAGCCGGCTTCCTCGGCTGAGCCTCTGGCGTGTTTCAGGCGGAACGGAACGATGTGACGGATCATGGTGTGTTTCCTTTTTTAGCCAGCTTACAGGTTCGGGCGCATAAGGAAAGTCCGGTAAAAGGCCGTTCTGCGTGATTATTTGCACCTATGGATTGTAATTTCCGCGCGCTTGCGTTTGATTGGGGTTATGTTAACTATTCCCGTACCGATTGAATGTTTCGCGTTTGGGTTGTTAACGCAATCATGCCCCGCGTGTCAGCCACGGAGCCAGCCATGTCAAAACCCATCAGGACCACGCCGCATATCGTTGATGTCGCGGTGGGGGCCAATATTCGTCAGCGCCGCCGCGCGTTGAAAATTACACAGGAAGCGCTGGCCGAAGCGATCGACCTCACCTTCCAGCAGGTACAGAAATATGAACGCGGCGCCAATAGGGTCAGCGCGTCGTGCCTGTATGAAATCTGCCGGATGCTCAAATGCCATCCGTCGGACCTGTTGCCGGCGCCAGACTGGTATCGTGACGAGACGACGCCGAAATGGATGACAGATGCGCGTGTGCTGCACGCCCTGCATCCACGCCTGTTCGAAACCCTGATCGCCTTGCCGGAAGAGAATTTGCGCCTGCTGGTTGCCGGATTGCAGGCATTGACGGCCGAATTGCCGACGAAGGGTGCCCACAACCGCCAGCTTATTGCATGACTGTGCATTGGTTGATATGGATTTAAAAAGGTTGATTTTTTAGCGATAGCGTTTGCGTTGGTCTCGTTGATGATGGCGGTATGAGACGACACGCCGCCAAAGATCCCGCCTTCGCCTCCGCCATGAAGCTTCTGCGCCAGCGCGCCGGCAAGTCGCTGGTCGAATTACAGGCCGATGTCGGCGTTTCGGCCCAGGCGATGAGCCGCTGGGAAAACGCCGCTGCTGCCTGGCCGGAAGAGCGGGTGGCGCTCTACCTGCGGGCGGTCGGTGCCAGTGAGGCCGATCTCGACCGCGAACTCTATTCCGTTTCCGAAGACCCGTTCGCGGCGCGTTTTCAGCGAACATCATCATGGTGGCAAGGTTTTCCGGCGGAACTGGAAAGCCATATCGTCTCCGATGAGAGCATGGCGCCGTGGTGCGAGCCGGGGGAAAAGGTCTTCTTTCAGCGTGGTCGCCAGCCCAAACGCCTGGAAGGCTGCGTGGTGGAAATGAAGGATGGCGCCACCTTGGTCCGGCTTTACGAACGCGAGCGCGATGGTTTTCTTTATTTCAAGCGGGTGAATCCGGAAAGCACCGAGCAGGTGCTGCATTCGCAGGTATTGGCGCTCCATCGTATTCTTTTGCGTGGTGATTGACGCTGGTTGATTTGGGTGATAATTTAAACTTCATGGTTGAAATTATCACGTGGAGAAGTGGTGAGCGGGAATAAGCGAAAAGGACCGCACGTCGTCGATGTCGCGGTTGGGGCCAATATCCGACGGCGCCGGCGCGATCTGCGGATTTCGCAGGAAGCACTGGCGGCCGCCGTCAGCCTGACCTTCCAGCAGATTCAGAAATACGAACGTGGCGCCAATCGGGTCAGCGCCTCCATGTTGTATGAGATCAGCCGGGTGCTGAACTGCGACGCCGGCGATCTGATGCCGCGTGGAGACTGGGACGCTGATGTGCCGGGTTGTGGCTGGCTGCATGATGCACGCGCCTTGCATGGCCGCCATCCGCGCCTGTTCGAGCAATTGCTGGCATGGCCGGAAGACCGGTTGCGCGTTCTCATGCTGGCGACGCAGGCGCTTCGGCCGCTGTCAAAAGCATGTGAATAGATGATGACATGTCTTGCAAAGGGACGGGAGCGGCCTACCTGTGACGGATCTCCCCTTATGACAGGATAAATGCCATGTTCCGATGCGAAGCCTATGCCGCGCCCGCCAACGATAAACCCCTTGGCCCGCTGACCATCGACCGGCGCGACCCGACGCCCGAAGACGTCCAGATCGATATCCTGTTCTGCGGTGTCTGCCACTCCGACCTGCACACGGCGCGCAACGAGTGGGGCATGACCACCTATCCTGTGGTGCCGGGCCATGAAATCCTCGGCCGTGTCGCCAAGGTCGGCTCCAGCGTGACGAAATTCAAGGTGGGCGATCTGGTCGGTGTCGGCTGCATGGTCGATTCCTGCCGCGTGTGCAGCAACTGCAAGGAAGGCCTGGAGCAATATTGCGAGGTCGGCAATATTCAGACCTTCGGCTCGCCCGACAGGCATCTGGGCGGCACGACCCACGGCGGCTATTCCAAGAGCATCACCGTCTATGAAGGCTTCGTGCTGAAAGTCTCCGAGAAGCTCGATCCGGCGGCGGTGGCGCCGCTGCTCTGCGCCGGCATCACCACCTGGTCGCCACTGCGTCACTGGAAGGTCGGCCCCGGCATGAAGGTCGGCATTGTCGGTTTGGGTGGTCTTGGTCACATGGGCGTCAAGTTCGCCCATGCCTTCGGCGCCCATGTCGTGCTGTTCACCACCTCTCCCGGCAAGATCGAAGACGGCAAGCGTCTCGGCGCCGATGAGGTCGTGGTGTCGAAAAACGCCGATGAAATGGCGGCTCATACCGCGTCGTTCGATTTCATTCTGGATTGTGTGTCGGCCGATCACGACATCAACGCCTATCTCATGCTGCTCAAGCGCGACGGGACGATGTGCCTGGTTGGCGCGCCGGAGCGGCCGATGCAGGTGGCGGCCTTCCCGCTGCTGATGGCGCGCCGCTCATTCGCCGGTTCGGGGATCGGCGGCATCGCCGAAACGCAGGAAATGCTCGATTTCTGCGCCGAACATGGCATCACCGCCGATGTCGAAGTCATCAATATCAAGGACATCAACGCCGCCTATGAGCGGATGCTGAAATCGGACGTCAAGTATCGCTTCACCATCGATATGGCGACGCTCGGCGCGCCCGCCTTGTAAAACGCTGAAGATTCCCCATTTAGACTATATAGAACGGCGGCTCTGCGAAGGGCCGCCGTTCTGATTCACGGCGCTAAAATGCCCGTTTCCCCCGCACAATGCGTATGACCGCCTGGCGCCACGCTTGTCCACACGTGTGGATTATTCGGACGCTACATATAGATATGTTGTGGACAGATGGAATTCCCCTGCCACCATATATTGCGGTTTTTAACTTTTCGTTTACCATCTGTTGATGACTGGGGAGCAAGTCCCTTCGGGAACATCTATATGTTGTGGTTTCATTAATTTTGAATCGCAAGCGATTATAGAGAGCATGGGAGAGTGAGAAAAATGAGCTGGACCGACGAACGCGTTGAGACCCTGAAAAAGCTCTGGCAGGAAGGCCATTCCGCCAGTCAGATCGCCAAGCAATTGGGTGGCGTTACGCGTAATGCCGTCATCGGCAAGGTGCACCGTCTCGGCCTGTCGGGTCGCGCCGCGCCCTCGCAACCAACCCGTCCGCTGTACAAGCCGGCCCGTCCGTCGCGCCCGGCCGCTTCAGCGTCGCCACATGCGGAACGTCCCGCGGCTCAGCCAATCCGCCGCACCGAGCCGGCCCTGGCCCGCCCGGTGATCAGCGCTGTCGTAGTGCCCTATGTCGAGTCGCCCGGCACCGCCACGGTGCTAACGCTCGGCGCCAAGATGTGCAAATGGCCGATCGGCGATCCGTCGTCAGTCAATTTCTCTTTCTGCGGCCGCCGTTCGGATGATGGTACGCCCTATTGCGTCGAGCACGCCCGGGTCGCCTATCAGCCGTCGCAAAAGGCCAAGAAACGTGACGGCGGCAGTGATCTTTCCCGCAACCTGCGCCGCTACCTGTAAAAACGCGATCTTTGCGGGGCGGCCCGTCAAAGCTCAAGCTTTTACGCATGGGTGTTTGAAACTTGAAAAGGCTCGCAGTCTCCAGACTGCGAGCCTTTTCAGTTCAGTGTCCGCCTGGCGTTCGGCAGGTCGAGCGAAAAGGTCGGGATAATGACCTTCAGGGGGCGCCCCTCATCCGTCTCGAACATGTAGTAGCCGCTCATCGAACCGGACGAAGTGCTTAAAGGGCAGCCGGACGAATAGCTGAAGGTGTCGTGCGGCCTGAGCACCGGCGTTTCGCCGACCACGCCAGAGCCGTTGACATATTCGACCTGGCCGCGCGCATCCATGATCGTCCAGTGGCGCGTCTTGAGTTGTACCGTTTCGTCGCCGCCATTCATCAGGGTGATGTGATAGGCCCAGACGTGACGCGTCTCAGGTGCATGATTATGCGCCTCAGGCGGAACGTAATCGACCTCGACGCGGATAGTGATATCGTGACTGGTGTGCTGATAGAACATGTTACTACTTGCTGACTCGTGTAAGCTCTCTTAAATGGTGCGCCCGATCATGAAAAGAGAATAGCGACTCTGATGTCTTTGAAACCTGTCCCTGTCGAAGAGCCCGCAGCCCAAGGCATATTGCCGATGCAGAGCCTGGCGGCGCTTGTAGATGAGGGCGCGGTGATGAGCACGTCGCCACTCGATGATAATCAAATCCAGCCGGCCAGTATCGATCTGCGCCTGGGCGACCGCGCCTGGCGGGTGCGGGCCTCCTACCTGCCGCGCGCCCGCACGGTAGCCGATCGCCTGCGCGATGTGCAGATGCACGAAATGGACCTGACCAGGGGCGCGGTGTTTGAATCCGGCTGCGTCTATATCGCCGAACTGAAAGAGTCGCTGAACCTGCCGAAGGGCATTTCGGCGCGCGCCAATCCGAAATCCTCGACCGGCCGGGTCGATGTTTTCGTGCGCCTGCTGACTGATTATGGCTGCGCCTTCGATGATGTGGCAGAGGGTTATTCCGGTCCGCTCTATATCGAGATCGCGCCGCAGACCTTTTCGGTGCTGGCGCGTTCGGGCACGCGCCTCAACCAGTTGCGTCTCAAGCGCGGGATATCGCCGAAGCTGCGCACCTCCGATTGCGGCGTCGACCTGACCGGCGAACTGGTCGGTTTCCGTGCCCGCCGCCACGCCGGCATCATCGACCTCGACCATATCGACGGCCACGATCCGAAGAAGTTCTGGGAACCGCTCTATCATGCCGGCGGCGAACTGCTGCTCGATCCGGGCGAATTCTATATCCTGGCGTCGAAAACCGATGTCGAGATTCCGGCGATGGAGGCGGCGGAAATGCTGCCGATCGATCCGGGCGTCGGTGAATTTCGTGTGCACTATGCCGGCTTCTTCGATCCCGGTTTCGGTACGGCGGAAGCCGCCGGCACGGGGTCAAAAGGCGTGCTGGAAGTGCGCTGCCACGAAACGCCGTTTCTGCTGGAAGACGGTCAGACCGTGGCGCGGCTGGTCTATGAACCGCTGACGGCGCGTCCGGACAAGCTTTACGGGCAGCTTGGTTCGAACTACCAGAAGCAGGGATTAAAGCTTTCCAAGCATTTCAAGCCCTGGTAAAGCGCCATCTTTGGACGATTGCGTCGCAGTCGTCGCTAGCGGGTACTAAAGTGTACCCGCGTCGCTAGCCGGCTAGCACTCGCCTCAAACCTGACGCTTTACTACAACGGCGCATCTTAAAGTCACCCTTTCGCCTCATCAAGATGCAGGTCCTTTTCGCCGGCCTCGTTGCTGCCATCTGCGCGTTTCAGGCGGCTGAAGATCAGGGTCGAAATCAGGGTAAAGCCGCCCAGCACAAAGAAGGCCTTGTGCAGGCCGTCGATCATGAGTGAAGGCGCTGCGGTCGCCTCGGTCGGCAGGAAAAAGACCGTCGTCAGGCCCGCCACCGCCACGCCGAAGGACACCGATAACTGCTGCAAGGTGCTGGCGATGGTGCTGGCGCCGCTCGACTGGTCGCGCGGCACGTCGGCATAGACGAGGGTGTTCATGCTGGTGAATTGCAGCGAGGTCAGCACGCCATAGACCAGCGCCTGAACCACGATCACCCAGATTGGCGTATGCCTTCCGATGGTGCCGAATAGCATCAACATGCAGCCCAGGGCCAGTGTATTGCAGATCAGCACATTGCGGTAACCGAAGCGTTCGAGCACGCGCGGTAGCAGGAATTTCGTGCTCATCGAGGCGAGGGCCTGCGGCATGATTAGCAAGCCGGACTGCACCGGCGTCAGGCCGAGGCCAATCTGGTAGAGCATGGGCAGAAGAAACGGCGCGCCGCCGACGCCCAGCCGTGTGATGAAGCTGCCGTTGACGGCGGTGGCGAAGGTGCGGATGCGGAACAGGGTCAGGATGAGCAAGGGGAAGGCGGTCCGCGCGGCATGCAGGCCGTAGCCCAGGATCAGCAGCAATGAAATGGCTAGCAGACCGAGGATGCCGCCGGCGCCGAGGCGATGCTCGCCGAAGACCTCCAGCACGTAGGACAGCAGCGCCACGCCGGAACTGAACAGGATCAGGCCCAGCACATCGAGCGGTCGTGGCGCCCCGCGGTAGTCCGGCATCTTGAGCCAGACGAGGATGGCACCGGCGATGCCGACCGGGATATTAACGAGGAAAATTACCCGCCAGTGCAGGTAATCGACGATCAGCCCGCCGACGAGCGGCCCCAGCATCGGCGCGATCAGCACCGGCACGGCGACGAAACTCATGGCCTTGACCAGTTCGGAACGCTCGAAAGTGCGCACCATCACCAGGCGGCCGACCGGGGTCATCATGGCGCCACCCATGCCCTGCAGGATGCGGCAGGCGACCAGCATATGAATATTGGTCGATAGTCCGCACAGCAGCGAGCCGAGGGTAAACAGGGCGATGGCGGCGGCGAAGACATTGCGAGTGCCGAAGCGGTCGGCCATCCAGCCGCTGATCGGGATGAAGACGGCGAGGCTGAGGGTATAGCTCGACAGCACCGCCTTCATGCTGAGCGGCGTGACCTCCAGCGCCTGTGCGATCACCGGTACGCCGGTGTTGAGGATGGTGGTGTCCAGCGCCTCCATGAAGAAGGCGACGGCAACCAGCCAGGGCAGGATGTGCCGGGTCATTTCGGGGGTCGGCTCGGCCTTGATCAATCCGGTAATCCTGTCGTGGTGCGCTCCGGATCATTATGCGGCGGCGGATTTTTCTATGCAAGACGATACCGTCACGCAGCAATCGAACGGATAACCCGCGCCGGATTCCCGGCGACAAGTGTATCGGCAGGCACGTTCTTCGTGACGACGGAACCGGCGGCGACGACTGCATTTTCGCCCACGGTCACACCGCCGATGATCGTCACGCCGGCGGCGATCCAGACGTTTTTCCCGATCACGATTGGCTTTGCAATCACGCCGTCGCGCCGTCGGGAAGGCTCAATTGGATGGCTTGATGTGATGAGGCTGACATTCGGCCCGATCATCACGTCATCGCCGATATCGATTCCGCCCAGATCGTACAGGGTGCAGTTCTGGTTTATGAAGACATTGCGGCCAATACGGATATGCTCGCCGCCGGTCGTATAGAAGGGCGGGATCAGTGAAAAGCTGTCGTCCACCGGGGCGCCGATAAGATCGCTGAACACAGTTCGGATTTCTGTCGCATCGTCGAATGTCAAACGGTTGAGAATCGAGGTCATCGTCATGGCCCGTTTGACGCTGGCGACCATGGCCGCTGATTCCGGCGTCCGTCTGGCAATGATTTTGGTGCGATCGTCATTTGGCATCCGGTACTCCTTAAAGAACTTCAGCCTGAACCTACTTATCCGTCTCTTCAAAACAAACTCATTTGTGGGTCGCCGCCGCGAAACTGGCTGATATCGAGCGGGTGGCGGGGCTTGTCGAGCCCGTAGCGCTTGATGGCCAGTTTCAGGCGGCTCTGGATCAGGTCGGCATGGGGGCCGGTGCCGCGCATCCGGCTGCCGAATTCGGCATTATAGAGCTTGCCGCCGCGACATTCGCGGATGTGATTGAGCACCTTGTCGGCGCGATCGGGGAAATGGGCGCGCAGCCATTCCTCGAACAGGGTCTTGATCTCGTGCGGCAGGCGGATCAGTACGCCACCGGCCCGCGTAGCCCCCGCTTCGGCTGCCGCTTCCATGACCTTTTCGATCTCGTGATCGGTCAGGCCGGGAATAACCGGCGCCATCAGCACGCTCGTTGGGATGCCGGCGTCGGTCAGGGCGCGCACCGTATCGAGCCTTCGTGACGGCGTGGCGGCGCGCGGTTCCATGACGCGGGCCAGGTCGCGGTCAAGCGTGGTAATCGATAGGGTGGCCTTGAAGAGGTTCAGTTCCGCCATGGCGCTGAGGATATCGATATCGCGCTGGATCAGGGCCGATTTGGTGACGATATGGACCGGATGGCGGAATTCATGCAGAACCTCCAGAATGCCACGCGTCAGTTTTTCCGAACGCTCGGTCGGCTGGTAGGCGTCGGTATTGATGCCGAGTGCGATGGGAGCGGGGGTGTAATTGTGTGCCGACAGTTCCTGACGCAGGGCTTGGGTGGCATCCGGCTTGCGAAAGATGCGCGTTTCGAAATCCATGCCGGGCGACAGGTCGAGATAGGCGTGGGTCGGGCGGGCAAAGCAATAGATGCAGCCGTGTTCGCAGCCCTTGTAAGGGTTTATCGAGCGGTCGAATCCGACATCGGGCGAGGTATTGCGGGTGATGATGCGCCGGACGCTATCGACGCCGAGGATGGTGTGGCGCCGGGCTTTCGCCCAGTCCTCGCGCTCATGGTCGCTCCAACCGTCATCGATCTCGTAACGGTCGGCCACGCCGAAGCGATGGCTCGGCCGGTTGGACACCGACCCGCGCCCCTTGCGAGGCAGGTCGGGCAGGGCTTCGTTATCTTTCGTACGCGTATCTGGCGGGGGAGCGGGCATGGCCGCACCCTATACCCGAATAAGAACAAATCAAGAACAAAATATCAGGCGGCTTTTTCGCGCTTTCGGACGACGGGCGCAACAAACGGCCTGACGCCCTCATCGTAAATGATGGTTCCGGGGCGCTTTGGATCGAGCGAAAAGGCAGGCGTCAGCGGACTCTTGTGACCCTTGAAGCCGCCGCTGAACAGCTTGTAGGCGCGGGCGAAGGCGATCTTGAACGGCTCCAGTATCTTAGGCGATTTCGCCACGCTCGGATTGAGCCCGAACAGGCGACGCAGCAGGCCATTGGCATAGATGACATTGGCGTGCCACAGGGCGCGCGGCGTCATGAATTCGATGGAGAGGGACACATTGACCATATCGCCATTGACGATGCGATGCGGCGCGTTCTGCGGCCAGGTCAGCATTTCGCCCGGCTTGAGGTGGTGGACCAGCGCCTTGTCGTCGAAGGCGGTGTCATAGGGCAGGTTCTCGTCGCTTTCGCGCAGGGCGATGCCTTCGATCTGGCGGTCGGTGAAGAAGCCAGCGTCGGCGGGGTAAAGATAGACCTTTTTCACGCCGCGGATCTGCCACAGCATGACCATCGGCATATCGAGGTGATAGACGACATGGGCGTTGGGCGAGGAGATCAGCAGGCCGAGATCGGTCTTGAGATTATGTGTGCCGGTCTTTTCCGCCACCTCGGCGAAGATACGGTCACACAATTCGCCGACGGCTGGATCGGCATGGTTGACGCGGCGCAGATTGAGCCACAGGCGGCCGTGTTTCACGGCTTCCATCAGGGCGCGGCCATCCAGTTCGGTGCCGTCTTTCGTTGTCTTGCGGCCGAGATACCATTCGCCGAAAACCGTCTGGTCATAGCCCATGGTGAAGACCTCGACGCTGTCACGCGGATAGCGGTCGATGAGGGCGATCAGCGCCTCTTCGCTAAAGAGTTCGCTGGCCGCGATGCTGTGCGTGAACAGCAGGTTTTCCTTCGTGAAGGCGCGTTGCTTTTCCGGTGTCCAGTTGATCAGGGTCATGGCTTTATCTTCTTGTCTTTTTTGAGCAGTACCTGCCCGTAAAATTTCATCTTGAAGGGCGGGAACCACAGGGTCTTGCCGAGGCCGCGCGCCGCCTTATCGAGCACAAAGGCGCGGCGCGGATGGCGGAGAGCGAACAGGACAAGGCTCGCCAGGCCGAACACCGCGGCCTGGATCAGGCCTTGCGCCATCCAGCCGGCGCAGGCGAGATAGCGGCCATTGACGCCACTGGAATGACTTGGCCCCTGGCCGTAGGCGAAGCCGCGCTTCAGCGTGTACGCCAGGGTAGCGCGGGCGGGCGGCACGTCCTCGAAAACCGGCGCATCGGCGGCCCATGCCATGATGCGGCCCTCAGCCTTCATGGCGGTGAAGAGGATATCGTCTTCGCCGCCCATCTCATTCTGCAGCGTGCTGAAAGGCGTTTTCGAGGTGAGCGCGGATGTCTTCAGTAGGGAATTGCCGCAGCCATAATAGTGCGGCAGGATTTCCGATTGCGCGGGGCCAAAGCGCGAGAAGAAGTGTTCGTAATAGGGGCGGTTATGGCGCGTGTTTTCCGTCAGACGGGCGGTGACCGGGCCGAAAATAACATCAGCATTGAACAGCTTTTGTGCGGCCATCAGGTGGTTGAGCCAGCCCGCTGGCGCTTCTTCGTCGTCATCGAGAAAGGCGATGAAATCAGCCTGACAGGCGCTGACGGCGCTGTTGCGTGCATTGGCGACACCGGTTTGCGGTTCATGAATATAAATGACAGAAAAGGGTGCGGCAAAGGCTTCGACCTGAGCGCGCGCCGAGGCTTCGGGGCTGTTGTCGCAGACGATCAGGCTGAGGGCATGGGTGCCGGTTTGCGCCTTGATTGACCGCATCGCCGTTTCCAGCCCCTGCGGACGCCGGAAGGTCGGGATAATGACGCAGACGCTTTCGGGGCGTTTGATGGTTTTTTGGGACACAAAGGCCTGCGGACTGCTGTCGGGCATATGGGAAACGAAAGCCTTCGGGATTCGGAATGATCGAAAAAACCGAGACCTGCAAGGTCCGGGCCATGCCGCACTCTGCCGCAAAAGGGTAAATTTCAGGTGTGGCGGCAGGCTTAACGGTCGTTAACAGACAACTGTACATGACCTTTTGACAAGCGAGCTTGACAAGGTCTGTGCATATATGTAAAGCATCCTTGTCAGTTATCGGGAGGATGGTTATGGCTGGGTCCAAATGGAAATTCGCTGGTGGCATTTTCGTGCTGGCGCTGGTCGGTGGCCTGCTGGGCGGCTTCAATATGAGTTGGAGCCGGGAGGCGTCGTTCCCGCTCTACGGCGCTATCATAGATGTATGCGCCATGCCGGTCGTGATCATGCTCATCCTGTATGTGCGAAAACTGAAAGCGGCCTCGACCGACGAATTCAGTGTAGCCAAGAAGCGCTATGCCGCGCAGAACGGTTTTATAATCGGTTTCGCGCTCTTTCTGATCAGCGGCGTGTTTCCGATTTTCTTTCCCGACCTGTATCATCAGTTCATCGCCAGTCTTGATGGCGCACATGAAGGCTTTCTGATGGGACGCGTGACCGGTATGGCGCCGTTCGTGCTCGGCCTGCTGATCGGTCAGGTGAGCGCCTGGCTGAAATATCGCTGAGTATGGAGGGGAAAATGCGTGAACCCGAAAGTCGTCAAAGTCCGCCAGTGGACAGTTGGCTTGCCTTTGCCATCAGGTGCATAGGCGCTGTTGCTTTCTACATATTAAGCTTTTGTGCGCAGAACTATATGGATGACGTCAGTCGATCAATCGTCGTGCGTTGTTTAGCTGTCCTGGGCTATGTTTTTGGGTTAAGCATAGCCCTTATATGGCTATATCGATGGGCTAGGAGAGCCGATGAGTACCAGAGGCTACTGACCTTTCGCAATCTGGCCATGGCGTTGATATCCAGCATGGGCATATTCATCGCCATACATATTGTATATGTTTTTGATAATCCACCCAGCCATGATTGGCCAATCATGGGGATGCCGGCTTACGGAATCCTGTTTGCCGTCATAGGGTCGCGACCCAAGAAATCATGAAAAACCGTCTGAAAATTTTACGTGCCGAGCGCAACTGGTCACAGGCCGATCTGGCCGGGCGGCTGGCTGTGTCGCGTCAGACGGTCAACGCCATCGAGACGGAAAAATACGATCCGTCCCTGCCGCTGGCCTTTAAAATTGCCGAGCTGTTCGCTTTACGCATAGAAGATATTTTTACGCCCGTTTAGGGCCTTTGGGGGGCTGCATGATTTCCAGACTGAAAACCGGCCTGCTGGCCGCCGTACTGTTCGTCAGCGCCTTCGCGCCCATGGCGGCACCGGCAAAGGCACCCGAAGTGGCGGTCAAGCCGGCCATGTGGGTGATCAGGGACGCCGACTCGACCATCTACCTGCTGGGGTCGATCCACGTCATGAAACCGGACACGGTCTGGCTGACACCGGCGATCCAGAGCCGGTTCGACAGCGCCGAAGATGTCTGGTTCGAGATTCCTGACCTCGATGACAAGGCCGCCGCGGCTCCGATGGCGCAGAAATATATGTTCGATCCCATTGGCGATATGAGCGCAGGCCTGACACCGGAAGAAGTCGCCGGGGTCGATGCGTTGCTGAAACCGATGGGGCTGAATACGGCGGCGCTGAAAGCCATGCGCAAATGGGCGGTCGGGCTGATCATTACCCTCCAGCAGATCAACAGCCTGGGCTACACGACCGAAACCGGCGTCGATGTCACCCTCATGAAGCAGGCCCGCGCGAAGACAAAAACGGTTCATGGTTTCGAGACGATGGAATCGCAGATGCAGGCCCTGGTGCCCGATAATGAAGCCGATGAACTGACCGCCTTGCGCACCACGCTGAAAGACATAGACACCATGCCGCAGGACATCGGCGATTTGTTCGCCGCCTGGGAGCGGGGCGATGCGGAAGCGCTCAACCATCTGATGATCGACAAGATGCAGGCGGAAGATCCGAAAAGCTATCAGCGCCTGATCGTTCAGCGCAACGCCGCCTGGGCGCCGCAGATCGAGGATATCCTCGCCGGCAAGGGCACGGTTTTCATCACCGTCGGGGCGGGGCATCTGGTCGGGCCGGACAGCGTGATCGCCATGCTGAAAACGCACGGCATTGCCGCCGAGCGCGTAGCGTACTGACTGTCCCGATCTGAAAGGTTAAGTCTGGCCCAAAGCTTGCAGTTGTCCGTCTCAGGTATGTTTCAACCGGAGATCGGCAATGCGGGTAATTCCTTACGCGGACGGTGCTTTCGCCAAGAAGAGAAAGCGGTCGTCCCGCTGGCTGGTCGAGGCGGGTATCATCATGGGCGCGGCTGTCGGCATCGCCATTGTCGTGCCGCCGCTCGGCATGTGGTGGCATCGTTCGCATAATTCCGACGCGACCGTCGTGGCTTTTTCAGCTGCCGCCGATCCGGACGCCGCCGAAGCTCTGGCCGGCCCGACCGGATCGCCCCTCCTGTGGGTCATGAAGACCGGCGATTCCACCGTCTATCTGTTTGGTGGTTTCAACAGCGCGGACAACATCGCCTCCGGCTGGATGGATCAGCGCCTGTTCAAGGCTTTTGACAATGCCGATACGGTCGTCTTCGAGGTCGGCGCCTACCCCGATGCCCTGCCGGCGGACAAGGTGACGCTGCGCCCGGACGCCGCGCTTTTCCAACGCGCCACGGCGCTGAGAAAGATGACGCTCGGTCTCGATGGCGGCGCCGAAGCGGGGCGCGTTACCGCCGAAGGCGTGACCGATGACGGTTTTGTCCTGCCGGCTGACGCCTGGCGGAACGGAGACCAGAAAGTCCTGACCGACACCCTGGCCCTGCTGGCCGAGGCCGATCCGGCGGGCTATGACAGCCTGATCGTGCAGCGTAACCGCGCCTGGCTGCGGGCGATCGAAAAAGCGCTGAGTGAAAAGGGCACGACCTTCGTTACGGTCGGGGCGACGCATCTCATCGGTCCGGATGGACTGGTGGCGCAATTGCGCGGTCACGCTTACCCGGTCACGCGGCTAGATTTCGTGGCCAAACCGGTGATAGCGGGCTGACCAGCGCCTGTGAATATCATTGACAATACGGCGATTATTCGACAAAAGGCCCGCCTAAGCCCCCAACAGCTTAGACGCCTTCTTTCCCTTGCGTAATATGCGCAGGGTTTTTCGCCGTTTTTTGGGGTAATACCATGGCTCAGTCGGAAGATCATTTGTTCGGTGTGTATGCGCGGGCGCCTATCGAGGTGGAACGCGGTGAAGGCAGCCGACTGTATGACCGATCGGGCCGTGAATATCTCGATTTCGTGCAGGGTATCGCCGTCAATGGTCTGGGCCACGCCAACCCGATCCTGATCGACGCCATGACTGCACAGGCGAAGAAGCTGTGGCACGTCTCGAACATTTTCCGTATCCCCGGCCAGGACGAACTGGCCGGCAAACTGTGCGATGCCTCCTTTGCCGATCAGGTGTTCTTTACGAATTCGGGCACCGAGGCGATCGAGTGCGCCCTCAAGCTGGCGCGCAAATATCATGCCTCCAGGGGCCATGACGAACGCATCGACATCATCGGCTTCCAGGGCGCCTTTCACGGCCGCACCTATGCCGCCGTGACCGCCGCCGGCAACCAGACCTATCTCGACGGTTTTGGCCCGCGCCTGCCGGGCTTCGTCAATGTCTCGCTCGATGACCACGACGCCATCCGCGCGGCGGCCGAGGCCCCGACCGCGGCAGCCATTCTGGTCGAGCCGGTGCAGGGGGAAGGTGGCGCACGCGCCCTGACCGACGCCGAACTGCATATGCTGCGCGACCTGTGTGACGCCAACGGTCTGCTGCTGATCTTCGATGAAATCCAGTGCGGCATGGGGCGGACCGGCAAGCTGTGGGCCTATGAGCATTCCGGTGTGGCGCCTGATGTCATGTGCATCGCCAAGGCGCTGGGCGGTGGTTTCCCGATCGGCGCCTGTCTGGCCACGCGTGAGGCGGCCTCCGGCATGGTGGTCGGTTCGCACGGCTCGACCTTCGGTGGCAATCCGCTGGCCATGGCGGTCGGGATCGCGGCTTTCGATGAAATTTCGAAGCCGGCACTGCTGGAAAATGTCGTCAAGGTGTCGGGTTATCTCAAGCAGCAGCTTGAAGGACTGAAGCAGGCTTATCCGGACATGATTGTGGATGTGCGCGGCAAGGGCCTTCTGGTCGGCATCAAGCTCAAGCCGAACAACCGCGAAATGATGGCCCTGGCGCGTGATAACGGCCTGCTGGTGGCCGGCGGTGGTGAAAACTGCATCCGCCTGCTGCCGGCGCTGAACATCACCGAGGCCGATGCCCGCGAAGCGCTCGACCGTCTGGAAAAGACGTTCGTGGCTACCCGTGAAAAGGCCAAAGAAACCGCATAACGCAACCATTTTCGTCTCCTCCATTTATGGGGGAGGTGGCGCGGCGCTTGCGCCGTGACGGAAGGGGCAATTCCATCGTCTCTTAGCCCCTTCCACCATCGCTTGCGATGGTCCCCCCTCCCCGTAAACGGGGTGGGCGAAGGAAAAAAATCTCAGGAGTCCTCCATGACCCGTCATTTTCTCGATATTTCCGACCTGACCAGCGAAGAGTTGCGCACCATCGTCGATGACGCTCACGCCCGCAAGCGCCTGCGCCGCGATTGGCCCAAGGGCAAGCCCGACGCCGATGTCCCGGCGAAGGATCGCGTGCTGGCGATGATCTTCCAGAAGAACTCGACACGCACGCGATTCAGCTTCGATGCCGCCATTCGTCAGCTTGGCGGTCAGGCCATCATCTCGACTGCGAACGACATGCAGCTTGGCCGTGGCGAACCGATCGAGGATACCGCCAAGGTGCTGTCGCGCATGGTTGACGCCATCATGATCCGCGCCAACGCGCATGACGACGTGCTGCGCCTGGCCGCGGCCGCCACCGTGCCGGTGATCAACGGCCTGACCGACGCCTCGCACCCGTGCCAGATCATCGCCGATATACAGACGATCGAGGAGCATCGCGGCGCCATCGAGGGCAAGACCCTGGCCTGGATCAGTGACGGCAACAATGTCTGCAACAGCCTGATCCATGCGGCGGCGCGTTTCAATTTTACGCTGAAGATCGCCTGCCCGGCGGCTTACAAGCCATCACAGGCCGCCATGGTCTTCGCCTCGGAAACGCGCGCCCATGTGACGGTGACTCAAAGTCCGGAAGAGGCCGTGCGCGGCGCCGATGTCGTGCTGGCCGATACCTGGGTCAGCATGGGCGATCTCGATCACGAGGAGCGCCTGGCGGCTTTCCACGACTATCAGGTCAATGCCGGGCTGATGAAACTGGCCAAGGACAATGCGCTGTTCCTGCACTGCCTGCCCGCCCACCGGGGCGAAGAGGTGACGGATGATGTCATCGACGGTCCGCAGTCGGTGATCTGGGACGAGGCCGAAAACCGCATTCATGCACAAAAGGCCATACTCGCCTGGTGCTTCGCCGGTTAGTCAAATCGCGGTCTTGGCCGATTGCGTCGCAGTCGTCGCTCGCAGGTACAATCTTACCCGCATCGTCTGGCCGGCTGGCACTCGACGCAAGTCTCACGATTTTACAGCGCCTGCGTAGTGTTAAAGAGCAGGCAGAACTTAATAGCGAGTCGGCGGCTTGGTCTGGATGCCCACAAGGTTGAGCAGGTGGACGATCAGGAACAGGGTCGCTGTGAAAAACAGCAGCATCAGGAGACTCCACGGCACCATGCGCGGGCCCTTGTGCGGGTTCATCGGCCGGGTGCCCATATATCCGAACAATGCGGTAAAAAGGCCGCAGACAATCGTGAGAATCACGGTAAGGGGTAAGGTGAGTTCCATCCGCCGCATATGTCGCGGAATGGCGTCGCGGGCAAGATGGCGGGCGATTTTATCGCGCTTTTCCGCCTGACTGTGGCATTTCCCGCATCCGGTATATGGGGTTCGCCAGTTTTCCCCAGAAGATTAACGCCTCGCCATATATAGTGGTTAACAAGGTGTTTACACCCCACATAATGTTGTCTACGCTCGCCACCTGACGAAGTTAGGGGAATCGCATGAGCGCGAACGCACCGTGGAGTGTGAAGGGTATTGACGCCAGGGCGCGCGAAGTCGCCAAGGATCTGGCGCGTCGCTCAGGCATGACTCTCGGTGAATGGCTGAACCAGATGATTCTCGAAGGTGAGGATGTCGGCGCCCTGATCAGCCACGAAAGATCCCGCACCGAACGGCCCGCCTATCGTGATCCCTATAATGAACCCGAAATGGGAGGCCGCATGGCCCAACAGCCCCGCAAACCAGCCGCCCCCTATTCACCGGCGGCCAGGCCCTTAAGCTCGCATGATCTGCGCCGCAAATCGATCTTTGCCGAACGCCCGGTCTATGACGACGGCTACACCGCCGAGGAAGCGCGTTATGAAGCCGCCTCCAGCGACCTTAGCCGCGTCGCCCGCGCTTTGGAAACGCTCGGTGCGCGCATGGAAACTTCCGAAGCGCGGTCGGCCACCGCCGTGCGTGGCGTTTCCCATGCCGTCGAATCGGTGCTGAGCCGGCTGGAACAAAACGAAGCCGCCCTCGACGCCACGCGGGCCGAAGTGCAGGGGCGCGGCGAAGACAATCACGGCCTGTTCGCTGAGCGGCTTGAGCAGGCCGAACGCCTGATCGACGCCCAGGCCGAGCGCCTCGAAGGCCTCTCCGGTCATGTCCGTGAGGCGCGTGAGCGCGCCGCCAGAATCGAGCAGGATCTGGCGTCGCCGCAGGTGCATGAAGCCGTCCACGCCGTCGAAGGCGCGCTCGGCAAGCTGGCCAATCAACTGTATGAAGGCGAGGCCCGCGCCCGTGACAGCCTGACCGGCGTGCGTGAGGATATGGTCGGTCTGTCGCACCGTCTGTCGCAAATGGAGATGCGTGACCCGGACCGGGCGGCGCAGGGCCTGATCGACAAGGTGGTGGCGCAACTGGCGCACCGCCTCGACGCCGCCGAAGCCAATACCACCGGCGCGATCCGCACATTGGAGCAGGCGTTCAAGACGCTCGAAGGCCGCATGAACCATGTGGAAGAGGGCGGCGACGTCACCGATCCCGAAACCATGAAGTCGCTGACCGGCCTGGCCGCCGACCTGTCGCGTCGCGTCGAGGAATCGCGTCAGGACCTGTTCAGCGCCCTGCACACCGGCAAGCAGGAAACCATCGAACTGGCGGTCAAGGTCGTCGGTGAACGGATCGAGCAGTCGGAAAAGCGCTCCGCCGGCGCCATCGAGCGCATGGGCCAGGACGTGCTGCGCATCGCCGATAATCTCAACCGCCGCATGTCGGGCGTCGAAAGCAGCAGCCATGATGGCCTGACTCGCGTCAGCCGCGATGTCCAGCGCATCGCCGATACGGTTGAAGGGCGCTTCAACCGCGTCGAAGGCAGCCACGCTCAGGCGCTGGAACGCCTCGGCGGCGAGATCGCTCGTATTTCCGAGCGCCTGAGCGGCAAGATGGCGGAATCCGAACGCCGCGCGGCGGAAGTCGTGGGCGCGGTAGGCGAACAATTCGAACGCCAGCGCACGGATCTGTCCGACCGTATCCGCGCCAGTGAGGAACGCACGGCGAAGCTGCTGGAAGAGACCCGCGCCCGTATCGATTCGCGCCTGGCCAAGGTGCAGACGGAGAGTCTGCTGGCCGAAACCGTGGCGAAACCGGCCCCGCATGATGATGATATCAATGGCGGCCTGCCTAATCCGTTCGCCGCCGTGCCGCAGGAAAAGCCTGAACCGGCGGCGGAAGTTGCGCCTGCTTTGCGGGAAGAAGAGGCTGACCTGACCGGCCGTCTGCTCGATCTGGGGAGTTTCGGCGAGCCGGATTTCAAGCCCGATTTCGATCCATTCGAGGAAGATGACCTGGAAGCCGAACTGGTGATGAACGCACCGCTGACGGCGGCTGCCCCGCGCATCAAGACGCCGCTTCCGGTTCTGGAAGAAGAAGACGACAGCGATCCGTTCGCCGATATCGAAGTGTCGCGCAAGACGGCGCCGCGTCATGCTGTGCACATGGAAAGCATTCCGCAACAGCCGATGATCAGTGAAGAGATTCCGGTCGCGCGCAATCCGTTCGATGATGAGGATGATGCGGATTTTGGCGCGACGCCAGTGTCGGTATCGACGCGTGACGCCCTGGCCGCAGCCCGCGCCGCCGTCCGCGCCAGCATCGAAGGCAATGACGACCGCAAGTCGCGCGGACTGAGCCTTGGGGGCGGTTTGGGTCTGCTGAAAGCCGGCCCGTCGCGCGCCAAAGATGTCAAGCCGGAAACGCCCAAGACCAAGGGCGGCAGTACCTTCCTCAATGCCGTGAAGGCCTCGTCCATCGCCGTGGGCGTGGTGGCGGTCGGCGCCGCCGGCTGGGTAGTCACCAACAAGCTGGCCAATGACCAGAAGGCTCCGGCGCCGATCGCCGCCTCGGCGCTGACGGTCAGCGCACCGACGGTGCAGGATCAGCAGCTTCTCAAAACGCGCTATGATCTCGCGCTCCAGGCTTTGAAGGCCCGTGATCCGAAGTCGGTCGATCTGATGAAGGTCGTCGCCAATCAGGGCTATGCGCCGGCGCAATACATGCTGGGCACGATTTACGCCGGCAAGGACAATCTGGTCGAGGTCAACAAGACCGAAGCGCGCGCCTGGATCAAACGTGCGGCCGAAGGCGGCGTGCCGGACGCCATGAACCAGTACGGCTATATGTTCTATAATGGCGAAGGCGGGGCGCAGGATCGCCCGACGGCGGCGCTATGGTTCCGCAAGGCGGCTGAACGCGGCGTGGTCGACGGCCAGTTTAATCTGGCCCAGCTCTACCAGACCGGCAAGGGCGTGCCGCTCAATCCGAGCGAGGCCTACAAGTGGATGAAGATCGCCGCCAATAACGGCGCAGATGGGGCGAAGGCCTATGCCGCCGATCTCGGTGCGCAACTAAGCGACGAACAACGCGCCCGCTCCGATGATGCGGCGGCGCGCTTCACCCCGATCAGCGATGGCGCGGCGGTGGCCGGTTCGGAATCGGCTGGCTGATCCCGATCTGTGATTTGACCCGTTACGCCCCCGCAGCAGAACCGCGGGGGCATAATTTTCACAGTTTGTTCCTTTTAATCCGGTGCGGCGCACGTTAAGCTTTGGCCGTGAGTGAAGACGTAACCCTGAAGTCCCCTGAAACGCCTATTGGGACGCCTGTCTGGTGGCGTGACCACGCGCCGAAGATGGCGCTGGGCTATTCGCCGGTGCGCGCCTGCATACAGGGGGATGACGGCCGCGATCTGCTGCCCAATGAACTGCGCGAACTGTGGGGCCGTGACAACCTGATCGTCGCCAATGCGGCGCTGGTCCGCACCCGTCTGTTCGGCAATCGTACTCACCGTGAGGCGAAGCATTTCGATGTGCTCGAACTGTTCGCCTTTGTGCGTCCGGCACAGTTTTGCGCGCCATCGGCGGCTGGCCTGGCCCTGGCCTTCGGCTTTCCCGAACCACAGACACCGGAAGCGCAGGCGCGGGTGCTGTTCGATGTCGTTTCCAGCCTGTGCGATGAACTGAAAAGCGCGCCGCTCGGTTTCCGGCTGGTGGCGCAATCGGGCGTGCGGCTGATGGAAAAGCAAGGCTGGCCCTGGGCGCCGCTGTTGCAGGCCGTGCTCGACCAGAGCCAGATTCCGGCCGACTATATTCCGCCGCCGGCGCTGGATGTCTGGACCCTGCTGGAGGAGTGGGAGGACCAGCCGCCCGAAGGCCAGGCCCGCGCCGTATCGCTATCGGACGAAGAGGTGGGCGAGGCGCTTGATGCTGACTTGGCGCGCGCCGGGCTGGATGAACGCCGGCCGGAACAACGTGAATTCGCCATGAAGGCCAAGGATATTTTCGCGCCGAAATTCATGAAAGATCAGCCGAACATGTTGCTGGCCGAGGCCGGCACAGGCGTGGGCAAGACGCTGGGTTACCTGGCGCCGGCCCATGCCTGGGCGCGCAAGGCGCAGGGCCAGGTTTGGGTCTCAACCTTCACGAAAGCCTTGCAAAAGCAGATATATAACGACACCCGCGCCCTGTTCGACAGCGCCAATGAGCGCGCCGAGCATGTGGTGGTGCGTAAAGGTAGAGAGAACTATCTGTGCCTGCTCAATTTCCAGGAACGGCTGAACGGCGCGCACAGCCAGCCGGAGATCATCATGGCGGTGCTGATGGCGCGCTGGGTGCTCTATAGCCGCGATGGCGATATATTGAGCGGCGATTTCCCGACCTGGTTGCCGTCGCTTTTGCCGCCGACTTCACCGGCGCATGTTTTCCAGACCCTGACGCCACAGGCTTTGGTCGATCGCCGGGGCGAATGTACCTATGCCGCCTGTCCGCATTATCGCGTCTGCTTTATCGAAAAGTCGGTACGCAAGGCGAAGTCGGCGACTCTGGTGATCGCCAACCACGCTCTGGTCATGGCGCAGGCGGCCTATGACCTGCGTGACGTCGCCCGCGCCGAAATGGAGGCCGAACTGAATGGCGAGGACATGGCCGAGGAACACGCCATGCCCGCCCTGTCACGGCTGATCTTTGACGAAGGCCACCACGTTTTCGAGGCGGCGGACAGCGCCTTCGCCACGCGGCTTTCCGGGCTGGAGGCGTTTGAATTGCGGCGCTGGATTCGGGGTAATGAAGGCCGGTCGCGGCGGGGGCGGGGACTGGAAGCGCGGCTCGGTGATCTGTTGTCGGGCGATGATACCTCGAAGACCGCCATGCAGGAGCTGGTGCGCGCGGCGGCGCTCCTGCCAGCGGAGGGGTTTTCGCAACGTATCACCGTGCGTACACAGGATGGCGGCGGGCTTGATCCGGTCGGGCCGATCGAGGCGCTGCTGGTCGAAGTCTACAGGCAGATCGATGTGCGCCTCGGTGAAGTGCGCGTCCGCTCGCGGTTTTCACAGGACGCTGAGCAGGGTGGCGAATGCGAGGCTCATCCCTGCCTCGAAAGCGTGGCCCTGGCGGCCAAGACGGCGGCGCGCGCTTTGGCGGCGATCGAAGCGCCGCTACTGGCATTGGTGCGGGCGCTGGAAGATCGTTTGAGTAACGGTAAGGAAGATATCGAGCCCGCTGACCGTATTCGCATCGAGGGCGCTCTGCGCGGGCTGGAACGCCGGGCGCGGATGCTGCTGCCGGCGTGGCGGTCGCTGCTGCAACAACTGACGCTCGGCGATGAACCGACGCCCGAAGGCGCGCAGACCATCGACTGGTTCTCGACCGAGGTGATCCGCGGCCGCGTAGTCGATGTCTGCCTCAACCGCCACTATGTCGATCCGTCTTTGCCGCTGGCCGAATATGTGCTGAAACCGGCGCATGGCGTGCTGGTCGCCTCGGCCACGCTCAGCGATGGCGCCAAGGATGGCGAAACAGACATTTTCGCGCTCGCCCGCCAGCGCACCGGCGCCAACCATCTGGTCATGGGGGCAAAGGCCATCCGCGTCGCTTCGCCGTTCGATTATGCTTCGCAGGCCCGGTTGTTCGTCATGACCGATGTCAGCCGCGAGGATACCCGCTCGGTGGCTGCCGCCATGCAGGCGCTTTTTATCGCGGCGAAGGGCGGCGCGCTGGGGCTTTTCACCGCTATCCGCCGTCTGCGCGCCGTCTATGACCAGATCAA
Organism: Asticcacaulis sp.; assembly: GCF_035497195.1. Taxonomy (GTDB): domain Bacteria; phylum Pseudomonadota; class Alphaproteobacteria; order Caulobacterales; family Caulobacteraceae; genus Asticcacaulis. The sequence goes on from NZ_DATJDZ010000011.1 coordinate 148,135, forward strand.
CAAGCCCTTGGGTGAGCAGGGCCTGTCGCTCTACGCCCAGCATGTCGATCCGCTCGATGTCTCGGATTTGATCAGTGTCTTCCGCGCCGAGCACCATTCGTGTCTGCTGGGCACGGACGCGGTGCGAGATGGCGTCGATGTGCCGGGGCAGGCGCTGCGGCTGATCGCCTTCGACCGGATACCATGGCCGCGACCGGACACGCTGCACCGCGCGCGCCGCCAGCATTTCGGGGCGAAGCTCTATGATGACGCCTTGACCCGTGGTAAGCTGGCCCAGGCTTTCGGCCGCCTGATCCGTCGCAAGGACGACAAGGGCGTGTTTGTTATGCTCGATTCCGCCGCCCCGACGCGGCTGTTCTCCGGTCTGCCGGAAGGGGTTCTGGTGCAGCGTTGCACGCTGGCGGAAGCGATTACGGCGATTGAGTTGTTCCTCTTTCCAGCAATTTAAGAACTGGCCGAATTGACTTTGTGAAGACCGGCGTGTTTGGTTAATGCAATGGCGGTTTTCTTCGCCTCCCCTGTTTACGGGGGAGGTGGCATTGAGCGCAGCGAAATGACGGAGGGGGCAATTCCACAGCCTTAAGCCCCTCCCACCATCGCAAGCGATGGTCCCCCCTCCCCGTAAACGGGGCGGGCGAAGTATTTGGGACTGCCAGTGGTATATAATCCGAGGACCTCACCGTGACAGACGACCTGACCTTGCCCGCCAAGCCGCAAAAGAAAGCCAGCCGTTGGGGTCTGTTCGGGCCGGTGCTCCTGCTGGCCATTATCTGCGCGGCGTGGAGCGGTTACTGGTTCTATACCGCCCAGCGCATCCAGACACAGGTGCTGCAACATCAGAAAGTCCTGATCGCTGCCGGCTATCAGGCCAGTTTCGACCCGATCCGGGTGACGGGCTTTCCCTATCGCATGGTGATCGATTTCCACCGCCTTAACATTATTTCGCCGTCGGGGAAGGGCCTTTCGGCGCCGGAGGTGCGTGCCGAGGCCTATGCCTATGCGCTCGATGACTGGGTGGCGGAGGCGCCGCAGGGCCTGACCCTCTATCGCGGCCGGACCGGCGGGATAGACCGTGGCAAGGTCTCGGTCATGGGCACGCAGTTGCGCGCCAGCGCCTTCAACCTGTCGAAACCGGTTCCGACTGTCGCCATTGAAGGCGATGATCTGATCCTGGCGGCTTCGGATGCCGGTTATCCCCTGCCGTTCACCACGGCGAAAGCGCTGGAATTCCATTTGCGGCCGACCGCGAATGTAGCCGACAGCGCCGATATCATGCTCAATTTCACCGGTGCGCAGGGCCAGCCGAAAAGCCTCGCCGGCGACTTCGGATCAGCCAGGGCGCTATCCATGCAGGTCGAAGGCGCTATCAGCCATGTCTCCACCATCCGCGACGTCGGCATTGCCAGCGCCTGGGCTGCCAAAGGCGGGCAGGTGTCGGCTTTCCGGCTGAAACTGGTGCAGGGTGGATTGACGCCACTGCCGACAGGCACCTTCACCACGGGCTGTCAGGGCGGTAATGCGGGCGGCGACCTGAATGTCTGCGCCAGCAGTGATCTCCTGACCCCGGAGGCTACGGGACACGTCAACGGCAAACTGAATATCGAGATGGCAGGCACATTCAACCCGATCGATGTGCTTGGCGCTTTGAACCTCATTTCGCCGGATAACATGACCATCGCCAGGCCCTTGCTCAACATGACCCTGGCGACGCAGGGCACACAGACATTCACGGTCGAATTCCATGACGGCGGGGCCTATATCGGGCCGCTGAAAGTTTCAGATGCACCTATACTGCCGTAATACTGCCTATGTGCGCTTTTTGGCCCAAACAAGACTTGTGATGGCTTTATTACCGGCCTAAAGTCAGGTTCCTATCGTTTAATGGGATCTGGTTTATTGAGTACTCTTGCCGACCTTCGCACTCAGATTGACGCCCTCGATGCTGAATTGCTGCGCCTCGTCGATGCCCGCGCTGCGCTTGGCAAGGCCATAGGCGAGGCCAAGGCCAGCGAAGGGAACGCGAACGCGCAGGTCTCGCTGCTGCGCCCGGACCGTGAAGCCATGCTGATCCGCAAGCTGCTGGCCATGCCGCGCCAGGCTGCCAGCGAGAACGTGGTGGTGCGTATCTGGCGTGAGCTGATTTCCGAAAACCTGCGTATTCAGGGGGCCTCCAATGGGGGCCTTCATTTGAATCTGAGCACCGCCGAGCACTCGAAAGAGGTGCTGGTGTGGGCGCGCGAACGCTTCGGTTTCGCGCCGTCTTTCGGCTATGTCAATGATGCGACGGCGGCGATCCAGGCGGCGCGCGATGTCCGCCATATCTCTGTGTTGTCACTTGATCCGCGTGGCGGCGCGTGGTGGGCGCGTCTGCTGGCCGAACCGAAGGTGCGTATTATCGCCGCACTCCCCGAATTATCGAGCGCCCGGCCGCACGCCGTGGCGCTCGCTTCGATTCAGCCAGAGCCTACCGGCGACGACATGACCTTCTGGGTCAGTGATTCCGCCGAACACGAAAACAAGATCATAGACGCACTCGGCCAGCGCGGTTTCGCCGCAGAATGGCTTTGCACGGCGCAGGGATTAAAGCTATTTGGTCTCATCGGCTATGTGCAGGAGCATGACGAACGGCTGGTGACGAAAACGCTTGGCAGCCTGTCGGGCATTATCGGCGCGGCGCCCAGAATATAAAGCAAGAGACCTCCCATGACCAAGACCGCTCCTGCCCCGAAGGCGGGCATACTGGATATCGCCCCCTATGTCGGTGGCAAGTCGAAGATCGAGGGCGTGGCCGAACCGATCAAGCTGTCGTCTAACGAGAACGCATTGGGCTGTTCGGTCAAGGCGATCGAGGCCTATGAAGCCGCCAAGGTGAAGCTGTTCCGTTACCCGGATGGCCATGCCGCGCCATTACGCGTCGCCGTCGCCGAATATCACGATCTGGAGCCGGAGCGGTTGGTGTTCGGCAATGGCTCGGATGAGGTGTTCGCCCTGCTGAATCAGGTCTATCTCGAAGCCGGTGACAATATCGTCACCGGTGAGCATGGTTTCCTCGCCTATCGCATTTCGGCGCTCGCCTGCCAGGCCGAGGTGAAACTGGCCGAGGAACCGGATCAGCGTGTTTCCATCGACAAGCTGCTGGAACTGGTCGATGAGAAGACCAGGATCGTCTACATCTCCAATCCGGCCAATCCGACCGGCACCTGGAATACTCAGGAAGAGATCGCCGACCTGCGCGCCAGGCTCGATCCATCCATCCTGCTGTGTATCGATGAGGCCTATGCCGAGTTTGTCGATGAACCGACCTGGGAAACGGCGTTTCCGATGGCGCGCGATCATGACAACATGGTCGTCACGCGGACCTTCTCGAAAATCCACGGACTGGCCGGCCTGCGCATCGGTTTTGGTTATTGCCCGGTCGATGTGATTGCCGCCATCGACCGTATCCGCCTGCCGTTCAACGCCAACCTGCCGGCGCAATATGCGGCCGTGGCGGCGTTGTCGGATGCCGTTCACATCGAGGCGTCGCGCCAGCAGATCCTCAACTGGCATCCGCGTTTGCGTCAGGCCATCAGCGGTTTGGGCTTTGAGATACGCAAGAGTATTGGCAATTTCGTACTGATCTATTTCAGGGATGCGGCGGAAGCGGCGCGGGCCAATGAATTCCTGATGTCGCAGGGGATCATCATCCGTCATGTAGCGAATTACGGCCTGCCGCAATGTTTGCGTATCACCATCGGCAAGGATGAGGAAAACCAGGCGTTCCTTGAAGCGCTGGGTAAGTTCGCGGACCAAAGATAAGCAAGGCCCCCTACCACCAAAGCGTTTTTGCGTATTGGTGGTAGGGCATCTCACTTTCTTCCCACAGTGCGCAAATGCCGCGCTGTTTGCGGTTTCGCGTTATGCTATCTATATTGCCCGCATAGCTTACAAATGAAGACTCTCATGCCTGATCAATCCGCCCCTGCCGCTGCTGCCAAGATCGTCTTCGGACAGGGCTTCCTGAAGGACTGCTGGTGGTTTGCCGCGCTTTCAGGCGATCTGGTGGCCGGCAAGCTGCAACGCTATGTCATCCTCGGCGAACCCGTCATGCTGGCGCGTGATCTCGACGGTCGTGCCTACGCCATGCGCGATATCTGTCCGCATCGCGCTGCACCCTTATCCGCCGGTGAGATGATCCGGGATGGAAAAGATGGGGGCTGCGTGGTGCAATGCTGCTATCATGGCTGGACTTTCGACACGCAAGGCACCTGCAAGAGCATCCCGTCGCTGACCGTTGACCAGCCGATGGATGTCGAAAAGATCAAGGTGCGATCCTACGAAATCCGCGAGCAGCAGGGCATTGTCTGGATCTATATCACGGCCGATCCGCGCCGCCCCTCTGAGCCGGATCATGAGCCGCCCATGCTTCCGGGCGTGGTCGGAGGCAAGCCGATCATCGTCGAGACGATGAATTTCGACAGTCATATCGATCACGCCGTTGTGGGCCTGATGGACCCGGCGCATGGCCCCTATGTGCATCAGCAATGGTGGTGGCGGTCGGCCAAGAAACAGCTTTCGAAGATCAAACAATTCGAGCCGCGCGAATACGGTTTCTCGATGGTGCGTCACGCGCCGTCATCCAACAGCCGCGCCTACAAGATCCTGGGCGGCGCACCAGCCACCGAGATCACTTTCCGCCTGCCGGGCATCCGCTACGAGCATATCGAGATCGGTAAGCAGCAGGTACTGGGGCTGACCTGCCTGACTCCGGTCGACGACACCACAACGCGTATCACGCAGATATTCTGGTCGGATCACGGCCTGTTCCGCTTTATCGCGCCGTTGTTCCGCTTCGGCGCCAAGGCCTTCCTCAGGCAGGACGGCGATATGGTCAATCTGCAAAACGAAGGGCTGAGGTACGACCCGGCCCTGATCTGGATCGACGACGCCGACACGCAGGCCAAGTGGTATCAGCAGATCAAGAAGGAATGGATGTCGTCTCGCGCCGAAAAGCGGCCGTTCGTCAATCCAATCAAGCCTACGACGCTCAAGTGGACGAGCTGACAAAAAAAGCCTCCAATCGGATGATTGAAGGCTTTTTTTGTATTATTTCGTCAGTGATCAGGCGGCTTTTAATCCCGCAACGACGAGGGCGATCTGGGCAGTCAGGCTTTTCGCCAGCTTGTCCATGTCGAAAGCGCCACTTTCATCGCTGGCCTGATAGGCGCGGCGCAGGTTAGCCAGGCACAGATCTTCCAGCACCTCGGCGGCGACCTCAATGTCAACGCCCTGCGGCACTTCCTTATGCGCCTGGGCTGATTTCAGCGTATCGAGCAGAACGAAACGGATCAGGTCGCTCATCTGGCCGACCTGATTGACCGGTGACTGGCCCTGGCTCCATTTCATCACGAAGGCGGACAGCACGATGCGGGCGTTATGCTGGGTGGCTTCGTAGCCGCGCATGAGTTGTGTATGCAGGCGGGCGACGAGATCGAGTTTTTCGTTATGGGCGTCACGCATGGTCCGGATAACGCGGCTGTTCTCGCTTTCCAGCACGGTCAGGAAAATTTCGTTCTTGTCGGCGAAATTGGCGAACAGGGCGCCGGTGGAAAGGCCGGCGGCGCGGGCGATGTCGCGCAGGGTGGCGGCCTCGAAGCCGCGCTCACGGAAAAGTGTCGCCGCTGATTCCAGAATCTTCAGGCGATTGCGTTCCTTGGACTTGGCGCGGTTGCCAGTCGGTACGGGCTTGTCGCTGGTGATGGCGGGTTCACTCGCAGAAGTGGTTATGTGGTTTGGGTCATACATACGCGGCTACTCACACACAAAAATTAAGTTTACTTACAGGGAAGGATTCTCGTAAGATTTTTCCCTACTTAGTATGGGCTATCCCGTATTACAAGGATGACGCCGTTATTTCCGTGCGTGGCTTTTCAGTACGCAGGGAGACGGGAAGTTCAACGCAGGGCGATGAAAAGTCCGTCGCTCTTGCGGATATAAAACTCGACTTTTGGCTATAAAAGGGCGATTTAGCATCATGACCAAAATACTTTTCTATCTCGCGATTATCGCCATGTTCGCCGTACTTGTTGTGCTTGGCGCCGGCATATTCAGTCTGGTGCGCGGCGGCGCCTTCCGCGAAAACTGGTCGAACAAGCTGATGCGCTTGCGCGTGCTGTTCCAGGCCATCGCCATCGGTTTGCTGGTGATCCTCGCCTGGGCGATGAGGCATTCTTCTTAGAGAGTATACGCCGCAACGGCGGGCGGTCGCCCTTGCCCAATCTCAATGAATGAGACTTGGAGGCTGCCTGTAATTTCGATGAAAGCATTATGGTCAAACTCAACAAAATCTACACCCGCACCGGCGATGACGGCACAACCGGCCTGGCGGACGGTACGCGCCGGCCAAAGGATGATCCGCGGCTGGTCGTTATCGGCAGCGTCGATGAAACGAATGCGGCGTTGGGGCTGGTGCGGCTAAACAGCGCCAGCGATCCTGCGCTCGACGCCCTGTTGGCGCGTGTGCAGAATGAACTGTTCGATCTCGGCGCCGATCTCGCCACGCCGTCGGATAATATCTCGTGGACGCCGCTGCGCATCAAGACACATCAGGTGGCGGCCCTGGAAGAAGCGCTCGACGCCTATAATGCGCCGATCGGGCCGCTGACCTCCTTTATCCTGCCCGCCGGATCCAGCTTAAGCGCGCATCTGCACCTGGCGCGCACCGTGGCCCGCCGCGCCGAACGCGATTGCGTCACTCTGGCGAAAATCGACGGTGAAAGAGTCAATCCGGAGGCATTGAAATACCTCAATCGTCTGTCCGATCTGTTGTTCGTGCTGGCGCGCCATGCTAACGATCAGGGCCGTGCCGACGTGCTGTGGGCGCCGTCGAAATAATGACCGGGAGATACGGATGTCGAAAACCTTAGCCGCGATGGCGTTGATCCTGCCCTGTTTGCTGCTGACGCAATGCGATGTCGTCAAGAAAGTGACGGGAGGCGCCAATCCCGAAAACCCGGCCGTTGCCTTTGATGTGGCGATCGAAATGACTCCGGCCGCGGCGGCGCGTTTCAAGGCGACGGGTGACACCCTGGTGGTTGATGTCGCCTATTACGGTTACCCGACCGAGGCGGCGCGTCCGAAAGTCAACAATCTACAGCAGATCGATCTGGGGCAGGACCTGGTGGGCGTTATCCCGACGACAGAGAAGGTGCATGTGCCCGGCGGCGGGCTTAATCAAAAAGCCTTGCCCGATGTCATGGGGGGTAACGTCATGGTGCTGGTTGACGGCTACAGCATCACGCCGGACAGTAATCCGGACGGTCAGGTCAAGTGCAGTTATTACCGCGACCGTTTGGAAATGGCGCGTACCCGGGCGGCTATAAAATGCGATATCGAAACGCCGTAATTATTGCGAAGCGGCGGCGCTGTTTACGGCTCTGGCGTTGCTCGCCTTGAGTGCGTCGTCATGATAATCGACGGTGGCCGTTTCGCCGTCCTTACGCCCGGTGATGGTCGACAGGGCGATAGGGGCATAGCATTGGCGGTCCTTCCACGAGAACCAGCCTTCGGCGGCTTCGCACTTCTTGCGTGGAATATCGTAAAGCCAGCCATAGCTGACGATGGCCACACTGAACAGGCCCAGAACGATGACGAAAATGTATTTCAGTTTGCCGATCTGGCTGGGCATAGGCGGGGTTTTCCGAAGCTATAACTTGACGTGAACGTAAAGATGTGGTTGTTCCTTTATGCGCTAATACGGGCGCAAGGGCAATTGAAAAGCACCACCCCGGTCACTGAAAACACCCGCAAAATACCAAACAACAATTGACTTTGCGGGCATTGATCGTCATTTGATCCCCAACCGAATACGCCCGATAAGGGCAACAGGAAACGAACTGCCAGAGGTGAAAACCATGAAGATTTTGGTCCCGGTGAAGCGGGTGCTGGATTACAACGTCAAGGTCCGCGTCAAATCGGATCAATCAGGCGTCGATCTGGCCAATGTCAAGATGTCGATGAACCCGTTCGATGAGATCGCGGTCGAGGAAGCGGTCCGCCTGAAGGAAAAGGGCGTCGCCACCGAGATTGTGGCCGTCTCCATCGGGCCGGCGCAGGCCAAGGACACCATCATCACCGCCCTGACCATCGGCGCCGATCGCGGCATCCTGATCCAGACCGACCAGGACGTCGAGCCGCTGGCCGTCGCCAAGCTGTTGAAAGCCGTGGCCGAAGCCGAAAAGCCCGACCTGATCATCATGGGCAAGCAGGCCATCGACGGCGACAACAACGCCACCGGCCAGATGCTTTCGACCCTGCTGGATTGGCCGCAAGCCACCTTCGCCTCGAAGGTCGTGATTGAAGACGGCGAGGCGCATGTCACCCGCGAAGTCGATGGTGGTCTGCAAACCCTCGGCGTCAAGCTGCCGGCGGTGATCACCACGGATCTGCGCCTGAACGAGCCGCGCTATGCCTCGTTGCCCAACATCATGAAGGCCAAGAAGAAGCCGCTGGAAATCAAGACGGTCGCCGATTACGGCGTCGATGTCACGCCACGCCTGAAAGTGCTGAAAGTGACCGAGCCGCCGAAGCGTTCCGCCGGCATCAAGGTGGCCGATGCCGCCGAACTGGTCGCCAACCTCAAGTCCGCAGGAGTTCTGTAATGGCTGTTATCGTAATCGCCGATCACGACGGCGCCCATCTGCGCGACACCACCAACAAGACCGTCACCGCTGCTTTGGCCCTGTCGTCCGATGTAGACGTTTTGGTCTATGGCGACGGTGTGCAGTCCATTGCCGATGCGGCCGCGAAGATCGCCGGCGTCCGCAAGGTGCTGCTCAGCCAGTCAGCCGACCTCAAGCAGGATATCGCCGAGGACGTCGCCACGCTGGTGGCCGGACTCGCCGCGAACTATGATGCGGTCGCCATTCCGGCCTCGTCGGCGGGTAAGAACTATGCGCCACGCGTCGCCGCTTTGCTTGATGTGTCGCTGCTGTCGGACGTGATGGTGGTGGTCGACGCCAACACCTTCACGCGTCCGATCTATGCCGGCAACGCGCTGGAAACCGTCCAGACGGCTGAGGTCAAAAAGGTCATGACTGTACGAACGACCGCCTTCAAGGCGGCGGGCGAGGGCGGATCGGCGGCGGTCGAGACGGTCGCCGCACCCGCTTCCAAGGCCGGTACGCGCTTTATCTCGGAAGAGAAGGTCGTGTCGGATCGTCCGGAACTGGGCGCGGCGAAGATCGTCGTTTCCGGCGGCCGGGCGCTCGGCTCGAAAGAAGAATTCGACGCGGTGATCGATCCGCTGGCTGATAAACTCGGGGCGGCGGTTGGCGCGTCGCGTGCGGCGGTCGATGCCGGTTATGCCCCCAATGATTACCAGGTCGGCCAGACCGGCAAGGTGGTGGCGCCGGCGCTCTATATCGCCATCGGTATTTCCGGCGCCATCCAGCATCTGGCGGGCATGAAGGATTCGAAGGTCATCGTCGCCATTAATAAAGACCCGGAAGCGCCGATCTTCTCGGTCGCCGACTACGGTCTGGTGGCCGATTACAAGACCGCCGTGCCTGACCTGATGAAGGCTTTGGGATAGCAATTTCTGTACCTCCCTGGCTTTGCCGGGGAGGGGGACCGAAGCGCTTTTGCGCTTTGATGGTGGGGTTTCTTGCTTACTAAGAAAGTAAGAAACCCCACCACCGCATCTAACCGCTGCGCGGTGTCGTGTGGTCCCCCTCCCCATCAGAGATGGGGAGGTACAAGTTTATTGTGCGTCTCTTTTCCTTATTGCCTTGCGCCATCACGCGCATTATTCCCATATAACGTACAGACTTCACGTAAGGCGGACAGTATGACCACGATCAAGACCGTAGGCATTATCGGCGCGGGCCAGATGGGGGCGGGGATCGCCCAGGTTTGTGCGCAGGGCGGATATGATGTCCTGCTCTATGACGCCTCCGCCGATGCCGTGAAGGCCGCGCTCGCCCGCACCGAAAAGGGTCTGAACCGTCTGGTCGAGAAGGAAGTCATCACCCAGGCCCAGGCGACCGATGCGCTCTCGAAGCTGATCCCGGCCGGCGCCATCTCGGAACTGAAGAATTGCGATCTGGTCATCGAAGCCGCCACTGAAAAGGAAGAGGTCAAGAACGCCATCTTCAAATCGGTCTGTGAGCACCTGAAGCCGGAAGCTCTGCTGGCCTCCAATACCTCGTCGATCTCGATCACCCGCCTGGCCGCCGCCACCGACCGACCCGGCAAGTTCATCGGCCTGCACTTTATGAACCCGGTGCCGATCATGAAGCTGGTCGAGATCATTCGCGGCATCGCCACCGATTCCGACACCTACGAAATCGCCGTCAATTTCGCCAAGTCGCTTGGCAAGATCACCGCCAATTCCGAGGATTTTCCGGCCTTTATTGTCAACCGCATCCTGATCCCGATGATCAACGAGTCGATCTATACGCTGTATGAAGGCGTCGGCACGGTCGAGGCCATCGATACCGGCCTGAAACTCGGCGCCAATCATCCGATGGGGCCGCTCGAACTGGCCGACTTCATTGGGCTGGATACCGTGCTGGCGGTGATGAACGTGCTTTATGACGGCCTGGCCGACTCGAAATATCGCCCGTGTCCGCTGCTGACCAAATATGTCGAGGCCGGCTGGCTGGGCCGCAAAACGGGTCGCGGTTTCTATGATTATCGTGGCGAAAAGCCGGTTCCCACGCGCTAGATGGAAAATCCGGCGCTCAGCTATCGTCAACCGGAACTGCGCTGGATGATCATCGCCGGTGTGGCCGCCCTGTGCCTGCATGGCTTTTGCTGGTTTGTGGTGCGCCTCCTGGTGGGCGATGCCCATGCCGCTGATGAAACCCAGCGCCAGGTGACGCTGGCCCTGTTCTGGATGGTCTGCACCCTGATCGCCTGGAAAATCAGCCCGCCGCCATCGCGCCTGCACGCCACGTTCGGCGTGCTGATGTATGCCCTGTTCCTGATCCTGCTTGGCAGCGTGGCCGCCCTGATCAAGTTGGCCTTTATCGACAAGGTGCCGCTCGATGCGCCCTTGCTGAAATCCTTTTCCCTGCTCAGCATCATGATGGTCCTGACCCATATGTGCCTGGCCGTGCCGTCGGCCATCCTGTTGCAGGCGGTGGCCTTGAAGCGTTCGCCGGCGAAATGACCGCGCGCATCCGCACACTGGATCATGTGCGCGGCCTGAGTATCCTGGCCATTCTGCTGGTCAATTCGATCGCCTTCGCGCAGCCTTTTGCCGTCTACAGCCAGCCGGAACTATCACCCCTGCCGCTGACGCCTGACGATCTGACTGTCTGGTGGATCACCGAGACCTTTTTCAAGGAAAAGTTTATCACCTGCTTTACCCTTTTGTTCGGGGTGAGCGTCTATCTGGTGGGGCGTGATCGCAACCCGGCCGATCCGGTTTATAAAACGCCGCTGTTTCGCCGGCTGTCGTGGCTGGTGGTGTTTGGCCTGATCCACGGGGCGTTGATCTGGCATGGCGATATCCTGCTGGCCTATGCCGTGACCGGGTTTGTTTTCTGGCGCTGGCAGGACGCCTCGGCGCGCAAGCTTCTGGTGTGGGGGCTTGGCCTGTTTGTGGCGGGCGCGGCGCTGCTGCTGGGGCCGAATATCGCCACCTCTCTAAGCGGCGAACACGTCACGGCGGCCAATGGCGACCTTATTGGCCTCACCGAGCGGATGCGCGGGCCTTTCCTGGTCTCGATGGCGCAGAACGCCGCCGTCTGGGGGCAGGGCGCCATACAGGAAGTATTGGCCTATATGCCGACCACCCTGGGCCTGATGATGATCGGGCTTGGCCTTTTCAAGTCGGGCCTTCTGCGGGGCGAGGCACGGACGCGGGCCTATATTCTGCTGATGGCGGCAGGGGCGGTCAGTCTGGTGCTGATCGGCTGGCAAGTGCGAGTAACGATGGCGGCGGGTTTTCCCTATCCGGAGATTTTCGGCCTCTACGCCCTGGCCAATAATCTTTTGTGCCTGCCGGTGGCGCTCGGCTATGTCGGGGCGCTGGTTCTGATCGGCCGGACACAGGTCGGCGGGGTGGCGCTTTATCCGCTGGCCTGCGCCGGACAGATGGCCTTCACCAACTATCTGATGCAGTCGCTGATCATGACGGGATTGTTCTATGGCGGGCGCGGGCCGGTCTGGTTCGGTGAAATGAACCATGCGGCGCTGGTGCCGATCGTGATGGTGATCTGGATCGGACAACTGGTTTTCAGCACGGTTTGGATGTCGCTCTTCCGCTACGGGCCGTTTGAATGGGGCTGGCGGTGTCTGACCTACCAGCGCTGGATGCCGATTTTGAAGTAAGAAACCCCATCACCATTTGGCTTCGCCGAACTTCGTTTCGCTGCGCTCATGGTCCCCCTCCCCAATAAATTGGGGAGGTATAAGAATGGCAGCTAATATATACCTCCCCGATTTGTCGGGGAGGGGGACCGACGCGCCCTTGCGCGTCGGTGGCGGGGTTTCTTGCTTTCTTACACTACTCAGCCAGCAGTTTATCCAGCAGGGCCTGAACCTCCGGCGTGTCCCACTTGGCCTCGCCATCGAGGCGCGCCACCTGGCGGCCCTGCTTGTCGAGGATCAGGGTGCCCGGCATACCGGTGATGCCATATTTCGACGGCGCCTGGAATTCCTGGTCAGCATAGACCTCCAGCGGTTGCTGCACGTCCATGAAGGATTTGACGTCGGCGAACTTTTCCTCGGTATCGACGCTGAGCGGCAGGATTTTTACGCCCTTGCCGGCGTAATGCGCTTGCAGTTTCGCCAGGGTCGGCATCTCGAACCGGCACGGCGCGCACCAGGTCGCCCAGACGTTCAGCACCACCACCTGGCCCTTGAAATCACTGAGTTTGACCGGTTTCTGGTTGCGGTCGATGAAGGAAATATCCTCGATGGCGACCGGCACCTCAGACGTTACCAGCTTGGAAAGCGCGCCCGTCGCGTAGACGGCCAACGGTCCCTTGGCGACGGGGGCGACGGCGCTCGTGACGGCGGCGATCTGCGGCGCTTTGTCCGCAACGCCCGACTTCGCCAGCAGCCGCCAACTGATCAGCCCGATCAGCGCCAGAACCACTATGGTTACAACGGCAATCACTGCCGCAGGCGGACGCCGCATTTTTCGTGCCGTAACAGTATCTCGACGCTTGGGTTCCTCGGCCTTGTCGGCTATAGGCTGGCCCTGATTATCAGATTCCGTTGAGGGCTGCGGCATTGGCTCGCCATCCTCATTCAACCTGGGTTCCGTCATGACCGATCCATCCGCCAAAAATGCCCCGAATGCGCAAGCCCCTCAAGAAGGGCAAAAAATGTGGGGCGGTCGTTTTACTGCCCGACCCGATGAGATTATGCAAGCCATCAATGTCTCCATCGATGTCGATAAACGCCTTTGGCAGCAAGACCTTGCGGGATCAAAAGCCCACTGCGCCATGCTGGCGAAACAAGGTATCATAAGTTCGGAAGACTCCCAAATCATCCTGAACGGGCTGGAAACCATAACGGCCGAAATCGAGGCCGGCACCTTCCCGTTCCGCGCCGAATTCGAGGACATTCACATGAATGTCGAGGCGCGTCTGCGCGAACTGGTCGGGCCTGTCTCCGGCCGTCTGCATACCGCTCGCTCCCGCAATGACCAGGTGGCGACCGATTTCCGCCTGTGGGTGCGCGATCAGGTCGATATCACCATCCAGCAGTTATATGATCTGCAAGGCGCCTTGCTGAAGCGCGCGGAGGAGTATGCCGACGCCCTGATGCCGGGCTTTACCCATTTGCAGCCGGCGCAGCCGGTGACTTTGGGCCATCACCTGATGGCCTATGTCGAGATGTTCGGCCGTGACCGCACGCGCTTTATTGATGCCCGTGCCCGCATGAACGAAAATCCGCTCGGCTCGGCGGCGCTGGCCGGTTCGCCCTTCCCGATCGACCGTCACATGACCGCCGCCGCGCTCGGTTTCGACCGCCCGACCGGCAATAGCCTCGATGGTGTGTCGGATCGTGATTTCGCGCTGGAATCTTTAAGCCACGCTGCCATCTGCGCCGGGCATCTGTCGCGTCTGGCAGAAGAAATCGTGATCTGGACGACGCCCTATTTCGGCTTCATCCGCCTGTCGGATTCGTTCTCGACCGGTTCGTCGATCATGCCGCAGAAGCGTAACCCTGACGCCGCCGAACTGGTGCGCGCCAAGACCGGCCGCATCACCGGCTCGCTGATCGCGCTGTCCACCGTCATGAAGGGCCTGCCGTTGGCCTATTCCAAGGACATGCAGGAAGACAAGCCGCCGGTTTTCGAGGCCTTCGATGCGCTCGATCTCGCCCTGCGGGCCATGACCGGCATGGTGCTCGACCTGGAAGCCAATACCGCCAGAATGGCCGCTGCCGCCGGGGCTGGTTTCTCGACCGCGACCGACCTGGCCGACTGGCTGGTGCGCAATCTGGGCATCCCTTTCCGTGACGCGCACCATATTACCGGGGCGGCGGTCAAGCGGGCCGAAACGCAGGGTGTGGATTTGGCGCAACTAAGCCTTGGCGATCTGCAAAATCTGGAAGCCAGGATCACAGATGATGTGTATAAGGTCTTAACGCCTGAGGCCAGTTGCGCCAGCCGTCAAAGCTACGGCGGCACGGCGCCCGATCAGGTTCGCCTGCAAATCCAGCGCTGGAAGGATCAACGCTCATGATGACCGTCAAAAAGACCCGCTTCGTAATCTCGGTCGCCCTGGGCGCGGCGCTGTTGGGAGCCTCCCTGCTGTCGGCCTGCGGCAAGTTGGGTGACCTCGAAAAGGCGCCGCCGATGATGAACAAGAAGGCGGCGGCCGAATGGTCGACCTCGCATAATCCCGATGGCGGCGTCACCACCACGACCGAGACATCGACCTCGCGCGCGTCCGAAAAGGCCCTTCCGGACGCCGACTCGAAAAACAGCATGGAAAACCCCTATGCCGTCAACAAGCGCATCCAGGATGTGCCGCTGGAAGGCACGGGCAGCAATAACGGTTTCCGCGACGCCCCAAATCAATGAACCACTTCGAATACAATGACGGCGAACTGTACTGCGAACAGGTGCGTTTAAGCGAACTGGCCGAGATGGTCGGCACACCACTTTATGTCTATTCCTCGGCGACGCTGGAACGGCATTATAATGTCTTTGCTGACGCCCTGTCGTCGAAGCCTGAACTGCGCAGTCCCAAGGGCGAGGCGCCGCTGGTGGCCTATGCTGCCAAGGCCAATTCCAATCTGGGGGTTCTGGCCACTCTGGCGGCGCAGGGCTGCGGCGCCGATACGGTTTCCGAAGGCGAAATCCGCAAGGCCTTGAAGGCGGGCATTCCCGCCGAACGCATCGTTTTTTCCGGCGTCGGCAAGACCGATTCGGAAATGGCCTTCGCACTTAAGGCCGGCATCTATCAGCTCAACGTCGAATCGCGGCCGGAGCTGGAACGCCTGGCGCGCGTGGCGGCCGAACTCGACATGGTGGCGCCCTTCGTCATCCGCATCAATCCGGGCGTCGGCGCCGGTGGTCATGAAAAGATCACCACAGGCGGGGCCAAGGACAAGTTCGGCATTTCGGCGGCGGAAGCGCTCAGCCTCTATGCCGGTGCAGCGGGGCACCCGAACCTCGCCCCGATGGGCATCGCCTGCCATATCGGCAGCCAGATTCTCGATCTCAAGCCGTTGCAGGAAGCCTTCACGAAGATGCGTGGCTGGGTGGAACAACTGCGCGCCGAAGGGCTGAGTGTCGAGCGGCTCGATCTCGGCGGCGGGCTGGGCGTGCCGTATTTCAATCAGAAAGAACCGGCCAGCGTGGCCGACTATGCCGAAATGGCGGCGCTTGCCGCCGGCAATCTCGGTGTGCGTTATACCTTCGAGCCGGGCCGCCTGATCGCCGCCAATGCCGGCGTGCTGATCTCCAAGGTCATCCATGTGCATGAGCGGGAAGATTCAGGCCAACAGTTTTTGGTGCTCGATGCGGCGATGAATGACCTGCTCCGTCCGGCGCTTTACGATGCCTTCCACGATATCCGACCGGTTGCCCGTCCGGGTAATGAAACGGCGACCTATGATGTCGTTGGGCCTATTTGCGAGACCGGTGATACCTTCACGCGTGGCCGCGACCTGCCGGTGATGCAGGCGGGCGATCTCGTCGCCTTCATGAGCGCCGGCGCCTATGGGGCGGTGATGGGAAGCGAATATAATTCGCGGCCACTCGCGCCGGAGGTGTTGGTGCGTGACGCCGACTGGTCTGTCGTGCGTCCTCGACCGAGCTACGAAGAGATGATGGCGCGTGAACCTTTGCCGGCTTGGTTGTCTCCATCTCCTAAAGTAAAGACGGCTTAATTTGTACTAGGGGGGCCTATGCAGCCAAGCAATAAATCACCGCTGGCGCCGCTTAATCGCGGGCTTTTCCTGACGCAGGCGACGATGATCTGGGAGCGCCTGCTGTTGCCGGCGATCTTTCCGTTCCTGCTGCTGGCCCTGCTGGTGGCGGTGGCCGGACAGTGGGGGCTGTTTGCGCTTGTGCCGAAGCCGGTGCATATCGCCGTTCTGGCTGTTGGACTGGTGATTTGCGTCGTGGCGGCGGTGCGTCTGGCCCTGCGTTTCCGGATGCCGACCTTCACCGAGATCAATACGCGCCTGGCGGTCGATAACGATCTGCGGCCTGAGCGCCTGCTGGCCATGCGACATGAAAGGCAACAACCGTCATTGAAGGTTGGCAAGGCCAAGGCGGGGATTGCGGCGTCTGATCCGTTCGCCCTGCGCTATGTGGCGCTGGCGGCGGCGATACTGGGGTTCCTGATCCTGGGGCCGGTATCGGTCGATCAGGTCGCCAGCGGATTTATGCCGCTGGGCGGGACTATGCAGAGCCTTGCCGCGCTGAGTATTAAGTAAGAAACCCCACCACCATCCGTCTTCGCCTAAAGGCTACGCCGGACGGTCCCCCTCCCCACCAGAGGTGGGGAGGTATAGGAAGGCACTTTGTCTTGTACCTCCCCGCTTGTCGGGGAGGGGGACCGCACGACGCGCGTAGCGCTAGATGCGGTGGTGGGGTATCTTGCTAATCCAATACCCCGATGTAGGGCAGGGCACGGAAGCGGCCGCCGTCGTCCAGCCCATAGCCGACCAGATAGCGCGCCGGGGCTTCCCAGGCAGAAAAATCGGCTTCCATTTCGCGGACCTGGCCGTCTTTCAGCGGATCAGGCTTGCGGGCGAAAACCGCCGTCAGCACCTCTGCCGCACCGGCTTCCCGCGCGATTTCGCAGGCGATTTTCAGCGACGCGCCGGTATCGAGCACATCGTCCATGATCAGTACCTGACGGCCCTCGACCGACCGCTGCAAGGGCGCGCGGATCAGCATGGCGCCGCCTTCGCGGCCATCGGCATAAGAAGACAGCCACAGGGCGTCGAAGGCGATATCGCGGCCGGCACGATTGAGGGCGCGGCTGAGATCGGCGGCGAACCAGATGCCGCCGGTGAGCAGGCAGACGCCGACGCAATTGGGCTTGATATAGTCGCTGAGCAATTCGGCCAGCGCGGTGACGCGGCCCTGAACCTCGTCTTCATTCAGCAGAACAGCAGGCAGGGCGTCGGTCATATCGGGTACTCGAAACTGGAAGGGTTAGCCGGTGTGGGAAAGGCTGGAACGCAGGACCGGCGCGGGCGGGGCGGACCCCACCGGATCGGTAATTTCGGCGTGTGCCGGCGCGGGGGCCGGGGTCTCCGCCTGTGGGGGTTCGGGTTCGGCATCTGCGCCATGGCCGGTCACCGGCGTGACGCGCAGATTGGGGCCGGCGCTTTTCATCTTCTTCATCGCCACCAGATCGAAATCGAGATCGAGCGATGAAGTGAGGTTTTTCGGGTCGGCGACATCAAACACCAGGGTGCGCGTGGCGTGGGGCGCGACGACCAGTCCGCCCGAAGGCATCAGCACCGAATCGAATTCCTGCAAGGCGCCGTCAAGCAGCTTGACGCGCACGGGGGGCACCGGCACCGCCTTATCGCTGGTGTTCCTGACCTGAGCTTTCACGGTCACCACGAAGCGCCCGCCCTTGAAGCCGGCGTCGGCGGTCTTGTCACCGAAGACGAGGTGGGTGCCGTTGACCTTCAGGCCGGCCATGGCGTAGGCGCCGGCGATGCGCGGAAAGGCGCGGACGATATCGACGCGCAGGAAGAAGCCGAGCGCCAGGATCAGCACGAAGGCGGCCGCCATGCCGCCCCAGACCATGCCCTGGGCCGCCAACGCCCTCATGCGCTTCTTGTCTTCGAGAATGGCGCGGTATTTCAGCGGCAGTTTCTTGGCCTTGACCTTGTGCAGGTCCTCGACGGTTTCCTTCTCGGACTTCTTGACGTCGCTGAAGGACAGGTCGATCGGCTTTTCGGGACGTTCGGCGTGCCAGGTCGTCTTGCACGCGGCGCAACGCACCGTGCGCCCGCGAATCCCCAATTGGGATTCGTTGAGCGTATATTTCGTCGCGCAATTAGGACAGCTCAGGATCATGATCAGTATAAGTCGAACCGCACCGAATCAGTACATAAACCCCGTTAACCACATACGGGTTCTTAACCTTATGTCCTCAAAAGTCTTAACAACTGATCAAGCAGGGGCTTCCAGCCGTTAGATGACGACCGCGCCTTCAGACACCGATGATCGCCTGCCCCCCGGCAGAGAACGTGACGCCGTGCCAAATGCCGTGGTGGCCTTCCATGACGTGTCGCTGGGCTATGATCTGGGGATGCCCAAGACGCTGGCCGCCGGCCTGAATGAAGATGACCTGATCCTGAAAAACCTCAATTTCGAACTGCCGGCAGGGTCATTCCATTTCCTGACCGGGCCATCGGGATCGGGCAAGACCTCACTGCTCAAGATGATCTATCTGGCGCAAAAGCCGACGACCGGGGCGATCGAGCTGTTTGGTGAAACGATCCGGCCACATGATCGCGCCCAGACCGCCGGTCTGCGCCGCCGGCTCGGCATCATCTTCCAGGATTTTCGCCTGCTTGAGCATTTAAATGTCTTTGATAATGCCGCCCTGCCTTTGTTCGTCCACGGCGCGCATTTCCGCGAATATCATGATGATGTCACCGAACTGCTCAACTGGGTGGGGCTGAAAAACCGTCTGGACGCCATGCCGAATGTGCTTTCCGGCGGCGAAAAGCAGCGCCTGGCCATCGCCCGCGCCGTGGTGACGCGCCCGACGCTTATTCTCGCCGATGAACCGACCGGCAATATCGACTACGCCATGGGCCTGCGCATCATGCGCCTGTTTATTGAGCTGAACCGGTTGGGCGCCACGGTGCTGATCGCCACGCACGACGAGGGATTGGTGAAGGCCTCGGGAATGCCGGTGCTCGAACTGCGCCACGGCCAGATATTCCAGCGTGACCTGTCGCGAAATACCGGAGTGACGGCGCTATGATCGGCCCGCTCGTTACCCGACTGGGGGCTTTGAAGGCCGGCCGCCTGCTGCCGCAGCAGGATCAGCGCGAGGTGGCGCTGCATTATGTCATCGGCGTGCTGTGTTTCCTGGCCTGCATGGCGGCTATGGTCGTCATGGCGTCGGACCGCGCCGCGCACGGTTGGTCACGCGATATCCGCGCCGAAGTGACGGTGCAGGTGCGCCCGACCGGCCTCGAAAGCGGTTCGATAGCGGCAGCCAAGGCGGCGGAGGTGCTGGCCGGCGTCAAGGGGGTGGGGCAGGTGACGGCGCTGGAGCCGGAAAAGGCCAAGGCATTGATCAAGCCGTGGCTGGGCGACGCCGTGCTCGATGACCTGCCGATCCCCAATCTGGTCGAGGTCACGCTCGACCAGCGCCACCCGGCGACACCGCAGGCCATGATGAACGCGCTGACCAATGCCAGCATTGACGCCAGCATCGATGATCATTCGACCTGGCTGAAGGATGTCGAGCAGAGTGCCCTGACCATCCGGCTGATTTCTCTGGGGATTTTCTTTATTATCTTTTCCGCCACCGGGGCTGTGGTCGGCTTCGCCACGCGCGCCAATCTGACCGCCCGCGCCGATATTGTCGATGTGCTGTCGCTGTGCGGCGCCAGCGATATCTTCATCGCCGAGCGCTTCCAGTGGCGCTTCGCCCGCATGACCTTCGAGTCGGGCTTGCTCGGCGCCGGTCTGGCCGCCGGGGTCATGGCGCTCATAAAAGCCACAGGTTCCTCACAAAGCTTCGCCATAGCCCTTCCCTTTTCATGGTCGGACCTGTTAATATTAATTCCGTGTCCGTTCCTGGTGGCGTTGATCGGCGCGCTGACCGCGCGTATGGTGACCCTGCGGTTGCTGGCGCATCATGACTGAACTGCATTAAGGGGGAGGCTGTCATTATCAAGCATATGCGCACCCTGATCGCCCTGTTCGTGGTCCTGCTGCTATGGACGGCGGGGCTGTTCGCCTTCGCCGACCGGGTGATCGATTCGACCCCCGCCACCATGCCGGCCGAGCCGGCGGAGGCCATCGTCGTACTGACAGGCGCATCAGACCTGCGCCTCAAGGCGGGGATGCGGCTTTTGGAACGCCGCAAAGGGGCGCGCATGTTCATTTCCGGCGTCAATCCGGAGGTCAGGCGGCCGGAATTGCTGGCGGTCACCGAAGGCTCGAAGCGGCTCTATGAATGCTGTGTCGATCTCGGCTACCAGGCGGAAAACACCGTCGGCAACGCCCACGAAATCGCCGACTGGGCGCGCGGCCATGATTTCTATACCCTGATCGTCGTCACCTCGGATTATCACATGCCGCGCTCGCTGCTGGAGCTTAAGGCCGATATGCCGGGCGCAACCCTTCTTCCCTATCCCGTCGCCACGCCCGATCTCGACGCGCGCGGCTGGTGGAAATCCCGTAAAGGCCAACGCATCATCGTGCTCGAATATTGTAAATACCTCGCCATTCTCGGCCGTGACGCCATCTTAAGCGTGTCGCGTAAGTTTGGCGACAAGGGCGGCGTGCCGGAACCCAAGGCCGGAACCGAAGACGCACTGGCTGTGAGTTCGGCTTCGTGAGTTTCCTGATGACACGCGTGCGTTCGCTGCTTTTCATATTGTGGCTCTACGGCACGATGGCGTTTTTCGGCATCATCTGCTCGCCCCTGCTGCTGTTTCCGATTTCCGCCGGCATGGCGGTGATCCGCTGGTGGGCGGGATCGGTGCTGTTTGGCGCGCGCTGGATCGTCGGCGTCAAGGTCGTGTTCCGCGGGCTGGAATACCGCCCGGACGGCCCGGCCCTGATCGCCGGCAAGCACCTCAGTATGCTCGATACCATCGCGCCGTTCACCATATTGAATCGCACCTGCTATGTGTTGAAAAAAGAGCTGATCTACCTGCCTTTCCTCGGCTGGTTCGCCTGGCGGACAAAGATGGTGGCGGTCAATCGCGCCGACGCCGCGAAGGCGCTGAAACTGATGGTGGCGGCCTGCCGCGCCCGTTTGAGCGAAGGGCGACAGATCCTGATCTTTCCCGAAGGCACGCGGTCAGAGGTCGGGGCCGACGCCGATTACAAGCCGGGCGTGGCGGCGCTTTACCGCGACCTGGAAGTGCCCTGCCATCTGCTGGCGACCAATAGCGGGCAGTTCTGGCCGGGGCACGGCATCGATCGCAAGCCCGGCACGGTGGTGTTCGAGTTTCTGCCGCCCTTGCCCGCCGGCCTGAAACGCGGTGAGTTCATGACGCAGATGAAGGCGAAGCTGGAAGAGGCGTCGAACCGCCTTATCGCGGAAAATTCATAACGAACATCCAGATGGCCATGGCGACCATCATCAGGTTTTCGGTCAGTGACACGAAGCCGAGCGGCACGTTGCTGTCGCCGCCGACGCAGGCGCATTTCAGCGCGCGCTTGTCGATATAGACGGTCGCAAGCGGCGGGCTTTACGCTGGAACAGACCGGTGAGTTGCTGGCGCTTGATGCCGGCGAAGACAGGGCGCGCGCCCGTATCCTCGCCAGGGAACGGATCGCGGCGCTTGATACACAGATCGCCGGGCTGGAGGCGGCGCGGAAATCCCTGCGCCGCCTTGCCCATGAATGCGAGACGAATGCGGCCGGGCCGTGCCCGATCATCGCCGCCTTCGATCAATAGCTTACGACAGGACGACGATAACCACGCGGCGGTTGGCGGCTCGGCCTTCGCGGGTGTTATTCGGCGCCACCGGCTGTTCGGCCCCGTAGGAGATTGCCGACATGCGGTTCAAGGCCACGCCCTGCTGGTTCAGGAAGCGGCGAACGCTGTCAGCGCGAGCCTGTCCGAGGCGGTAGTTGATGTCATCCGTGCCCGTGGCGTCGGTGTAGCCCTGGATTTCGAGATAGACATTCTTGTTGTCGGTCTTGAGTTGCTCGGCAAGTTGCGTCAGCTTGGCCTTGGTGTCTTCGGAAAGGACGGCCTTGTCGATATCGAATTTCGCGGAATCGTCACTCAGCACAACCGAATAGACGAACTTGCCTTCGGCCAGCTTGCCGGCGGAGGTGGCGCGATCGAGCGCTTCCTGGGTAGTCTTGTCGAGTTGAGCGAGATGGGTGTCGTTCTGATCGATACGGCCATTCACCGTGGTGATCTTTTCATCGACATATTTATGGCTGGCGCAGCCGGAGACGGCGATCATAAGCGGCAGGGCCGCCAGGAGCGCAATGGATTTGAAGTGTGTCATCAAAGACCTGTCGGTTATAGTTGGCCCCTCAGCCAGTCGTGGATTCTCTATAAGCGGCAAAAAACGACAGAAAAAAGGCATTTTAATAAGCGGTTAATAAGGGGTTGCGTGTCACCGGTAGGTCGTTGCCATAAAATGACAAAAAAGAAGCGGAGCGGTTTAGGGGAACCGCTCCGCCGTTTCCGGAACAGGCTGGGGGGTGAGGAATGCCGGTTCCGAAAGGTGTATTTTGTTTCCAGACGTCAGTGCAGGTTGCTCATATCGACCGGGCCTTTGGGGCGCGGGACGATCCAGACGATCAGCGCGCAGGCGGCGAACAGAACGGCGGCGCCCATGAAGACGCTGTTTGTCGAGATCATCAGGGCCTGTGCGCTGACCAGCCGGTCAAACAGACCGACCGCCGCCTCCGGCGAAACGCCGTGCTGGGTCAGGAGTTGAACCGATTGAGCGCCATCTATGCCATTGACCATCTCGGCGCGGTTGGACGTGGCGCCGTTTTCCCAGATGGTGAGCACGAAGGAGGTGGCGACGGCGCCCGACATGGTGCGGATGAAGTTTTGCAGGCCGGCGGCATTGGCCGTTTCTTCCGGCTTGACCGCCCCCATCGTGATTTGCAGCAGCGGCATGAAGAAGAAGGGCATACCGACGCCGGTCAGGAAGATCAGGAAGGCGATCTGGCCGAAGCTCATATCCATCGTCGACAGGCCGCGGATGAAGGTGATGATGGCCAGCCAGCCGACGCCTAAGAAGATAAGCCGGCGCGGATCGACCTTGACCGCAAGCTGCGCGGCGATGGGCGCGGCGAATATGGCGAGCACGCCCACCATGCCGGTGGCGTTGCCGGCCCAGGAGGCTGTCCAGCCGAGGTTATTTTGCAGCCACAGCGGTCCGATGACATTGATGGCGAAGAAGGAGCCGATCATCAGCGCCATGCAGACCATGCCGATGGAGAAGCTTCGGTAACGGAAGACGCGCAGATCGACGATCGGATTTGAATCGGTCAGTTCCCAGATCAGGAAGGCGATGAAACCGAGCAAGGCGACGAGGCCGAGGGTGACGATCAGGGGCGAGGAGAACCACTCGTTTTCCTTGCCGAGGTCGAGCATCAGTTGCAGCGCACCGACCCACACGACCAGCAGGCCGAGGCCGACCGTATCGACGCGTGCCTTGGTGGTCTTGGTTTCCTGGCTGAACAGCACGCGCCAGACGAGGAAGCCGGCGCCGATGGCGACGGGCACGTTGACGAGGAAGATCGATCCCCAGCCGAAATTATCGCACAGGGTGCCGCCGAGCATCGGCCCGGCGACGGGCGCGACCAGGGTGGTGATGGCCCAGATGCCCATTGCGGCCGGTTGCAGCTTCTTGGGGAAAATGGTCAGCAGCAGGGTTTGCGACAGCGGCATCAGTGGTCCGCCGCAGAAGCCCTGCATGATGCGCGCCATGACGAGGATTTCCAGCGACGGCGAGATGCCGCACAGGAAGGAGGCGATGCCGAAGCCGATCAGGGCGACGGAGAAGACGCGGACGGTGCCGAAGCGCATGGCCAGCCAGCCGGTCAGCGGCACGGCGATGGCCTCGGCGACGGCATAGGAGGTGATGACCCAGGTGCCCTGCGAGGTCGAGACGCCGAGCGCCCCGGCGATATTGGGCACCGAGACATTGGCGATGGAGACATCGAGAATGGCCACGAAATTGGCCATGGCCAGCAGGATGCCGCATAGCCACAGCGTGATGCCGGTGAGCGGTACGGGGTCTTTGTAGGTATCGGCGGTAGCTGAAGCGGACATGGGACGCAACTTTCCGATGACGGTGGGATTGGATAAAACCCCTCACCTCACCCCAACCCTTCCCCTCAGATGGGGAGAGGCGGTTTTAGCGGTGATTCAGCAAACTCTGATTTTCGACTTATCAAGAATAAGCTGAAATCCAGGGCGCACTCTCTCTATCCCCTCTCCCAGAGCGCTCAAGCAGCGCAGTGGTAGCGCAACTCAAATGCCGGGGAGAGGGCCAGGGTGAGGGGGTTGGCAGACAAAAAGAACGCAGACGTTCGGAGTTACTCTTTAATGCTGATCGTGGCCTTCATGCTCATGCCGACGCGCAATGGATGTTGCTTCAGTTCGGTCGGATCGAGCGAGATGCGGACGGGCAGGCGCTGGACCACCTTGATCCAGTTGCCGGTGGCGTTCTGCGCCGGAATGATGGCCATCGAAGAGCCGGTGCCGCCGCTGAGGCCGGAAACCTTGCCGTGGAACTTGACGCTCGAACCGTAGGTGTCGGCGGTCAGCATGACCGGCTGGCCGATATGGACCTTCTTGAGCTGCACTTCCTTGAAGTTGGCGTTCACATAGGCGTTTTCGATCGGCACGATGCTCATCAAAGCCTGGCCGACCTGGACGCGCTGGCCGACCTCGACCGTATTGCGCGAGAC
Source organism: Asticcacaulis sp. (assembly GCF_035497195.1). GTDB lineage: Bacteria > Pseudomonadota > Alphaproteobacteria > Caulobacterales > Caulobacteraceae > Asticcacaulis. The sequence goes on from NZ_DATJDZ010000011.1 coordinate 173,207, forward strand.
GATACCGGTGATCGGCGAACGGATGACGGTGCGGTCGAGATCAAGCTGGGCCTGTTCGACCTTGACGCGGGCCGCGACGACCTGCGGATTTTCCGCCACGGCGACGCCGGAGATCAGGGCGGTATTCGACGCCCGCTGGCCGATGGCGGCCTGTGCCTGTGCCTTGGTGGTGGCGAGCGCGGCCTGGGCCTGATCCACCGCCGTTTTGGCGTTTTGCAGGTCTTCGCCGGAAACAGCGCCGGATTCGACCAAGGCCTTGCGGTCGTTATATGACTTCACCGCCTGGGCATAGGTCGCCTGGGCGTTATTGACCTGGGCGGCGCTGGCATCGGCCTGGGCTTTCAGGGTGGCGTCGTTTTCGTAATAGGTGCCGACCTGGCGGATAACCTGATCGAGCTGGGCCTGGGCGGCGGCGAGGGCCAGTTTCGCGTCGGTGTCATCGAGCACGACGAGCACGTCGCCGGCCTTGACCGGCTTGGTCTCGTAGATATCGGCCTGTTTCACCGAGGCCGAGACCAGCGGCGTGATCGAGGCGGTCGAGGCCTCGACATAGGCGTTGTCGGTTTCGACCGACTTGCCGCCCTCGATCAGGGTGTAGGCGCCGAAGGCGAGGCCGGCGAGAACAATCACGCCGCCGAAGATGAGGAAGAGCGGGCCGCGCGCCTTGGAATTAACGGGCTTGGCGGTGGCGGCAGTGGCGGCGGTAGCCGAGGGGGAGGACTGATCGGGCATGATGCTGAACTTCGTGCTTAATTCGATTGAAAGCCGCCGCCGAGAGCGGCGATGAGGCTGATGCGGTTGTTATAGGCCTGGGCGGTCAGGTCGGACAGGTCGAGTTCGGCGGAGGTCAGCTTGACCTGTGCGTCGATCAGGTCAAGCTTGCTGGACAGGTTGCGCTGGACGCGCAAATTAACGAGGTCATAGGCCTGTTTCGCACTGTCGACGCGGGTTTTCGCCTCGCCGATCTGGTCGGCCGTCGATTTCGTGTTGATCGCGGCGTCGGAGACCTGATGCAGGGCGGTGACCAGCGCCTTGTTGTAGTTGGCGACCGCCGAGTTGTAATCAGCTTCGGCGCCGCGATACTGGGCGCGCAGACGGCCTTGTGCAAATAGCGGCAGGCTGATGGCCGGGCCGATATCGCCGATGATCGAATCGTGTCGGGTCAGGCCTTCGAAATCCAGCGTCTGGATACCCCAGTCGGCGTTGAATTTCACGTCGGGGTAAAAGCCGGCCTTGGTGTATTTGACGTTCTGCGCTTGGGCTTCCACCATCAAACGGGCCGCTTCGACGTCCGGGCGGCGGCCGAGCAGGTTGAGGCTGGCATCGGCGGGCAGGGAAGCGAATTCGACCGGGGCGAGGTTGGGACGCTGGATCGTCAGGCCGCGATCCGGACCGGCGCCGACAAGGGCGGAGATCAGGTTGTTTTGCAATTTTATGGCGGCCTCGGCGCCAGACAGCCGGGCGGCCAGGCGGGCCTGATCGTCCTGATTCGTCAGGATCGAGTCCTTCGGTTCCAGATTGTGGGCAGCGCGGGCCTGCATCAGGTGCAGGCGGGAGTCGCTGTTGGCCTTGACCGAGGCGAGATCGTCGCGTTGCTGATACAGCCGGTCGAGTTCGACATAGGCGCGGGCGACGGCGACAGCGATATCCTGGCGGGCGGCGATGCTTTCGACCTCGGCGCCCTTGCCCTGGGCGAAGGCGCCTTTGCGGGCGGCCTTCGCCTTGCCCCACAGACCGAGATCATAGTTGGCCCCGATGGTGGCGCGGGTCAGCGGATGATAGCCCTTCGGCAGGAAATCACGGAAAGCGGCCGGATAGCCCATATTCAGGCTGGACTGCGTTTCGGTGATCGAGCCGTTGAATGACAGGCTGGGCTTGAGTGACTCAGCAATCTGGTCGCTGCTGGCGACGGCCTTCAACAGGCGGGCGTCGGCGGTCTGGATATCGGGCGAATTGGCGAAGGCTTCGTCGATCAGGGCGTTGAGCTGCGGATCATTGAAACCTTTCCACCAGTCCTGCGACGGCCACTGACCGGCATTGGGTCCATTCTCAGACGGCAGGCTCTGCGTGGCGGCCAGATCGGTGCGTGGCGCGATGGTCTGGGAATCGGGCACTGAGGCGCAGTTGGCCAGCAGGGCGGCCGCGATGGCGAGCGTGCTCAGGCTGGCCGCTTTTTTCAGGAAAGCGGGCGCGAAAACCGGCGCGTTAAAGGTCTTAGGGGAGGGCATCGGGAGGAGGTCCTGAAACACAAAAAGGTGAACCGTACTGTACAGTTCGGTTTATTTGCGCTACACTTCAAAATGAGTCAAGCGCTAACTGTACAGTATGGTACAATTTTTTATGGAAATGCCAACAAAAACCATGCGGGACGCCCCAACTTTTAAAGATCCCCCCTCTTTCAAGGATCCCCCCTCTTTCAAGGATCAACGCCGCGAACGCATCATTCAGGTAGCGCGCAGCGTCTTTTACGAGGTCGGTTACGCCGGCGCCAGCATGTCGATGATATCGAGCCGCCTGGGTGGTTCGAAAGCGACCCTCTATGCCTATTTCAACAGCAAGGAAGACCTGTTCGAGGCCATTATCCGTGAACAGTGCGGGCAGATGGCCGACCTGTTCCTGGCCCACACCGGCACCGAGGATCTGCGCACGACGCTGAGCGTCATGGGCCGCGAACTGCTGACGGCGGTCATGTCGGATGAGGCGATCCGCACCTTCCAACTGGTTGTCGAGGAAAGCTATCGTAATCCGCAACTGGCCGAGATGTTTCACAATGTCATCCAGAGTCAGGGACGTTCCAACCTGACCGCGCTGTTGCAGACCGCCCATGACAAGGGCCAGATCAATGCGCCCAACATTATGGAAGCGACGATGGTGCTGAAAAGCCTGATCTTCGGCGACTGCCATTTCAAGCGCATCAT
>NZ_DATJDZ010000012.1:0-1522 GCF_035497195.1 Asticcacaulis sp.
TTTTTGCGAAACCCTGCAAACCTTCAGCCACTCAAGGAACCAAATAAAGCAGCGCGATCGATGCGCTGCCATGAGCCGACACGCAATCCAATCAAATGAGACAAGACAGGCCGAACGCATATCACGCGTATCCTGCATCAATCGCTATTTCAGGATCAACTCCCGCGTAAGCTGACTACCCAGCAATTCACGCATCGACTCCCGATCCGCGCTGGCCTTGGCCTGGCTGTCCAAGGAACCCAGCACCTTGACTGAGATGGCATCGGCCTCATCGGATCGATCGAGTGCAGCCATGTTCGGGTAGGTGACGGTCAGAATCAGATCGGCATCGCTCGGCGAACGCGCTTGCGAACTATAGACGGCATAGCCGGTGATCAGGCCCGCCTTCTTCATCGCTTCCATGTTCGCCTTGTAGGCCCCGTCCAGGAATTTCAGGTAGTTGTTGAACTGCCCTGGCTTGACCTTGATGAAGCTGACTTCAGTAACCCCGCCCTCCTTGTAGGGCTTGGCCTCCTGCGCAAATACCGAGGCGGTAACCGCAAACATCAACAACGACATGATTAGTATCGTGATGCGTTTCACAGTTCATCTCCTTGACAAAGCTGCATGGATATGCAGCAACGCGGAAGCTACGCTCGGCATCCGGCATCGTCAACTATTGAATGGACTGGTAATCGACCGGCTGGCGACGCTCTCGCCGTCAACCGGGCCGGCGCGATGTTGGGGACGGCGTGCTCGCCCACGTGCACCTTGCAGCCTTGCAGGAACGGGGGGCAGGTTCACCACCTCGCCTGTGCCAAGCGACCCTGGCCCTGTCTTGGACGAACACGGCGTATCGAGGACAAGCGAGGCCTTCTCCGCATCAACGAAAGGCTGAAATTCGTCCCCGGACATTGCGACCCGACCTGCAACCTCCACGACAGGTACGTCGGCGTACGTAACGACAAGACGGAGGTAGCCTGGCCGGTGTCGGCGCGTGGATCGAGCTATGGACGTCGTCCCCGAGAAGGAAATCGCGGGGTTGATGAAGCCCCAAGCCGCCATCGAAGCGCTTCAACCCCGCCGCGCGGGCAGGAACCGGCTGTTGCGCAGCAGTCCCGCCGAGACCAGCGACACCAGCACGCCGACCGGGAAGATCTCCACGAAGGTCATCGGCAGGCGGAACATCGGGTCGGCGTACTGGACCTTGAACGCCGCCATGTCGGTGCTCAGCTTCGCCAGCGCCTCGGCACTCGCGCCCTTCGCCTTCTCGCTCGCGATGATCGCGTTCGAATAAGAGGTGGCGAAATCCATGTGGGTCATCGCCTGCACCGCCTCCCACGCGACCACGTAGAAAATCCCGGCAATAAAGCTGACGCCCAGCCCGACCCCGAGCGCCGGCCAGAACCCGATCACCCCGCCCCGGTCGACGTCCCGGTGCCGCTTGATCCCCACGAACACCGCGCTCAGCGCAATCAGCATCGTCGTATAGCCGATCGCCATGCCGTATTTCAGCGGCGGCAGCCCGCCGAACGCGACGAAG
>NZ_DATJDZ010000013.1:0-1814 GCF_035497195.1 Asticcacaulis sp.
CCGTTTCAATGCCGATGCCTGTGGTGCAAATCCGGATAGTGTGGATGTGCATGGGTCAAGGGTGAGTGTTGGTGCCAATGCGTATGTGGCTCGCCCTTGGGATCGTCGGCGGCGTGTGAATGCTGGTGGTGTTCGTCGTGGACATGTCGGTGTTCATGTTCCAAGGCATCGTGCGTGTGCTCGTGCTGGTGGACTTCGGTCAGATGGAAATAGACTCCAACGCCCATTAGCAGTGCCGCAATCAGAAGCCGCACCGTGAGGGGCTCGTGGAACATCGCGATTGCGATCGCCGCTCCCATAAACGGCGCGGTCGAGAAATAGGCGCTTGTGCGGGCTGTCCCCAGATGGCGAAGACCAAGCACAAACAGGACGAGGCTGACGCCATAGCCTAGGAACCCGATCGATCCGGCGGCACCAAGTATTGCCCAGCTCACAGGCTTTGCGCCTATCCAGAACGAAATGGCGACATTCACAGTGCCAGCAACCAACCCCTTGACCATCGCAATCTGGACAGGGCTCGAACCGCTGATCTTACGGGTCAAATTGTTGTCGATGCCCCACGCAACGCACGCTCCGGCAATCGCCAGAGCGCCAAATCCGAACCCGGCAGCGCCTGCCTGCCATGACAGCAAGATCGCTCCGGCAAGAATGGCGAATGCACCGATCAACAGACGTCTGTCGACATTCTCGCGAAACACGATCCAGGCAATCGCCATGGTTGCGAGACCTTCGAGATTCAGCAGGAGAGCGGCTGTCGAGGCTTTTGTGACGGCAAGGCCGGTCATGAGCAGGACTGGCCCCACCAAGCCGCCGGAGACGGTCGCCAGAGCCAGCCATTTCAAATCTGCCCGCCGCAATGGCGCTTCGGGAGATCGTCCGCGAAAGAGCCGACGGAAAAGTTCGAGCGCCGCCAGCCCCAGTCCGGATCCTAAATAAAGAAGGCCAGCCAGCAACCATGGGCCTAGTTCGTTCAGTAGCGGCTTGGCAAGCGGGACGCTCGCGCCAAACAGAAGTGCAGACGCGAGCGCTAAAGGGGCGCCTCGCCATGCAATATGGGAACGGTCAAGCATGGAATTGCTCATTGCGCGCCGCCCACACTATCACGGCGTGGCCAGCCTGAACGCCCCTGGCGGCGCCTCCCACCCAAAGCGTCGCCAGTTAGACGAGAGGCTGGCTTAACGTCAGGGTTTAGTGAAGCCCAGATGCAGGGTGATCTTGTCACCGGCCTTGACGCTTGTCAGAGATGATGGTGGGAAATGAACCTTGAGCTTCATCCCTTCGGCGTCGACATCCACAATACCGCTTGTGGCGTCGATTGCGCTGACGGTTGCCGGCATTTTGTGCATGCCCATCGTCTTGTGCATGCTCATGTCTTGCATGCTGTGCATGTCCGACATGCCGTTCATGCCTTGATCGGCCGCAAAAACCGGCGTTCCGCCGATCATTAAGGCCGATACAGTTACCAGTGCCGCAAAGGTTTTCATGGCTTTCTCCTTTATGGGGCGGAATTGCCCCTTCTGATTGGCAACCATTTGCTCCGGGATCTCTAATCTTTGTGATGTCCGGACTCTTCACCGTGCATGTGCATTTCCTTCATCATCTCGTCATGATCTTCCGGCGCGCTCTTCGCGGCCGCCGCGTATTGAGCCGGGGAAAGTGTGGGCAGCTTGTGCAGAAAGGCGACCATATCCCAGATCAGCGTATCGTTGTGGGTTAGCCCCCAGGCCGGCATCGCGGTCAGCTTGATGCCGTGCTTTATAACCCAGAACTGTTCTGCCGGGGTCAAATCGGTACCGCGGCTCAGTTCGGGCGCC